>DASZXP010000031.1:0-108306 GCA_035545935.1 Puia sp. | reverse complement strand
ATACCGTCCTCATCACGCCGCCCGCTGCCGCGGGCGGCGCCAGACCAGTCCACAGGGGCTCCCAGCCTTCAGGTCCCTTTAATAGCCGACAGGTCTTTGCCCCTATGCGAATGTCATAATAATACCCGGACACAGGATCATACATCAGTTCATTGATCTGAAGTTTCAGCCGGTGGGCCGCCGATAGCAGTTCCTTTTCTCTCACACGATCCTTTTGCAACGCGGCCATTTTGGCCAGCAGATATTTTTCTAAATAAAGAAAGCTGTTAAGGTCCACCGACTCCTGGTCGAAGGACCAGGCAGCAGGCCCATTTGGCAATAGCACGGCGCTGTCGAATCGTACGGCATTGTCCATGCCGCTCTCCCAGGCGGCAGCCTTTGCCTCTCCATTATTCGAACCATATTCACAGAGGCCATTATGATCATGATCCCGATGCGTGTACCACCAAGCATGATAGGCCAGCAGCTTCGGATACATCTCCCGCACGAAGTCCCTGTCCCCCGTATGCCGGTATATCTCCCAAACGGCCCATGCAGCCAGCGGCGGCTTGGTATTACGGTAATTGTTCCGGGTAGTATCGATAAACACACAGTCGGCGATCATCCCTTCTTTATCCTGGTAATCGAACATACAACGTATATTATCCTTTGCCAGCTCCGGCGCAAACAACGCACAGGCGGCCGCATGTTTCCAGCTATCCCATGCCCAGAAGCCGTCAAAATAATTATAGGTGGGGAATATCCCGTCATGCCTGATCTCTCCGGCAGCGGCCCGCCAGTTGGTCATTAAAGTTATAATGGATTTTACCGCCAATCGCCTGTAGAGAGGATCATTCAACCAGCTGGTCTTATGACGGAATGCGTTGTCGATATATCCATCCCATCTTTGCCGATTGTCTTCAAAAACCTGCTCCATGTTAGCATCGGCCCGGCGCCGGTGGTTGGAAAGATCGACGGCGTCTATAAAATTCGATTGCCTGATATAGATCGTCAGCGTTCCGCCGGAAGCAAGCGTTACAGGGGCGGTGACGGCAGAGGTATAAGAAGTATCCGTCGCGGTAGTTTTCACATCCAGGCCGGTGATGATCTCGGAAGTGAATATGCCTTTCGTCAACTGTACCGCAATCTTCTTTCCGTCGGCCTTCAGGAAGCCCGTATGAGGGTTAAGGGTTCCCGCAAAAGAAATATCCGCATGCCGGACAGTCGTGGAATGGTTTATGATCTTTATCCGGATGATGGCCGACCGTGCATCGGAAAAGATCAGCGACTGGGACACTTGTACTCCATCATCCGTATAGTCCTGTCGCAGCATGCCAGGGTAGTAGCCCTGCCGGGGGTCTTTATATTCAAAAGCCCGCTGGTCCAGCCTCAGCGACAGACGGGCCAGGCTGGGAGAAAGCACCAGCCCAAGATCATTGAACAGCACAGGTCCGTTGAACCCGCCTGATTCGGCGGAGCTGGCCGGTAGCGCATATCCATGCCAGGCGCCCATATCGGAGAAGACCATGGCCGATGTCTGTACAACATGGCCAGCAGGCAGGGAATTACGCAAGTCAAGCAGGTTGACGAATGCGTTCCTGGTATATTGTGCAGATACAAAAAGACAGGGGGCCAGAAAGATAATAAAGACGCATCTTTTCATGATAATAACGCGCTCGGTTATTTAGTGGCGGAGAAATTCCATTCGCCGTCCGCCACGTTGAATTTTATAAACCCGGCAGATCCATCCTGGGCAGGAGCCGCTTTCTTATTAGCAATGTATTGCCCGTTCTTCCATATCGTCTCTCCGTCCAGCGTGATCCTGCGATAGCCCTTGTCAGGGATGCCGACGATGGCATTTGTTCCTTTCGGCACGGTGGCGGATAATTTGAATTTATCGGGTTCATTGACAAAAGAGATGGCAATTTTCCCCGCAACAGAGGATACGACCGCGGATGCGTGTGCGATGGAGCCGGGTTGAGGCAGGATGCCGAATGTCCGGTAGCCTGGTTCTATAGGAGCTATCCCGCATAGATACCGGGAAAGAATAGTGAGCGCACCGCCGCTCCATGCATGATTGATCGTGCCCCCTCCAAATCCTTCCTTACCTGGTCCCCATCCCTCGAACAAAGTAGTAAATCCCGGATAATTGACCATGGGACCAAAACGTTTTTTGAGCCGGACAAGCGCCTCATCCACATCATTCATCCGGAACATGGCTTCCAGCACATATTTTTCCATGTAGGGACTGGCATGCTCCGTCGTCTGGAACAAGCGCAGCAGGGCCGGGAACTTTTCCTCTCCGGCAACGCCCGTCACGACAGCCAGGGCCTGCACCCGATCATCCGTATCACCGGCATACCCGGGAGAACGATAGGCTTTACCATTCCAGAACTGCCTGTTAAAGGATTCCTTAAAGGTCGCCATGAACTTTTCAAATCGCCGGGCATCTTCAGTCCTGCCTATCTCCAGTGCTATCTTATGCATACCTTTCACACCCGAATAATACAGCAGGTTATAGAGTAATACGGTATCGATGTTGTCGCCCCAGTCGCCCCAGGTCCAGTCCCCTCTTCGGAATATCACCGTTCCTTTCCCATCTTCTTTCCAAAGATCCAGATACCGTTTGGCTCCATCATAAAGATCGGTTAGCGTTTGCCGGTCGCCGGTGTTCAGATAATAGTTCCATAAGCCGTATTCGCCAATGCTGGTCACCGACTGACAAGGCAGCTCGTTAACCCAGTTACCGGCGGGCGCCGGAGAGAAAATAGCGCCATCATCCCGTTGCCAATGTATAAGCTCGTGCAGCCATTTTTTGGCCAGGGCATGACTGGACGGAGACAGCGCATAAAACGATTGCCCCGACTCATTCACGGCATCGCCCGTCCATGCGGCACGCTCTCTGTCCGGACAATCCATATACCCATCCCGCATGTTGACATACAATGTTCGCCGGGCCTTTTCCCATAAAGCATTCAGGAATGGGTCGGAGCTCGTAAAAGATCCCGCGAACTCGGTGTCGTATCCTGTCTCTCTGTAGCCCAGCCCAAGGACCTTTACGCCCTTGGGTATGATATAATACATTTTATGACCATTCATCCAGCCGAGGCTTTCATATTCCTGTAATCCTTTCTTCGTAATATATTCCGCCCTGACAGTGATCTCGGGGCAATAGAACAGATAGTTGTCCGTAGCCATGGTGATCTTCTGTCCTTCCGCCGCATCTATTTTTAAATAAGGCGTCACCTGCGCATCGTAAGGCAATTCACAAACAATGGTATCGCCGGAACTTATCACCGGATAGGTCAGGGGATGAACATAAGATCGCACACCGGAGTTCTTCCATTGGGGAGTAGGCCGCTGGACCAGGCTGTTCCAGGGATAGCCACCAGCATTGCCCAATTCCATCGCGGATGGCATGTTCCTGTCATTGAAATCGCTGCCCTGCCAGAAACCAGGATCACGTCGCGCATCGAACAGAAGACTGGATTCAGGTAAACGGAAATTGGGAAATGGTGGAGGCGCCGTCCGATAGGCGTCCAACACCTCGCATTTCCAGGTCTTATCGCTGAGTATCTGCATTTGTTCCGTCTGGCAGTCGAACAAAAGTCCGGCTTTTCCACTGCTCTTATGCGAAAATCCATCTTTACCAAAATACCAGACCAATACGGCAATGGTATTTTCACCCTGACGCAGATAAGGAGCGATATCGATCTCGTCAAAATAGGTATCCTGCGGATCAGGTCCCCGTTTGAGCCCTCCTTCAAAAACGACTTCTTTTCCGTTGATCCAAAGCCAATATTTGCTATCTGCCGCGATCCGCGCCTTCGCCTCCGCCGGCCTGGCTCCTACGTTGACTGTTTTCCGGTAGGCCAGCCAGGTATTGGTAATACTTTGACTGGTCATGGTGCTTATCCATTTCGCCCGCCAGCTCTTCTTCCGAACATGAAAAAGTACCTGTTTACTATAACCCGACTCTTTGCTGACTTTGGGGTCCAAAAGATGATAAACAGGGGTCAGCTCCACACCGTTCTCCCCTGCCTTCCACCTTCTTTCTGCTATCCGGGTCAGCACAGGCATTGAATCAAAACTTATCTCTTTCCTGTTTTCGTTACCTAACAGTAAAGCACCGTATGCAATGGAGAAATACCCCGCATCCTCGTGTCCCGGGTTCACAGGGTCCTGTATGCACGCCTGTATGTCGAACGTATAGGCTATCCGTTGCCCTTTGGTCAGGCGGATGGTAAAGCTGACAAAACCGTTGGCCTTCGTCACCCGGATGAGCTGTCCATTCACACGGACGACAGGGTTTTGCGCCCAGTTGGGGGCAAACAGCTGCAGAGATACAGGCTGGTCAACATCGCTACTTTTAACGACAAGCTCCGTCTTCCCTTCAAACGGGTATTGACTGGTCTGGCTGATCACTGCCGTGTGACCCTGAAAGCTTACACTTGCCTCGCTGTTATTGAAAAAGGGGACGACCAGCGCCTGATCGCCTTTGAAATAATTATACCGGATGGCCGAAGCCATGCCCTCTCCTCCCCGCATCGTGCAGCACCAATACGCTTCATCGGCTATCACGCTTAAGCTGGGGGCTCCTCCCCGCGGACAATTGTCGAGACCGAACCCGCCATTGGCCCGTTCCGTGTGACCAAGCGCGTTGTAATAAATGTGATGCGCATCTTCCAGGTAAGCGGGATCACCCGTGAATTGCCACAGCTGCACGGCCAGCATATAAGAGTCTACGATAGCGCAAGGCTCTGTCCATTCCGGACGTTCGAACCAATTGTAATTCTCATAATTTCCCGTCATGGCCAGGTCACGGTACAGCTTATAACGCCTTTCCACTTCCCGGAGAAGGGAGGACTGATGCGTTATCCCATAATAACGGAGCACGGCCCGCAATCCTGTGAGCGTGGCATGGGTCTGCGCGCGTATGGCGACGAGGTCCATCTGGAAAAACCTTCCGGTGATCTCATCGATCAATTGCTTTAGCGGCGCCGAAGGAAAAAGACCATACGCCTGCACGATCCCATCCAGAAAAATAAAATCACAGCCGACATCGGAGGATAACAGCCATTTTCCGGCGCTGCTCTGGATAGTCCCCGAGGCGGCGCCCACATTTTGCTTGCGTGCACCAGGGTCGATGGGATAGCTCTTATGATACCCCAAGGTCGGCAGCGCCAGGTTCTGGATAATGTCTAAAATATATTTTTTGACAGCCGGGTCTTTTTTCCACTCATAGTATTCACACAGGCCCCGTAAAAACCATCCATGACCCGACAGCTGCTGCTCGGAAATGGAATCGTCGCGAACAGGTCCCAGATAACCTTTTGCATTCAGCCGGGTGGGTATCATACGGATCATCTCCGGCAAATACCGCGGTTCCCGGTGCGTTGCCTGCGCCTGTAACGTAAGCCCCAGAATGATCCGTCCTTCATAGTCTCCCGGCCAACCGGGAGAAACAGCCTCGTTTGACGCAGGAAATACTTTTGCAGGCGTATATATATCGGTTTCCAGCCTGTCGTAGTTTTTTAAAGCCCGCGTCTCCAGCTCGCCCCCCACCCGAATGTCATCGTATGCTATGGGCGCTATGGTCCGGTCTCCGGGCTGTCCGCCGGTGCGGCCCCCAGCTTCATCGATCACTTTCCCCCTGAACGTCTTGACAAACCCCTTCGGCACCAGCAGCACAGGAGCCATCGATGGCTTCTCTACCCCATAAGGCTCGATAGACTTCTCTTTCACCACATAGATCGTGTTGCTTTGATCTTCCTGTAAATAACAACCCCGGAAGAGCTCGTTGTACATATACAGCCGGTTGTACTGTTTAGTCATCACCCAGTAAAAATCATCCATCCGCTGACCATGATAGTCCGTCCACGACCGGAGAATATCCGGGAATTCGGCAGGCGCCGATGGAGACATATACGAAGGTTCGACGGCGGTGTGCTCCCAGGTCTCGTTGAAACTGTTCAGCCAAACGCTTTGAGGCTTGTATTGCAGCACGCGCAGCCACAGGCTTCGATAGAATTCCCCCTGGTCACGGGCAACCGCCGTCGAGCCATTCCAGAACCCAGGCATCACATCCATTACCTCCTTCCCTACCGGGTTACCGGACCTATTCAACACAGGCCATCCATACCCATTGGCGTAGGCAGGGCTATCCAATATCTTATTGTACATCCAGCGGATGGCAAACTTATTATAATTGACAAGGCCGCCGGAATGCTGCTGAACATCCCTGCTGTTCTCCGGCTCCCAGACAAAATGTATCAACAGCGGCTTGCCATTCATACGATAATAGGCATCCTGGTAAGGCGTATAAAATTCATCCCAGGTACGTTTGGATTCCTCTTCGCAGACGTCGGCAGCGGCCTGTCCGGTGAGCGATCGGCTTCCACCCATCGAAATACAGAAATACATCTTATGCTGCCGTCCCTGTAAATGATTATTCCAATGCCGGATCCTTTCGATGAGCCGCCTTCCCCGTCCGTCTACCCATTCGTTTTTTCCATTGGTGATATCCAGCATGATATAGGTGAAGCCGGCATCATGGATCATCCTGATCTGTTCATCGTTGATCGCCGTATCTCCGGCATCATAGGTACCTTCATGACCCGGCAGCTGAGGAGTATAGTCATTACCCCATGCATCCCAGTTATCCACCAGGGTGGCGTCTGCCATAGCTTTTTTGTCATTGTTTTCCAGTATCAGCCAGTCTCCCGCCGAAACAGCACAGGCGCCGGTCGCCACACCGGATACACTGCCGATAAGCCTCGCCTCGGGGACAGGTTTATTGCTTCTTGAATTGATGGTCGCAGGCCGGTTGCCCGTCACCCATTTGTCATCCGTCAGCGCATCGAACGCGGCGCCGGAAGAATAACACACCGTCCAATTCCCATCGTTGTAGGAGATAATATCCGCGCTGCCATCCCTGTCCACATCATAAACCAGTCCCGTGTCGGCGTTCTTTCCAAATCCTGTCCGCCAGACGGCGCCCTTCGCGAACCGGGAGCCCTCGGATAACGCCACCTTCCAGACCCCGGCGCCCTTGTCGAAGGACACCGCATCCGCCTTACCATCCCCATTCACATCCGCCAAAAAATGCTCGCCGCCATCCTCTCCGAACCCTTTCAGCCAGGGAGCAAAGGCGCCAAAACTATTTACACCATTGGATAAACCAACATACCAGGAACCGCCGTCCCGGGAAAAAACAACGGCATCCGCCTTACCATCCCCGTTGACATCAGAAAGGAACTGCTCCGTCGAACCCGCTCCTGCTCCGGCGGGCAAGGACTTCGCCCCGGATGACCAGGACACCGGATCCTTAAAGGAGACGCCATCGGACAGAGCAATATACCAGCCGCCCGTCGCTGCATCGACACAGACCGCATCCTGCTTGCCATCCCCGTTGACGTCTCCCATCAAGGCATTGTAATCACCAGGCCCGGAAGAGAGATATTTCGCCGGACCACCGAACCTGGTTCCATCGGACAGCGCGACATACCAATCTCCCGTACGCTGATATTTCACGGCATCATCCTTGCCGTCCCCATTCACATCCTTTAAGAAATAAGCCTTCGCATCCCCAAATCCGCTGAGCCGTTTGTATGGGCCTGTCTTTGTTAGGATCGTCGTATAAAAGATCCCGGAATTGCGTTGACAGTTCCCTTTCCGCATCACACCGGCAGATAGAGCTATAAGAAAAATTACCTGGTAATAAAATTTCATCTTCATCCTGATTATCCTTATTCGTGATACCTAATAGCCGGGACACTCAATACCCGGGGTTCTGTCCGTTGACCCATCCGTCGCCCCCATTCTGCGCCTTCATCACGGAATTGGCATCTATCCAACCCTGGTAGATAGGGAACAGATAATTCTTGGTGAAGAATTGTTGTGTATGCACCAGGGACCTCGTGTTATATACCCATTGGCCACCTTGCTGAGTGATCTCCACACCATAAATGGGAGCGTTCAGCAACGTTTCCGCATTTCTCCAGCGGATCAGGTCCCACCAGCGCTTGGTCTCGAAAGCCAGCTCTATCCTCCGCTCGCGACGGACGATATCCCGTAGCTGCGACTGAGTGAGACTTCCGCCATAGGTGGCCTGCAGACCGGGCAATCCGGCACGGGTCCGCACCTTGTCTATAGCATCGATGGCATCCTGGTCTGTTTGTCCCGCTTCGATCTTCGCTTCGGCGTAATTTAGCAGGACTTCGGCATACCGGAAGAAGATAAAATTGGCGCCTTCCTTTCCAAGATTCCCTATCAGGCTCTCATCGATGCCCTTCCGTCTGAAATAACCCGTATTGTTCTCCGCTCCGGGGTTGATGGCAAACTCACCTCCCGCCTTCATGTCGAAGGTCTGTCCTGCAAACTCGGACCCGTCATAAATGATGGATTGATAAAATCGGGGCTCCCTGTTCGCATAGGGATGGGCGGGATCATAGCCGGACCCCGGGTCCGTGATCGCCAGCCCGTTGGCCATGGCATAGTCGTCTACAAGATTCTGCGTCGGCTGCATCGCCCCCCAGGCGCCATAGTTCCCTTTCGGTCCATAGTAATTGGATCTGTAAGAAACACGGGTGCTCGGCTCATGCTGATAGGCAAATATCGTTTCCTTATTATTATTGTTTGCCGTGAGGAACTGTGCGTTATAGTCGGGGAAAAGATCGTACGGATGCCCATTCCCCAGCTCATCGATGATCTGTTTGTTCGTGGCTGCCGCATCCGTGTATTTATGGGCAAACAGCTCCACCCATCCTTTTAAGGCAAGGGCTGCTCCTTTGCTGGCCCGTCCTTCATCCGCCTTGCCCTTGGTATTGTCCACCGCCAGATCGTTCGCGATCGCCGCCAGCTCACTCGTTATAAAAGTATAGGTCTCGTCGAAAGTGCTGCGGGGTTTGAATATGCTGTCGCCCTGCGCCTGAAGGCTGAGCACATCGGTAACGATGGGCACTCCGCCATAAGCCATCCATAATTCATGATAGAAGAAGGCCCTCAGAAACCTGGCTTCAGCCAGCCGCTGTGTTCTCCATGTATCCGGGAAATTAGCGGATTTCTCTGTCACCTGCTGGATGAAGAGATTGCATTTCCGGATGAACTGGTACATATAATTGTACATAAAAGGCATGGCCGGATAATCGTGGTTGTACAGTCCCGGGTTGGCCGTGCTGGCCCCATACGAACGCGCTACCGATACTACCCAGGATATCGCCCAGTGAAAGCTGCATACCGTATTATCCCCCCAGTCCTCGAAGGAATCGTAGTTATAGCTGGTCGCCTCGGCATCGGGCAGCCTGCTGTAGATATCATTCAGGAAAAGATCGCCGCCTGAATAATCGGAGAATACTGTTTCCGAAGACAGCTGGTCTGTGGCCTGAACATCTAAAAATGTTTTCTTGCAGGAGAACAGCAATGGGATCGCCAGCAAAAGATAATAGGAGGATCGCTTTATATAGTTCATGATGATGTTATTTTTTCGACTAGAAATTAACGTTTAAGCCCGCTGTCACCACTTTTTGCTGGGGATAGTACCAGCCCCGCGCATTGTTATCCCCTCCACCGGCCTGTCCCATCTCAGGATCGAAAAAGTCTTTTACAGGGCTTATGGTAAAGAGGTTCAACCCGGATACATAGATCCGCACAGATCTCAGCTTTATCCTGTTGATGACAGAAGCAGGCAGCGTATACCCCAGCTCCACGCTCTTCAGCCGCAGATAGGACGAGCTCCAGTACCACCACGAGCTATTTTGCTGGTTGTTGCTGTTTCCGCCCTGCCCGAACAATCTTGGATATCTTGCGCCAGGATTATCGGGGGTCCAATAGTCATCGGCGGTCTTCTGTGTAGCGTTGGCGCCCACGAAGAAAGGCCATACGAGCTCCTTCTGTATCTGCACCATCGACTGGGCCGCCCCCTGGAAAAGCAAGCTCAGGTCAAGCCCCTTATAGGCAACACGGGGATTGAACCCATAAATGATCTGTGGCAGGATAGGCGAGCCTAAATACGTTTCATCGCTGGCATCCACCTTCCCGTCTCCATTGACATCGGCATAGCGGATATCCCCGGGAGCAACGTCCCCGAATGTCTGCACGGGGAAGCCATCGTCCGCCGTGATCTTGCCGTCCTTGTTCTTATCATCCGACTCCTGGAAAAGACCCAGGGCTTTTAATCCGAACTGGGAATTCAATGGCCTGCCTGTACGTCTGCGATGAGGATCGTTCAGGGTCACTGAGTTTTCATAAGTCTGAATGAGCTTGTTCTTCGCGTACGTGAAATTGGCCGTAAGACTTACTTTCAGGTCCCGGGAAAAGCTGTGGAAGCTGCTGACGGAAAGATCTATACCATGATTGCTCATGATGCCGGCATTCACCTGCGACAAGCCGATGCCATATTCCACCGGCACGATGGAATTGGGACTTACCAGCATGTTGTTCCTCTTTTCGTAAAAATAATCCGCGGTGAAGCTCAGCAGCCCTCCCCAAAGCGATCCTTCCACGCCGACATCCGTCTTTTTCGCTCTTTCCCATGTAATAGAAGGGTTGGGTTCGGCACGTTCACTGACGCCCTGCAGCACGCTGCCATTGAAATCATAGACATTCCCCGCCAGCGTCATAGCGCTGGAGTACTGGAAGGGCGCACCCGCCAGGTTGCCCGACTCACCATAGGATCCCCTGACCTTCAGGTTATCGATCCAGTGCAGGTTATCGCGGATAAATGGCTCTTCGGACAAACGCCATCCCGCGGAGAAGGCGGGAAAGAATCCATAGCGACTGCCCGGAGCAAAATAATAGTGACCGTCATATCTTCCGGAAGCTTCAAAAAGATATTTGCCGGCATAGGCGTAAGTAACCCTATAGACATACCCCACCTGGCGGGTCATACTGGACGAACCACCCGTGCCCCATGTCTCTTTGTCGGAGCTGCCGAGATCGATCTCCGGGATATTGAACTGGTAATTCCCCCTCGACGCGGCAAAATAATCCCAGTTCGTCTTCCTTGCCTCCATCACGGCCAGGGCGGTAATATCATGTTTGCCAAAGGTATTGTGATAATTGATGAATCCCTGGAAGGTATACTCCTTCCACCGCTGGTTCTGTTCGCCCAGGGAAGGCAGGCCTGCCACCTTTACTTCCGTATAGGTGTAGGGGTTGGTGGTAGTATTGATGGAATAGGAAGACGCCCATGGCTCACCCCAGTTCTTATCAAAGTAGGTGGTAGGATCGTAGCTGAACACGCCTTTGAGGCTTAACCCTTTGATAAAAGGCAGCTCCTGCTGAACGGACAGCTGTCCCATGATCTTCGTCTGATCGCTCGTCCGGGAGCCGCTGGTCAGGTAAGGCAATATTCTTTTGCCGTTGTTGTATGCCTCCAGGCCATTGGAATACCGGATGGCGTTGATGGGCCACCAGGCCTGCGCGGTGGAGAATATCTGGTTTGGGTCGGCGGAAGGCCTGTCGATGATCTCGTTAAAGGCGTTTATAGACAGCCCGATGGTGGTCGTCTGCGTCGGCCTGGTCTCGATGTTCGAAACCAGGTTGTATCTTTTATCCTTCGTAGTGGACCACAATCCCTGTTGATACAATGTCCCCAGTCCTATATAATAGGTGGTATTGTCGGAACCTCCTGATATCGACACGTTGTTGGCATCGATGAGGGTGTTCTTATTACGGATGGCATCCATGGCATTCGTGTTCGGATATTTGTCATAATCCGCATCCGCCGCATGTTCGACTGATTTTTTATACCCTGCAAGCTGCTCGTCGGTGAAGATGGGCGTCTGACCTGCATTGGCGTCCGCGATATTCCGCAGCCGGACATAGTCGTAGGCATTCACCATCTTCACTATCGTCGTAGGGTTCTGATAACCCACATAGCCATTATAGGACAATGCGGCCTTTCCGGATTTTCCTTTTTTGGTGGTCACGAGGATCACGCCATTGGCTCCTGCCATCCCGTACGGCGCAACTGCCGCGGCATCCTTCAATACGGTAAAGGACTCTATCGTATTCGGGTCCAGCCGGCTGAAATCCCTCGGCACGCCGTCGACGATCACCAAAGGCGCATTGCTGCCAGTGGTTGCTACGCCCCGTATATGTATCTCCGCACCGTCCTTTCCCGGCTCTCCGCTGTTCTGCGCAGCGATCACCCCCGCCAGGCGGCCGTTCAGGGAATTGCTGATATTGGCAGATGGCGCGTCCTTTATATCGGCCATCTTCAGCGTGGATACGGCAGCCGTAGTGGATGTCTTTTTCTGGGTGCCATATCCTACCACCACTACTTCGTCCAGGTCCTTTCCGGCAGGTGTAAGACGGATGTCCCCCGACCAGTCCTTGCCCGCAATACGTTCCATCGGCTTGTATCCTACAAAATGAAAGCTGATCACCGATCCGGCAGGAACACGGAGGGTAAAAAGTCCTGCCTCATCCGTCACCGTTCCCTTCCCGCTGCCTTTTACCTCCACCGATACGCCGGCCAAAGCTACGCCCGAGTCGGAAGAGCTGACCTTACCCGAGATCCCGATCATTTCCTTTCCGGCATCCTGGGCAAAAACCCCGTTCCCGATAAAAAACACTAACAGCACAGACAATAGCCAAACACAACGTTGGTACAGCCGGCTTACATTTTTCCACATAGCAATTTAGTTTAAGTGTTTACAAAAAGTTTCATAAATGGATCTTACTTTTTGGTTAAGGTTATGGTTTGACGGTCGCCGCCCTGACGGACCTCAGCGAAGTAGACACCCGGCCGGTAAGTCTGCCCGATCTGAAAAGCCCCGTTCGCGGAAATACCTGTTCTTTTTTCTATTATTCTTCCCGATGCGTCCGTTACGATCAGCAGCATAGGCTGTGTCGTCCTTCCTCCCGTGATCAGGGTAAAGGAATTATCGGTAGGATTCGGTGCTGCCTTTATCAGCGGCTTCGCCTCTGCACTGTCGCTGAGCAGACCCGGTGCTCCGGCATTGCCTGATCCATTCGGCGCTGCGGTAACAGTCAACGTACCGGAGCACACCGTACTCAGGCTTGCATCTATGACTGTTCCGTTAAAGCTGCTTTTGAAGCCCGAAGGCACCAACAACACAGGGGCCATGTGCGGCATGCTGCCCTGGTAGACAAAGGAGCAGGCCGTCACCTTATAGACATCGGCGCTCCCATTCTCCTGTACGTATGAATTAAGGTAAAGCTGGTTGTACATATACAGCCGGAGGTACTGCCTGGTCATCACCCAGTAAAAGTCATCCATGCGATCATTGTAATAATCCGTCCACATGGAATCCATCGAAGCATTGTCCATCGTGTTGGTCCGTGGAATATAGGAAGGTTCGACGGCGGTGTGCTCCCAGGACTCGTTGAAGCTGTTCAGCCATACACTCGGAGGATTATATTGCAATACACGCTCCCACTGGCTGCGATACAGGAATCCCTGGTTCCGTGGGGAGCCCGTACCGCCGTTCCAGAAGCCCGGATTCACATCCATCACTTCGGTACCGGCCGGGTTACCGAACATATTGTAGATCGGCCATCCATAAGCGTTGCTATAGGCCGCACTGTCATAGATCGCATTGTACATCCAGCGAATGGTAAATTTATCATAGTAGGGATGTGGTACGGAACCTGTATAGTTGATCACCGCATTGCTGTTGGCAGGCCATTCTACAAAATGAATGAGTAGCGGCTTGCCGTTGAGGTTATAGTAGGAAGCCGAGTCGATCGAGTAAAATTCCGTCCAGGTGCGTTGGGATTCGGACTCGATGATGGTCACGGCAGCATCCGTCGTCGGTGCCCCCCGGCTGCCGCCCATAGAGATACAGTAATACATCTTATGCTCACCCGCCGTCAGATGCTGGTTCCAATAGGTGATCCGGTGGATGAACTGCTTGGCCCTGTCATCCACCCAGGCGTTCACTCCGTTGGTGATGTCGAACATGATATACGTGAACCCCGCATCATGCATTTCCTTCAATTGAATATCGTTGATAGTGCTGTCTCCCGAATCATACGTGCCCGTATGGCCCGGGACCTGCGGCTGGTAATCATTTCCCCAGGTGGTCCAGGTATCTGCCACGATCGCATCCTCCGTCGCCGACTTATTGCTGTTCCCTAAACAAAGCCACTCGGCATTGGACACGACACAGGCTACCGCCAGACTGCCCGACATATTCCCCATCAGCTTGCCGGAAGGAGCCGGTACATTCCCCTTGGCATTGGCCGGACGATTGTTGATGACCCACCGGTGATCATAAGAACCGAAAGCGCTGCCAGTAGAATAGCTGGTCCACCACTCCCCATTGTCATAATACACTATATCGGCCTTCCCGTCCAGATCTACATCATAGGCAAATCCCAGCTCCTTTCCTACCCCAAAGCCGCTCTTCCATGTTCCGCTGCTCGTAAAGCTGCTGCCGCCGGAAAGAGCCACATTCCAATTGCCGGACGACTTGGTATAGTTCAGGGCATCCACCTTTCCATCCCCATCGACATCCCCCATCATCCGCTGGTCGGAAGAATTCCCAAACCCCGTGATCCAGGGAGAAAAACCTCCAAAACCTGTCCCGCTCGATAGACCGACATACCAATCCCCCGGCAGGCCCGTGTGAAAATAAATGATGGCATCATCTTTTCCGTCACCATCCACATCCGCAAGCCACCGATCCACCGAACCCACTCCATTCCCTATCGTCCATTGCACCGGTGTCGAAAAAGCTGTGCCGGTGGATAAGGCCACATACCAGGCCCCATCGGAAGGACTGAAATAGACGGCATCCTGTTTATGATCACCATTGACATCTCCCATCAGAACAGAATATCCGCCGGCAGAGCTGTAACCAAGATATTTTTGAGCGTTGGTAAAATGAATGCCGTCCGATAGCGCTACATACCAGTCGCCATTACTGCCAAAATAGCACACGGCATCGTCTTTCCCGTCGCCATTGACATCCTTTAAAAAATATTGGGTAGCCCCGGCGCCATGTCCCGCGATGCGGCTGTAGACTTCCGTCTTCGCAAATAAAGTGGAATAAAAAATGCCGGCATTTTTTTGCGCATGGCTAAATCCGGGGTTCAGAACGCCGGCGGCGATACAGATGAGGAGTATTATTTTTTTCATATGCAATCGTTGGTTTAATTAGTAACAGATGAAAATTCCAGATATGCACCTGCCATCCGCACATGTCCATGTACCTTTCCAACGCTGTTCGCGCGGCATTTCCTAAAATAAAGTTTAATCTAAAAAGTGATCGTCAGGCCTCCGTCCACCGTGATGACGGTACCCGTAATATAGGATGCATCGGGCCCCGCTAAAAAAAAAGCGACCCCGGCCACTTCCTCCGGCCCCCCCGCCCTTTTTAAAGGCAGATGGTCATATTTGACATAGTTGTCCCTGAACCATTCCGTATCCATCTCATTGACCCCATCGGCCTTGACGGACATAGGAGTATTGATAAAACCTGGCGCGATGGCATTCGCCAGTATATTCCTGGGCGCCAGCTCCAGCGCCAGCGATCGGGTGAACTGGGTAATAGCCGCCTTGGCCATTCCATACGCCGAACTTCCTTTCTCCACCCGTTCATGATGGATGGAGGTGATCTGCACGATCCGCCCGGAGTCGCTCAACAGAGGGATCAGCGCCCGGCATGTTTTCACCGTACCATATAACATTACCTGCAATGAATTATCCCAGTGACTGAAGTCGGATTCCAATACATGACAGCCCTGCGATATCCCCACACTGTTCACCAGCACCTCTACCCCTCCGAAAGATCCCTTTATCGCTGCGCTAAACTTTTCGATATCCTCATCACTCCGTACATCCACCTTATAAGCGCCATGACCACAGCCTTCCAGTCCATCGACCACCTTCTTCGCCTTATCATAGTTCTGTGACCCGACCAATACGCCCCATCCTTCCTTTGCAAATCGCCTCGACGTCGCCTCACCTATTCCCGATGCCCCTCCCAAAACGATCACTCTCTTTTTCTTTTGTCCTGATCCTTCGAATTTCATAAGCCTTTTAATAAATAGTCCTGTCGCCGGACCTTCGTTAGAAAAGCTAAATTATCAATCCTGGTCATGCTGGAAAAACACCGTATTTGCCATTTCTGATACCATATTTACACAATTACATTTTTAATACAAAAAACTGCAATTATAGAACTATATTGCCCGAACAAACGATTTGCATGAAAAGTATTTTTCAGCATCATACATCCGATGCGGACGCCAGCTTCATCGTGAAGGAATATTGCCAGCGGCACTTCACTTCTCCCTTCCATTTTCATGACATGTATGAGATCATCCTTATCGCCAGGAGCTATGGAAAACTCTATGCGGGGAATAAAGTGATGAATTTTAACGAGAATGAAGTATTCCTTTTCGGACCCGGCCTGGCACATTGTTTCTATAATGATCAATCCTTTATCGATAGGAACGAGATAGCACATGCCATCGTCATTTTTTTCAAAGAAGACTTCATGGGGAAAGATTTTTTCCATCGCCCCGAACTGTCGAAGATCAAAAAACTGCTTCATCAGTCCCAGCATGGCATCAAGGTCAACCATGCCGATGTTACGCTAAGCGCTTTTTTTCCCCGTCTGACCAGGGAAAAAGGAATGCCGGCCCTTATCCTGCTTTTCCAATTGCTGGAGCTCCTTTCCGCCCAGGATAAAACGGCTGTTTCACTGATCAACTCATCGCCGAAAAATAACAGTTTCACCGACAGTGATTCGGTCAAGCTGGAACAGGTCTTCAACTATGTGCTCGAAAATTTCAGGGAGGAAGTAAATATCCAGGAGGCGGCCTCGCTGGCCTGTCTGAACGAAGCGGCTTTCTGCCGGTATTTCAAGCGGCGCACGGAAAAGACATTTTCGGAGTTTGTAAATCACGTAAGGATCACCCATGCGACCCGCCTGCTCCAGGATAAAGACTGGACCATCGCCAGCATCTGCTATGAATGCGGATATAAGAATCTATCTTACTTCAACAGGGTCTTCAGGGACATCATGGGAAACACCCCTTTCGAATACCGCAAAAGTTTCAAGCCGCTGCAGGAAACAATGGCGTAACACAGCAGTGTAAATAACATTATAAAAATATTTTTCTTATGCAGCAAAAACGATTGCGCAGCGCGGACTGGTTTGGCAGGAATGGGAAAG
This sequence comes from Puia sp., assembly GCA_035545935.1. Taxonomy (GTDB): domain Bacteria; phylum Bacteroidota; class Bacteroidia; order Chitinophagales; family Chitinophagaceae; genus Puia. The sequence goes on along the minus strand of DASZXP010000031.1, from coordinate 91,174 downwards.
ACGGCTTTATCTATCGCGCCTGGATGAAAAAGCAAGGCATTGCCTCGCGGGAATTTGATGGACGGCCCGTCATTGGGATTTGTAATACCTGGTCGGAGCTCACTCCCTGTAACTCGCATTTTAGAGAGTTGGCAGAGCACGTAAAAAGGGGCGTGTACGAGGCCGGCGGGTTTCCGGTGGAATTTCCGGTGTTGTCCCTGGGTGAAACACTGATGAAACCTACCGCCATGTTATTCCGGAACCTGGCAAGCATGGACGTGGAAGAGGCCATCCGCGCCAATCCACTGGATGGAGTGGTGCTGTTGTGCGGCTGTGATAAGACGACGCCTTCTCTTGTGATGGGTGCGTGCAGCGTGGATATCCCCACCATTGTCGTGTCGGGCGGCCCCATGCTGACAGGAAGATACAAGGGAAAAAGCATCAGCACTTCCGATATATGGCGCTTCAGTGAGGCCAATCGTGCCGGGCGGATGGATCATGCGGAAATGAGGCAGGCAGAAGCAGGTATGTGCCGCAGCGATGGGCACTGCGCCGTGATGGGAACAGCTTCGACCATGGCATGCATGGTGGAATCCCTTGGGCTTTCGTTGCCGGGCAATGCCGCCATACCCGCACCGGATGCAGCAAGAAAGATCATGGCGCAGCAGTCGGGATCGGAGATCGTGCGCATGGTCAGAGAGGACAGGAAATTATCCGACATTCTCACCAGGGAAGCTTTTGAAAATGCCATCATGGTCAATGCGGCCATTGGCGGCTCTACCAACTTCGTCATCCACCTGTTGGCCATCGCCGGCCGTATAGGCGTAGACCTCCGGATAGAGGATTTCGATACGTTCTCGGCCCGCATCCCGCTTATTGTGAATCTGCAGCCTTCCGGCAGCTATTTCATGGAAGACCTGTATTACGCGGGTGGGTTGCCGGTAGTCATCCGGGAGCTGCTCCCTTATCTGAACAGCGACTGTATCACGGTCAATGGCGGTACCATCAAAGAGAATTTCCTGGAGGCGGAATGCTACGACCCCAATATCATTTCAACAATAGAAAAGCCCTTTTCTGAATTATCCGGCTTTGTTATCCTGAAAGGGAATTTGTGTGACAACGGAGCCGTCATAAAGCCTTCCGCCGCTACCCCGTCGCTCATGCACCATACGGGAAAAGCCGTCGTGTTCGAGAACATCGATGACTATAAAGCCCGCATCGACGACCCTCCGCTGGAGGTGGATGAGACCAGCGTGCTGGTCTTGAAGAATGCGGGCCCGCAGGGCTATCCCGGCATGCCGGAAGTGGGCAACCTGGGACTGCCGGCGAAATTGCTGGCAAAAGGGGTGACGGATATGGTTCGCATATCGGATGGCCGGATGAGCGGAACAGGTTTCGGCACCGTGGTCCTGCATGTCTCACCGGAAGCCGCCGCGGGCGGGACGCTGGGTATTGTTCAGGATGGTGATGAAATAACCCTGGATGTAAAAAACAGGTCGTTACAATTAAATGTTCCTCCGGAAGAGATTGAACGAAGGAAGCAGAACAGAAAGGCTGCCATCACCGTGGCGGAAAGAGGCTATGTCCGGCTGTATCAACTGCATGTGGAAGGGGCGCATTTGGGCGCCGACCTGGATTTTCTCCGCGGTGGTTCGGGAAGTATAATAACAAAAGATTCGCACTGATGCAGCTATCTTATCAGGTGGTCACGCCACATTGCTGTTTTTTGGGGGAAGGCCCTGTATGGGATGCCGGTACGCAAACGATCTGCTGGGTGGATATACTACAAGGCCATATTCACCAATTCTCTTCAACGCGTCAACATCTGCATACCCTCGATGTCCGGGAGATGGTAGGGGCCGTGGCTTTAAGCACCAACGGCGATTTCGTGGCTGCCTTGAAAAGCGGCCTTGCCTTCATCGACAGACACACCGGTGACACCAGGCTGCTTCATCATCCGGAAGTCCATTTGCCGGGAAACAGGTTCAACGACGGCAAGTGCGATCCGGCGGGCCGGTTTTGGGTTGGAACCATGGCCCTTTCCGAACAGGCGGCGGAAGGAAGTCTTTATATGATAGAGAAGGACTTTAGCTGTTCGGTTAAGATCAAAGGGGTGACGATCTCCAATGGCATGGCATGGAGCCCGGATCACAGGACATTCTACTATATCGATACGCCGACATCTGAAGTTGTCGCTTATGATTATGACCTGGGGACCGGGAGGATATCCAACAGGCGTTCGGTCATTACTATTCCAAAAGAAGAGGGTTTCCCGGATGGCATGACCATCGACAGGGATGGAATGCTTTGGGTCGCTCACTGGGATGGATGGCAGGTCTCCCGGTGGGACCCGGGGTCGGGAAAAAAGCTGGCGAGCATTGCGCTGCCGGCAGCCAGGATCACTTCCTGCACGTTTGGCGGCCCCGGTCTCCGGGACCTGTACATCACTTCCGCCAGCATCGGTCTCTCCGACGAACAGCGTGAGGAACAGCCGTTGGCAGGCGCTCTCTTCGTCATACCCAATTGCGGCTACCAGGGACTGGAAACGCATATATTCGATCACATTTATAAATAGAAGGCATGACACTCGGCCCAATTGACTATTGCATTATAGCTCTTTACTTTTTATTCGTCATTGGCATCGGCTTCCTGCTGAAACGACGTATCAGGACGGGCAACGATTTCCTGATGAGCAATCGAAGTCTTCCGCTTTGGATCACCTCCCTGGCCTTCATCTCCGCCAACCTGGGCGCCCAGGAGGTATTAGGCATGGCCGCCAGCGGCGCAAAATACGGTATCTACACCGCTCACTTCTACTGGATCGGCGCCGCGCTGGCAATGGTATTCCTGGGTATTTATATGATGCCCTTTTATTACGGCAGCAAAGCCCGCAGCGTACCGGAGTATCTGAAACTGCGGTTTGATGAAAAGACCCGTACGTTCAATGCCATCACCTTTGCCGTGATGACGGTATTTTCTTCCGGTATCTCCCTGTATGCGCTCGCCATGCTCATGCAAACCATTCTCGGCTGGAGCTTCGATGTCTCGATCTGGCTTGCGGCCGGCATCGTGCTCGTCTATACGTACCTGGGAGGTTTGACAAGCGCCGTTTACAATGAAGTGCTGCAATTTTTTTTAATTGTACTCGGTATTGCGCCACTGGTCATTATCGGACTGCATAAGGCAGGAGGCTGGCAGGGATTGGTACAGCATGTCGATGCCGCGAAGCTGCACGTTTGGCGGGGCATGAGCAGCGCCGAGACCAACCCGATGGGTGTGGATGCATTCAGCCTGATATTCGGCCTGGGTTTTGTCCAGTCGTTTGGCTATTGGTGCACGGATTTCCTGGTGGTGCAGAGAGCCATGATCTCCCGGAACATCAATTCCGCCAGGCTGACGCCCATCATAGCCACCTATCCCAAGATCATCATGCCGGCGATCGTGATCCTTCCGGGTGTCATCCTGCTGGCTTTGCAGAAACAGATCGCCGGCTTCGAGCTGCCCGCCAACCCCAATGGTGATGTGGATTATAATATGACCCTGCCCCTGCTGCTGTCCAGGCTCTACCCTTCCGGCATCCTGGGCGTAGGCATCACTGCCCTGATCGCCTCTTTTATGTCGGGTATGGCCGGCAATGTGACGGCCTTCAATACGGTGTGGACATTCGACATCTATCAGTCGCATCTCAAAAAAAATGGGTCGGAACGACATTACCTCATCGTGGGCAAAATGACCACGGTGGCGGGTATTCTTATTTCGGTGATGACCGCCTATGTCGCCCGTGGCTTCAATTCCATTATGGATCTGCTGCAGCTGGTATTCAGCTTTGTGAATGCGCCGCTGTTCGCTACCTTCTTTTTAGGCATGTTCTGGCGACGGACAACAGCCAATGGCGCTTTTTGGGGACTGATATCCGGCACGGCCGTGGCGACGCTGACACATGGCCTGACGACGGCCGAAGGTAAAGGCGGCTGGCTAGCAACCTTACATACATTTCATTCGGGTACCGGCCAGGCATTTAACATCGCAGCCAATGCCTTTATCGCCTGCTTCCTGGTAACGGGCGCGATCAGTTTGTTTACGACGCCGCGGAAAAAGGAAGAGCTGGAGGGTTTGGTGTACAGCCTCACCCCCAAAGCAACGGACAAATCGAAAGTATGGTATAAAAACCCGCTTTGGGTAGGTGTCATTGCGCTGGCGGTGACCCTGATATTCAATATTATTTTCTATTAATCGATCTTATTATGTTAAAAAAATTACTTGATCTGCGTTTCATAATAGGGCTTTTCTTCCTCCTCGTAGGCTTGCTGTTGGCTGCCTATAGCTTTTTCGCCGCCAGCAATGTAAAAAATGCGGAGATGATCAATAGGTGGTGTGGCATCGTGTTCGGTCTGTTTGGGCTGTTTATGATCCTGATCTCGGGCAACCTTACCCGCCACCGGCAGGAAGTCCAAAAAAATTTCCCGCCGGACGGAATTTGACTTACTTTTATTTCCGCATGTGAAATATCAATATTGAGTCACTACAGGAAATATACTGATAAACAACTGCTTGCTTTACTCCCTCAAAATGATGAGGCGGCTTTTTCTGCCATATATGACAGATACTGGGAACGTTTGTTCGTCATCGCTTACAATCGTGTAAAAGATACCCCCACCTCCGAGGACATCGTCCATGACGTTTTTGCCGGCCTGTGGGCCAACCGCGCCTCCATCGACATCGACGCGCTGGAAAATTACCTGGCTGTAGCCGTCAAATACGCAGTGCTGACCAAGCTGAAAAAACAGGCCCGGGAAAGAACATTCCTTCTGTCCCAGGATGCCACCGTCACTGACCGGCCGGTGGAAGACGCTGTGCAAGCGCGTCAGCTGCTGGAGCTTATACAGACGGAGATCGAACGGCTGCCGGAGAAATGCCGCCTGATCTTCAAATACAGCCGCGAGAAAGGCATGCCCGTAAAAGACATCGCCCATCAGCTGCACCTATCTCCAAAAACCATCGAAAACCAGCTTGCCAAGGCCGTTCGCCATTTGAGGGTCGCCGTTCGCAGCTTCCTCCACATCTTCTTCTGACCGCCGTCAAAAAAAATTTGTATCCGCATAGGGGATCGCGCTTCTTTCTTATACTACCCTTGTATAAGCCTATGCCAATACCCAGCGACATCCACGAACTCATCGAAAAATATCTTGCCGGCGCCGCCGACACGGAAGAGATCAGGCGCCTGCAGTCATGGTATAATTCCTTCGACGACAGCCAGGCCGAGATCGAGGCATCTCCGGGGGACAATGCCGGACAACTGAAAGACCGCATCCGCCACCGGCTGCAACAAACCATTACACAGGAGCAGAACAGTCTTCTGCCGTCCGGACGGAGCTCCCGCATCCGATGGATGGCTGCCGCGGCAGCCGCGCTCATCCCGCTCATCGGTATCACCTGGTACCTGCTCTCTCCTCATCCCGTCGTCCGACCCGCCTCCACCGCGCCGGCGTCCCAGCCTGTCGCGACAGATATCCGCCCCGGCGGCGATAAAGCCGTGCTTACGCTTGCCAATGGCCAAACCATCGTGCTGGACAGCGCTGCCGATGGCGTCATAGGACAGCAAGGCAATATGAAAATAGAAAAAAGCCAGGGCGGAGAAGTGGCTTATTCGACAGACACCCGGACCCAGGACGCCCAGGACGCCAGGACCTTCAACGTCGTTACCACACCTCCCGGAGGGCAATACCGGGTGACCCTCTCGGACGGTACCAGGGTTTGGCTGAATGCCGCCTCGTCGATACGCTTCCCTGTGGCCTTCACCGGCAGGGACCGGTATGTCGAGATCACGGGAGAAGTATATTTCGAAGTGGCTAAAGACCCATCGGCCACCTTCCGGGTCAGGGCGGCGGGCGCCGAAATGAAAGTGCTCGGCACCAGCTTTAACGTCAACGCCTACAAAGACGAACCTGCTGTGAGGACCACGCTGCTGGAAGGGAAGGTTGCCGTATCCACCTATCCGGCCTCCGACGACAAGCCGCAGCAATATTTACAACCCGGTGAGCAGTCGGTCCTTAGCAGGACAGGCGACATCCATATCGTCGAGCACGCGGACATCGAAGAAGTGATGGCCTGGAGATACGGACGTTTCCAGTTCAAAAGCAGCGACCTGCAAAGCGTTATGCGGCAGATCGCCCGGTGGTACGACGCCGAAGTGGTATATACGGACCAGGTCAGCCTGCACTTCACAGGACAGATCACCAGGAATACCAACGTATCCAAAGTGCTCGAGCAGCTGACGCTTACCGGAGAAGTACACACGAGGATAGAAGGAAAGAAGATATTTATCTCACATTGATCCCTGAATGCTAAAACTCTTTTTATGAATGCACGCGATAGATAACAAGGCGAAGGATGCAAAAGAAAAACCGGATCCTGTTAGTGGCAGAACCCGGGGTCATCTGAGCATCTAATAAACGTATACCATGCTGCTTATTAATAAACTCAAACGATGCAATATATGTATTTTACTGCTGTTTGCCAACCCGGCAAAGGCCATTCCGGTCTTGTGCGTCTAACGATTAGGATTATGAAACTTCTTACAGTTTTTATGATCGCCGCCTGCCTTCAGGTAAGCGCCCGGGGACTCTCCCAGACGGTGACGATCCATGAGAAAAATATTCCCCTGGAAAAAGTATTCGAAAAGATAAGGCAGCAGACTGGCTACCAGTTCTTTTATGTAGACGAGCTGCTGCGTTCGGCAGCCCCCGTCACCATTTCGGTCAGGAACGAAAGCCTGAATAAGGTGCTGGCGCTCTGCTTCCAGGACCAGCCCCTCACCTATACCATTTCCGATAAGACCATCATTGTCAAGCGGCGACCTGCAGAAACCGCTGCCGGCCTTCCCGTCCCTGCCGCTCCTGTCGATATAACGGTCAAAGGCAGGGTCATGGATGATTTGGGCACGCCCATGGAAGGCGTCTCGGTGACCATCGTCGGCAGCGCATCGGGAACGACCACGGATGTCAGTGGAAGCTATTCCATCTCCGCACCCCAGGAGGCCACGATCCGGTTCAGCTTCATCGGGTACAAGGCCGTCGAAGAAAAGATAGCCGGAAGGACAACGATCGATGCCGTGCTGAAGAAGAATACGTCTTCCATCGAAGAGGTGGTCGTCATCGGCTATGGGACCCAGCGCAAGCGCGACCTCACGGGTACGATCACTTCGGTGAAAGGAGAGGAGATCGCCCGTCAGCCCGCCACCAACCCGATATCCTCCCTGCAGGGAAAGGTACCCGGCCTTACCATCGTGAATAACGGCCGGGCAGGCGCCGCCCCGACAGTGCGCATCCGCGGCGTCAACAGCACCAATAACGCGGACCCGCTGTACGTGGTGGACGGAGTCTTCCAGACCAATATCGATTATCTCAACCCCGGCGACATCGAAAAGATCGAGGTCTTACGCGATCCTTCCTCTATCGCGGTATTCGGTCTTCAGGGAGGTAACGGAGTTATCATCGTCACCACCAAAAGGGCGGCGAAGGGGCAGACCCGCATCAGCTACCAGGGCAATGTCGGCATCCAGCATGTCACCCATAAGATCTCTGTCACCGATGCCGAGGGTTTTAAAAAGCTGTATTCCGCACAGCTGACCAATATCAATGCAGCGCCTTTCGACTTTACCAACTATACGGCCAATACCAACTGGCAGGACCTGATCCTCCGCGACGCGGTCATCAATACCAACACGCTCAGCATCTCCAGCAGCGGGGAAAAAAGCACCACTCTCATGAGCCTGGGATACAACACCCAGCAGGGCGTCCTGAAATACGACGGCTACCAAAAATATATCGCCCGGCTGAACCACGAGATCCGGTTTAGCAAGGATATAAAAGTAGGCGGCGACCTGACAGGATTCTACTGGAACCAGCAAAACCCCGGCGCGGACCTCAACAACGCCATCTGGGCAGCGCCCATCGTCCCCGTGCAGCAGAACGCCACCACTTACTACAGCATGCCTACCTTCCAGCGTGCGCAGGTCAGCAACCCAGTGGCGAGGCTCAACGGCGGCACCGATAACTCCGTCAACCATGGCTATCGCGCCGTCGGGAACATCTTCGCAGAGATCAAGCTCTTTAAATATTTCACCTGGCGCAGCTCCTTCTACACGGACCTGGGCTTCAACAACAGCCGGGCCTATTCGCCCCTACCCTACACCTATATTTACCTGGGTGAGAATGGCGCACCGACGACTACTTTCTACGATACGTCCGTCCATACCAGCGTGAGCCAGACACAGGCGGAATACAGGAAATACCAGCAGGACCATACCCTGACTTTCGACAAGTCATTCGGTGACCATCATATCACGGCGCTGGCGGGCTTCACTACCCTCTTCCAGGGCAGCTCCACCTTATCCGGCAACCGGAAGGACCTTACCCTGAACATCCCGGATGATCCCAACTACTGGTATCTGGGTGTGGCCAACGTGAACAATCCCCTATCCAACGATGGCTCCGGTACGGCGGAATCTTATATGTCTTATCTGGGAAGGGTCAACTACTCGTTCAAAGATAAATACCTGGTCAATGCTACCTTCCGAAGGGACGGCAATTCCAAGTTCGCCGCCCGCAATCGCTGGGGAAATTTCGGCAGCATTGGAGTGGGCTGGGTCATCAGCGATGAGGATTTCTTCAGATCCGTCAAAAAGCTCGACTTCCTGAAACTCCGGGCTTCCTGGGGTACGGTGGGCAGTGGCCTGGGCTTCGCAGCCAACAGCTTCCTCCCGTTGGTGACCACTGCCAATTCAGGCGTATTTGGAGACAACGTCTACACATCCGTGGGACCATCGATCATACCGGATCCCAACCTGCACTGGGAGAGCGTCCGGGGCATCGATCTGGGCGTCGAAGCACGTGCGTTCGACAACCGGCTGAGCGCGGAGATCACGCTCTACGACCGGACTACCCGGGATATCCTTACTACCCTGACCTTGCCGGGCACCGCAGGCAACTACTCTTACCGGACCAACCTGGGCACTATCTCCAACCGGGGCATCGAAGTCAGCCTCGGATGGAACAATAAGATAGGAAAAGACTTCTCCTACAGCATCGGCGGTAACATCAGCTACAATAAGAATAAGGTAGTCTCTATAGGCAATAACATCGACTTCGAGATACTGGGCAATGGCACTGTGAACAAGACGGAGACGGGACAGTCCATCGGTTACTTCTTCGGCTACAAACAGACAGGTATCTACCAGGCAACGGCAGATCTGGACAAGCTGCCCGCCTTCTCCAATTCCCTGCCAGGCGATATCGCTTATGCCGACATCAACCACGACGGGGTCATTTCGGACAAGGATCGTACTTATCTCGGTACGCCCTTCCCCACCTGGAATTTCGGCGGCAATGTCACCGTGGGCTATAAACATTTCGATCTGTCCATCGACGTCAATGGCGTAGCCGGCAACAAGATCTATACCCAGCGCCGCAATGCCACCTTTGCCACCCTGAACTTCGAGAGCAATCGGCTGAAGGCATGGACTGGACCGGGGACCACCAATGTCGAACCCATCATGGACAATACCAGGGGCAACAACTTCCTGTTCAGCAGCTATTTCCTGGAGCCCGGAGATTACCTCCGCATCCGCATGCTGCAGATAGGCTATACCTTCTCCCATCCTTTCCTGGCTAAAACACCGGTGAAGGACCTCCGCGTCTATCTCAGCGGACAGAACCTGACCACCTTCACCAAAGCCACGGGATATACGCCCGAAGTTGGCATCGGCACACCCACGGCGGCAGGCGCGGACAACGGTACCTATCCACTGCCGGCCATTTATTCCTTCGGGCTTAACGTAACATTCTGAACCATTCAACTCAAGCACAATGACACATCATACATCCTTTCATAAGAAATACAAGCTGCTTCTGCCGGTGCTGCTCCTGGCCTGTCTTTGCGGCTGCCGAAAGAATTTCCTGGACGTCGAACCGCAGGGCACCTACACTACCGACACCTATCCCTATCCCGGCGGGTCTGGTCCTTATGACACCTATATTTTCAGCGCGTATGCGGAAATGCGTTCCTTCAACACACATAGCCAGTCGTTCATCTGTGCTACGTTGATGCGCAGCGACGACGCCGATAAAGGCAGCACCCCGTCGGACGGGGGCGCAGATGCCAGCAGCATGGACAATTTTCCCGTCCTGCCCAACAACGGCTTTTGCAATACTCTTTGGACGGGCTACTATACCCTTATCAGTAAGACCAATGTAGCCATCGACCAGATCCATAACAATGCGAACATCCAGGCTTCGCCGGAAATAAAAGCGCAATCCGAAGGAGAGGTCCGCTGGCTCCGGGCCTATGCCTATTTCATGCTGGTGCGTCTTTTCGATCGCGTACCCCTGATCGATTCGGTGCTGACAGACCCGGCTTCACAGTCGAACATACCCCAAAGCAGCGCTTCCCAGATCTATGCTTCCATAGAGAGTGACCTGCAGTTCGCCGCCGCCAACCTGCCTGCATCATGGGACCCTACCAAATTCCCGGGCCGCCTGACCAGCGGCGCTGCCAACGGGCTGCTCGCAAAAGTATACCTGACGGAGAAAAAATGGGACCTTGCCATGTCCACCGCGGACCTCGTCATCAGCTCGGGTCAGTACGACCTCAGCACTGCCTATGACAAGATATTCCGTGAGGACGGAGAGAACAGCAAAGAGTCTGTGTTCGAGATCCAGGCGACCGCCAGTCAGGCGGTGCAGACGGCCAACGGCGTACAATATGCGTCCATCATGGGCGTCAGGGGATCGGGGACCTTCAATATGGGATGGGGATGGGCTACGCCCAGCGCCGACCTGGCCGGAACCTACGAAGCAGGCGACCCCCGCCGGGCACGCACGATCATGTTCACCAGCGACGCCACCCACACCTATCAGACCATCTATGGAGAGACCATACCCGTGGGATTGCCTAACCCGATGTATAATAACAAGGTCTATACCAATCCTACCTACCGGGCGGCTACGGGAAGCCTCGCGGGATATTGGATGAATGTACGCATCCTTCGTTTCGCCGATGTAGTCCTCATGTACGCCGAAGCAGCCGCCGAGTCCGGTCATGCCCAGGAAGCCCTTGCCAAATTGGAAATGGTACGCGCCAGGGCGAGGAACGGCAACAACGCCATCCTCCCGCCTGTCACCACGACGGACCAGGATTCGCTCATCACCGCCATCCGTCACGAACGCCGCGTGGAAATGGGCATGGAACATGACCGTTTCTTCGACCTGGTAAGGTGGGGCATCGCACAGCAAACCCTCAACGCTGCAGGAAAAACAGCCTTCTCCGACAGCCGCGATGTCCTGCTGCCTATCCCCCAGACACAGATCGACCTTAGCAAAGGTGTCCTTACCCAAAATTTGGGCTACTGATACGAACAGGAGGCCCTTCATTCATCATGTAAAACATATCAAATGATCAAGATATTCTCCATCATACATTCGAAAACTATCCTGACCGCAGGCGCCCTGTCGCTCATACTCCTGCCCTCCTGCAAAAAGGACGGCAACCCCAACAAGCTTCCGGCCGTCTCGCCGGAACAATATGCGGGCACCATCGACGGGTATAAGAGCTCGGACGAGATCTATCCCAAGAACCTCGTCGCTCACTGGACCTTCGACGACACCTGGAATGAGACCCTCAGCGGCAATGCGCCCACCGACATGACGGGCAATAGCTTCGTGGACGGAGGCGTCCTGGGAAAAGCAGCATCCCTCAACGCGGGCTATCTGTATTATGCCACCCAGTTCAGCGCATTCAGGACAGATTCCCTGAAAAGCTTTACCATCAGCCTGTGGATAAAGATCCAGAACAACGGATCAAAGAAAACCATGGTCTTTCAGCTGGCCCGGCCGGGCATCCTGATGGGCAATATCAATTTCGCCCTGAATACGAACGCTTATCCCGCCGACAATACCAAGCTCCAGATCCAGCCTTATTTCACCACTGCCGGCAATGGCAAACAGGATAACCTCAACGCCAGCATCTATCCGACCATCGGCGCCGATAAATGGACCCACCTGGTGATCACGTACAATGGCAGCACCGGAAATTTCTATGAATGGGGCGACGGCGTCAACGTCGGCTCTTATAACAGCCGCGGCACCGGGAACAACCTCTTCAAATCCTGGGAACCCAGCGAGGTCATCATCGGATCCGACTACAACGGCATTCCCGGCCAATCCGTCAATTCGGACGTCAGCTTCGCACCCATGACGGCGCAGGTGGATGAGATACGCGTCTACAACACAGTCCTGCCCGACGCACATATAAAAGCATTGTTCAATCTGGGAAAAGCCAATAAATGAATTCCATCTCTTTTTCATCGATGGCGCAGCATGTCGCCATCGGCTGTCTGACATTGTGCAGCATACTCTTCACACCGGCCTGCGGGACTACCCATGTTCCCGGGCCGGCTTATCCACCGCCCTCCCTGTCAGGACAGGACTCCCTGCTGTTCACGGACGTACAGCGACAGACATTCCGCTACTTCTGGGACGGTGCGGAACCTCACAGCGGAATGGCACGGGAAAGACTTCATATCGATGACATATATACGCAGCATGATAAGGACATTGTCACCACCGGCGGCAGCGGCTTCGGCATCATGGCTATCCTTACGGGCATTGAAAGGGACTTTATCACCCGCACGGAAGGCCGCGAACGGCTGGAAAAGATCGTGGGGTTCCTTGAAAGAGCCGACAGGTTCCATGGCGCCTGGCCGCATTGGATGGAAGGAGCCACGGGAAAAGTAAAGCCCTTCAGCAAAAAGGACGATGGCGGCGACCTGGTAGAAACTTCCTTCCTCCTGGAAGGGCTGCTCTGCGCCCGCCAATATTTCCGGGATGGCAGCGCCGCCGAAAAAGCCCTCGCTCACCGTATCGACAACCTTTGGAGATCGGTGGATTTCGACTGGTACAGGCAGGGGAAACAGGTGCTCTACTGGCACTGGAGCCCCGATTATGGATGGGAAATGAACTTCGCCGTGCATGGATACAACGAATGCCTGATCATGTATGTCCTGGCGGCGTCCTCGCCTACACATGGCATAACGCCGGAGGTCTATCACAACGGCTGGGGTGACTACCGTCAAAAGGATATCCTGCATGCCCCCTTATTCTGGGCTCATTATTCTTACCTGGGACTCGACCCGCGAGGATTGAAGGACCAATACGCAGATTACTGGGAACAAAACAAGCAGCAGGCGCTGACCAATTACCAATGGTGTGTCGACGACTCGCTGGACTATAAAGGGTACGGAAAGAACAGTTGGGGCCTGACATCCAGCTACTCCATGAAAGGATATTCCGGACACGCTCCCACCCGTAGGCGCGACCTGGGCGTCATTGCCCCCACGGCCGCACTTTCTTCCTTCCCCTATACGCCGGAAGAGTCGTTCCGCGCCATGCGACACTGGTATAACGACATGAAAGATAAATTGTGGGGCCCCTACGGCTTCTACGATGCCTTCAGCGAGCAGCATGACTGGTATCCACAGCGCTACCTGGCCATCGACCAAGGACCCATTGTCGCCATGATGGAGAATTACCGCAACGGATTTCTGTGGCGGCTGTTCATGAGCTGCCCTGAAGTCAGGACGGGCCTCCGCCAATTGGGTTTCGAAAGCCCCTGGCTAAAAAAGAAAAATTGACGCGTTTTTTATTTCCGAATTTTTCTTACCTTCGCGTTCCCTTTTCCTGATTCAATTCCAGGAAAAGTACCAGGGCGCAACGATTACAATTAAAAATTGCCGTTCCGTACCCAGCAGACCTCCGGTCCACCGACCGAAAGGTCACATAGTTAGATTCGTCTCCGTAGCTCAGTTGGTAGAGCAGCTGACTCTTAATCAGCGGGTCCACAGTTCGAGCCTGTGCGGGGACACTGATAGTGAAGCACTTATGTGAGAGATCATATAAGTGCTTTTTTATTTTAAAAAAATATTTACCTTATCTCATGGATATTTCCATCGAATCCCTGTCCCAAAACTTCGAAGACCATCTTCTCCTGGAAAATAATCATCGGATCATTTTCTCTGGCAAGTTCGGCATGGGCAAGACCTTCTTTCTGCAACGCTATTTCCAGCATCACCAGGATCAGTACAATACCATCCTCCTCTCCCCCGTCAATTATGTCGTAAGCTCCAACGAGAACATATTCGAGCTGATCAAAGCGGATATCCTAAAGGAGCTTTTTCTGACCCAAAAGATCAGGCTTACGACGCTGGCAAAAGACACTACCCTCCAAAGGATCTCCAACTATATCGAGAAGTCGCCGCTGGTGCTGCCCAGGTTCCTGGCAAAGGTCCTTGCCAAGATCAATCCTGCCGTCGAAGTCCCCAGACAGTTGGTAGAGGATATCGTTAAGATGATGAAAGAGTACAGCGCTGTCCCGGAAGAAAAATACCGGACCCTGACACAGGAAGCATCCGACTTTGTCGGCGCAACGGAAGAAGCGATTGGCGGTATCTATGAATATAATTATATCACCAAGGCCATCAATATCTTCCTCGAAGAGATCAGGGAAGAAAAAAAGAACGTCCTTATCATCGATGATTTCGATCGCATAGACCCCGAACATATCTTCAGGATCTTGAACATCCTGTCCGCGCACAACAATTCCTTCAACGAGGAGAACAAGTTCAATTTCGACCATATCATCATCGTCTGCGATATCATCAATATAAAGAACATATTTGCCCATAAATATGGGGCCAACGTGGATTTCGACGGGTACATAGATAAGTTCTTTTCCAGCGATATTTTTCATTTTCAGAATAGCGATGCGATAAAGCTGTATATAGCCGAGACGTTTGGAACTGACAAGGACACGCCATATACCGCCCTGGCCAGCCTCACCCTTCAAACCTTGATAGATCATAATTTTCTCACCGTGCGGCGGTTGTTAAAACACCGATTCCAGATCAATGTCAGGAATTTCCCCGTGACACGATGGTCGGAAGAAAAAAACAGCATTTGGCCAAATTTCATAAGCAAGACCGCCGTACCCTACGTTGACAGCTCAGATCTTCCCATACTGTCCTTTTTTAAATTGATGTCCTTTATCTATGGAAGTTTTGAAGATTTCTATAGGTACCTGTCCGAGCTGTCGACATCCAAAGGGTTAGTGGAGTATGAAAATTATCTTTTTGTTGCCGGTTTTCTAGCCTTTCAGCAACATATACTGGCGAAAGAACAGAACGCCCTGTTCTTTTCCGTCAGGAATAAGAATACTTCATTGGAAGGTATTGAATATCCGGAGATAAATTTCAATGGGAAGCCATATAGAATAATACACAAATGGTCATTCAACCATCCTTATAAAGGAGAAATATCCTATTTTAACGCGGCCAAGGCAGAGCCTTTGCATATAAGCAATGACCAGGTCCCCGCATACCAGGCATCGCCTCTTTTCAACGCATTGAAGATAATTGCTAATACCTGTTATGAAAGAGGATTGCTACAAAAAGCGGGCATTCACCTGAGCAACCATCTGATTAGGTCGTCGAAATCAATAATCCCCGGACCAAATCCCTCCACATGAGCCTGATCATCGGAAATATCAGCTTATCCCCCACCCTCTCCCGTGACCAGGAGTTCCGGAACTTCGTCAAATCCCAACAAAGCTATTACGACCTGGATCATAGAGAGGTCAACGATTTTTTCCAACGATTGTCCGAAGGTAAGAAAGAGCTGGACGATTCCTTACAGGAAGGCAACGTCTACCTGGACATCCTGGCAAAAGGAAAAAAGAACCTCTCTGATCTATTGGGCGACTATAACCAGATCATCCGTCAGGCGCAGAAAAGCCTGCAAAAGACCGTACTACCGCGCAACTGGTACCACGACGTCCTGTTGGAGATCGACGCCCTCACCCTCTCCCATGTCATCAACCTGGGCAGTCTGGGAGATAAATTACCCGACTCCCTCAAAGAAGTAAATTTTCAGGCAGAGCGTGGGCTGGTATACTTAAAAGGCGCCATCGGCAAGCCGGAATTTTCGGTCAACGCCATAGAACACCTCCACGCAGCGACGGAGATGCTTCGCCAAAAAGGCGTTCACGATCCAAGGTTGTATTATTGTCTCGGTCTATGCTCCTTTTACTTTACTTTTCATTACGAAAAAGCCATTTCCTTTTTCAGGGACGCCATACACCACCTGGAGCTGGAAAGGAACAACGCGCTCATTGCCAAATGCTATTACGAGCTTGGCAAGCTTTACCATCTTCTGGGGATGGAAGAGGAAAGCATACAGTCATTCAAGGATGCTATCCTGCATGACCAGGATTCTATGGAAGCAAAATTCCAGCTGCTACGAATGCTGGTGCTGACAAAAGGCAACAGTTCCGAGATCAACACACTCCTGGATGAGCTGGAAGAGTGCAACCCCTGCTATATCCTGAAGATCATATCCGAGAAGGCGCTCAGGGAAAGTCATGTCACCATTGCCTGGCTCATCGATACGATCCAACGTCATACCACCCGCCTGTCCGGGAGAATCAGCGCCTTGAAAGGGAAATACTTCCGCGTATTCAACAATAGGTTTTATACGACGGAGCTACAACAATTGGAAGAAGCAGCCCGCTCCGGTCAATATTATACGCTGACCCTGGCCCTGGCCGATGCTGACGCATTGGACCAGCAGCTGGGCTACGACCAGCAGTTCTCCTTACAGCTCATCGCAGAATTACAGGCGACATACGATCAATATAAAGACCTGACCTGGCAGGACAGTCCGCACTTGATGCAGCTGGACACCTATATAAGATCGCTGCAGGAAAAGGTCGATGCCGGAGCCATTCTCTCTGACGAATATTACGATGACACAGCCCTGAAGAACGAAGTTGACGAGAAAAGTAAAACACTACAGGGTGTGCAAGAGGAATATGGCGTCACCCTCACGGGAGAAAAGCGGTCTACGCTGGACAAGGAGCTTGGGCAAAGCATGCTGGCAAAAAAGGTCGGCCGGATAAAAGAGTACGGCCCCGGCACCGATAAAACCGCAGCGCTTCTGGGGCTATTGGGGCTCCTATGCATGATCGCTGGATTTTACTTCATCTATGTCTACTGGGGTTGGTTTACATATGATGGTTTCAAGTCCCACGGATTCAATTCTACATTCCTCAATGTCATCGTGTTCTTCATTCTCAAGGCCCTGCTGGTGATCGTAGAGTTTATCCTTGCTTCCCTGATAGCCCTTGGAATAATAGCAGGTGTCTGGTCCCTATTGATCCACCTGGTAGTCCTGATTTATACTTATTTCTATAAAAAGCAGGCGAAACTGCCTTCTCTGACTACCCCTCCAGCTCCCTCCTCAAATTCTCCCGCGCCCTCTCTTCCAGTTTCTCGTAAAAATAGTCCGTCTTGAAGATCCGCTCCATCGCCAAAAAATGTTCCAGCACCTTCTTCCGCCCCGGCTTGTAGCCCGCCTACAGATAGATCAACGGATTGCCCGCCACATTCTCGCCCCGGCAATGATAGATGCAATGTTTCAGGTTATCGGGGTGCTCGCGGTTAAACACCAGCTCATTGGAAAAATAACGCATGGTATACCCCGTCCGACGGCGCTGGCTCGTATTCGCCCTGGCCCCATGGATGATGCGTGAATCGTGCAGGGAGTAGAAATTCTTCTCCAATTCCAGCCATACCACTTTCGACTCGTCCACCTGTGAGTCCTTTATCTTGATATTGAAGATCCGGTTGTCCGTATCCATCTTCTCGTATTCGGAGAACCCGTTCTTATGCGTGCCCGGGATGACGCCCATACAGCCATTCTCCACATCCGCCTTGTCGATAGCCAGCCATACGGTGACGATCTTGTCGAATTTGTCGAACCGCCCCTTCCAGTAAGCGCTGTCCTCGTGCCAGGGCGTCGAGTGACCGGTCTTAGGCTCTTTGCTGATAAAATGACTGCTCCACAATCCGATATTAGGACCTATCAAAGGCTCTACCACATCGAGGACTTCATCCGCCATCAGGAAGTCGAACAACCGACCGTCCTTCATATGCGGGACATCCAGCTCGTCTGGTTTGAGATCGCCCCTGTTGGCAAGGTGCTCTTCGAAGAGGGTGAACAGCCGCTCGAATTTCTCCGGACTGAACATCGGCCTGCCGGTGAGCAGATAACCGTTGTCGCGATAAAAGCTTATCTCTTTTTCAGTAGGGGCGCTCGTTTGTACATTTGACATAGTAGTATATTTAATTTCAGGCAACGTTTTGATTTATCTTCCGGAACCTGGACGGCGTGACCTGGTAGATCTTTTGGAACGTCTTATAAAAATGCGCCAGGTTCCTGAATCCGCAATCGCTGCAGATGGTCTTGATCGGCACATTGGTGATCACCAGCTGTCTCGCGGCAAAATTCATACGCAGCTCCGCGATCAGGTCGGACAGTGATTTGTTCAACACCTTCTTCACCGTCCGGTTGATATGATGGATATTCTTTCCACAGACGCTCACGAATCCTGTATATCCCTCCCGGAACTGCTCCGGTGTAGAGAATTCCTGGATGGCGGCGTGCAACCATACGGGCATCTGCTTGTCGGCGCCCGGGCCTTCCCCGTCCGCAATCGTCCGGAAGATGAACAGCAGCAGGCTGTCGAGGTGGATGATCGAATTCCGGGATTTGAAACTCTCTTCCGCCCTCCGCGAGATCTGCCGGATCGACGAGGCATTCAGGGAGATCGTGTACGGCAGTGTATCCTCCTTCCAGAAATACTGATCTGCCTGCGGAAAATACCGCTTTCGAAAATGTTTCAATGTGTCGGAAGAAAAAGCCAGGTTCATGATCGTAAGCCCACGCCCTCTTTTCGAAGACGTGAACGTATGCCTGTCCTCCGGCCTGATCATCACCAGATGCCCCGGCTCCAGCCTGACCTCCTTATTGTTGATCAGGTGTGTCCCGCTGCCGCTCTCCACCCAGAATATTTCTGCAAAATCATGTCTGTGCAGGGATATATCCTTTCTCGAATAGACCGTGACCCGGGCCAGGTGCATCACATCCCCCTTCAGGATGAAATCACGCAAATGAAAACATTGAATTTCCACTGTCAAAGTTAATCGTGATAAAAATATATTATAGCGACTTTAATATACGCAAAAGTGCATAAAGATTATGCTATGACGACTTTTGGTATTTTTCGCCTGCGGGTCTTTCCCAAAGAGGAAAACTGTTCTTGTCCGGGGAACGAAAGCACAGCTGATCATACCTTCCGGGCTGGCATATGGAGCAGACGGACATGGCCGCATACCGCCCTACACGCCATTGCTATGCTCAGTTGAAATAGTAACTATTAAAAGACCGCATTAGAGGAATTTCAACACCTCGGCCCCTATCGCCTCCGTGCCCAGGATCTTTTCCCTGGGAGTCGTCGCGTCCGCGATATCCCTGGTACGCCATCCGGCCTTCAATACCTTGTCCACGGCATCGATGACAGCTTCGGATTCCGCCTTCATGCCAAAGGATATATCCAGCAACAGCGCCGCCGACAGGATGGAAGCCAGGGGATTGGCTACGCCCTTGCCGGTAATATCGTGCGCCGAACCATGTATGGGCTCATATACACCCGTACCGTCCCCGACGCTGGCGGAGGCCAGCATACCCATGGAGCCTGCGATCTGGGAGGCCTCATCGGTGAGGATGTCGCCAAAAAGATTAGCTGTTACTACAACGTCGAATCTACGCGCGTCCTTGATCAGCAGCATGGCCATCGCATCCACGAACTGATGCTCGAGTTCAATGTCCGGGTAGTCCTTGGCCACTTTCTGTACCACTTCCCTCCAAAGCCGGGAGGTCTCGATCACATTGGCCTTGTCCACGGAGCACAGTTTCTTACGTCGTGTACGGGCGGCTTCAAACGCCCGCCGGGCGATACGTTCCACTTCATAGCGGCTGTATTCCGCGATGTCATAGGCGGTGTCCCCATTATTTTTCCGGCCTTTTTCTCCAAAATAGATATCACCCGTCAGCTCGCGGAAAAAGAGGATGTCCGCTCCCTTCAAGATCTCGGGCTTGATGCTGCTGGCGCCCAGCAGTTCGTCGAATAGTTTGATGGGACGAAGATTGGCATACAATCCCAATTCTTTACGCATCTTCAGCAATCCCTGCTCGGGACGTACCTTGGCGGAAGGATCGTTATCGTACTTGGGATGCCCCACGGCGCCGAAAAGCACCGCATCGGATTTACGCATTTTCTCCAGGCTCTCGTCGGGCAGGGGAACGCCCGTGGCTTCGATGGCTACATGCCCGATCAATGCTTCGTCATAGGTGAACGTATGACCGAATTTAGCCGCTATCTTATCCAAAACCTTCTTACCGACTGCCGTTACTTCCTGTCCGATGCCGTCACCCGGCACGATGAGTATATGCTTATTTGCCATTCGAAAATGTATTTGTCTTAAATTAAGTTCAACATTTTTTGTGTCGCCTTGATCGCGGACACGGTCTGGTCGCTGTCAAGACCTCTTGTCTTGAATTCCTTGTTATTGGCATTCCAGGTGATCACCGTCTCGCACAAGGCGTCGCTCTTACCTCCCGGAGGGATGCGTACGGTGTAGTCCGTCAATACGGGCAGCTCCTGTTTTTGTTTCTTATATACTTTTTTCAGGGCGTTCATAAAGGCGTCGTACTGCCCGTCGCCCTGTGCGTGTTCCTCGAATACCTCTCCTTCGATGGAGATCTTCACTGTCACGGAAGGATGCAGGCTTTTGGAATGCGTGAGCACATAGTTCTCTATCCGCACCTTTTCGTGTATCGCCTTGCTGTCGAGGATGTCGGAGATAATATACGGCAGGTCGGCCTGGGTCACCACCTCTTTACGATCCCCCAGCTCGATGATCCGCTGGGTCACCAGCTTCAGGTCGGGGTCGGACAGTTGGATACCCAGCTGCGCGAGGTTGTTCTCGATGTTGGCTTTCCCGCTGGTCTTGCCCAGGGCATATTTCCGCTGGCGGCCAAAACGCTCGGGCATGAGGTCGCTGAAATAAAGCTTGTTCTTTTTATCCCCGTCGGCATGGATCCCCGCCGTTTGGGTAAAGACATTTTCTCCCACCACGGGTTTATTGGACGGGATCCGGATGCCGGAGAAAGTTTCCACCAGCTTGCTCACCCGGTAAAGGGAAACCTCATTGACCCCCGTCTTAACAGACGGCAGGAAGTCATTCAGGACGGCCACCGCGCTGGCCAGCGGCGCATTCCCGGCCCGCTCCCCCATCCCATTGACGGTGAGATGTATGCCATGCGCTCCCGCCTTTACCCCTTCCAGGACATTGGCCGTACCAAGATCGTAATCATTATGCGCGTGGAAGTCGAAATGCAGCTTGGGGTAACGTTGTACAATAGTCGAAATATATTCCGCCACCTCCGAGGGAGTAAGCACTCCCAGGGTGTCGGGCAACATGATCCGACGCACAGGCTGACCCTGCAAAAAATCCAGATACTGAAAGACATATTCCTTCGAATGCCGCATGCCATTGCTCCAGTCCTCCAAATACACATTGCATTCGATGCCTTTCTTCTTACCCAGGGCAATGACGGCCGCCACTTCCTCGAAGTGCTGCTCCGGCTTCTTTTTCAGCTGGTGCGTCAGGTGGTTCAATGACCCCTTTGTCAGCAGGTTCATGACCTTGGCCCCCGCCTGCTGCATCCATTGGATGGAGACATCGCCGTCGACAAACGTGAGGACTTCGATCCTGTTCAAAAGCCCGTTGGCCCTGGCCCATTTGGTGATCGCCTTTACCGCCGCCAGCTCTCCTTCCGACACACGGGCGGATGCGATCTCGATCCTGTCCACTTTTAGCTCGGTGAGTAAAAGCTGCGCTATCGTCAGTTTCTCCGAAGGCGAAAAGGAAACGCCGCTGGTCTGCTCACCATCCCGAAGGGTGGTATCCATAATTTCAATATGGCGAGGGGCTGCTGGAGACATGTTCTTATAAGTAGATTAATAGATGCTCTTCTCCGCATACGTGCGGATGTCCTCTTTCATGGCCTGCAGATAGTCGATATCGTCGTAGCCATTGGTCAGGTTATGCTTTTTATAGCTGTTGATCTCGAACTTTTCGTTCTCCCCCGTAGACAGGATGGTGATAGTCTGCTCAGGCAGGTTTACTTCCAGCTCCGTCTTCGGATCGGCCTCGATGGCCCGGAAGATCTTGTCCAGGAATGCGGGGGTCACCGTCACGGGCAATATACCGATGTTGAGTGAGTTGTTCTTAAAGATGTCGGCGAAGAAGCTGGAGACTACGCAACGGAATCCATAATCATAGATGGCCCATGCGGCGTGCTCACGGCTGCTGCCGCTGCCGAAATTCTTACCACCTACCAGGATCTTCCCCGAATAGATGGGGTTGTTCAGCACAAAATCCTTTTTGGGAGTGTTGTCGGAGTTATACCGCCAGTCGCGGAAAAGATTATCGCCAAAGCCCTTGCGCTCGGTGGCCTTCAGGAACCGGGCAGGGATGATCTGGTCGGTGTCCACATTCTCGATGGGCATGGGGACGGCGGAGCTCTTTAGTACAGTGAATTTATCGTAAGCCATAGAAATTTAAGTTTGAGTTTACATCAATTCTCTTGGGTCCGTAATGACACCCGTCACCGCCGCCGCAGCGGCTACCAGCGGACTTGCCAGCATGGTCCTCGCGCCAGGTCCCTGTCTTCCTTCGAAGTTGCGGTTGCTGGTGCTGACAGCGTACTTGCCGGCGGGGATCTTGTCGTCGTTCATGGCCAGACAGGCGGAACATCCCGGCTGACGCAATTGGAATCCTGCCTTTGTCAGGATATCCAGGATCCCTTCGTCCTTGATCTGCTGTTCCACGATATGGCTTCCGGGCACGATCCATGCCGTGACATGATCGGCTTTCTTACGGTCCTTTACGATGGAAGCAAAGGCGCGGAAGTCTTCGATACGTCCATTGGTACAGCTGCCGATGAATACATAATCCACCTTTTTGCCCAACATGGCATCGTCCTCATGGAAGCCCATATAGTCCAGCGACTTCTCGTACGTGGCCTTGCTGCCTCCGGCCTGCTGCGCCAGGGGAATATGCCTGGTAATGCCGATGCCCATACCGGGGTTGGTCCCGTAGGTGATCATGGGCTCGATGTCGGCCGCATTATAGTGATGCTCCACATCGAAGCTGGCGCCGGCATCCGTCTTCAAGGTCTTCCAATAGGCCAGGGCCTTGTCCCAGGCCGCGCCGGCAGGCGCTTTCTCCTTACCCTTTATATAGCTGAAGGTCGTCTCGTCGGGTGCGATCATTCCCCCGCGGGCGCCCATCTCGATGCTCATATTACAGACGGTCATGCGACCTTCCATCGACATATTTTCGAATACCTCGCCGGCAAATTCTACAAAATAGCCGGTGGCGCCCGCTGCCGTCAGCCTGGAAATGATGTACAGCACCACATCCTTGGGTGTGATCCCTTTGCCCAGCTTGCCATCCACCTTGATACGCATCCTTTTGGGCTTGGGTTGCATGATACATTGGGAGGAAAGCACCATTTCCACTTCGGAGGTGCCGATGCCAAAGGCGATACAGCCGAAGGCGCCGTGTGTGGAGGTATGGGAGTCCCCGCAGACGATGGTCATACCCGGAAGGGTGATGCCATTCTCGGGTCCTACGACATGCACGATACCGTTCTTGGGATTGCCCAGCCCCCAGTGGGAGATGCCATATTTGCCCGCGTTTTGCTCCAATGCACGCAACTGATTGGCAGACAGAGGGTCTGCTACAGGGAGGTGTTGGTTGATGGTAGGGGTATTATGGTCTGCCGTAGCAAATGTCTTTTCGGGGAACATCACTTTCAGTCCCCTGTTTTCCAGGCCGAGAAAAGCCACAGGACTGGTTACTTCATGAATGAAATGACGATCGATGAACAATACATCAGGGCCATCCGCGATTTTCCTGACAACATGGGAATCCCATACTTTGTCGAATAACGTAGCAGGTGAAGAGCTCATTTTTCCAGAATTTAAAGAAGCTGCAAATTTCTTAAAAAATCTCCATATAGTAAGGTTTCTTTATGAATTTTTTCTAAGCGCTTCTCCCTACTCCGACCGCAGACTTTTCACCGGATTCACGACGGCAGGCCGGATGGCCTGCGAGCTCACCGTCAGCATCCTTCGACAACAATTGCACGATGCTCCCCACGCTGGCGCCCGGCACTTTCCGGATGCCTATCTCCTTGCTCCGTTGCTCCGCATTGAATGCCGCCAGCCCGAAAAGCCCCGGTCCGGATATGACGACGAATCTTTAATAACATGATAGTTAGCAGATTACATATCAAGCAACCTGTACGACTGTTCGCTTTCGATATGACGGGTGTCCGGCAGGTGAATGCTGATGTACCTACTTGATATTTACGGAGTTAATCTTTATCTTGTAGCCACAACATTTAGTCTACTTCCTATAACCCATGCACCTCCAGCCGGCGAAAACCTATCTTAGAAAATCCAGCCTCCTTCTGGCCATGCTTCTATCCGGCATCATCGCATCCGCACAGCTCACCGCACGTTTCACCATGGACAAGACAGGCGGCTGCTCCCCCGTCATCGTAAATTTCAAGAACCAGACCTACGGGGCCTCTCCCAACGCTACGTACACATGGGATTTTGGCAACGGCAATACCTCCACGCTGACGGATGGCGGCGCGGTCTATACGGATGAAAAAACATATACCGTGACACTGACCGTGCAGGACGGGTCCAATCAATCTACGTATCAGCAGCAGGTCACTGTCTATTCCCCGCCTACGGTGGATTTTTCCGTATCCCCCGCTAAGACCTGTCTGGGCATGCCGGTCAATTTTACACCCAACGCTACCCCCGGCAGCGGTAATATATCTTATTATACCTGGGATTTTGGCGACGGCTCCACGGTTCAGCAATACACAGCGGGAACGCAGCCGCATTATTACACGGCGGAGGTGACGGCTCCGGTCAGTCTCACGGTGACCAATACCTACGGCTGCCATACCACCCTGCACAAGAACAATATGGTCACCATCATCCCGGCCCTGACATCCAGCTTCACCGCCGACAAACGGGTGCTTTGCCAGGTGTCGGACCCCATACAATTTACCAATAGCAGCACGGGACCGGGTACCCTGGACTATAAATGGGATTTTGGCGACGGCACCGGCTCGACGGATCTCAATCCCACCCATACCTTCAACAAAAAAGGTTTCTATACGGTGAGCCTGACGGTACACAGCTCCGAAGGTTGTACCCTCACCAGCACCCAGTCCAATCCGATCAATGTCGCCAGCTATTCTACGGATTTTTCCGTACCCACTCCTATCTGTATCGGGTCTTATGTCACTTTCACACCTAACAGCAGCCCGGCGCCGGACAACAGTCAATGGGTCGTCGATGGCGCTCCGTATTACAGTTATGGCAATCTCTATACCTACTTCAGTACGCTGGGCGATCATACCATCGAGCTGCGGAATACATTCGGCACCTGTCCGCAGTCGGCCGTAAAGCATATTTCCGTAAAGGATGTCCCTCACCCCACCGGCTTTACGTCGTCCATCACCTCGCCCTGTGGTTCACCGGTGGCCGTCAATTTCAACGACCCGACTCCGGGCGCCGTAAGATCGGAATGGGATTTCAACTATCTATACTACAACAACCCCAATATCACGAGTACAAAACAAAACCCTTCCTATACCTATACGGCTGATGGTTCTTACAGTGTCTGGCTTAGAAGCACCAACGCCGACGGTTGTTCGGCCACTACGATCCAAACGGTGAATATCACAAGACCCGCGGTCAATATCTATGCGGATCCGGCCGTACTCTCGGTGTGCTCCTCGCTGATGACCATCACCTTCCACACCAGCTCCTCGGAAGCTTTGACGTCCACCAGCTGGAACTTCGGGGACGGCGGCACGTCGACAGACCCGAACCCGACCCATGGATTCAAGAACACGGGCACGTACAATGTTACATTGAGCTATAAAACGGCCAGCGGCTGTACGGGCACATTCTCGTACAAGGTCAACAGCCAGCCTCCGCCCAATCCGGTGGCAGTATATACCACCCCCGGCAATCCGGCGGTCTGTAACCAGCCCATCACGGTGACCTTCACTACCTATTCGTCCGAGCCCCTGACTACTACCAACTGGACATTTGGGGACGGGAACGCCACCTCGACAGGCGCTACTCCCAGCCATACCTATCCGAATACAGGCAAGTATATCGCCAGGCTGGATTATGTGACGCAGAGCGGGTGTAAAGGCACGGTGTATTCCAATGTCATTACGGTGGACCCCCTGATCACCGCGCTGGACCTCAATATAAACCCCAACCCGGTCTGTGGTAATACACCCGCCATCTTCTCGACGAACCCCACCACGGCCATGGACATCAACTCCTATACCTGGGACTTCGGCGACGGTACGGTCAATTACGGCTCTTCTCCCAGCATGTCGCATACCTATGGCGCGGAAGGCACTTATACCGCCAAGGTATATGTCCGCAGCGTGGGCGGTTGTGATACTACGATCACCAAAACGGTGATCGTAAAACCTCCCTTCCCCCATCTCGACAGCTATACCAATACCTGCGACGGTACGAGAGGAGATGTCACGTTCAGCCAAAGTTCGGTGAACGCCACCAGCCTGGTCTGGAATTTTGGAGATGGTTCGACGCTCACCACTCCAGGCAATCAGGCCCAAACAACCCACACCTATAAGAAGACAGGGTTCTATACGCCCACCCTGACTGCCATCAACGGGACATGTTCGCTGACCACATCACTGCCCTATGGCGCGATCCCGGTGCTGCTTAAACAAAATCCACTGCTTACGGGCGACAAGAGCTCCGCCTGCGGCAACACCACGGTGAACATTCAAATAGCCAATTTCGACAGGAACCCGTTCCAGAGCGACAATGTCTATGACTACGGCTCTTATTATACAGGATACATATTTACGGACGCGCAATATGGCGACGGCACGCCTTTCACCGGCGTTCGCTCCGACCCTTATTACAACTATAGATGGATCACTTCCTACACGGGTACCGTTACGGGTTTCAAGGCGGGTGAGCAAGGTCTCCGTTTTATCTTCAAAAGCCTTGGCTTTGGCTGTATGGACACCACCAATATCATGCCCCTGGCCATCAAAGGCGCGGTAGGCGGGTTCCAGGTGGACGCCGACAAGCTATGTTATCAATCTCCCGTGGTGCTGGAAGATACTTCCCATTCCACACCCGACAATAAGATCCTTTCCTGGACATGGAATTTTGGCGACGGCAATACGCTCACACAGAACAAGGGCGGGAAGATCACCCACCTGTATGCCAATCCCGGCGCTTACTATGTCAGCATGCAGATCACGGATGCGGCAGGATGCTCCTCCAACATACCCAGCACACAGTCGGTGTCTGTCAACGGTCCCAAGGCGGCATTCTACCCTTCCGGCACAGACGTGCACCTCAATACGACGGTGTACTTTTACAACAATACCCAGGACTACGGCAATACCAACACTACCTATAGCTGGGATTTTGGCGACGGCGCCACCTCCACCGATCCGTATCCATCGCATACTTATACTGTGCCGGGAACCTATACCGTGACCATGTCGGCGTCCAATCCGTCGGTACCCTGCGCCTCTACGGCAACTCCGGTGACCATCATCGTACGGAATTTCAATTCGCATTTTCAATACAATTCTTCCTATGTGACGGGCAGCTGCCCTCCCCTGCTGGTGTCCTTTACCAACACTTCCTACAATGCGGTGTCGGTGGCATGGGATTTCGGCGACGGCAATACGGCGGGCAATGTCAACTATCCAAGTCACGTATACGAGAAGGCAGGCACTTATATCGTCACGCTGACGGTGTATACTTACAACGGACTACAGGGACAATATATTGACTCTGTGATCATCCGCCAGCCATCCGTGGTCCTCCCCAAGGCGCCTCCGGAAACATGTATCGGTAATAACGTTACCTTATCTTCCAACGTCACGTACGGCAGCAACTATACGTGGGATTTTGGCGACGGAAGCATCGTCGCCTCCCCGGATGGCAACGCCACTCATAAATACCTGACGGCAGGATCTTATATAGCGACCCTGCTGGTGCAGAATGATGCGGGCTGCGTCACTGACACTACATTGCCAGATCCCGTCAAGATCAGACCCAATCCGGTGGCTACGGTGTCTCCCGCCAGCCCGGTGATCTGCCGGGGCGATTCACAGCCATTGACAGCCAGCGGCGGCAGTGTCTATCAGTGGAGTCCCGCCACGGGTCTCAGCGACCCCGATATCGCCACTCCTATCGCCAGCCCCACGGTCACGACGGACTATACATTGACGATAAAGGACGATATCGGCTGTCAAAATACGGCGCCGCTGACGGTCCAGGTGGTCCAGCCGGGTAACCTGCAGCTTCGGCCAACGGCCTCCATTTGCGCGGGCGATACCCTTCAACTGAACGCCAGCGGCGAAACACTTTATACCTGGATCGACGATACGCAAGGGCTGGATCATACGGATATCGCCAATCCCGTCGGCACGCCCACGGAAGACATCACCTATACGGTGGAGGGCTCGGACGATCATCGCTGTTTTGTACATACCAAATCCATTGTCGTAGCGGTACATCCGCTGCCCACGGTGAATGCAGGTCCCAATGTGATGGTGGAGGCGGGCTATGACGCCACGTTGAATGCCACCGGCAGCTCCGATATTATCCGCTGGCAGTGGCTGCCCCAAAAATATCTCAGCTGTTACGATTGCCCGTCACCGGTTTGCCTGCCCCTTGCCACTACCGAATATGTGCTGAAGGTGTATAACCAATATTGTAAAGCCTCCGACACGATAGTGGTGGCGGTCGATTGCCAGGAAAGCCATGTACGCATCCCCAATGCCTTTACACCCAATAACGACGGATCCAACGATGTCTTTATGATAAAAGGCATCTCCATCGTGAAGCATATGGTCATCTTTGGACGCTGGGGCGAAAAAGTATTCGAGCGCAATGACTTCATCGCGGGCGACAGGGCCTCCTGCTGGGACGGCACCTACAACGGGCAGAAATGCGCTCCGGGCACCTATGTCTATTTCGTGGAAATGGAATGTCCGTCCGGCGGCACCTTCAGCCGCAAGGGCAGCTTTATCCTGATACGATAGCTCAACGTATTTTCTTCAACTCATAATGCTCGCCCTCGTCATCGAGCACTGCCTTGATGACCTTACCGTCGGAGCCCTTTATGAATTCGATGCGCGTATCCATGATCTTTAGATAAAAATGGGTGGCGTCTATGGCGTATAAACTGGTCTTCGGAAGGTTCACGGTGGGTGATTCCGCCTTCAGCCTGTCCCCTTGCAGGGTGATGATGGCTTTCAGCTTACCGTCGTATACACCTGTGATAGGCTGCAACGCCGACGCGGGCAGCCTGACATTGGGCCCGTAGGGCCAGTACCCCTCCCATTTCCAGGGGATGGTCGTGCCCATAAGCTTTTCCACCAATTCTTTGAACATGCTTTCTCCGTTGGAGCTATTGCACAGGATGATCAGCGCCGCCCTCTCCGCCGGCAGGGCGATCACATAATGTTCCCATCCATCCAGATGTCCCTCTTTGAAAAAGGCGGTCCCATGATTGCTGGCAAACAAGCCCCAGCCAAGTCCATAGGCTACCTGCATCGCTTTACTTTGAACGGCGATGGACGAGTCGAAGATGGATGCTTCCTTCCAGCCGCCCACTTCCACCTGCGGGGTCAGCATCTGCTGTTGGATTTTCGGATCGAGCCGCTTGCTTGACAGCACGGCCTGTACAAATCTTGTATAATCCGCCACGGTGGTTTCCATGGAGCCCGCCGCATACGCCGTATTGTATCGCATCAGGGGGAGGGTATCTCCATTCTTGTCATGGCCTACGGCAAAGTTACGCCCGAAGGCGGGCTGCCAGACAAAGCTCGTCCGGCGCATGCCAAAAGGTTGGAAGATCCGCTCCTGGGCCAGCTGTTCCAGTCCCTTTTTGGTGATGGTCTCCACCACCAGCTGCAGCAGATTGATCCCCTCGCCTGAATAAGCGAAATGTTCTCCGGGCCGGAAGAGGATCTCCAGCTTGTTATTGCCATGAGGATTGAATTGCCGCCAGTTGGGAAAACCCGTCGTATGATCCAGACAGTGACGGGCCGTGAGCAGCTTCCATCTGTCATCTCCCGCAAGGTCCTTATAGTTGTCATATTCGGGTAATGGCCTGGGCAAATAGGTATACAATGGCTTGTCCAGATCGATCCGTTTTTCCTGTACCAGCTGCATCACGAGGTAGGCAAACAACGACTTGGCCAGGCTGGCGGCATAAAAACAGGTGGCGGTGTCATTTAGCTGATGCAGGGCGGTATTCTTATACCCAAACGCCTTTACGTATTGGATATTTCCATTTCGAATAACCCCTACGCAAAGCCCCGGTACATCGGCAGCGTCCATGAGGTCTTTGATCTTTTTATCGGGTGATTGAGAAAATACAGTGGTAGTATTAAGAATCAAAAAGAAAATAAGTAGATCTTTTTTCATAGCAGCAAAAGTTAGAGATTGTCCCTGTGACGAGTAATGCCTCCGCAGGTTTAATAGCCGGGCAAAAAAAGCCGCCCTGCGGGCGGCTGCTACAATCAGGATTAACCAACTATTAAATAAGGGCCAAAGGAACAAGTCACCGGCAGCCCGGGCAACTTATACAAACCGGATATAGAAAAAATAAAGTCCCACGAGGCCGGGCCGCGCAACAGCTCCTTGATCTTCACAGGTATGAGCACGCATAAAAAAAATTTCAATATTAATTATTTATCTTTCCGGCTTATATGAAGTGGATATCCCTCTGTTTGGCTTTATTAACGACGCTCCCGGTGAATGCACAGGCGGGTACGGACAGCCTGCTGAAAGAGCTCACCACCGTTCTGGGAAGAACAAAGGACTATGATGCAGCCAAACAAAAGACCATCGCGCAGCTGCAATCCCAGCTCAACACCAGTCCTACCCGGGACATCCACACCCTCTTTCCCTTATACCGCGACCTTTACAACGAATACCGCATCTTTCAGTATGACTCCGCCTACCTCTATGCAGGTAAGATGCAGGAGCTGGCTTACCAGTCGGGGGACAAGCAATTGATCACGGAGGCCCGGCTAAACCTTTGTTTTATCCTCCTTTCCTCCGGCCTCTTCCGCGAGACCTATGATTCCCTGCGCATCACGACCATAACCCAATCCCCGGATTCCCTCAAAGCCACCTATTATACCCTGATGGGCCGATATTATTATGATCTGGCCAATTACGATTATGACGGCGGCTATCATTCCAAACAATACGACGACCAGGGCAATCTTTACATGGACTCGGCCCTTGCTTTTTATCCGCAAAGCTCTTTTGAATATGCCTATTACAGCGGACTGCGGGATTTCAAAAGCACGCGTATCGACCAGGCGGCCGATTATTTCCAGCGACTGCTGGACAGTAAAAAGCTGACAGACCATGAGCTGGCCCTGACAGCCTCCACCCTCAGCGGCATCTATCAGCAGAAAGGCCAGACCACCCGGGCTATCGACCTCATGATACAGGCGGCCATGGCGGATATCCGAAGCTCCACCAAGGAAACCTTCGCCATCTTTACCCTGGCGGACCTCTTCTACAAGGCGGGCGATGTCAAGCACGCCTCCCTCTTTATCGAGACAGCCATCCACAACGCAGAGTTCTATGGGGCCCGTCTCCGGAAAGTACAGGTCAGCAGCATCCTTTCCCTTATAGAATCCGAAAAGATCAATGCGGTGGAGTCGGAACGGAAGCTCCTTATCCGCTACTCGGCGGTGGTCACCCTCCTGCTGGTCGTCCTGGTCTTTCTCATCGTCGTCATCCGACGCCAGGTGAAAAAACTGAAAAAGGCCCAGCAGATGATCACGGAGGCACATGAGGTCCAACGCCAGATCAATGACAAGCTCGAGGAGGCCAACAAGATAAAGGAAGAATATATCGGCTATTTCTTTAGCCTGGACTCGGAGTTCTTTGTAAAGCTGGAAAGGCTTAAAAAGACCCTGGATCAGAAAATAGCCGAACGCAAGCTGGAGGACATCCGCTTCATCGTAAACAATATCCAGCTGAAAAAGGAAAAGGAAGAGCTGCTGAAGAGCTTCGATACGGTGTTCTTGAAGATCTTCCCCCATTTCGTGGACAAGTTCAATACCCTTTTTAAAGAGGAGGACCAGATCGATCTGAAGGACAACGAGCCCCTCAATATCGACCTTCGCATCTTCGCCCTGATCCGGATGGGCATCAGCGACAACGATAAGATAGCTCAGATCCTGGGATACTCCGTGAATACCATCTATGCCTATAAGACCCGGATCAAGAACAGGTCCATCATCCCCAATGACGAATTCGAGGCCCGGGTCATGGATATAAAAAGCATCTAAAAAGGACGGACTGCATCTATATTACAAAAATTCAAATACGTCCATAGCGAATTCATAGTCAGTCACATACCTGAGCAGGCAGGTCCCAAAAGCTCAATATTTTCCATATTCCATTTGTATAAATTGCTCTTTGCGGCAAGGCTGGGTTTCTTTGACATAACATTTTTGTCATATGAAATTAGTACTAACTGCATTACTGCTTCTCCTGGCATGTATGGAGGGGAGAACACAAGCTCCGACCATCCTCGTCACGGGTACGGTCCGCAATGAAAAAGGCCAGCCCATCGAAGCCGCCTCCATCAGCATCGAAGGCAACAGGGGCGGCACTACTACGGACAATGAGGGCCGCTTTTCTTTCAACGTTCCCAAAGGCGCTACCCTCCTCATCAGCTTCATCGGTTATGAAACGGTCCGCGTACCCGCCACAGGCAAATTGAACATCGCCCTCCGGCCGGCCGCCGGCTCCCTCAACGATGTCGTCATCATCGGCTATGGCTCCGTAAAAAAGAAAGAGGTTACGGGCAGCATCGCCACGGTGACTTCCAAAGACTTCCAGCAGGGCAGCATCATCACTCCCGAACAGCTTATTGCCGGCAAGGTGGCGGGCGTATCCATCACCTCCAATGGCGGAGCCCCGGGTTCAGGCAGCACCATCCGCATACGGGGCGGAGCCTCTCTTAGCGCCAGCAACGATCCCCTCATCGTCATCGACGGGCTGCCGATCAACAATACCAATATCTATGGGGTCGGTAACCCGCTGAGCATGGTCAATCCCTCGGAGATCGCCTCCTTCACCATCCTCAAGGACGCCGCCGCCACGGCCATCTATGGCAGCAGGGCCTCCAACGGGGTCATCCTCATCACCACCAAAAAAGGAAGCACGGGCCATCCTGTCTTCAATTTCATCAGCCAGGTCTCCGTATCCAAGCTGGTAAAAGAAGCCGCCACGATGACGGCCGGTGAGTTCCACGCCTATGTCGACAGCCTGGGGAACGGCTCCTACGACAACGTACACACCTATAAATCCCTTATGGGCAACGCCAATACGGACTGGCAAAAAGAGATCTACCAGACAGCCCTTACCACGGACAATAATATTACCATGACGGGTGGCCTCAAGGATCTTCCCTATCGCCTGTCCTTTGGGTATCTCAACCAGGATGGACTCCTGCGCACGGATAACTTACAACGGATGACGGGCGGCATCTCCCTAAGCCCCCGCCTCCTGGATGGCGCATTGAAAATAGAGATCAACCTCAAAGGCGCCGTCAATAAGGCCCGGTTTGCCAACAGCGCGGCCATTTCTTCCGCGGTGTACTTCGATCCTACGCAACCGGTGCATGCCAAATCCCCCTACGGCGACTATTTCGAATGGGCTTCGGTCGATGCCGGCTCGGGCGCGGTGACATTGAACAAGCTGGCGCCCCGCAATCCGGTGGCGCTCCTCAACCTCTATCGCAATCTCAGCACGGCCCAGCGCAGCTATGGCAATATCCAGCTGGACTATTCACTGCCCTTCCTCCCCGAACTGCATGCCAACGTGAATTTAGGTTATGACATCGCCAAGGGTCACGGGACCATCGACGTACCAGCCTATGCCGCCCAGAACTACCTGGACAGCGGTCAGCGCAATCGATACATGAATACGGTGGGCAACAAGGTGGGCGAGTTCTATCTCAGCTATGAGAAGAATTTACGATCCATCCGCAGCCATATATCGGCCACGGCAGGTTACGGCTACTACGATAATCTTTCGACGAATTACAACTATGCCAGTCTCCGGGCCAATGGTGATACCATCCCGGGCAGCAACCCGTTGTTCCCCCTCGACAAACCCCGCAATACGCTGATATCTTACTATGGTCGACTGGTGTATACTTATGATGATCGATACGTCCTCGCGGCCTCCCTCCGTACGGATGGTTCCTCGCGATTTGCACCGGAGGTCCGATGGGGGGTGTTCCCTTCGCTGGCCTTTACCTGGATCGCCCGGCAGGACCTGAAATTGCGTTTGAGCTATGGCGTTACGGGCAACCAGGACGGGTTCTACAACTACCCTTATTTGGCGGTATATTCCATCAGCGACAATACCTCCATGGTCCAGTTTGGGGACAGCCTGTATAATATGGCGTCACCGGCGGCGTATGACCGGAACCTGAAATGGGAACAAACGGCTACTTACAATGCCGGCATCGATTACGTCCTCCTTAAGAACAGGGTCAACGGCAGCATCGACTTCTATTACAAAAAGACAAAGGACCTCCTCAACGTGGTGAGCATCCCCGCGGGCTCCAATTTCAGCAGCACCCTCCTCACCAATGTGGGTAATGTGGAGAACAAAGGCGTGGAGTTCCAGCTCAGCGTCAATTTGCTAAAGACAAAGGATATCAATTGGGACGCCGGCTTCAATGTCGCCTACAACAGCAATAAGATCACCAACCTGACGGCTGTCAAGGATTCCGCTTACCCCGGCTCGCTCCAGTCCAACGGCGTACAGATCAACTCGGTGGGCTACAACGTAAATGCGTTTTATGTCTATCACCAGCTGTACGATAAGAGCGGTCATCCCATCGAAGGCGTGTATGCGGATCTAAATAAGGACGGGGTCATCAACCAGCAGGACCTTTACCGGTACAAGTCGCCCTTCCCCGTGTTCATATATGGGTTCAGCACCCAGTTCAGCTGGAAAAAATGGACCCTGAGCACGGTGCTGCGCGCCAATACGGGCAACTATATGTACAACGGGATCACGGAAGGCGCCATCCGCTCGAATATCCTGAACCCGCTGGGCTACCTGGCCAATACGATGAACGATGTGCTCCATACGGGTTTTGTATATAGTCAGCCGCAGTCAGACTATTATGTACAGAATGCGTCTTTTCTGAAAATGGATAATCTGGGGTTGTCCTACAACGTAGGCGCTGTCTTACATGATAAGTTGAAGCTGCGGGTGAACGCCAACTGTCAGAATGTATTTACCATCACCCAATACAAAGGCATCGACCCGGAGATCTATGGCGGCATCGACAACGCGCTTTATCCCCGTCCAAGGATCTGGGTGCTGGGCGCGAACCTTTCTTTCTAACTCAATAACTCTTTATATGCAATTACGATCTCTTACTATCCTGATCATAGCGGCCTGTTTTGCCGGCTGTACCAAGGACCTCAACCGGCAGCCGCTGAATTCGAATACATCCATCACCCAGTACAGCACTCCCGCCGGCTACAAACAGTCGCTGGCCAAGGTCTACGGAAGCTACTCCCTTGCGAGCAGTTCCGGCACCGGCGTCTCGGATGTCAATGTCGCGGGCATCACCGACCCGGCCACCACGGATTTTCTGCGGGCATACTGGAATATGCAGGAGCTGACCACCGACGAGGATGTGTGCGCCTGGAACGACGGTTATCTGCAAAATTTCCACAACATCAACTGGACCTCCAATAATATTTATATCAATGCCCTCTATACCCGGAGCCTTTTCCAGATCACGGTGGCCAATGAATTCCTCCGCAACGCCACGGACGATGCCATCAAATCTCATGGCTTTACCCCTGCCGACCAGGACAGCATCCGGCGTTATAGGGCGGAGGCCCGCTTCCTGCGGGCGTTCCAGTATTGGGTGCTGATGGACCTCTTTGGCAATCCGCCCATGGTGACGGAAAATGATCCCATCGGCAAGTATATCCCCAAGCAGATCAAAAGGACCGATCTGTTCAACTTCATCGAGTCGGAGCTGAAGGCCATCGACGGTGATCTGGCAGCGCCCCATCACAATGAATATGGCCGTGCGGACCAGGGGGCAGCCTGGGCGCTTCTGTCGCGTATGTATTTGAATGCGGAAATATATACAGGCACGCCAAGATATACGGACGCCATCACCTATGCATCAAAAGTCCTTGGCGCGGGTTATCAGCTGATGGACCACTATCGCGATCTCTTCCTCAGCGATAACAATATAGGCAATACGGAGGTCATACTGCCGATTGCCTATGACGCCACGAATTCGCAGAACTATGGAGGCACTACTTTCCTTATCTGTTCCGCGCACGGCACCGATCCCACGGACAATAAGAATTTCGGGATCCCCGCGGGCGGATGGCTGGGCAATCGCAGTACGAAACCCCTGCCGCAGAGCTTTGGCGACTACAGCGGGAGTGCGGACAAGCGGGCTATGTTTGGGGCCGGCACGTTGGAAGTGGCCGATGTCCTCACCTTCGGCGACGGCCTGCAGGTGCATAAGTTCAGCAACCTCCGGAAGGACAGCACCACTCCCTATTCGCCCAACGGCGTGCTGTGCAATACCGACTTCCCCCTTTTCCGGCTGGCGGAAATGTACCTGGTCTATGCCGAGGCCGTGCTGAGAGGCGGCGCCGGCGGGGATGCGACGACGGCCCTGAACTATGTCAACCAGCTCCGTCAACGGGGTTATGAGAACAACGGCAATGCGCTGGGCAGTATCACGCTGACGGATATCCTGAATGAGCGGCAGCGGGAATTGTATTGGGAAGGGTTCCGCCGCACCGATCTCATCCGTTATGGCAGGTTCACCGGCAGCGCCTATCTCTGGCCCTGGAAAGGCGGCGTAAAGGATGGGGCATCCGTGGATGCGCACTTCGCGCTTTTTCCCATACCCGCCACCGACCTTATTGCCAATACCAACCTCACCCAAAACCCTGGCTATTAAAAATCATTGTATGTACAAATCATTATCGATCCTAATAGTAGTGATGCTTTTCGCCGCCATCCCGATGGGCCTGTTCGTCTCCTGCAAAAAGGACGGCGCCAATCTGATCCTCACCCAGGGTTCTTTCACCGGCAACGCCCTATCCGCCAGCGCGCCCCAGGTAGTCCTCACCATCAACAACGACGAAGACACGGTCCTCCACTTCCAGTGGCCCGCGGTGAACTATGGCGCCAGCACGGCCATCACCTATACCTTGCAGATAGACAAGGCTTCCGACACTGCCGGCGGATGGGCCAACGCCCGTACGCTGCCGGCCGGCAACAACATCCTCAACTACGCCTTTGCCGGCAAGGACCTGAACAACCTTTCCAACAGCATGGGCCTGACGCCAGGCGCGGCCAATCCCATGGCCATCCGCATCGTATCCAATATCAATCAATATAATGGCGCCGCCTCTACAGTCCCTGCCGTTTATTCCAATACGGTGGTCGTCAACGTAACGCCATACGGACTTAACCTCTATGTTCCCGGGGCCTATCAGAACTGGGACCCGGGCTCCGCTCCTACCATCGGTCCTGTAGATGGACGAGCCGGTCTTTATGAAGGCTATGTCAATATCACGGGCGCCGGTCTTCAATATTTCAAATACACCAGCGCCCCCGACTGGAACCATATCAATTATGGAGACGGCGGCAATGGCGCCTTTAACACGGACGGCGCGGCGGCCGGACTATCCGTACCCGATGGAGGCTATTATGAGCTGACGGCCAATCTGAACAACAACACCTGGACGGCTACGGCCACTACCTGGAGCATCATCGGGGACGCCACACCCGGCGGATGGAACAATGACACCCAGATGAGCTATGATGCGACCAACCAGGTCTGGATGGTGACGGCCCATATGATACAGGCGGGCTCTTTTAAATTCCGCGCCAACAATGCCTGGTCCATCGACTTTGGCATCGACAACACGGGCAAGCTGGTATATGCCGACAATCCTTTTTTTGGCTATACGGCGGGGCTGAACAATCTGTCCGTACCCTCGGACGGCGATTATACCATTATCCTGGACCTGCACGTGCCGGGCAAGTACACCTATCAACTGAACAAGCATTAAACAAAGATGAAAATGAATTGGCTTTATATTGCGCTCATAGCAGCTGCCTGCCACAAGACAGGCGACGCACCCACCTCCCCGCCCGATCCGCCACCCGTCAACACAGACACCCTGCCGGCCCAATACGGTACGCCCTATACGGAGACACCGGCCGCACAGGACGCCATCATCTACCAGGTGAATATGCGTGCCTTTAGCCCGCAGGGCAATTTCAAAGGCGTGCAGGACAGACTGGACTCCATCCGCGCGCTTGGCGTCAATGTGCTGTATCTCATGCCCACCTACCCGGTAGGGGTCGTCAAATCCGTCAACTCACCCTATTGCGTAAAAGATTACGCAGGCGTCAATCCTGAATTCGGTACCCTGGCCGATCTCCGCTCCCTGGTGGACCAGGCCCATGCCCGTCATATGGCGGTGCTCTTCGACTGGGTGGCCGATCATACCTCCTGGGACAATCCCTGGATCACCCAACACCCGGACTGGTATATGAAAGACGGCGCGGGCAATATCATCTCGCCGCCCAATACGGGCTGGAACGACGTGGCGGCCCTGAATTTCACCAACACGACTATGCGAAAAGCCATGATCCGCGCCATGCAATACTGGGTATATACCGCCAATATCGATGGGTATCGCTGCGATGCCGCCGACTTTATCCCCTTCGACTTCTGGCAGGCGGCGCTGGATTCGCTCCAGCATATTCCCAATCATAAGCTGCTGTTGTTTGCGGAAGGTACCCGAAAGGACCACTTCATGGCCGGCTTCCAGCTGGAATATGGCATGGGCTTTTACTATACGCTCCGGGACCAGGTCTACAAGGCGGGCCGTACGGTAAAGCTCATCGACAGTCTCAACACGGCGGAATACACCAACGCCACCGCCGGAGCACAGGTAGTACGTTATATCTCCAACCACGACGTGGATAATTCCGATGGTACGCCGCTGGACCTCTTCGGCGGTCAAACAGGTTCGATGGCGGCCTTTATCGTGGCGGCCTATATGAAGGGCGTCCCCATGATCTACAACGGCCAGGAAGTGGATTGCCCGATAAAGCTGAATTTCTTCAACAACAGCACGACCATCGACTGGACCATCAATGCGGATGTGTGGATGGAATATAAAAAGCTCATTGCCTTTCGTAACAACAGCGCTACCCTGCGCAACGGCACGCTTCAGTCGTACGCCAGCGACGATGCATGCGTCTTTACAAAGACGACGGGTAACAATACCGTATTGACGATGGTAAACCTCCGCAATGCGCCGGTGACATATACATTTCCGGCAGCGCTGGCCAACACGGACTGGACCGATGTATTCGACGGCACCAGCCAGCACGCGGGTATGACGATCACCTTGCCGGCCTACGGCTACAAAGTCTGGCAGCGATAATCACTCGGACCGCAGGCTCTTCACCGGATTGGTCACCCCCGCCTTCACGGACTCGTAGCTCACGGTGATCCAGGCGATGAACAGTGCCGCGATAGGCCCCAGCACGAATATGGGCCATCCCACATGGATGTGGTAGGCAAAGCTTTCCAGCCATTTATTCACCGCCCACCATGCCAGGGGAATGGCAATGATCATAGCGATGATGATCAGCCGGGTAAAGTCGGTGGACAGCAGCCGTACGATATTTAACAATGAGGCGCCCAATACTTTCCGAACGCCGATCTCCTTGGTCCGTTGTTCGGCCATATACGCCGACAACCCATACAGCCCGAGACAGGAGATAAAGATAGCCAGCAGGGCAAACAAATTGAAAATGCTGCCCATCTGCTGTTCACCCTTATATTGATTGGCCAGGTCCTGGTCGAGAAAGCCATAGGCCACCGGATAAGCAGGATCGTATTGCATGCTCAGCTTACTCAGCGTCTTGATGGTCGCTTCCGCGCTGCCCGGTTTGGTCCGTACGACGATGACCCCACCCCACCGGTTCAGCTGCATGATCAGGGGCTCGATGGTCCGCTGAATAGGTTTGTAGTTGAAATCCTGCACTACGCCGACAATGGTCCCCTTACTATCCTGGAAGGAGATCTGTTGTCCCACCGCGTTGGCCGCCGTCATACCCATGGTACGCGCCGCGGTCTCGTTCAGGATAAAATTACTCGTGTCCGCCTTGAAATCCTTCGAGAATGGACGGCCGTTCAGCATCTTCATATGAAAGATATCGAAGAAGGTCTCGCTGACCTGCATAGAAGGAAAAACGATCTGCACCTTGGGGTCCTTGCCCGGCCAGATCACATTGACCGTACCGCTATAAAGATTGATCGGCAGCTGGTCCGTAACGGTAAAGTCACTGGTCAACGGGCTTTGCGCCAGTCCGTCATACAAGGCCTGTTTTTTGTTCCACATATTCCCCTGCATATACATATATACCAGGTTAGACTTCTCGAATCCCAGGTTCCTGTTCTTGATATAGCGCAGCTGATTATATATAACGACGGTGCCGATCAGCAGCACGATGGATACGACAAACTGCACTACCACCAGCGCATTCCGGAAAAACCGGTTGCCGCCCAGGCTCTTTAGATTCCCCTTCAGCACCTTCACCGGCTGGAAGCCGGAAAGGAATAAGGCGGGATAGCTCCCTGAAATAAGTCCCGTGGCTATCGAAATACCTATCAGGGTCAGCAACAGCTTCCCGTCCCATATGCTCACGGACAATGTCTTGCCCGCCAGCTGCGCAAAGGAGGGTAACACCAGCCATACCACGAGCATGGCTATCAACAGCGAGAAGAAAGAGATAAGGAGGGATTCTCCCAGGAATTGACCGATCAGCTGCCCTCTCACCGCGCCGACTACTTTACGCAGGCCCACTTCCTTTGCCCTCCGCGCCGAACGCGCCGTGGCAAGGTTCATAAAATTGATACAGGCCACCACCAGGATAAAGATCGCCACGATAAAGAATATATTCACATACTGGATATCGCCTTGCCCGGGCAGGTCTATCTGCAGATTGGAATGCAGATGTATCCGGGTCAGCGGCTGCAAACGCAGGTCTATCCGGATCCCCGTCTTTTGATCTTTGAAGATCTTGTTCATCTGACCCTCTATCCCTGCCAGCGCTGCCGGTGTCGCATTGAAATGGTCGTCCAGCTGTAGATAGTCATAAAAGCTGAAATTATCCCATAGATTGGAGTTCATTTCACGCTGGACGGCCGGGGATGACAGTGACAGCAGCACGTCGAACTGCAGATGGGAATTGTCGGGGATATTCTTCAGCACCCCCGTGACAACCACATCTTCGTGATTATCCTTTCTCAAGACCTTTCCCAGCGGGTTGTCCTTCCCAAAATATTTTGTAGCCAGCTCCTCCGTGATCACGACACCATCGGGTCGCATCAGGGCGGTCTTTGGATCCCCCTTCACCAACGGAAAGGAAAAGACGTCCAGGAAAGTGCTGTCGGTATAGAATGTCCTGTTCTCCTTGAATTTCTTATCCCCGATCGTGAACAGCACGCTACGGATATCCGAAAGACGCACGGTATTCTTTATACCTGGTATCGCCGCCTGAAAAGCCCGGGGAAAACCCGCGCACGATACGGCAGTCTTAAAACCTTCCGCGGCCGACGTGATCCTATAGATCTGATTCGCATGCTTATGCCACCTGTCATAGCTCAGCTCATTCTGCACCCATAACAGGATCAGAATGCTGGATGCCATACCGATGGCAAGCCCTGAAATATTGATAATGGAATAGGCTTTGTGCCGCATGATGCTGCGGAGAGCGATCTTAAGATAGTTTTTGAACATGGTGGGGTGATTAATCCCCCATTCCGCCGAAAAAAGATGCCACTTTGCTAGACCGATGTATTTCAACTACTTATATAACAATTACCGCATGGAACTGTCCGTTTTCGATACGCCTACTGTCCGGTAAATTTTCGCCGGTGCGTCATTCACACCAAACAGCAGCCTGTTCTTACCCAATTCCAACACATTGCGTATATCTTCCCGCAGCTGCAGCCCGCTGGTAGGTTGTGGTACATATTTAAAACCACCCTTCCCGTCATTCAATAACAACACCCCATGGCTGGCCCGCCAACGGCCAAATCGGATCCGCGTCCATTGATTATTGCCCGCGAGCACCAGGTCCTTATGCCCGTCCCCATCGATATCCATGGCCGCTATCGCATACACGGGCGCATACTGCGCTTCCACAGGCAGCTCCCTTAGCCGGAATCCCGCATCACCCTTGTTTTGCAGCCACACGGTATGGAGCGTCTCCGCCCGCAAAGACCCCGCATCTTTCAGCTCGTCCGCACTGAACAGGTTTTGGATCGTAGCATCTGCATAGTCATGATATTCTAAAAACTTCTTTTTGAGCATCGGCACCTGTGTGGTAAGATCGTCCCGCGATGCGGCGGGATAAGATACGCCATCTATATAATAACAGAATACAGGGTCGATGGTCCCGTTGTTGTCGAAGTCCTTATAGTATAATGTCAAAGGTTCCTTCTCTGTGGCATGGAATTGATTGTTCAATCCCTGATTGCCCAGCACCAGGTCGGGACTCCCATCTCCATCCAGGTCCGCGGCGGCGATACGGTTCCACCATCCTGCAGAAGGGAAATGGATATATTTCTCCGATGCATCTTCCAGTCTTCCGCCTTTGTTGAGATAAATTTTTACCGGCATCCACTCTCCCACCATCACCAGGTCTTGTTTTCCATCTTTGTTCAGATCGATCCACAAGGCATCGGTAACCATACCGCTATGCTCCAGCCCGGGCTCCACCTGCGATGTCCCATCCGTAAAATGTCCCTTGCCATCGTTGAGCCAGACCCTGCTGCCCGGCGACAAAGGATATTTGCCGGGTATCACCCTTCCTCCTAAAAAGAGGTCCAGATCCCCATCTCCATCCACATCGGCCGCACGCACCACATCCACACTTGCATCCCAAACGGGTACAGCCCCTTCCGCCGCCCGCGTGAAATGTCCCCGTCCGTCATTCAGATACAGCCTTCCCTGCAGCAACGGATCATTCTCCTCGAACTCATAGCCGCCGCCGGCAACAAAA
The DNA here is from genome assembly GCA_035545935.1 of Puia sp. Lineage (GTDB taxonomy): Bacteria > Bacteroidota > Bacteroidia > Chitinophagales > Chitinophagaceae > Puia. Next base: position 47,920 of record DASZXP010000031.1, on the reverse strand, counting down.
AGATCCGGCGCTCCATCTCCATTGGCGTCAAAGAACTCGGCCGCTCCATCCTCTCCCAGCGAATCCCGTTCGATGGCGGGCTGTGCAGATAGTTGTAACGCGCCGGTGGCAGTCTGTATATAAAGGTGTGCGGGATGTCCCTTCGAGCCTCCTATAAAAATGTCTCCCGTCCCGTCCTTGTTGACATCCGCCCTGGCCATACAAGGGCCGCTGCGGGAAAGATAGTTCAACAGCAAGGGCTGTATATCGAAGTCGCTAAAGCTGTTCTCGACGTAGAGAGGGCCGGGATGCGGGTCGGCCTGTAGCAATGGCGCCACCGGTCTCGTATAATTCCATACGCCCGCGGCATGCTGCTTTTCCACCTGCAATCGCTGATCCGCCGCTACCGCTTTCAACACCTGGAAACCATCATCCGGCCAGATCACCAGCACGGAGTCCACCTTGTCATGGTCCCCCAGTCCAAAGTTCAGCACGGGGTCTACGGACGATTGGAATCCCCTTACAGGGAATGCTTCCTGGTAATAGATAGTATCCTTGCAAAACAGCTTGACCTTGCTCCCGATGCCCGTGCCATTGGCAGGGTCGCCTTTCAATGCTATTTTCAGATAATGCCCCTTTGTGCGGGCACGCGCATTATTTTTATAAACACCCGCATATTCATTCGTATTGCTGATGACCAGGTCCATGGCCCCATCATTGTCCAGGTCGGCATAAGCCGCACCGGCGGAGACGGTCTTCTGTGTAAGTCCCCAATCGTTGTTGGCCTTTACAAAACCATTCCCACCCGTATTGCGGAAAAGATAGGTGACGCTGGGGCTGGAGGGCATCTTGCTGATGGCGTCCTTCACCACATTTTCCTGCCCTCCGGGAGCGCCCGCCCGCAATGCCTTGTCGGCGGAGTATTTCAGGAAATCCATATCGGTGTAGTCCTTCACATAGCCGTTGGTGACCAGCAGGTCTTTGTACCCGTCGTTGTCGAAGTCCGAGAAAAGGGCCGACCAGCTCCAGTCCGTGTTGGAAACGCCATCCAGCTGACCGACCTCGCTGAAGGTGCCATCGCCGTTATTTTGCTGCAGCATATTACGGCTGTACTGATAATAGAACCCTCTGCCGAACAGCTGCTGGAATTTATTAAAGTTCTCGGCCCCGCTGTGCATCTTCTGCGTATGGTTGTCCTCGGGCAGCATGTCCAGGGTCATCAGGTCCACCCATCCGTCGTTGTTGTAGTCGGCGGCATCGTTCCCCATGGAGTACAACGAGGCCTGGTCCATGCAATCGCTGAGCCGTTCCGTAAACGTGACGGGACCGCCGTTGGCGGACGGTCCATTGTTGATAAAGAGATAGTCGGGTTCGGAAAAGTCGTTGGAGACATAGACATCGGGCCATCCGTCGTTGTTGATGTCGGAGACGGCCAGGCCAAGCCCGAAGGTCAATACGTTGGAATGGATGCCGGCCTGTTCCGATACATCCGTATAGACGGCATGTTTCAGCTTCGGATCGTAGTCGCAGCGATAGAGCTTGCATTCGTAAGCGGGCTGCCGTTCCTTCTGCCAGCCGGGGTTGTCCGCCGCCCCTGTGGTATACTGATGCAGGGAGTGATTGATCAGGAACATATCCAGGTCGCCATCCTTGTCGTAGTCGAAAAAGGCAGCCTGTGTGGAGAAGCCCTGGTCCGCCAATCCGTATTCGGCAGCCTTTTCGGTAAAGGTCAGGTCGCCGTTGTTGATATAAAGTAAATTGGCTCTGCGGGCAGGATCGCCATCTGCGCTGCGGCAAATATAGATATCCGTTAGTCCGTCGCCGTTGACATCCACCATCGTGACGCCCGTACACCAACCTTCCTGGTCCGCGATATGGCTTTTGACGGTGATGTTCTCGAAGGTGAATCCGCCCTTGTTAAGGAACAGACGGTTGTGTACCATATTCCCCGTGAAGAGGATATCCGGCAGTCCGTCGTTGTTGATATCCCCGATGGCCACGCCGCCCCCATTGTAGAAATAGATATAATTGAGGACATTCAACGCTTCTCCATCGAACAGGGTATTCTGGAAGTCGACGCCCGTCCTGTCCTTATCCAGCTGCGTAAAAAGAGTTGTGGCAGGATCACTGCCACAACCAACTACAAATAATATCGATACCAATAAAAGGCTTCTTCTCATTCCCTAGTTTTTATCCCACCACAACGGCGTCAACACATTGTCCGGTCCGCCCAGGAGGTTGTCCGTGGCGGCCTTGACGGCGTCGGCATTGCTTTGTTTTTCCGAATCCAGGAAAGGTATGCGCCGGATCCATTGTGTCTTCGTATTCGTGATCAACGGGTTGTCCGAATTGACGACGGGATACAATGGCATGATATGGCTTCTCCGCCAGTCGGCCCAAGCCTCCATTCCATCGGGATATAAAGCTAACCATTTTTGCGTAGCGATCTGCTTTCTCTGCATGGCTTCATCGGCGGCCCAGGCAATGGGAACATCCGACACCGAATCCGAGCCGTAGCCATCGCCGGGTGCAATCGGTATATTGGGGCTTTGGTAATACGCCTTGATGGCATTGTCATCGATGATGCCCCACTGATACATGGAGTTGGTAATGCCTGCCTCGTACAATTGCTGCGCGGTCATGCCGCCACCCACGTTCCAGCCGTTGAGCACGCCTTCCGCGCGGAGAAAATAAGCCTCCGCCGCCTCCATCACGTTCTGGGAAGTAGCGACATAGTCGCCCCTGCCCACTACCGTACCACCTACTTTTACACTGGTGGAAGCCCAGCGCGCGCCTACATGGGAGTTGGCATCGGCCAGGTTGGGAGTAAGCCCCAGCTGATCCACCGACAATCCGTTCCGCAGACCGCTGTAGTGATCGAACACGCCAAACGTGGGATCGCCGCTGTTGACGGTAGGCAGGAAGTATTGAGAGATGCGGGGGTCCTGGTAACCTTTCAGCACCGAAGCCATGGCAGAGCTCATACGGAACTCGTTCCAGTCGGACATGATCGACAGGCCATTGTTATCGCCGCCGTTGGCGGAACGTTTGATCAAGGCATCGTGATCGGGGCTCTTGGTCATGACGCCATCGTTGAAGGCGGCCTCCGCCTCGGTCCGGGCCCTGACGGGATCTACCGCGGATATGCGCAAAGCCAGACGCAGACGCAGGGTATTGGCAAACCGGATCCAGCTGTTCACATCCCCTCCGTAGATGAGGTCATAGGCGCCGAAGGCATTCTGTCCCACGAATGTCTTCAGCACGGCTACGGCTGCTGTCAGTCGCTTGAAGAAGTCATCATAGATCTTATCCTGTGGATCATACGGCATCGAGATCAATACCTGTCCGGCGCTGAAGTATGGGATAGGACCCCAATAGTCCGTCACCTTGTGGAAGGCATAAACCATCAGCACTTCCGACATGGCATGTTCTGCGCTCAACGAATCTTTTTTGGAAAAAATGATCTGCAGCTGGGGCAGCACGTCCGAGTAGATGGGGTTGAAGTTGGCGCCTACCCAGTCCTGGCGGATCACCAGTCTGTCGGAAGGGAAATAGGTCGCCTCGCACGCAAAATACTGGCAATACTGGTCGGCAAAAAGGTTTTGCGCGATCTGGTAGTTATTGGAGTTGGTGGTGGCCACTTCTTCCGCATGTGAGAAAAGAAAGGGCAGCTCCAACGGTCCGATAGTGCCTACCGTATTCTTATCCGTATTGATCGACTCGAATTTTTTGGTACAGGAGGCGATACCTATTACGACACCGGCCATCACCAGTATCAACAGGCGCCTGTTCAGTAGTATATTCATTCTTTTGTTCATAATGTCTTTTTTATACTGGCTTTAGAAGGTGGCTCTCAAATTGAATCCCAAAGTCCTGGTGGAAGGCAATGCGCCGTATTCCGTACCCTGGTAGTTACTGTTGCCGTTGCTCATATCCGGGTCCATCCATGCCTTGCGTTTGCCCAGCCCCGGTATATCCAGGATGGAGCTTCCGCGATAGAGCCAGAAGAGGTTACGCGCCACCACCGAAAACCGCAGGGATTTTATCAGGTGGGTGCTTGCGACAGGGATATCATAGCCAAAGGATACTTCCCTTACCCGGAAATTGGTAGCGCTGTAGGCGAAGAATTCCCCTACCCCATACCGTTGTCCGGACACTGTCGTCCAGAACTGCTGTGCATTGATCGGCGTAGAGTTGGCCGCACCGCCCGTGGTAACGCCACCCAGGTTCCAGCCGCCTTCGCGATATTTCTCGGTACCCTTGGTGATGCCGCTGAATGCCAGGTTCATTTCCGTACCGGATTCGATGATACCGCCGATACGTCCGTCCACCAGCACGCGCAGGTTAAAGCGTCCGTACTGGAAAGTATTCGTAAATCCAAGGTTCTCGCGGGGGTTGAAATTCCCGATAAAGGCGATGGGATCACCCGAGACATAGGATGTATAAGGCGTTCCATCCGCATTGACCAGGTATTGGCCTTTGTCGTTCTTCAGCCAGTGATGGGCGTAGAGGTCGCCAAAGCTGCCGCCTTCTTGGACCCTGGGTAATGCGCTGCGTTGGTCGCCGCCGGCAAGGTCCGCCGCCTTGAGCTCGTCGCTCAGCTTGATGACTTTGTTACGGTTGAGGGAGAAGTTCAGCTGAACATCCCAGCTGAAGTCCTTGCCCTTGATGGGCGTACCGTTGACCACCAGCTCGATGCCATGGTTCTCGATATTACCCGCGTTGAGATATTTGCTGGCATAGCCCGTACCCACCGGCAGCGGGATGGTCAGCAGCTGGTTCGTGGAATTGCTGTGATAGTAAGTAAGGGTGAATCCGATGCGGTCGTCGATAAAGCGGGATTCCAATCCGAATTCATAGCTCTTTACCATTTCGGGTTTCAATCCGGGGATAGGCAGGATCGTGCCTCTTCCTATACCGCCATTGCCGGCGCCGGGATAGAATTTGTAGCTGGCGTTACGTACGCCGAACTGACCGCCGTTACCCACCTGCGCATAGTTGGCGCTCACTTTCAGGAAAGAGATGGCCGCGGGCAGGTCCTTCATCATGTCCGACAGGATGGCGCTGACGCCGATGGAGGGATAGGTAAAATGGTAGGGCGCAGGCACCGTAGAGTTCCAGTCCGTCCGGATGCTACCGTCCACGAAGATGATGTCCTTCCAGGAGAACGTTGCCTGTCCGAATACGGACTGGGTCTGTACTTCGCTGCCGTTGGAGGTCGTCTGCGGATTGGTGGCGAAGTTCAGGTTGAACTTGTTGGCCACATTCAGGCCGTTGGAAGACGATACGTTCTCCTCATACAGCTTGTCCTGGTAAATGGCGCCCGCATGATAGCTCAGCTTCATGTCGGAGCCCAGCTGGTTGCTGCCTTCGAGGATCAGGTCGAACCATTTATCGGTCCGGGCGATATCCGTGATGGCATAGGAGCCGCCGGCATTCGTATTCCATAGGAGGGTACCCTGCTGGTATTTTTCTTCGATGCGATCGGCCGTTCTGTCCATATTGCCCGATCCCCGTATGCTCAGCCAGGGAGTGAGCTGGTATTTCAATGAGACAAACCCGATGACACGGTTACGGCTCTCGTTGATGGCCGTGTTATAGATCATCCAATAAGGGTTCTGATAGATGGAGTTGTTCGTGGAAGGCCAGTTGGTGGGGTTGGAGACAAGATGATCGTCGAAGAACTGGTAGTTCTTTGCATCCGCGGTGCTCATGCTACGGGGCATCTCATACGCATCGAATACGGGAGAGTTCTCCTCGCCCGTGCGGGGACGTCCTTTTATGATCTGTGTGATATAGGAGATCTTGGCATCCGTGGAAAGCTTTTTGCTGATCTGGTTGGTGATCCGCCAGTCGAACGTATGCCTGTTCAGGTCGTTGTTCCGAATGATGCCGTTGCCATAGTTGTTGGTATATGACAGATAGGACTGTACCTTATCCGACCCCGTGGAGAAACTAATGGAATTGTTCAGGCTCATGCCCGTACGGAAGAAGTCCTTCACGTTGTCGGGCTGCGCGTTCATAGCATTCGTCTTGTAGAGATAGTCGATATAGGACTGACCCGTCATCTTCGGCCCCCAGCTGGCTCCCTTCTGGGACGAGTCGGGGATCACGCCGCTCAGACCCTGTCCATAGGTGTTTTGAAAATCCGGCAGGGCAAACGGTTTTTCCATGCCTACGCCCGAATTGACGACAACGCTGGTCTCGTTCTTCCGGCCTTTCTTGGTGGTAATGATGATCGCGCCGTTACCCGCCTGGCTGCCATAAAGGGCCGCGGCCGAGGCGCCTCTGAGCACCGTCATGGACTCGATGTCGTCCGGGTTGATGTTCGACGCACCATCCGAGCTTTGCACCGACCCGAAGTCGTTGCCCGCCGCACTGTAGGTATCATTGTTGATCGGCACTCCATCCACTACGATCAGGGCGTTGTTATCGCCCTGCACCGACTTGTTACCCCGCAGCACGATCCTGGCGCCGCTGCCCAATCCGCCGGAACCCTGGGTGATGATGGCATTGGCTACCTTACCCTGCAGGGAGTTGATGACGTTGTTGGGGTCCCTCACTTCCGTCAGCTGGGAGGGTTTGATGGATTGGGTGGCATAGACCAGCGATTTGGACTGGCGGGATATGCCGAGCGCGGTGACCACGACCTCTCCCAGCTGTTTGGAGTCCGTGCCCATTGTTATATTCAACAGTCCCGAGCCGGAGCTGGCGACGACCTCTTTTGTCGAAAAGCCGATGGAAGAAATGACGAGTGTGACATTGCCCGATGGGACCTTGATGGTGAATACCCCGTCGGAGTTGGTGGATACCGCAGTGCCGGTATTCTTCACCTTGACAGTGGCTCCTGCCACAGGGCTTTTACTTGTCTCGTCCGTGACCTTCCCTGTGATCGTGCCTTCTTGCGAGTATGCTATGCAGCAGCACAGCAACATGGAGACAAAGAGCAGTAGCTTTTGATAGATCATAAGCAATTTGATTTTTAGTAGTTGCTAAAAAGCTCAGTGCTTATGCCTTCCGTTATGTAATGGTTAAATTATGTATATTCTTTTTGCCGATGCGTAAATAATTAATCCAAAGTGCTGTCAGCAGATAATGGGGTCAATTCAGGATATATGTCCCGGGGGCTCAGCCGGTACATGCTCCCATTGGCGGCATCCACTGCAACCCCGACCAACAGGATATTCCCAAACACCCATCCATCCAGCCGCCGGGTCAGCGTCGTCTCGTAAGGCTTGTACCCGGCCAGCTCGATCTTCAGCTGGTGGTCCTTTCCCCTGGACAGGAAAGTATGCATGGGCGTCTTGCCGATGTATTGGCCATCCACATACACCGATGCCACGCGGGGCTCGCAGGTAAGGAACAATTCCTGACGTGATCCATGGATCAGAGTGGCGCAGCCGGAGAAGGAGAAAATAATAAGGATGAGCAGGCTGGTGCTCAAGGTCTTTCTGGGCATCGGATTAATCATTTCGGAGCTTAATATACACGAAATTTTCTGCACTTGCAAGCCCGGAACTATTCCCTGCAGACCCCGCGGCTATTCCTCGTCGAGACCCGTGCCGATGGTCCGTTCGATCCGTTTGTCGGGGATGAACCAAATCATCGCCACCAGCACATACATACCAAAGGCGATCCAGGAATTGATAAAGGCCAGGGCAATGGCAACGACATAGCTCGCCACCGAAAGCTTTCCCTTCCAATCCTTCCCAAGCGCCACGGCCAGCGTGGAACCCTCACCGGCATGTGCGATCAGGAGCCTGCAAAGGATGGTATAGGCGATGCCATTCATGATCAGCACCCCACCATAAAGAATGACCGGCCAGCGGGAAAAATGATTCTCTCCCATCCAGGCCGTGGCGAAAGGTATCAGCGACAGCCAGAACAGGAGATTCAGATTGGCCCAGAGGATAGAACCGTTGATGGTCCTGGCCGCATAGATCATATGATGATGGTTGCTCCAATAGATCCCTACATATACAAAGCTGAGCACATAGCTCAACAGGACGGGCAGCAGCGGCACGAGGTCCTTTATGTTCTCTCCATGCGGCACGTGCAGCTCGAGGACCATAATCGTGATGATGATGGCGATCACCCCATCGCTAAATGCTTCCAGTCTTCCTTTTTTCATGCGCCGAAATTTCGTACGAATATATACTTATAAATTTCTCCATAAATTTTTAGATATAACTAATTAAAATATATATATTTGCGTATACTCTACGCTTTAAATCTATCGTAAGCAAACTTACCTCATCAAGTAAACCGTCCTCTCTTCCTTTATCTGACTGAGAGACCAGCCTTTTGCTAGCTATATAACAACCCTAAAACAATCGCTGTCATGGCCCTAATTATTAGGACCTGCAGGTCGCTATTCGTAGCGCTCCTCCTACTTACTGCTTTTGAGAACCTCTCCGCACAGGTGGTCGCCGGCATCAGCGCCGACAACAAGATCATCGCCTGGGGAGATACGGTCAATGTCTGTCAGGGCAGCGCCATCAGCTTCCGCAGCGTGGGACAGGGTTCGAACAATATCAGCTGGCGCTTTACGGGCGCCTCCATTCCCTCGGCCACCGGCATCGGCCCATTCAGCATAACATACAATACGGAAGGTTACGATACGGTGTGGCAGAAGATAGACGGCGGCAATTACAAGGATTCTACCTTCCTCATCGTACAGGTGTCCAATAAACGGCCTGCCGCCGAATTTATCTGGAGTCCGGATGGCGATTGCGGCAATGTCCCCGTCCAGTTCACCGACAAGTCCACGGGCGACCGGCTCAGCTATAGCTGGAACTTTGGCGACGGCGGCACGAGCACGCTGGTCAGCCCCTCCTACTCTTTCCTGAATGCCATCGGCGCCAGCGGAGTAAGCGCCTATCCGGTGAACCTCACGGTGCTCAATAGCTATGGCTGTACTTCCACGGCCAGCCATATGGTCAATGTAAAAAATACGCCGGATGCCAGCTTGGGCAATGCCGACCCGGGCGTCCAGCTCAATACGTTCAACGGCAACGCCACCTTTAAAAAATGCAACAATATCCCTTCTTATACTTTTAGCTTTACCAATCAGTCGACGACCACCTCCATCAATGCCAGCTACACCATCCAATGGGGCGACGGCTCACCCGACAGTACGTTCGGCAGCTGGGCCGCGGGAGCGGTGATTGCGCATACCTTTCCCCTTGGCAGCAGCAAGATGACGGTGAAGGTGGCGGGCAGCAACGGTTGTATCGGTATCAAAAAATACATCGTCTTTTTGGGATCCACGCCGGCCGGCGGTCTCGCCAGCCTGGGCAATACGGATATCTGCGCCTCGGACTCCCTACGCTTCGCCATCAACAACACGGACAACAATCCGCCGGGCACCTCCTATACCTTTCTGATCAACGACGGCAGCTTCGCCCAAACCTTTACACATCCTGCCCCGGCCATCGTAGGCCATTTCTTTGCCATCGGGTCCTGTTCCTATTCCAGCAGCAGCGGCAACAGCGTCTTCAACAACGCCTTTGGCGCCTATCTGACGATCGAGAACCCCTGCGGCACGACGAGCCCTTCGGTAGTGCCGATCTATGTTTCCGGCAAGCCACGGGCAAGCATTTATATACGACCCGCCCGCACCACCTGTGTCAATTCCAATGTGGACATCGAGAGCAGCTCTACCTACGGAGGTATCATCACGGCCACGGGCGGTACCAGCTCGGTCTGTACCAATTCGGGTACACAGGTCTGGACGATCAGCCCGGCGACAGGCTTTACCATCACCAGCGGCTCTACGGGTTCGCTCAACGGCAGCGCCGCCAACGGCGCCTTATGGACAGGCGGCAGCACCAGTCTCAGCGTCAGCTTCCACACGGCAGGGACCTATACGGTGAAGCTCTATGTCTATAACAATCGCTGCGGCATCGACAGCACGCTCGATATCATCTGCGTACGCAATCCGCCACAGGCTTCCTTTACCATGCCGGCCCGCCGCCAGTGCGGTCCGGGCGTCCTTGCCCTGACCAATACCTCTCCGACAGGCGCCTGCGGCGGAGATGCCTATGACTGGCAGATCAACTATACAGACCCGTTAGGGTGCGCCGGCAGCCAGACGGCGCCCTATGCTTTTACAGGAGGCAGCTCCGCCGGCAGCTATTCGCCTTCCCTGCAGCTGAATTCGCCGGGGAAATATATCATCCGGCTCACGGTCACGGCCCTTAATGCGGGTATCGCCTGTTCCCCCGCCGTCTATACGGATACCTTTACCGTCATCGGCACGCCCAAAATATCCATACAGGCGCCCCAGGCGGCCTGCCCGGCCAACGGCATCAGCCCGCTGGCAAAGATAGACAGCTGTTATTCTCCCGGTCCGTTCACCTACCAATGGCAATTCACGGGCGGCCTGCCCTCCGGCTCCACCGACCTGGCGCCGGGCGCGATCAACTATACCAATACGGGGACCTACTCCATCTCCCTAACGGTGACGGACAATGCCTGTACCACCGCCACCCCCGCCACGGTGAACCTTTCCATCGTGCCTCCCCCGGTGGCCTTTGCGGGCAACGATACCACCATCTGTAGCGGCAACCCCATCCAGCTGGGCAGGGCCGGACAGACAGGCGTCGCCTATCACTGGAAGCCCGCCACCGGGCTTAACGATCCCACGACGGCCAACCCCACCCTCCTTGTTGAATACACGGGCGCCTCGGCCGATACCACCCTCGAATACATCGTCGAGGCCAACCTCAACAATAATTGTATCTCCACGGACACGGTGGATATCAAGGTACGTCGCAAGCCTTCGATCCTCCTGCCGGCCTCTCCTGCCCTTTGCATCGGTGACAGCATACGATTGATAGCCACGGGGGCCGACACCTACACATGGTCTCCCTCGCCGATGCATACCAGCGTCCCCGGCGATACCGCGATTGTCGCCCCCACTGTCTCCACATTCTATACGGTGATCGGTAAATTCAACAGCGGCTGTCCTGATACGGTCACCACCACCGTAACGGTGCATTCGGATGCCAAGGCGCTCTTCACGGCTTCCACCACTACCATTTGCAGCGGCGTCCACCTCGCCGATATCGTCACCATAACCCCCTATCCCCAGCAGAACGGACAATACATTTGGAAGGACAATGGGGTCGTTTTCGGCAGCAATACCACGGGCGTCTTCCCGTCCTGGTCCATCGATACGCCGGGCTCCACGGATACTATCCGGCTGGTGACGACAAGCCCATACGGATGCCGTTCGGACAGCATACAGGTAGTATTTGCCACCAGACCCGGCGTGGTAGCGCATTTTACAAAAGATCAGACGGCGGGATGCGGCCCCCTCAAAGTCTATTTTACCAACGACTCGCCCTACCCCGCAGCGGCACAGTTCTTCTGGAATTTTGGCGACGGACGCACTTCCCTTCTGCAACAGCCGGATACCATCGCCTTTTCACCCAGCCCTTCCCACCGGGATACGACCTATATCATTACGTTAAAGGCTTACAATGGTTGCGACACCACGGTCTGGAAAGACAGCGTCAAGGTCTATCCTGATCCGCTGGCGGCTTTCACGGTAAAGGATATCCTGGGATGCTCACCCTTCCCGGAGACGTTCATCAATCTTTCGCAGGGCGGGAACACCTCCTATTATTGGGATTTTGGCGACGGCAGCACACAGACGGTCACCGGTCTTGCCAATGTCCTGCACACCTATCATACGGGCATCATCGACACCTTTACCATCGCCCTGACGGCGACCAATCGTTGTGGAACCCATACGGACTCGCTGGACATCGTGGTCACCCCCGCGACCATACAGCCCAATGTGCTGATCAATGGGAATGCCCTGTTTGGCTGCGCGCCTTTCACCGTCAATTTCGTCAACAATTCCAGTGGCGCGGCACAGATAAAAATAGATTACCAGGACGGGAGCACGCCTGCCATCGTCCCCGGCAGCCAAAATATGATCAGCCACCAGTACCTGCAGGCGGGTGTCTACGACGTAACGATGTTGATGAGCAATGCCTGTACGGATACCGCCATTACGCGACAGGTGACGGTCTTCCCTGCACCCATACCTGATTTTTCCGTCGACCCTAACCCGCTGTGTACCGGCAGTACGGTCCTGGCGACCAACCACAGCGCTAACAGCAACGCCTATTCGTGGGATTGGGGCGATAGCGCTTACTCCAACGGCGAGACCGGTTCGCATGCCTATGCAACAGGCGGCATCTATACGGTGAAGCTCACGGCCAGCCTGGTCAACAACTATGGTACGGTGTGTAAAGTGACGAGCGATCCCGTAAGTCTCCAGGTGGTGGACCTTATCCGCGCCCGCATCGACACGGGAGCGACACTTCCCTGCGCTCCCTACCAGATGACAGTGACAGCCCTGGATGCCGGCGACGCACCCTCGGTGGAATGGACCTTTTATGACGACACCCGTACGGAAGGACTCTATCGCGCCAACGGTACCACCGCCTCCTATCAATATAATACGCCCGGTAGCTACAAGGTCATGCTCGTGGTCCGGAATATAGCGGGCTGCTCCGATACGAGCTTCCACAGCTTCACCGTCTCGGCCACGCCCAGCCTGACATTGAATCCCTTCGGCAATATCTATACCTGCAATATGGATACGACATTGCATCTGTCGGCCTCCGCCTCGTATGCGGGCAGCGACCCTCTGTCCTATGCATGGGATGTCAATGGGAACCTCGCGGGCGCGGGGACACCGTTTGTCTATCGCTTCCAGTTGCCGGATGACTCGCTCTACCCATCCAGCTATACCGTCCGTGCCGCGGTGACCAACAATATGGGCTGCTCGGATACGGCCACGGCAGGCATATTGACGATACGTCCCCTGCCGCCGCCCATCGTTCTCATCCGTCCCGACAGCGTGATCTATCAACCTGATTATACATTCTTCTTCCAGGACAGCCTGCAGCGTGTGCCGGGCGTCCGATATCTATGGGACCTGGGCGACAACAACGGACAAAATACGGGCAGGGAGACGATGCATACCTATGGCGACACGGGGGTATACTATGTAAAGGTCTATGTGTCCGACGAGGTGACGGGTTGCCGGAAAGGGGACACGACCCATGTTCGCATCGCCTATATACCGGGTTTCCTCTATGTGCCCAACGCCATCTGCCCCGGCTGCGCGGTGGCTGAGCTGCGCACCTTCCTGCCAAAAGGACGGGGATTGAAGGATTATCATTTGAGAATATACAACACCTGGGGACAGCTCATTTTCGAGACGACAAAGCTCGATGCCAACGGCGCCCCCAGCGAGCCATGGGATGCACGATACAACGGACAGACGGTGAAACAGGACGCCTATAGATGGCAGATCGAAGCCCGTTATGTCAACGGTACGGAATGGAGAGGTATGCTATTTCCTAATATGACCACCCCGGTGAAGTCCGGGTTTATCACGGTGGTCCGATAAAATTATTATCATGATAAGACGACTGAGATCACTACGGATGATACCCCTCCTGCTTATGGCAGGACTACGGTACGCGGCGGCGCAGGATCCCGCCTTCTCTCAGCCATACTTATCCCCCATCTATCTCAACCCGGCGGCTACGGGTGCGGGTGAGAACGACCTGCGGGTCAGCCTGGTCCATCGAAGACAATACCTGACGATCCCTTCTCAGTTCAACTATACGGCCCTGTCGGTGGACAAATTCTTCCCTTCCATTAAAGGAGGGCTGGGTCTGCTGGGCACCGACTTCAGCGAAGGCTATCTGCGCCGCACGGGTCTTTATGGCTCGTATTCCTATACCATCTGCTCGGGCGAACCCAATATCGCCCGTAATGACGACGTGCAGACCTGGTTTGTCACGGGTGGGTTGCAGTTCGGAATGGTCCAACGACGCATCGACTACAGTAAGCTGGTGTTCTCCGATCAGCTGAACGAGAATGGGATCATACCGGGCGGCGTTTCATCGGCCGACCCGGCCATCTTCAATAAAAGATGGTATCCTGATTTTTCGGGCGGTCTTTATTTTAGTCATGAGATAGCGGGAAGAGGGAATCTATTGTTAGGAGGCAGCGCACATCATATCAACACTCCGGATGAATCCCTCACCTCTACATCCGACACTTTCCGCAGTCCCGTGCCGGTGCTTTGGGGGTTGAACTCCACCTATCAGTACGATGGAGAGAATTGGGTATGGGGCGTAGCCATGCTGGCTTACAAACAGGGAAAGAGCAACACCTTTCAATTCGGCGTGGATGTAAAACCCGCGGCCTATGATTTCAGCATCGGCGTATGGGGACATTTCGGCAATACCCTGAGCAATTTCAACGCGCTGTGTCTCAACATCACTTATTCTTTCCGCAGCAGCAGTCCCCACAAGCAAAAATTTGTTATCGGCCTGGACCAGGATTTCCCAGTGGGTGGCAGCGGGTTGAGCTATACGACGGGCAGCACGGAGGTAGGGTTTTCGTGGGACTACAATACCCACGGCGAGAATGCGGACACGCAGGAGTCGGACTCGCGCTGCAAGCCAAGGATCAATTTGTCGGCCTGCCCGGCAGGGTCGAAGTAGCTACCTGCGCCCGGGGCGCCGGCGGATGCCTACTCGCTACGCAGGGTCTTCACAGGATTGGCCCGCGCGGCGCGGATGGCCTGGAAGCTGATCGTCAGCATCGTGATCCCCAGCGACAAGATCCAGGCCAGCGCAAAGATCCACCAGCTAAGCCCTACCCTGTACGCAAAACCCTGCAGCCAGGAATGCATCCCCATCCAGGCCAGGGGAAAGGCCACAACGGCCGAGATGGTCACGAGCTTGATAAAGTCCTTCGACAGCATGCCGATGATATTCCCCGCGCTGGCGCCCAGCACTTTCCGGATGCTGATCTCGCGGATGCGCTGCTGTGTGGCATAGGCGGCCAGACCAAGCAGACCGATACAAGCTATAAAGATGGCCAATGCCGAAAATACGGTGAATACCCGTTGGATGGTTTGCTCCGCCCGGTATTGCGCGGCCAGGTTCTGATCGAGGAACGTATAGTGGAATGGCTTCTCCGGCACGAAATTATGCCAGACACGCTCGACGGACTTGACGGTGCCGGAAAAATTATCACCCTTTATCCGCACGGTAACGGTAGGCGCAAAATCCTGGAATCGTGCGCTGCTGGTAAATATCAGCGGAGCGATGGCCTGGTGGAGGGTCTGAAAATGGAAATCCTTCACCACCCCTACGACGGTGTAGATATACGGCGAGTCCACGGGTCCGGGGTTTAGGTTCGGGGCCGTAGTGGTCAGACGGGCGCCGATGATCGGTCCTTTCAGTCCCAATGCCGACACCGCCTTTTCATTCAACACTACCCCCAGACTGTCGGTAGGAAAGTCGCGCGAGAAGAACCTTCCCTCCTTCATCTCCAGGCCCAGCGTCTTTGCGAACCGGTCGTCCACGATGATGCCTCTTCCCGTCATGGATTCCTTGGACCCGATAGGCTGCCAGGTCACGCCAAAGAAACCCTGATCACCGGGCATGGAGGTAGTACCGGTGACATTCTCTACTCCGGCAATACCCAGCAGCTCGTTCCGGAAAGCCCGGGCTTTGCCATTGAGCAGGTCGCCCCGTTGTATCTCGATGACATGATCCTTCCTGAAGCCAAGCTTGTCCCCCAGCATATATTGCATCTGTTGGTTGACGATAATGGTACAGATGATGAGGATGATGGAAATGGCGAACTGGAATATCACCAGCCCATTACGCAACATCGTGCCATACCGGCTGGACTTGAATTTTCCTTTCAGCACTTTGATAGGCGCAAATGAGGACAGCACAAAGGCGGGATAAAGCCCCGCCAGCATCCCTACCACCATCCCGAACACCAGCAGCCCCAGCAGGGTCAGCGGGTTGAAGAAGCTCATCGCGGACAGGTCCTTGCCCGACATCCTGTTGAACAACGGCAGCAGCAGCCAAATGAGCCCCAGCGCCAGCACGATGCTCAGCAGACTGACCAGCACCGACTCCATAAGGAACTGGAAGATCAGGGACTGCTTTTCCGAGCCAAAGGTCTTGCGTATGCCTACCTCCTTGGCCCTTTCCATGCTCCGGGCCGTGGAGAGATTGATAAAATTGATACAGGCGATGCCCAGGATAAAGATCGCGACGATGCCGAAGATGTATACGGCACGCATGCTGCCATTCGGCTTTGCCTCGGCTTCCATATCCGAGATGAGATGGATCTTCTGCAGCGGTTGTAAAAAATAATGATACCCATTACCCGCGGCGACAAACGCCTCATAGCTCATTCCAAAATTGCGGGCGATGTCTCCCGACACATATTTCTGTATGATCGAAGGGAATTTTGTTTCCAGCGCAACGGGGTTGGCTCCGGGCTTTAGCAGCAAATAGGTCCAGGTGGAAAATCCGGTGTAATTGGTTTGCCGTGCAAAAGGGAAGCTGCCGAAGGACAGGAGCACATTGAATTGCTGATGCGAGTTCTCGGGCCAGTCCTTGCAGACGCCCGAGATGGTAAACCGCTGTTTCGCATCCGTCTCGAAATATTGTCCCATGGCTTTGGACACGGAGCCGAACATTTTTTTGGCCGTGGTCTCGTTGATCACCGCCATATTGGGTTTGGACAGCGCCTCGGCCGTATCCCCTTCCATCAAGGGAGTGGTGAAGACGCGGAAGAAATTCGAGTCCGCGATAAGGATATGCGGCTCTTCGAAAAGCTGGTCCCCTACTTTGAGGAAGACATTGTTATTCCCCGCGAAATTCTGCAGCCCCGTACAAAGGGCTACCTCGGGGAACTCTTTCTGCATGGCCGGACCGATGGACACCGGGATAATGGAATAGGGCGTCATTCGCTCGGGATACTTGCGTTCCAGCACTACCCGGTAGACACGATCCCCATTCTCATGGAAATTGTCATAGCTGAGCTCGCTCCGGATAAAAAGGACGATCAGCAGACATACCGCCATGCCCGTAGCCAATCCCAGGATATTGATCAGGGTAAAGGCCTTCCGTTTGAGCAGGCTTCGAACGGCGACTTTCAAGTAGTTCCTGAACATAACTATTAGTTTGATGTGTACTAATGATAGGTCGGCGGGCCGATGGCCCGCCTATGAATATAACGATTTTAGTCCGTACCCAGGCCCCAGTCGATGCCCTTCAGCGTGGCCGGCACCCCTTCCCTGATCCACCGGGCAGGCTGTTCGCCCTTTAAATAATATCCAAAGAACTGCGCCAGCCGTATCGACCAGTCTTTTCGATTGCGTCTTTCCGTTAGTCCATGGTCCTCTCCGTTGTACTGGATCAGCCACACTTTCTTACCCAGTCTGCGCAGGGCGGAAAAATACTCGATCCCCTGGTACCAGGGCACTGCCCCGTCCGCATCGTTGTGCATCATCAGCAGGGGCGTCGTCACCTTGTCGGCCCTGAAAAGAGGCGAGTTCTTCAGATAGAGATCGGGCCGCTGCCATAGCGTGGCGCCCAGCCGGCTCTGGCTTTTCTCGTATTGGAACTGACGGCTTATGCCCGTCCCCCAGCGGATGCCGCCATAGGCGCTGGTCATATTGGCCACGGGCGCGCCCGCCTCCGCCGCCGCGAATTTATTGGTACGGGTGACCAGGTAAGCGGTCTGGTAGCCACCCCACGAATGTCCCTGCAAAGCCATCTTTGTCGTATCCACCCATTTGTAACGGGAGGCGAGATAGCGCACGGCAGACATGATGGAGTTATAGGCATCTTCTCCGGGCTGTCCGGTCTTATACCATATATCCGGGTCGAAGACCAGGTATCCATTACTGGTGAAATAAGGTATATTGATGGAGGCGCGCACCGGCTGCGGTGTGATATAATTGTACATCGTCTCCGCATCCCGCTCGTAGAAATAAAAGATGATGGGATATTTCTTCGTGCTGTCGAAATTCTCGGGTTTGTACAAAAGCCCCTCGGTAGGCTTGCCGTCCAGCATTTTCCAGTGATGAAGCTCTACGGTGAACCAATTGTATTTCGACTGCTGGGGGTTGATATGGCTAAAGGCGGTGGGGCCTTCATCACCGACCATGAGGTTATCGATGCGGGATGTGTCCGTCTTCGGCGTCACGTACATATCATAGGGCTTGTCGAAGCTGCCTTTCAAATAGCCCAGGCGCGGCCCGTCTTTTGCCTTGAAAAAACCGTTATAGCTGTAAGGGAAGACCCACGCTGTCGAGAGGTAGTCTGATCCTATCTTGTAGAGCTGGAGCCCGCTCTTCATATTTTTCGTATCGAAGTTCGTCAGCAATGCCAATTGCCCATTCTTGATGAACCGTTCTTCCCTGTCCAGCCGTACATAGCGGATGGTCTTGTGCTCCGCGCGTCCCAGCCCTTTCGTCATATTCACCGGCGCCGTGCTTCCCGTGGGATCGCATTTCCATATATCGTATTTGTCATAGATATACACCCACTGATCTCCTTCATGCCAGCCCATGATCCCATGCGGGGGCGGGTCGTCGGGATGATCGTCCTCTTCATCGTATAAAGGATAACGGATGCCTTTCGTGATGTTCACGACCTTGCCATCGGCAACGGCATAGGTGAACCAGCTCTTTTGATGCCAGTCATACCACAGGATATATTTCTCCGCCGGGGACAACATACCGCCTTCACGCACCTTGTCCTGCACGGGTTTGCGGGAACCGTTCCGCACGTCGATGAGATAGAGCCTTTCCAATCCGCTCTCCTCCCATTGCTGTTGTATACGATATCCTTTCGTGCTGCTGCCCAGGGCATAGGGTCCATTACCCTCTCCTCCGGGTAGGACGTTCTCGCAGGTCTCATCGCCCAGGACTACCAGCTTGCCATCTCCTTTGGCTATCGTAGCCAGATAGCTCCGTTTTAGCTCGACATTCAGCCGTGTCAATTGCTGGGGAGAGAGATAGTCGTCCTGGTAATTCCACACATCCAGCCGGGCCGTCTCGAATTCCACCCGGTTAGTATCCCTGGGAGCGCGTATGGGCGCCAGCCCCAGGTACAGACGGTTGCCGTCCTTGCTGAAATTATTCGCATAGTCGGTGCTGATAGTAAGATGCCCCGTGATCACGGTCCGGTCGGCGCGTATCACCGCGCTGTCCAATTGAGGAGTATAATACCAGAGCTTATAGAATTTTACCAGCGCCTTGGCCACACTGTCCCTTTCGGCGACGAATGCCAGCTGCCCGCCCTGTTCGTCCAGCGCATAGTTCCTGGCGTCGTTGAACCCTTTCATGACGGTGTCCACCTTATCCGCGGCTGTACGCACCCAAAGCACCAGCGCCTTTACCAGCGAATCACCGTTCTTACGGGTAGTCTCGACCACCAATGTCTTGCCGTTCTTTGAAAAATAATATTCGCTGGTGAGGTTGAACCGCCTTTCCTTTCCCGTATTGAGGTCTCGCAGCACCAGGGTCGTCCCTTCCTCGATGGTCTCCCCGCCGCGGGCCCGGACCGGCGCTGCCGTGGGAGGCAGGACCGAAAATCCTTTTATTTCTATTTCGTGTATTTTCCCGCGCAAACTATCCGCCACCCGGGCCAGGCTGTCCGCCCTGGCCGTCAATTGCCGTATACGGGAGAGGGAGTCAGGAGTATGCGCGCTGTCGGACCGGGAGCCAGGTAAAGGCTTTTCCTGCAGATAGGCCAGCCAGCTGCCTTCCTTTTCCGGGATCTTATAGGACTGGACACGGGGTATCTTTACCAGGCTGTCCTTGCCCAGCTCCAGCCAGGCCAGCGTATCCTTCGGCATCTGGTCGGGCGTCTTCTTTTTTATACGGGCGTCCCGGGTGTCCTTGAAAAATGGTTTTATATGCAGGACCACCCAGCGGCTGTCCGATGTAACGGATGCCATGGCGCCCCGGGGTATTTCTTTTGCATAGTTACCCTCCGTACTACGGATCACCAGACGGCCATCCCCTTCCTGTGGTACCACCGTATAGATCAAATATTTACCATCGGGAGAGAAGGCCCGCTCGCCGATGCTTTCCCACCCGTCATAGACGGAATGGTCAAGGGCAGGCTTCTGGGATCGGGCACTATGGAAAAGAATAGTAAGTAGGGCTAAAACAATTGTTCTTCTCATGCGGTTACATTTAGGTCCCGACGAATTTACCAAAATACATTACATCATGAGTACACAAACCATCCCGTCCATCAAAAAAGAGTTCTCTATCGCAGGCGATCTCACCGTACGCCGTATGGGCTATGGAGCCATGCGTATCACCGGAAAGGGTATCTGGGGTCCACCCAGGGATAAAGAAGAAGCGCTGCGGGTGCTGAAAAGAGCCGTGGAGCTGGGCGTCAACTTCATCGATACGGCCGATAGCTATGGGCCCCATGTATCCGAGGAGCTGATCGCCGAGGCATTATATCCCTACCCCCCCGGCCTGGTCATCGCCACCAAAGGCGGATTGCTTCGCACAGGGCCCGACCAATGGCCCGTAGACGCCTCTCCCGAACACTTGAAAAACGCCCTGGAAGGCAGCCTCGCGCGGCTGAACCTCGACCGCATCGATCTCTACCAGCTCCATCGTATCGACCCCAAGGTCCCTGCCGAAAAGACTTTTGAATTCCTGCAGGGCGTGCAGGAAGAAGGGCTGGTCAGGCACATCGGTCTTTCTGAAGTCAGCGTAGAAGATATCAAGCGGGCGGAAGAATATTTCGAGGTAGCGTCCGTGCAGAATATGTACAGCGTGGACAACCGTAAATGGGAGTCCGTACTGCAATATTGCGAGGATACGGGTAAGGCCTTTATCCCCTGGTTCCCCCTGAATGCGGGCAATGTCGAGTCCATGCAAAAGGTCGAAAAAGTGGCAAAGGAGGTAGGCGCCACCACCCATCAGACAGCACTGGCCTGGCTCCTGCATCATTCGCCCAATATATTGCTGATCCCCGGCACCTCCAGCGTGGCGCACCTGGAAGAAAATATACAGGCGGAAAAGATCTCCCTGACGCCGGAGCAGCTAAAGAGAATGGAGTAAGCTACAGCAATGCTTTGATGTCCGCCTCGATATCGGCAGGCTTGGTAATAGGAGCAAACCGCTTCACGGGCCTGCCATTTTTATCGATGAGGAACTTGGTAAAATTCCATTTGATACGCCGGCCGAACCATCCTCCCAGTTTTGTCTTGAGGTACCTGAACACAGGATGGGTGCGAGGTCCGTTGACTTCTATCTTTTCAAAAAGAGGGAAGGTCACTCCGTGGTTGATCTTGCAGGTCTCCTCCATAACATCGTTGCCCAGGGGCTCCTGCGCACCGAATTGATTACATGGAAAACCTAGTATGATGAATCCTTTTCCCTTATAGTCCTGGTATAATTTTTCCAGTCCATCGAACTGTGGCGTAAGGCCGCATTGCGTGGCCGTGTTCACGACCAATACCACTTTTCCTTCGTATGCGGACATATCCACCGGCTGGCCTTGTGGATTGTTGGCCGTGAGTTGATAAAATTCGCTTGCCATAGTGCAAAGCTATGTTATCTTCGTCTTCTAAAAATAGCAAAATGTTCAAACATTCCAATATTTTATTATCCCTTGCCTTCGCGCTGCTTTCCATTGGTCCTGTTGCGGCGCAAAACACCGTACCCCCACTCCCCGGGACGCCCGTTCCGATCGTAGACTCCGCCCCGCAATGGTCGGCGTTATTCAAAAGAAGTTCCGGCTGGTATGGCGGTGACGGCATCTTCACCATCCCTATGGGTTCCGGCAAAACGCTTTTCTACTTCAGCGACACGATGATCGGTGACAGCATCGGCGGCAAGGCCCGCAGCACCATGATCCATAATTCATTCGCCGTCTTGCAGGGGCGTGTCCCGTCAAAGGATAAGATCCAATTCTATTGGGACACCAGCCATACGGGCGGGCCGCAAACACCTTTTATTCCCAAGACGCCTTCTACCCAGGCAGGTGATTATTATTGGCTGGGCGCTGGTTTTTTCAACCCCGTAAAAAAGGCTACCTACATCTTCGCGTATAAAATGCGTAATCTCGATCCGCATGACGACTGGTCCTTTACGCTGACACATACCAACATGATCGTTATCCCGGCGGGAAGCACGCCGCCTTTCCGGGACCATCGGCAGATAGAGACGCCGCTGAGCTTCCAGGGAGCCTCTCCCGATGAGAAGGGCACGTTCGGCGCGGGCATATTTACCGATCCCGATGGTTATGTGTATGTATATGGGATCAAAGGCAAGGCCAAGTCCCTGCTGGTCGCGCGGGTGAGGGCGGATAGCGTGGAGGATTTCAGCGGCTGGCGTTTCTGGGATGGAGCCGCCTGGAACAAAGACATGCAGCGATCCGCGGCCGTCACGGACGGAGTTTCGGATGAACTTAGCCTGAGCCCGCTTCCGGATGGACGATATATCCTCGTCTTCCAGCAGAATGGTATGAGCCCTGTCATATCGATGCGCACCGGCGCCACGCCCTGGGGACCTTTTGGTGCCCCGACTAAGCTCTGGGAATGTACGGAGGGGCGGGAGAACAAACATTATTTTACGTACAATGCGAAGGCGCATCCTTTGCTGTCGGCGCCCGGTGAGCTGTTGATCAGCTATAATGTCAATTCCTTTGATTTCTTCAAGGAGATACAAAAGAACCCGAATCTTTATCGACCGAGGTTTATACGGCTGAAACTTTAGAGATCCTTGTGATTGAATCTTCGTATGGCTCCCAGCAAAGGCAATACCATCCACAGTGTCAGGATGCCAAAGCCCAACAGGATGCCGCCGGCGCTGCCGAAAAATGATTTGAAGACGGCTCCGGTATATCCCATCATCGCAGAACTGTCGAGACGCAACAGCAGGATGATACGACCCAGGTCTATAGGATTAAGCGAACCAAGGATAATGGATGGTTTCTCCAGGGGATAGTCGCTAAGCTGGAACAGGAGGAAGAGCACCAGTCCATCGTATAATAATGAAAAATAGAACCAGGCGAGGATAGCCACCCCGATGCCCCTTGCCTTATCCCGCATAGATACGGATCCCACTATAGCCAGGGCGGAAAAAATGATGGTCAGCAGGCCTCCTATCAGTACCAGCAGCACGCTCGTGAGGCTATGATCTATGATCAACAGGGGCAGCCCTACTCCTATTGCAAAGGCGATCAGCAGGGACAGGGACAGTCCGGCATAAATGCTCAGCAGTATCCGGGATCGTCGTATCGGCTGACAGACCAGCAGTTCGATGAATTCGATGGAATTATAATAATATATCGTAGAAAAGATAATGCTTACCAATGGAAGTACGATCAGTACGATATTGAGCAGGCTCAGCAATGCCTTTGTCTGATTGTCCTCCAGACACAGCATCGTCATGGTGATGGCAAACAGCAACACGGCATAGCTCATCAGGATCTTATTCCTGAGGATATCGAGCACAACGTATTTAATGATCTTTTTCATATCGTTTCGTTTTCCATGACCCGGGCAATAGCTCTTACTAATTTCTGCTCTCCGGTGTCTTCCCGCAATTGTGGGAGGCTTTTATGGAACTTTACCTTCCCATCCTGCAGATAAACCACCTCATCCACCAGGTCGTCCAGTTCGGAAAGAATATGCGAAGTGATCAGCACCAGCTTGCCCTTGTTCGTCTCTTCGAATATCTTTTTCGTCAATATGCCTGCTGCCACCGGGTCGAGACCCGCGGTAGGTTCGTCCAGCACGACGACGGAGGGATTGAAAAGAAAGGCCAGACAGGCGCTGACCTTTTGCCGGGTGCCTCCCGAAAGCGTGCGCATCCGTTTGTCATATATCGCAGGAAGCTGGAAAGCCTGGACCAGGTCTTCGTCGAGCTCTTTCTCCGGCAGAGAGCGAATATCCTTCATCATTCCAAATACCTGCGCGATGGACATATTGTCCGGGTAACGTCCGATCTGCGGCATGTACCCGATGTCAGCCCGATAGGACCAGTCGCCCAGGATATTCCGGCCTTTAAAGGATATGCTTCCTTTGTCCGGCACGACCATACCCAGCAGACATTTGATAAGCGTAGTCTTTCCGCTCCCGTTAGGTCCGATAAGGGCAATGCTTTTCCCCATCGGCAGGCGCAAGCTTACATCGTCCAGGACCTGAAGGCGTCCGTATCGTTTGGCTATGTGCGAAAGTTCGATCATAATTTGAATGGTTTCATAGAGGGGTTGTGATCTGCCAGGTCGGCCGGAGTAATGCTTGGCATCACCCTTTCCGTTCTGTCCAGCAGACTCACGATAAAGCTGTGATACAACATCATCACCGAAGGGTTCTTTTCCGCCACCATGGCATACAGGCTTACGGGATGATAAGGGACATCTCCATAGCCATCCCGGCCAAGGTCATATCCCTCATACTTGTCCCAATAATTCCGATCGAAATTATTCAGTACGAGCGATCCGTTGGTGGCTATGTCAAACGTATTGCCCAGAAAATTATTCCTGGTCATCGTATCGGCCGAGCAGCTGGCCTGTATCCTGAGGGCCCAGCCATTGTCTTTGAATGTATTTCGACACACCCGGACCCTTGTCGTACCCTCCATATAGATAGCTACGGTATTGTGCACGAAGCGGCTCAGCTCTACCCGGCTGTCGGTGATCTCTTTCAGCAGGATACCGTAAGCGCCTCCGCCCTGGTTGTCGGCAAATAAATTGCCCTTCATATTTACCCCATGGGAGAACATGACGGAGACGCCGGCCTCGTTATGCTCGAATGTATTGTCTTCGTAAACATCGTTGTGGGAGAACATAAAATGCAGGCCGTACCGCATATTATAATAGCTCCGATTGCCCCGGATCAGCGAGTTCGTAACAAATTCGAAATAGATCCCATCCCGGTGACGGGTTATGGTATTATTCAACAGCTGCATCCCGTTGCAATGCCAGCAGTGTATGCCGTTCCCTGCCTGTTTCGAACTGTCGGACCTGGAGCGAAGCGTGTTGTTCTCCAATATACAGCTGTCCGAATTTTGACAGTACAGGCCAAAAAAGGTATCGTCCAGCAAATTGTTCCTTATGACTACACGCCGTACAGCCGCGAGCCGGATACCCGCCAGGTCATTCCAGTCGGAATATCCCGAATGCCGTACCTGAAAGCCCTCCATCGTCACTCCATTGCAGCGTATCGTCACCACCTCAAAGCGATGTTCTCCATCCAGCGTGGGTTGTCCTATCCCTTTGAGATGAATGGGTTTGTCGATGACCAGCCCTTTTTCATAATATACGCCCGGATAGACCAGCACCGTATCGCCCGCAGTGGCCCGCCTTACCGCTTCGGCTACCGATATCAGCGGACCTGAAGGACTGACCTTTAACACCCTGCCAAACGACAGGCTGGAAAGGGACAGGAATAGCATCAATGATATAGCTCTTTCCATATTACCGGTTGACCGTTGTTTTGTTGTTGACTGTGGTGCAATGCTTCTTTGTGGGCAAATGCTGCTATATTCCCCCCCATAGGCGACCGAAAGGCGGGCGACTCCAGCAATAAAGCATCTTCTGTACTTATCCAGCCGCCGTTCTCGAAGTCGATGAGATAAATGCTGCCGATCTCCTGACGGGCCGGTACGCCGGCTTTGAGCGACTCCAGCAAACAATGCAGGTCATCGAATTTGAAGACCTTACCCTTTTTGGTACAAACCTCTCCTCCAAATCGCCTGTCGGTAAAAGTCATTTTGCAGTATGCACAATCGTCCTGTCCGTATTGTATCGGTTGTGGCCCGCTGTTACATCCCTGAAGGGACCCGCATAGGAATACCAATACCAGTCCCGCAGCTGCATTACTCACCCGCCTTCTGCGCCCGATGCCCCGCCAATCCAGTATAACGAGCGTCACGATCGCAATACCGGCCCCGACAAAGGCCCATCCACCCGTATCAGGGATGGAATAGGCGCCAAAATTCAATAGCTGTTTAAAGCCTATCAGAGGTGGTTGATACGCCATCCCGGGTACCTGGATCGGCGCCTCCGGATCGAGATTGTGCCCATAGTTATATTCCCACCGGTAAAAATCGATCATGGAGGTAAAAGCGATCAGCAAAAAGAGGATTGCCCAGCCATAAAATACCTTGCGCCGGCCGATCAAGGCTACCAGCAATCCCAGGACCGCAAAGCCGCCGATGATATAAGGCAATACGGCGAACTCCACAAAATCACGGGTATGCAGCGTATGCATTCCGATGTAGTGGTTCAGCCCATTCACGATATCCACATCGCCACCGATGCGATCTGCAAATATCTTTAAAGTCAATCCTTCCGGGTACTGCGGAGCGGAGAGCTCGATCTTCCATATCGGAAGACCGAGCACCGTAAACATCACAAGGGAGGTTAGAAAAATGGCAACCCGGAATAAGGAAGGCAGTTTCCGTTGCATAACTATTGATTTTTAGCTACCGAGCTATCGGCCAGATTGGTACCGAAGAGCAATGGAGTATTAGCGCCAGCTTTGGACACCCGTATATACCCCTGCATTTCCTGGTGGAGCGCACTGCAAAAGTCCGTACAGTAGATGGGGAATACTCCCGCCTCGGTCGGCGTCCATTTCAACGTGCAGGTCTCGCCGGGCATGATAAGTATCTCCGCATTGGCGGCGCCTTTGACGGCAAATCCATGCGGAATGTCCCAGTCCTGCTCCAGATTCGTTACGTGAAAATATACCTCGTCGCCAAGCCTGACCCCTTCTATATTATCGGGTACGAAGTGCGAACGGATGGCCGTAATATAGATATGTATTTTATTGCCATCCCTTACCACTTTAGCGGCCTTTTCACCCTTGGTGACAAACGGGTTGCCATTCTCTTCAATCTTATAATACTTCACCGAGTTCTTTGAAATGAGGTCGGCTGGAATAGCCTGTGCATAATGAGGCTCGCCGACAGTGGGAAAATCCAGTATCATTTCCATCTTGTCGCCTGAGATATCATAGAGCTGGGCGCTTTGAGCCAGTTCCGGACCGGTAGGAAGATATCTGTCTTTCGTGATCTTGTTATAGGCGATCAGGTATTTCCCATACGGGTGTTTCGAATCTCCGCCGGGGATACAAAGATGTCCCACGGAATAGAAGGTCGGCTTACGATCCAGGACCTTGAGGTCCTTGATGCTCCATTTTACTACTTCCGACGATACGAACATGGACGTATAGGCATTACCTTTCCCATCAAATTCTGTATGCAAAGGGCCAAGACCAGGCTTTTGAACTTCACCGTATAACGCTGCATCGTACTTGATAACGGGTATTCCCGCGTAGTCTCCATCGAATTGCTTATCACTGATGGCTTTTTGGATCTTTGTGAAAGAGAAGACAGGGATCAAAGCCGCCAGCTTGCCGCTGCCGACGATGTATTCCCCGGTGGGGTCTACGTCACAGCCATGGGGTGACTTGGGGCAGGGAATAAAATAGACGAAGTCGTGAAGCTGTACAGGGTCCAGCACAACCACCTGGCTTTCTTTTTTCGATGTCGCCGTTTGCGTCTTTTCGTCAAACACGTTGTGTATATAAGATACATTCTTCAGGTCGCCTTTGTGCTCCCGGACATATTCCTCCGCCTTTTTCCAGTTCACAGCCATGATAAAATCCTTGTCCCGTTGGGAAGCATTCACCTCGAGGAGGCTATGCGCCTGTTCCGTATTATAGCAGGAAAAGAAGAACCAGTCGTGGCTCGGTCCTTTGCCGGAATGGCTCAGGTCGAAATTGATCCCGGGAAGGAGTATCTGGAAGGCCAGCGAAAGGCGACCAGTGCCGGAATCGACCTTTATAAAGCTTACGGTGCCATGAAAGTTCTTTTTGTAGGAGCTGATGGGCACATCCGTGTTGTCTCCCACCGGTACGCTAAAACGAGTGCCTGCCACGATATATTCCGTGTTCTCTGTACAAAAGGGGGAAGAGTGGTTTCCCGCGCTGTTAGGCAGCTCCAGTATCTCCTCCGTCTTGAAGGAGGTCAGGCTGATGCGTGCTACCCGGGGCGTATTGTTTGCGTTGGCAAATAACCATCGGCCATCGGGGCTGCCGTCTTTCTGAGACAGCTCCAAATGGTGCTGATCATCCCAGGGCACGAAGCCATTGGAAGTATTCAGCATGGCCTTGGTCTCTTCGCTGTACCCGTATCCATTCTCGGGGAAGACGGAGAAGACGGGCACGATCTTCAACAGCCGTCCGGAAGGCAGGCCATATACGGATATCTGGCCATTGAAGCCTCCCGACACGAAATTGTAAAACTCGTCATACTTACCCGGTGCAACATATGTTTTTTCAGCCGCATCCGATGTAATAACGGTGGCCTCGTTCCGAGGCTTACAAGAAGGCGCCGCCATGGAAAGCCCAATCAGGGTCAGCGCCAGCAAAGAAAATCTATGCTTATACATTTTTTACGTATTTAAAGGTTAAACCGATTATTTCGAATGATCGTTCTTGCGCATGAACTCCAGGATATTTCTGGCGTCATCGTCGGAAAGGTGCTGATTAGGCATTCTCACCATACAGATCTCCAACATTGCCTGTGCTTTTGGGTCTTTATCGATCATTTCATCCGTATTTGTCACGAAATTCATGATCCATTCGGGCTTCCGCCGCTCAGTCACTCCCAGCCAGCCCGGTCCTACAAGCTTTTCAGCGGTCAGCTTATGACAGGCCGAGCATTTCAGCTCATAAATGCTTTTTCCGGCCGCGATCAGCTTGTCATCCAGCTTTGCGTTCAGCTCCACGTGGGTAAACTTTCCAGCCCCTTTCACCGAATCGTAGTTTCCGGATGGCTTGTCTGCCGCGGCCTTTGCAGTCTCATCGGATGCTGTGGGGGCAGTTCCCGCGGAACTACCGCTGTTATTGGAGCAGGCCCAGGTAAATCCCAGTAGCGCTGCCAGTAAAAGAGCTTTTCTCATTTTATTGTGATTAGTTTAATAATAATGCACAAGGTTACGCTACACAATGAGCCTTAAATATGATATACATCATAAATAACCTGACTTAAATCATCCCCCCCACCGGCAAGGGTCAAGTCTCCCGTCTGATCCCATAAGTATTTTAGCATATGTTTAGTGCCGAACGATCTTTCCCACAGCTCCGCCGGTGGATCATTTATGCCACCATCAACCTTTTTATCGTATCTGTCCTTGGTGTCGCACTTCGCTACAAAGCGATTTTTGCCTTCCCGCTCCTGGACTACAAATACCTGCTCAACGCGCATTCCCATTTTGCCTTCTCCGGCTGGATCACCACGGCGCTTTTTACCGCCTTGCTTTATATCCTTACCGCATCGGGCGTCAGGCTATCCTCCGTGTACCGTTACCAGTTCTGGCTCAATCAGCTTTCCAGCTTTGGAATGCTTGTCAGCTTCATCTGCCAGGGATACGGGGCGATATCCATCCTATTTTCGTCCATATCGGTGCTGTTCTCCTATTGGTTTGCCATCCGGTATTTACATGACAGCAAAAAGGCGTTATGGCCGCCGGTGGTCAGACGCTGCATACAGCTGGCGCTATTGTTCCTGGTCCTGTCCAGCGCAGGTCCCTATCTCCTGGCTTACAGCATGTCACACCATATTGGGAGCATGTCGTTCTACTATAATGCCATCTATCTCTATTTACATTTCCAATACAATGGGTGGTTTAGTTTTGGGGTTATTTCTCTTTTCTTCTGGTCCGCATTCCGGTGTGGGTCTCCGGCTTATCAGGCGTCAGGACGCGCCTTCGTCTGGCTAATGGGCATTGCCTGTATCCCGGCCTATTGTCTTTCTTTGCTTTGGACCGATCCGCCGGCATGGGTATGGGTTGTCGGCACAATTGCCGTTCTTCTCCAGGCAGCTGCTCTTATCGTCCTTCTTGTCTTTATTGTTCGAAACAATGGCGGCTATCGGTCAGGTAGCGTGCCGGCCGCCACCCGGATCATATGGGGGTTAGCCCTTGCAGCTTTTATCATTAAACTGACACTCCAGGCATTGTCGGTGATCCCCCGATTGGGCAGCCTTGCCTTTAGTCACCGGTCGGTGATCATCGCCTATCTTCACCTCGTGGTCCTGGGCTTCGTCACCTTTATGCTCCTCGGCTTTTTTATCTCACAAGGTCTACTCACGCTGCGCGCCGGAGCAGCAAGAACAGGTTTGTTGCTATTTATTGTGGGTGTAGCGCTCAATGAATTCCTGTTGTTGATCCAAAGCCTTATGCAATTTTCCTCGATGGTCTGGGGAGCAGCCGGCTATTGCTTATTGGGAGCAGCCCTGGTGATGTCTGCCGGCGCCTTGTTGGTGTCGGGTGCGCAATTACTACATCGGCCGCAAAGCTGACATGCATCACCCGCCCCCGTGACCCATATCATACAGGAAGCGCCTTCTCCTGAGTAGCTTGCACTACATATAAAATTGCAGCTATGCAGGTGGAACAGATCTATACAGGCTGTCTGTCGCAAGGCGCCTATTACATCGAGTGCAACGGGGAAGCGGCCATCGTCGATCCCCTGCGGGATACAGCCCCCTATTTGCAACGTGCCCGTGACTCAGGGGCCGTTATAAAATATATTTTGGAAACCCATTTTCACGCAGACTTTGTCAGCGGACACCTCGACCTCAGCAGACAGACGGGGGCTGAGATCATATATGGGCCAACCGCCCTGCCTGACTTCCCTTTCCGTTCCGTAAGGGACAATGAAGAGCTTCTGCTGGGGCGTTGTCGCATTCGCCTGCTGCATACCCCGGGTCATACCATGGAAAGCTCCTGCTACCTGTTAAAAGATGAACATGGCATCGACAGGGCGCTGTTCACAGGCGACACGCTCTTTATCGGGGATGTCGGCCGGCCGGACCTGGCACAGGCGCTCGATCCAACGCTCACGCCCGAAAAGCTGGCAGGCCGTCTTTTCGACTCCTTACAAAACAAGATACTGCCCTTACACGATAATATTATCGTTTATCCCGGTCACGGTGCAGGCAGCGCCTGCGGCAAGAATCTTGGCGCGCAACGCTATGACACCCTGGGGCATCAGAAAAAACACAACTATGCTTTACGCCCCGGTCTTACAAAAGAAGAATTTATAAAGGAAGTAACAGCCGGCCTCACACCTCCTCCCGGATATTTTCCCGCCAATGTGATCATGAACAAAAAAGGGTATGTACCCTTTGAAAGGATATTGTCCAGGAGCCATAAAGCCCTGTCCCCGGCGGACTTCGCAGCCGCTGTAAATGAAATGGCGGCTCTTATCCTCGACACCCGTAGCGCCGAAAAGTTCAAAGAGGGGTTTATTCCAGGCTCTATCAACATCGGCGTCGATGGGAATTTTGCGCCATGGGCTGGAGCCATGATACCGGATGTCAGTCAACCTGTATTGTTTGTCGCGGACCCCGGCCGGGAAGAAGAGGTCGTTACCCGGCTGGCTCGTGTCGGTCTCGACAATTGTCTCGGATATCTGTCCGGCGGCATCGAGGCATGGGACGCCGCGGGCAAGGAACTGGATTACATCGACAGTGTTTCTTCCGTCGAAATGTCGGAGATCATGCATAGGACGCCGGTAAATCTCCTGGATGTCAGACGGTCCGGCGAATTTGCCCGTGAGCATGTGATGGATGCCGTCAATATACCGCTGGATCAGATCAATGAAGGAATGAAACGCATATCCTCCGGCAAGACCTGGTACGTATACTGCGCGGGCGGCTATCGTTCCATGATCTTTATTTCCATCCTGAGAGCAAGAGGCTATCGCCAGCTCATAGATATTTCGCAAGGGTTCGGTGGTATGAAGGCAAGCGGAAAATTCTGTATCACCAACGATAATCCTTAAAAGCCTTCACTATGACCAGCTATCTCCGTTTACTCTTGCTGGCATCGGCCTTATCCGCATGCTCCCGGCCGCAACAGGTCCATCTATCCAAAAAAGATATCATCGAAACTGTGTATGCTTCCGGGAAGATCACTTCATCCGATGAGTACACTCTTTTTGCGTTCAGCAACGGCGCTATCCGCAAAAAGCTGGTCAAAGACGGGGACACCGTTCGAAAAGGACAGCTGCTTTATATCGTCGAGCATGATGCGGCTGACAAGAAATACGAGGCGGCTCTGACGAATTACCGTCATTCGGCCATCAATCTCTCGGAAACCTCGCCCTTGTTGAATGACCTTCGGCTGGCCGTACAAAATGCGGAGATCAGGCAAAGGAATGACTCGCTGACCTATTTCCGTTGGAAAAATCTTTGGGATGAAGGCATAGGCACCCGCACCAATCTCGATAATGCCTATACGAACTACCAGATGTCCGTCAACCTTACCAACAGCGCAACGGAAAAGTATGCATCCGCCCTGTACGATGTCCGGCTGGCGATGAGCAATGCCGGAAGCCAGCTCCAATCTTCCCGCAAAGAGCTGGATGATTATCTTATCAGCTCGGACAGGGATGGCGTAGTGTACCAGACGTTGAAAGAGGCCGGAGAAGGCGTGCGGACGGGCGAGCCCGTGGCTCTTATCGGGGCGGCAGGGCAGCGTATCATCCGGCTGGCGGTAGATCAGGAAGACGTCAACAGCGTGAGGATAGGACAAAAGGTCGTCTTGAGAACGGATCTTACTGGCAATATGGTGTACCAGGCCAGGGTCACGCGGATATATCCTACCATGAACGAGGTGGATCAGACCTTTAGGGTCGATGCGACATTTGATGGAGATATGCCTCAACCCTTTATCCATGGCTCGGTAGAGGCCAATATCATCATCCGGGTGAAAACCTCGGCAACGGTCCTTCCACATTCGGCCATGGCCGACGATGACAGCGTCTGGATATTTTACGATGGAAAGGAAAAAAAGGTAGCGGTACGGACTGGCATTACCTCTCCCGAATATGTCGAGATACTGAACGGGCTGGATGAAAATACGCCTGTTTTGCTAAAAACCAAATCTTCCGACAAATGAAGCTGCCCGTCAATCTCATGATATCGGGCACCCAGCTGCTGGCCCGGAAAAAACAAAGCATTATCGCCATGCTGGGCGTGATGTTCGGGATTGCCATGTTCATCTTTATGATGAGCTTTATGAAAGGGGTCAATAAATTCATCGAGGATACTATGCTGGCCTCCATTCCCGATATCCATATATACAATGACATCCGGACGGACTATACCCATTCCGTAACCTCCGCCTGGCTCTCTCAGGACCCTTCCAGGATAGTGGTAGTACATCACCCCCGTCCCTCGAAGATCCATCTCAACCTCAAAGACCCCGGCAGCATCATTGCCGATCTGAAAGGCACACCCGAAGTTACTGTCGTCTCTCCTCTCTCCTCCACGCAGGTATTCTTCAACTATGGACCCGTGCAGCTGAATGGCATGCTCGACGGCGTGGACATCTATGCAGAAGACCGCATATTCGATCTGGCAAAAAAAATGGTCACCGGTCACCCGGAGGACCTGCTGACGACGAATAAAGGCATCCTGTTAGGGCAAGGTCTCGCCGACAAGCTCAACGTCGTAAAGGGGGACCTCATCACTCTTGCTTCCCCCACAGGAGCTGTGATGCGCTTCCGGGTGGCGGGGACGTTTACCTTCGGAATGAACGCCGTGGACAATGTAAAAGCCTATACAACCCTCGCGGGCGTCCAACAGCTATTGGGCATGAACCACGACTACATCACCGACATACATATCAAATTACGGTCGCTGGACCAGGCCAGGGAAATGGCCATTCTCTTCGGCAGAAAATATGGTTACAAGTCGGAGGACTGGGAAACCACCAATCCATCCATCAAGACGGGTAATATGATAAGGGATACGCTCACCTGGGTGGTCAGCATCACGTTGCTGGTGGTCGCCGGGTTTGGGATATATAATATCATGAACATGGTCATCTCCAGCAAGATGAAGGATATCGCCATCCTTAAAGCGCAGGGGTTCGATGGCAGGGACGTCCTGATGATCTTTTTGTCCCAATCCCTGGTCATCGGGATACTGGGTGCAGCCATCGGCCTGGGTTTGGGCTATCTCATGTCCTATGGCATGTCCAGGGTGCCCTTTCCGCAAGGCGAGATCACTTCGTTAAAATTCTTCCCGGTGGTCTTCGACGTCCGGTATTATCTGTTAGGGGCGGTCTTTGGTATTCTCACCACCTTCCTGGCCGGGTTCATGCCCGCAAGAAAGGCGGCCAGGGTAGACCCTGTGGCCATCCTTCGGAGTTAATTATTTTTTATGAATGAACCCATCCTCGAAGCGCAACATCTCGATAAATTCTTCCCTGGCCCGGAACCTTTCCAGGTATTGAAGGATATAAGCCTTTCCATCGGAAAAGGCGAATTTATTACCATCATCGGTAAGTCCGGCTGCGGCAAATCCTCCCTGCTCTATCTTCTTTCTACGCTGGACACGGATTATAAGGGAAGCCTTTCGATCAATGGAACGCGGGTCACAGGGCTAAAGGAACATGCGCTCTCTACGTTCCGTAATGAACATATCGGATTCGTATTCCAATTCCATTACCTGCTGCCGGAATTCACCGTCCTGCAAAACATCATGATACCCGCCTTGAAGTTGGGCAGATCGCCCCGCGAGGTCATCGAACAACTGGCCATGGACAGGCTGAAACAAATGGGTCTTGCGGACATCGCCTCCAAGCCCTCCGGCAAGCTTTCCGGCGGTCAGCAGCAGCGCGTAGCCATCGCCCGGGCCCTGATCAACAATCCGGGCATTATCATGGCCGACGAACCCACGGGAAACCTGGACAGCGTCAATACAAAGATCATCTTCGATATTTTCCATGAACTCTCCCTTCAGGGCAATACTATCCTCGCCGTGACCCATGACAGGGATTTTGCCGCACGCTCGGACAGGATCATCGAAATGGTAGACGGATGTATCTTCAGAAATTCTACAGATTCTTTACAGAAATTGCCGGCTGATCCATAGCATATGCGCGCACTCGCCTACCTATTGCTTCTCCTCCCCCTGTTCTCGTATGAGCTTCAGGCCCAGGAAAATTATGAGATCCAGGTCTATGCCTCGCCCACTGTCCAAAAAGGCAGCACCATGGTCGAGCTGCACAGCAATTACACGTTCAATGGAACGCGCACCGCGGAAGACAAGGTCCTGCCCACCAATCATGTCCTGCACGAGACGGTGGAGGTCACGCATGGATGGAACAGCTGGTTCGAGACGGGTTTTTATTTTTTCAATACCATCGGCAACGATCATCGCACGACTTACGTGGGTAGTCATATCCGGCCCCGGGTAATGGTGCCGTCCTCCTGGAAATGGCCTGTCGGCGTAAGTCTTTCCATGGAGGCGGGTTATCAAAAAAGGGAATACAGCGAAGACGACTGGAGCCTGGAGATAAGGCCGATCATAGACAAACAGTGGGATAAATTATATCTTTCCTTCAATCCCACCTTCGACAAGTCTTTCCATGGAGCCAACAGGGGCCAGGGGTATGTGTTCTCGCCTAATTTCAAGGCATCCTACAATATGACGAAGGTCGTGGCGGGTGGATTCGAATACTATGGATCGCTGGGGACGCTGAACCATATCCAGCCTTATCAGACCCAGCAGGAACAACTGTTCGCAGCCATAGACCTGGACTGGTCGCCGGATTGGGAATTGAACTTCGGGTTTGGCTGGGGATTGACCCGAAGTACTGACAACGCCATCATTAAGCTGATCCTGGGCTATCGGTTCCACAAGTAGCCGGATTTTTAACAGAACAAAAACAAGCCGCTATACGCTGCATCCTATCGCGTATTTAAGCATCGAAAAAACCTTTATGCTCACTGGCCGGCTGCATTTGCAATTTAAATAGATAGGCGCCCGTAGGCGTAGGTATCTCGGCCGGAGAAGGCGTTCCCGGAGTATCGGGTTGAGGCAAAGGCTCCCCGTCAGGGTGTTCGGGGGTGGAAGGCTCCGGCATGGGCCTTATTTCGGGCGGCGCCGACGGCGCCGGGTATTCTCCCGGCGCCGGTTGATCCTTTTTTTTAGCGGCATCCATAATTATCCCATTTCAAAATGAATATTCCCGCTCGGCTACGAGTAGTTTGTTTTCCACGTACGATACTCCCGGGGCCGCCCAGGCTGCCATCTCTGCATCGTCCTTTTCCGCCAGCGAACGCACCGTACCGCGCAGGGTCACTCTGTTGCCTATCAATTCCACCGAGATCTTGTCCGCGTCGATGGTCGCATTCCGCTGAAGGGCAGCCGTGATCTTTTGCTGGACGTCCTTCGTTGTAACGCCGGACTTCACCGTAATATAGTTATTGACCAGGGTGACGCCTGCCATGTCTTTTATGACGTCCACCGCTGCCTGGCGCTGATAGTTCCAATCGACCTGTCCGCTCAGACTGACCACGCCCTTCTCGACGATGATCTTGATCTTATCTTCCGCAACGGCCGTATGCCATTTCAACGCATTGGCTACCGCGGCTGCCAGTTCGGTGTCGGTGCGCAAATAAATAGGAGATGGACCGACATGGATCTCTTCTGCTACGGCCTTTACACCGGCGATCTTTTTAGCGGCCATCTCCGCCCCTATCTTTTTGTTATAGCTATCGACCTGTCCTGTCAGTGTCACTATCCCATCTTTGACGGCGACCCCTATCTCAGCCGGGTTGAGAAATGGTTCCCATTTTAGCTGCTGAGCAATGTCTTTTTGTATTTCGGCATCTGTACGCATAACATATGGTTTTGATGAATAATAAAGGTAGGCGGGGCAATCAGGTGTAAAAAGGACGATCCTCACGGTTGCTAATGAGATTGATCATGACGTGCATGTGGTAAAAAATATAGCTTGCCACGAACTACTTTCCGCTATATCATGAAGCATCTCCAACTGTTCGTCTTATATATGCTGGCCTGTCTTTCGTATGCTGATGGCCAGCAAGCCTCTTCCGACAGCGTTAGGGATACTCCTCATTTTAAACGTGCGGCTACGACCTTTCTGCTCGCCGAAGCTGCGCCCTTTCTTTTCGACCGGTATGTCGCCAATAAGGATTATGCCCGCATATCGCTCGGCACGATTGGATCTAACCTGAAGCCTTCCAGCTGGACATGGGACGACGATGGCTTCCAAACCAATCAGATCGGGCATCCCTTTCACGGCAGCATTCTTTTCAACGCCTTCCGAAGCAATGGCTACAGTTTCTGGCAATCTGTGCCGGCCGCCTTTGCCGGCAGCTATATCTGGGAGACCTTCTCGGAAAATCAGCCTCCGGCTCCCAATGACTTTATCAACACCGGCTTTGGGGGTATCGTCTTAGGAGAGATGACACATCGTCTGACAGCCCGGCTCCTGCATAATCATAGCCGGGGGCCAAAGAGACAGGTAAATGAGGTAATTGCCATGCTGCTCAACCCTGCCAATGGATTCCATCGGCTGACTACCGGGGAATGGGGAAAGCCTCCCGCTATATCGACGGCTGAAGATTCCATTCCTATGAGTGTCGAGCTCCAGGCCGGATTGAGAAAATACAACGTGAATAACAGCAACCCATTCCGGGACGGGAAATTCGGCCTTTATGGCAGGATCCATCTACTCTATGGAGACCCTTATAAGGATTTGCGGCAACCCTTTAGCCATCTGCATATCACCGCCGAGTTCGGCCAGGACGACAGTTCGAAGGTCAACATCGTCAGTGTATATGGCTCTCTGGCCGGATGGATGATACGCTCGGGAAAGTTCCGTCATGTAGCTGTCCTATCTGCCAACTACGATTATATCAACAACGCGGCTTTCTTCTACAGCGGGCAAAGCATCCGTATGAATCTTTATTCCGAGTTCCCGCTGCATCACGGTGTGGTCATTCATACAGCCATAGCCACGGGTCCGGTGATACTGGCAGCCGTACCGAATAGCTATCTGTATCATACGAGGGATTATGATTACGGACCAGGTCTGGCCTTTAGCCTTTCGGGAGGATTGACCCTGATAAATAGGCTTTCCTACAACGTGCTGTATCGCGGGGGATGGATGAGGACAGCCGACGGCAATGCCACTAATTATTTCCTGCAGGCGCTGACCAATGAGATCAGCATCCGTACGGTAGGCAATACCTTTATCGTAATGGAATCCGGTTATTTCAACCTCCATGGCCATTATATCCATTATCAACCGGTGGATAAAACCTATCCCTATCTTCGTCTCTCTGTCCGATGGCGTTTGGGATTTCAATAACTGAGCGGGCGCGTCTTTCTTCTCCATCGCACGGCCAGCAACAACGCCCCGCAGGCGATACATATCAGTATAGGATATAATACCCAGCCAAACAGCGGAATGGTCAAAACCAACCGCAGCAGGATAAAGAATACGAAGGCCATGCCCACCTGCTCCCAAAATTTTCCGTTGCTGCCCATCAGGCTGCTGAACCAGTGCGCCGCTACCAGGGAACTGATACTGCAGCAGGTGAGCAATACCAAAACATATACTGCCAGAACAATAAATCCCACCGGCATCGCCACCAGGCTGGCAAGGGTCAGCGCGATCAGGAGGGGCGTTCCCAGGAAAAAAAGCAACCCGGCGCCAAAGGACCTCAATGTCTGGTCATATACTTTCTCCCCGGCGCGTTCGAACAGAGGTCTGAACAGGTATTGCAGCAGGATAATGAGCACCAGGGCCATACCGAGATACCATAAAAAAGCCAGCGTGCCGCTGCCGCCGAGGAAATACCAATGACGCGTTCGGACAGCCAGGCTCTCGTCTCTTACAGCCGGCCCCGCCAGTAGCGATGTCCCAAAGTTCACCGGATCCGGCGACCAGTACCGGACAGGTCCGTTGAAGGCGGCGCTATAGCCGGTCTCCAATCTGTCCGAAGCAGACAGCTTCGACTCTCCCCCTATTTTGCCATGAATACCGATCGTCCCACCCCGGCATTCGAGGTCCCTGTTCACCGAACCATATAGCAGGAACTTACCTGCCACGGCGCGGACATCCCCCTGCACTTCCCCCAATAAGGTAAGATTGCCGCCGCCGGCCAGGACGCTGCCCATCACAACGCTCTCTTTTTCCACACGGATGTCTCCTCCGGCCACTACCAGGTCGCCCGCTAAAAGATCATCCAGGTTTACTCTACCGCCCAGGCAACGAACCCTTCCACCAACATATCCCTTAATGACTACCGTACCGCCTGCTATCAGTACATCCCGGGCGATGCTGTCATTGATATAGATCTTGCCCCCGGCTACTACCAGATCGCCATGGACAGGCGCATTGATGATGATAGTACCCCCTGCCAGGTACAGGTCCTGTGAAACTGGCTGGTCTATCACAATAGTATTACCGGACGCTACTACCATTCCGGAACTTTTACCGGCACAGGCCAGCAGGAACAGCAGCAACAAACAAAGCTTGGTGCTCATAGCCATAATTTTTTATAAAGCTAGTCATGAGCGCCCGGGCAGAGATTGACGATCATCAGCCAGGAGAATGATCTGTGTCCTTGCGGCGGCAGTGGGGCGGAAGATATAAAGAGAGGAGTGGATATGCCGGACACAGTGGTCCGTCAGCGGCATCCTGACGATCATATGCTGAAAAAGGTTTGCGCAGGAGCGGGAGATTTCTCGAACCTTCCCGTCTTTTCTTCCAGGCGGATGCGAAAAGTTACGCCATCGATCTTATTTACATCTGCAGGCGCGAATGGCCAGTCCTTTGACAAATGCGTGGTTTCGCTGCTCACCAGCGGGAGGACACGCCCATGCAAACGCTCCAGCGCATCTTTTTTCAGCGCCAGGTCTTTCAATTCCTCGAACCGGCCATTGGCTATGACACTTTGCCAGTTGGCCATATTCTGCAGGTGATCCACTTCGAAGCAAACCACAGGATTCTTCCGCATGATGTCTATTTTCAATCCCTCATGCGTGTGACAGTAAATATATTCCCCGTCATAGGCATAGCTGATCGGCACTACATATACTTTTTTTCCGTCAGTACATCCGATGCGGCCTATGACCTCCTTGCTCAACAGCCGTTCTATCTCCGGCATGGTTAATTTTCCCAACATGGTTACTAGTTTTACGTATCCCGAAATTAAATGACGGAGCAGGCAACAGGCATGATCCCCATACACTCTTCAGCTGATAAAAATCATATCCCTGACGGCCGGCAGGGTCATCGTGAAAGTCCTTATTCGGCTTTCTCCCAGGAATAGAGCTTGCTGTAATATTCTTTCGCCATCCGGCCGCTGTCGAAATAAGGAAGGATGTCGCGCATGCCGTTCTTCACGATCGTCAACCAGCTGGTCGGGAAATCATAATACATAGGAATGACCTCCTTTTCCAGGATATCGTAGAGGCTGACCATATCTTTATCATCCTGAATATGTTGCGGCAGCGCAGGATCTGACGGCGGGATGATAAACCCATTACTTTTATCCTTTGCAAATTCGGGGAACCATCCGTCCGGAATGGACACATTGATGGTTCCGTTCATGGCCGCGGACATGCCGCTGGTGCCGGAAGCCTCATGGGTGAGCCTCGGAAGATTCAGCCATGCATCCGCCCCCCGTTTCAACAATTTGGATAATCTCAGCTCGTATCCAACAAGCACGGCACAGTTGGAATAAGATTTACAGGCGTCCACGATCTTATCGAATACGCCGACGGCGGCATAATCCATGGGATAGGGCTTGCCTGCCCAAATGATCTGTATGGGCCGTTCTTTATTGTTTACCAGCCTATCGAACCGCTCCCTGTCGCGCAACAGAAGGTCCGCCCGTTTGTATTCCGTAAATCGTTTGGCAAACACGATGGTAAGCACATCCCGCCGGAATATTTCGCCATTCTGATCGGCGACGATCTCGAACAGTTGATCCTTGCAGAAGAGCTTTCGCTGGATCAGCGCCTGATCATCCCCCGTCTCCATTGCTATGTACATTTCCTTGTCGGCCCAGTAAGTATAATTCTGCCCGTTGGTGATGGAGATGATGGGACAAATGTCCGGAAAGGACTTCCACATCTTTTGCAATGTCTGCCAGTGCATCTTGGATACCCCATTGGCCATTCCGGCCATACGTAAGGCGGTCAGCGTATGATCCAGTACAGTGTCATCCGCATGAGCTACAGATCGGACCTCTGTAATCGGGATCCCGGAAAAAAAGCCCGCTTTTTCCAATAACAGCATGTCGGACTTAGGATTACCTCCTTCCTCGGGCGTATGATTGGTAAATACCAGTCTCCGGCGGACCTCAGCCAGGTCCTTGAACTTATCATACAGATGAAACGCCAGCGGCAGCCCATGGCATTCGCTGAGATGATATATCTCCGGCAACCATCCCAGTTCCTCCAATAACCTCGCCCCGCCCACACCCAGCAAAATGGAAGCGGCGAGTTTCGTCTCAGGATTGGGATCATAGAGTTTATGAACGATGGTCCTGGCAAGATAATCATTCTCCGGCAGCGCCGTACTTAAGAGGAACAATGGCGCGGTATTGAATATTTCGGGAGGGAGATACCAGGCAGTGACCCACACATCGTGTTGAAAAATGGGAATTTTAAATTTTATGCCGGTGGGCTGCAAAAATCCATATATCTTCTCTTCGAACAGCACATCCATTGTCTGATCGCTCTTACGTACCTGGTCATAATAGCCGTATTTCCATAGAATTCCAATACCGACCAGGTTCTGCTTCCGCTCGAAAGCGCTTCGCAAGTACGATCCTGCCAGGAAGCCCAGTCCGCCGGCATAGAGCTTCAACGGCTGGTGGATAGCATATTCCATACAGAAATAAGCCACGGGTTTGGCATATTCAGGAGCTGGTTCATAGGGATGTTTGAATGTAAATGACATGGATTTTATTTCAAAATAAGCGTATCCGACCCACCCGGCCAATGACTACACTCACTGCAACGGTTGACAGGGATCAAGGCCCATCAAAAACCAGGTCATAGTTCCTGCGCCGTCCTATCGATAAATTTGGTGACAGAACGCTTATTCACTAAAATATAGTCATCATGGAAGCCGATAAAGTACTACATAGCCATATCCTGGACATCCTATTCGATGGCAGGAACAAGGAATACGGCGCCTACGAGTTGAGGAAGCATTACAACAACCGCCTGCTGCTTTCCCTCGGGGGCACCTCCGTCCTGACAGGAGCGCTATTCGTCATCTTCTTCCTTGCACAGCACGGAAGCCCTCAACAAAAGCAGGTCATGTATGTAAAAGATGTGCAATTGGAAAGTGTGGCGGAAGAAAAAAAAGCCGAAGTCCCTCCACCCCCGCCTCCGCCCGCAGCGGCGCCCCAAAAGGTCGAGGTTACCAAATTCACCCCGCCCCGCATCGTAAAAGATAATGAGGTGAAGGAAGAAGATAAACCACCGGCGCAAGAAAAGCTGGAGGATACCCGCATCGGGACCTTCAACCAGGAAGGCGTTAAAGACGAAGGCGTCGTGGCTCCTCCCGTCACCGATGGAGGAAAAGGAGTGGTGGAAGGCCCCAAGCCCAGAGAGGAAGAAGACTATGACAAGACATTCGTCAAGGTCGAGATCGAGTCCGAATACCCGGGCGGCGCCGCGGCCTGGTTGCGGTATCTCAACCG
Source organism: Puia sp. (assembly GCA_035545935.1). Classification (GTDB taxonomy): domain Bacteria; phylum Bacteroidota; class Bacteroidia; order Chitinophagales; family Chitinophagaceae; genus Puia. The sequence goes on along the minus strand of DASZXP010000031.1, from coordinate 5,536 downwards.
GAACTTCCATTACCCCGACGACGGACTCAGCAACCAGATAGAAGGAACGGTAATGGTCCAATTCATCGTCGACAAGAACGGTAATGTCAGCAACGTAGAGGTCGTCAGCGGGCCTACCCAGGGAGGACTCCGGGAAGAAGCCATGCGGGTCATCCGCAAGAGCGGGATCTGGATCCCGGCCATCCAGAATGGACGAAAAGTGAAGTCCTTTAAACAGCAACCCGTGATCTTCAAGATCGCCAACACTTAAACAACCAAAAGGGCCGGATTCACATCCGGCCCTTTTAATAGGCTACATCACCAGCACGGCGGCGCCGCTGATCTTTCCTTTTCGCAGCGCATCCAACGCCTCATTGGCCTGGTCAAGCGCAAAATGTTCGGTACTGGTATGAACAGGTATCCCGGGAGCTCTCGCCAAAAAATCCCGCCCGTCCTGGCGGGTCAGATTGGCGACACTGCGGATGACGCGCTCTTCCCAAAGCCATTCATAAGGGAAGGAAGGTATATCGCTCATATGAATGCCTCCACAAACGACCACTCCCCCTTTGTCGACAGCTTGCAGGGCGCGCGGGACCAGTTCGCCCACCGGCGCAAACAAAATAGCCGCATCAAGCGGATACGGAGGCTTTTCCAAAGAGCTGCCGGCCCAGACAGCTCCCATCTTTTTGGCAAAGGACTGTGCCATCTCATCACCCTTGCTGGTAAAGGCATATATTTCCTTTCCTTCATATGCCGCCACCTGAGTAAGGATATGCGCTGCCGCACCAAAACCATAGAGTCCCAGCCGCTGAACATGCGATCCCGTCATGGTATAGGACCTGTATCCAATAAGTCCTGCGCATAGCAACGGCGCGCCGGCAGGTCCGGCATACTGCTCAGGCATAGGAAAACAATATTGTTCGTATGCTACGGTGTATTCCGCATACCCTCCGTCCATCGTATACCCGGTGAACAAAGCACGCTCGCAAAGGTTTTCCTGCTGACGCCGGCAATAGCGGCATGTTCCGCATGTATAACCCAGCCAGGGAATTCCAACCCTGTCGCCGGGCTGAAGACCTGATATATTATTGCCTGTACGTACCACCGTCCCGACGATCTCGTGTCCGGGAATAAGTGGAAGCCTGGGATGGGGAAGCTCGCCATCGACGACATGGAGGTCCGTGCGACAAATGCCGCAGGCGATGACCTTTATCAATACCTGTGCAGGACCCGGGTTGGGTACAGGCAGCGTGACGAGCTTTAAAGGCATACCTGCACGCTCCAATACCATGGCTCGCATGGTGGAAGATATCCTGGTCTGTTCCGTCACCTCAGTCGACATGGAGCTCATAAGATTCTGCTTTGAGATCACCGGGGGCGAGGGGGTTCTCACGGCCTGTGCCGGCAGTAGATAATAACATATGACGCAGCCGCTCCAGGATCTCTTCCTTGTCCTTACGCCACAACTGCCTGACCTCTTCCAGGAAGTCACTGGCCTGCTCATTCACGCTCATTATGAAAAGAGCATCCTGGAGCAAGTTCAATAGTATGCAAATATCGTGAAACTCACCCAATATGTCCGTACAGGCATTCAACACCTCCCTGGATCGCCATTTTTCCGGCAGGAATGGAACGGCAACATCATCCGGGAAACAGGGCCATGTATACAGGATATCCTTCATGGCCTTCCGTATGGCATGTAACTTTTCTTCATCCGGCAGAGTTGCTTCGGGTGTCATTACATCTCTTCTTTCCTGGATAAACGCCCGGATGCCTTTTATAGCCTGTCGCCCATGTATGGCCACCTGCCATTCCGCTCGTGGTTTTCCCAATGGGGAATTCAGTTTTAGAAATACCTTCGACACGGCAATGGCCGTCTCGATACGTCCTTCCAGGAAGGCGCTGCATGTGTCGGGTAGCTCTTTATTCAGCCGGGCAGCCGCCTCCTCCAGCCCCTTTCGCTGCAACTGAAGGCAGCGGATCATTCCCGTCATGGAATAAAAGACACGGAGCCTGCCCGGCAGCCGTCCTTTCAAACCCGTATGCGTGGCGGCGGCCAGCCGTAAACAGGCCCTCAATTTCTTGACCTCCACCCTGAACTGATGGATATCTTCTTCGCTCCACGTCTCCATTACAGTGTCACCAAGGGTCTGTGCCTGATGGAAATGCCGCTGAATGGCGAGGTGTATTTTCTCGGCTGCCATAACATCAAGGTGTTTTATTCAGTTTACAGGTACTGATGCCAAACAGACTGTACAAAGGGCAGATCCCGATGAAACCGGTCAAAAGAAAGACGCCCGCAACAATCAACAGAATGATCGCTAATGTTCCATGGAATGCGTCTGCCAGGTAGAGGATAATAATCAGTGCGGCGGCCAGGATCCGGATGGTCCTGTCGCCATCGCTCATATTCTTTTTCATATTGAAGAATTTTATACTAAAGGTGGTTGTTTGCAGGGACAGGTACAATGACGGCTGTCATCTCCTGACATGAGAAAAGCTTCCCTTGCGCCGCAGACCCGTCAGTGTCTGTCCAGGGAGAATTCGGCATCTTCATAAAAAGATCCCGATCATGAAATGGTCATTACCGCTGCTGTTCCTGCTATCATCGCTGGCTTCATCCGGACAGGGATCATCGTCGCCGGCCAGCTTTTCGGGCGGTGTGGAGGCCGACATCCTGCCCTTTATCACGGGAGGCTATTATATGTCGGTGTGGGGAGGCTACAAACATGTCCGTTACAGGATCGTCCTTACGAATGCGAATACGCCCCAATTCCTCTTACCGAAGGAGTTCTCCAACAACGAACTAGAAGTGTATGCTCTTATCACCGATTATTTTTTTCGCAGGGACTTCCGGGGATGTTGGGTTGGGACGGGCCTGGAATGGTGGAAAGGGCAGATCGATGCCTGGAATGTAAGGACCACAGGCCGGTACACTGTCTACTTGTACACTGCCGGCGGTGGGTACGTCTGGAATGTCTACCGGGGCTTTTATATCAATCCATGGGCCGGCATCCATTTGAAAATGGGAGGAGATCATACGGTGCATATAGGCGAACTTGACTATACGCCGCCTTTACTTACCCCGGAGATCTCCCTTAAGATAGGATGGCATTTTTGAAAGTTCAGGGCGCAAAGGGACATCGCCGGCATCACTCATCATAACGGTTTTTAAATAAATTATTCACCAGCCTGTATAAAGAGAATGATCAAATGAATCGTCTCCATGTTCAGAAGCGCAATGTCGCAAATACAGGGTAATGGTCGCTGGATTTGGAGTCGCGTACCGCGTAGGCGCCCATGCAGACAAATCCTTTTGTAAACAGATAGTCGTTTACGGGTGTTACCAGTCCCAGCATTGCTTTCGCAGTACTGCCAACCTTCGATGTCTGCCAATCGAAGCCGTTGCCGGTGAACTTATCCACCACCGATCGGGAGTACTTTGGAAAGGCGGTGTTAAAATCCCCTCCTATCAAGACATAGCTATACTTCGACGACTCCTGCCGGCCAAAGCGAATAAGAGAATCAACCTGGTCCGCTCTCATTTTCGCGCTCATGGCCACCGTCTCGGTATGAACGCTAAAAACCAGTATTTTCTTTTGATGGATGTCTACCTCACCGATGGTAACGGCCCGCCGTTGCCGGTTCTGCCATTTTGCATGCGGCAATATCAATTTTTCGGGATGAACTATCGTACCCCGGGTTAAAATAGCGTTGCCTATGTCTTTTTTATCCGACCTGTCATACGCAATGGGGAAATACAGATAGTTCAGGCCCAGACCCGTCGCAATAGCTTCAACGCCCTGTTCATTCATTTCCTGCAATAAATAAATATCAACGGGCGTGCGTTTTTCCAGCTCTTTCATTTCGGAAATCGCCAAATCTATTTTCCGGGCCTTTTTAATGTTGAACGTTATCACATTCAAGGAGTCGGCTGTTGGCGTCTGCGCTATTTCATTTTTGCCGGAATGAAAGATCGGTTTGCCGGCATCGCCGTAGAAGTTGAGGGCGCGGCAGGAACACAGGCAGATCAAAAATATGACCAGAATCGGATATCGCTTGATCTTGTACATAGGAGTTTATCCAATGTACAAAAATAATAATTTTGCAGAAAACCACCGGCCAGGCTTTGTGACCGGTCGCACTGCATTTGTGCGAAGGAATGATAATTGCGCAAACAACTGTTATGAGCCGAGCCGGCCTATATATCGTCAACGGGATCACGCTTTATCGGATCGTCATGGCGCCGCTGCTGCTTATTCTGCTGTGGCAGCATGAGCTGATCTGGTTCAAATGGCTGCTGGCAGCCAGCTTTTTCACGGACGCCATCGACGGGTTCATAGCACGGAAATATAAGGTAACCAGCCTGGCAGGCGCGCGGCTGGATTCCATCGGCGATGACCTCACGGTACTGGTGGCCCTTATCGGCATGCTGGCCCTCAAGTGGGATTTTGTGCTGCGCCAAAAGGTTATATTACTGGTACTCTGCGGGCTATTCATCCTGCAAACAGTCCTGGCATTGATACGCTACGGCAGGCAAAGCAGTTTCCATACTTTGCTGGCCAAGGTGGCGGCTGTCCTGCAGGGCATATTTCTTTTGCTGCTCTTCTTTCTCCCCCATCCCCTGTCTTTCCTTTTCTACGCCATGGCCGCTTTGACGGCCCTCGATCTGGCGGAGGAGGTCATTCTCGTACTAATGCTGCCGCGCTGGCAGGCCAATGTGAAAGGTATCTACTGGGTGAGGCGTGACCAGGGTCAAAAACATGGGTGAGGCGGATCATATGCCCGGCTTCGGCTAAATGATACCTTCGATAAAAATATTTGATCATGAGCACAAAGCATGCAATGCTGCCCCTGCTGTCAGCGCTATTGCTATTCAGCGCCTGTGAACCTTCTGTAAAGCTTACGGCTTCCTGGACGGACAACCAGGCGTTCCGGTCAAAGTTCTCGAAGATCCTGGTAATGTCCATCGGTAAGGACCTGGCCAAGCGAAAATTAGGTGAGGATGCCGTGTGCAAAGAGCTGCGCGGTTACGGCTATAACGCAGCCACCAGCCTGGATGAGATGGGACCGGATTTTGCCGAGAGGACTGATTCAGCCGGGATGCAAAGGGCGCTGCTGGACAAAGGCTTCGATGGTGTCGTCACGATCCGCGTCCTTAGCGTCACGGAGCACGACCGCTGGGTGCCCGGCGGAGCTTATTATGGTCCCGTGGGGTTTTACCGAGGCTTTTATGGCTATTATTACCGGGTATGGGGCTATTATTCCGATCCCGGATACACGATCTTCGATGTGCAGGTCCTTCTGGAAAGCAATCTGTATGAGACATTGACGGGACGGCTGTTGTGGTCAGGACAGTCAAAAGCGTTCAGCCGCGACCCTACGCGGGCTATGGCGGCCCGTTACGCACGCAATATCGTAGGCGATATGATGGAGAAGAAGGTGCTGAGCCGGATACAAATACCCGGGGAAATGACCGCGCCGTCCAACTAGTCCCCCGGATATTCGGTCAGATGCGCCATCCGATAGCCACATTGCCGCACCAGCCGGATAAATG
>DASZXP010000030.1:0-14922 GCA_035545935.1 Puia sp. | reverse complement strand
CCATATTGCAATTTGCCGAGCAGGGTGAAAAGACAGGCTGGACCTATATTGTCATCACCGCCGCACAGGCAAACAAATTGATGCCGGGGAATAAAAAGTCATTCCGGGTAAAAGGCAGGCTCGATGAGGTGCCTATAAAGGGGATTGCCTTATTGCCCATGGGAGAGGGCGATTTTATCATGGCGCTGAATGCCGTCCTTCGCAAAAGCCTCCGGAAAAAGAAAGGTGACAAGCTAAAAGTGCAATTGGAAGCGGATAAGAAAAAGATCGAGCCTCCTGCCGATCTGCTGGACTGTCTGGCCGACGAACCCAGCGCATTGGCTTATTTCAAACAGCTGCCCAAATCTCATCAGAATTATTTTGGCAACTGGATACGCAGCGCAAAGACCGATGCTACCCGTGCATCCAGGATCGCCCGTGTGGTAACGGCCATGGCGAAGAAACAGAACTATGGAGAAATGATCCGCTCGGCCCGGCAGGATCGTCTCGATCAAATGGGTTAGCGGATAGTAATATGCGCCGTGCTGTCCGGTTGATAGGGAGGCCCTTCCCTCGTGATCAGCTTGTACGCTCCGCTAGCTTTGCCGCTTAGTTATGGCCAACGTCACTTTGGATATGCATCGGCCGTGGCTTTTATACCCTCTGCGTAGGATACAGGCTGAAACCCATATGTCCTTTCGAATTTCGAAGAGTCGAACAAATAATCATATTCATATTGATACAACATCTCGTACAGTTCGGCGGTAGTCCTGTCGAATAGACCACCCATACGGATCATCCATTTGGGAAGCACCATGCTGAGCGGCGGTTTGTCCAGGGCGGCCGCGGCTGCATCGATGTATTCGGCGCCCGTCAGGGGAGAAGCGGCAGTAGGAAGATGCCAGGCCTGGTTCCAGGAATTTTCATCACTGGCCAGCAGGTACAGGGCTCTGACGGCGTCTCCCGTATAAGTGAAAGAGTGCCGGGCGTGCGGATTGACCAGCCACTGAGCTTTCTGCCCCTTGTGAAGACGCTGGAACACCAATAGGTTGAGCACGCTGGTCTTGTCCGCGCCGGGGCCATAGAAATCCGCTGAGCGGGCGATGCTGGCCGTGATATTGCCCTTGCGTACCTCGCTCATCAGCTGAGTAGCGATACGGGCTCGCAGATCGCCTTTGCGGCTACAGGGATCATACGGTGTTTCTTCCGTCATGGGGCCGTCGACCTTTCCATACATATAGACATTGTCGAAAAAAAGAAGCCGGGCGCCCGTCTGCCGGCAGGCCGAAATGATATTGTTTACGATGACAGGCCAGCTTTGCCGCCAGATGGAATACTGGTATTTAAGCCCAATGCAACAGTAGACCACCGAGGACCCCTTGATGGCTTCCAGGGTCTGGCGTTCATCGGTGATATCCGCCGCCAGGACAGTGACGCCCGGCTGGGCCGGAGGATGACGCGATACGATCCGGACAGGTAGCTGGTGACGGACAAGCTCCCGGGTAAGCCCGCCGGCGATCGATCCTCCGGCTCCCAGGATGGTATGGATTGACATAGTGAAGGATTTGAAGATTAAAATTAATTAAAAATTGATTAAACGTTTGTTTAATTTAAACGTTTGTTTAACTTTGGGGACTTTAAACTGGGCCAATACCTGCATTTTTAGATGAACTTGTTGTATAAATCCATCAATGGAGATTGCTCCCATAAAATTTGTCGCGATTTTTGCCATCCGTGATCATTATCCCGGTCCCTAAGATGATTGTAGTAAAAAGAAGATCTATAAATCTATAGCCTTTATATTTATGAGAAAAATATTATATGCATTAGTCGTCAGCAGTGGATGGATCGTTTTATCTCCGGCGGCCAACGCCCAAAAAACTCCCGATACGGTATTGCAACAGGCAACGTTGCCACAGGTAGTGGATTTTGCGCTGAAACATTATCCGCTCGTACAACAGGCCTTGCTGGATGAACAGATCACGGACCGGCAGATCCGCAGCAAGCTGGCCGACTGGCTTCCTCAATTGGACCTCAACGCCAATTATCAGAATAATTTCCAGCTGCAAAGGATCTATTTCAATGGCGGCGCCGTCGCCAGCGGGGCATATAATACCTCCCTCATCAACGTCGGCCTTACCCAGAACATCTTCAACAGGGATGTGCTGCTGGCCAGCAGGACGAAGAACGACGCGCTGAAGCTCAGCCGGCAGTATACCGCTACCGATAAGATCAACCTGGTGGTGAATGTCAGCAAGGCCTTTTACGATGTGCTGCTGACGCAAAAGACCATCCAGGTGCTGGATGACGATATCGCCCGTCTGGAAAGGAACCTCAAGGACACCTATAACCAATACCAGGGCGGGCTGGTGGACAAGACGGATTACAAACGGGCCACCATTGCCCTGAACAATTCCAGGGCGCAGCGCAAGGCCAATGAAGAAGCGCTAAAAGCCAGGTACACGGCGCTGGAACAGCTCATGGGCTATACTTCGAAGGACAGTATCCACCTGGTGTACGACAGCGCTCAGATGGCAGCCGAAGTATTTATCGATACCACCGCCACGGTGGATTATAATAAACGGATAGAATACCAGTCGCTGCTGACGCAAAAGAAGCTGCAGCAGACCAACCTGCAATACGAAAAATGGAGCTATCTCCCTTCCGTATCCGCATTTGGCGCCTACAACCTGTATTATTTCAACGACCGGTTCTCCAAACTCTACAAGCAGGATTTCCCGAACTCCTATGCGGGTATCCAGCTCAGCGTTCCCATCTTCCAGGGCACCAAAAGAGTACAGAATATCAAGGTCGCGGAGCTGCAGGTAGCCCGCGTCGACTGGGATATCACCAATCTGCAGAACTCCATCAGCACGGAGTATGCACAGGCCCTGGCCACCTACAAGAGCGATCTGTATAACTATTATATATTGAAGGAGAACGTGGCATTGGCGCAGGATGTATACAATACCATCGACCTTCAGTACCGCAGCGGCATCAAGGCCTATCTCGAAAAGATCACGGCCGAGACGGACCTCCTCACGGCACAGACCAACTATGCCAACGCATTGTACCAGGTGTTGAGCAGCAAGCTGGACGTACAAAAAGCATTAGGCACTATCAAATTTCAATAAAAACATCATCAATAAATTATATGGAAAATATTACACGTTGGACAGGACTAATGATCATCGTATCCGGATTAATGGCTTGCGGTAATGATAAGCCCGCGGGTCCAGCGACGCCTCCACCCGTTGCAGTAGGAGTATCTACGGCCGCCCCAGGCGACGCGACCTATTATGATGAGTATCCCGCGACGGTGGCAGCCTTGAACCAGGTGGATATCAAGCCGCAGGTGTCGGGTAATATCACTCATATCTATTTTCAGGACGGGCAGCATGTTCAAAAAGGCGCACCGTTGTATGAAATAGACCAACAGCAGTACAAAGCGCAATACGAGGCGGCCGTAGCCAACCTGAACGTCGCCAAGGCCAACCTGGCCAGGTCGCAACAGGATGCCGACCGGTATACCGATCTTTCCCAAAAGGATGCCATTGCCAAGCAGACGCTGGATCATGCGCTGGCCGATCTGGAAGCCAACAAACGTCAGGTAGAGGCGGCGCAGGCAAATGTCGCCAGCGTACAGACCAACCTGAAGTATTCCACGATCTATGCGCCCTTCGACGGCACCATCGGCATCTCCCAGGTGAAGCTGGGTACGGCCGTCTATCCGCAGACCTTGCTGAACACCGTCTCCTCCGACAACCCGCTGGCCGTGGACGTAGCCGTGGATGAAAAGCAGATAGCCCGTTTTTCCACGCTGCTGCAGCAGAGACCTGCGGCGGGGGACTCGACATTTACATTCGTACAGCCGGACGGATCGGTCTATCCTTTCCCCGGTCATATACTCTTACTGGACCGTGCGGTCGATCCCACGACGGGTACGATCAAGGCCCGTCTCACCTTCCCCAATCCAAAGAACGCGCTTCGTCCGGGCGTCACCGGTAATGTACGGGTGCAGAACAAGGGCGCTGTAGGCAGCATCCTCATCCCCTTCAAGTCGGTGGTCGAACAGATGGGTGAATACTTCGTATTCGTGGTAGGCGACAGCAGCAAGGTGGCGCAGCGCAAGGTACAGCTCGGCGCTCGTGTGGGAGACAAGATCGTTGCCAGGGATGGAGTACAGGCAGGGGAGAAGGTAGTGACGGAGGGCGTACAAAAGATAAGAGATGGAGCTAAAGTACAGATAGGAACTCCGGGAGCTAAACCACCGGCGCAGGCAGGTGCACCGCAAGGCAAATAATCATCAACAGACAACAGACTAAGACTATGATTGCAGATACTTTTATCAAACGGCCGGTAACGGCTATCGTAATATCACTGGTTATTTTGATCGTAGGGGTGCTGGCCATATTGACGCTGCCGGTGAGCCAGTATCCGGATATCACGCCGGCTACGGTACAGGTGACGAGCAACTTCACCGGTGCGGACGCCCAGACGGTGGAGCAGACGGTGACCACGCCCATCGAGACGCAGATCAATGGTGTGCCGGGCATGACCTATATGCAAAGCAATAGCACCAACAACGGGCAGTCTACCATCACCGTCACCCTCGACGTCGGCACCAATGTGGACATTGCCGCCCTGGACATTCAGAACAGGGTGGGCATCGCTACGCCTCCGCTCCCCGCCGTAGTAAAGAACCTGGGTATCGTCACCCGTAAAAGGAACCCCAGCATCCTCATGCTGGTGGCGATGTATTCGCCCAACGGCTCGCACGGCGTCCCCTTCCTGGATAACTATACCAACATATTCGTTCGGGATGCCTTGCTCCGCGTCAAGGGGGTAGGTGACGTATTCACCCGCGCCGATGACTTCAGTATGCGCATCTGGCTGAAGACGGATAAGATGGCGCAATTGGGACTGACGTCGCAGGATGTTACCAACGCCATCCAGGAGCAGAACCTGCAGATCGCCGCCGGTTCCGTAGGCGTACCGCCTCAGACGCCGGATGCCTCTTTCGAATACACGGTATTCACCAACAGCCGTCTCAGCTCGGAAAAGGAATTCGGCGACATCGTCATTCGCGGCAATACGCAGAATGGCTCCATCGTCTATCTGAAAGATGTAGCGCGTATACAGCTGGGCAAATTCAGCTATGCCAGCAATTCCTTTGTCGACCGTAAAAGAGCCAGCTATCTGCTGGTATACCAGGCGCCCGGCAGCAACGCCCTTGCCACGGCGGAAGGCGTATACAAGGCCATGGATGCCCTCAAAAAATATTTCCCCGTCGGCGTGGACTATGTAGTTCCCTTCGAGTCCGTATCCGTTGTGCAGGTATCCATCAGCGAAGTGGTGGACACCCTGCTGGAGGCGCTTGGACTGGTGGTGCTCGTGGTATTCCTCTTCCTGCAAAGCTGGAGGGCTACCCTCATACCCGTGCTGGCCATACCCGTGTCGATCATCGGGACCTTTATATTATTCATCCCATTGGGCTTTACCATCAACACGCTGACCATGTTCGGCTTTGTGCTGGCCATCGGTATCGTGGTGGATGACGCCATCGTGGTGGTGGAGGCCGTGCAGCATTATATGGATGAAGAAAAGCTGTCGGCGAAGGAGGCGACCCAGCGGGCGATGGGGGATATCTCCGGACCGGTGGTAGCCATTGCGTTGATCCTGGCGGCGGTGTTCGTACCGGTAGGGTTCATACCCGGCATCACGGGACGCCTGTACCAGCAGTTTGCCATCACCATCGCCATCTCGGTGCTGCTGTCCGCCTTTGTGGCCCTGTCGCTGACGCCGGCCCTTTGTACCCTGCTGTTGAAACCCATGCACCTGACAAAGGAATCCCGCGGTCTGAACAAATTCTTTTTTCATTTCAATGCCTGGTTCCACCGGGTGTCGATCCGCTATACCAACAATGTCCGGGGATGGATCAAACGGGCGCCCCTGGCCATTATCCTGCTGGTCTGCATCGTCGTAGGCGCTTTGTTCCTCTTTAAGAAAAAGCCCAGCGGTTTTATACCCACCGAGGATGAAGGTCGCGTGTATATCACATATGAGATCCCCGAAGCCGCCTCCACCAGCCGGAGCTTACGCGTCCTGGACAGCATGATGAAGGTCATCGACAGTATCCCCGGCGTGGCCCACTATGCCGCCCTGGGTGGCCTCAACGTCGTGACCTTTGCCACCAAGTCCAATAGCGGTACCATCTTCTGTCAGCTGAAACCATGGAGCCAGCGCGAGGACAAGGCCCTGCAGCTCGAAGGTATCATGACCGAAATGCGAAAACGTTTTGCCGTCTTCAAAGAAGCCAATGTGGTGGTGATCTCGCCTCCTGCCATCCCTGGTCTGGGACAGACGGGCGGCTTTACGTTCGAGCTGGAGCAGCGGCAAAGCAACGACGACCTGCCTACGTTCGAGCGGGTGGTCCGCAACTTCGTGACGGAAGTGAACAAACGTCCCGAGATCGGTCAGGCATTCAGCTTCTTTACGGCCCATACCCCCAGCTACGCTGTAACGGTGGATAGGGACAAATGTAAAAAGCTGGGCGTATCCCTTGCCGATGTATATACCACGCTGCAGATGTACCTGGGTAGCAGCTATATCAATGACTTTACCATCTATGGCCGTAACTTCCACGTAGTGGCGCAGGCCGATACGATATACAGGGGCGATATATCCGACATCGGAGGATATTATGTACGCAACAGCAGCCAGCAGATGATCCCGCTGAGCACAGTGGTCAGCTACCAACTGACGGAGAGCGCCCCTCTGATATCGCACTTCAATATCTTCCGTACGGCGGAGATCAACGGAGGCGCCAAGCCCGGCTATAGTAGCGGCCAGGCCATCAAGGCGCTGCAGGAAGTGGCCGCCCAGGTGCTGCCGGAAGGGTATGGCTATGAATTTGCCGGATTGAGCAAGCAGGAGATAGAGTCCGGGTCCAGCACCATCTATATCTTTTCGCTGTCCGTGCTGTTCGTATTCCTCTTCCTCTCGGCCCTTTATGAGAGCTGGTCCGTGCCATTCTCCGTATTGCTGGCCGTGCCCATCGGCATCTTCGGCGCCATCCTGACATTGACCTTTGTACCACGTCTGACCAATAACGTATATGCGCAGATCGGGTTGATCACCCTCATCGGTCTGGCGGCCAAGAACGCGATCCTGATCGTGGAATTTGCCAAGGAAAGGGTCGACAGAGGCGTAGAGCTTTTGACGGCTACGCTACAGGCGGTGCAGCTGCGTCTACGTCCTATCCTCATGACCTCGCTGGCCTTTATCCTGGGGGTATTGCCCCTGATATTCGCTACGGGAGCGGGCGCTGTCGCTCGTAATACCATCGGGTTCACCGTATTCGGCGGGATGCTTTCCGCGACCCTGCTGGCTATCTTTATCGTGCCCGTGCTGTTCGTGGTGATCACACGAATGGCCTATGGTAAGAAGAAACTGGAAGAGCTGCGAGAAAAACGACCAAGGTTGGCCGAATAGGAAAATGAATAGGAATATTACAAAGGGCTGTTAAAAACAGCCCTTTTTTTATGTAAAGATCTCCGGCGGGGCATCCTGGCTCAAAATGAGCCGTTATGTTCTTTAAAAAATTCGCCCCCGACCCCCGTTATTTCCAGCTTTGCTTCCAGCTGATATTCCTGTCCTATGGACTTCTATGGCTGGGATGGACAGCAGAATGGGGCCACTATCTTTTTAGCATTACAGGTGCGTTGATCTGTAATTATCTGGCGGAAGCGTTCCGGCAGAAGAAATGGCCCGGCCTGCTATCCTGGCGCTCGTGGGGATTAAGCGCGCTTGTCAGCGCTATGAGCCTTTGCCTGCTGCTGAAAACAGGGCACTGGTATATCAGCCTGCTGGCCGCGGGTCTGACAGTGGCTTCCAAATATCTCATCCGTATCAAAGGGAAACATATTTTCAACCCCTCCGCTTTTGGCATCGTTGCGACCCTTCTGATCTCGAAGGACGCCTGGCTGTCCCCCGGCCAATGGGGCAGCGATATAGTATTATTCTTTTTTACCATCGTCGTCGGCACCATCGTCGTGACCAGGGTCCAGAAGCTCGATACCAGCCTCTCTTTCCTGCTAACCTATATCTATCTCACCTGGTGGCGGCAGGTGTATGTGCTGGGATGGCCCATGGATCATTTCCTGCATTCCATTACGACAGGCAGCCTGCTGATATTCGCCTTTTTTATGATCAGCGATCCGCGTACCTCACCCGATCACCCCTTTGCCAGGATCCTGTGGTCATCCTTCATCGCCGTGATAGCCTTTTATTTTGCCGTCTTTGAATGGAAATACAACACCTCGATATGGGTAATGGTGGCCGCGGCGCCGCTCGTTCCTGTCCTGGACCGTATATTCAAGGCCGCGCCTTTCCAATGGTCATCCGGACCTTTTGCGGTATCCGGACCAGGGAGATGGCGCAGCGGTACAAGAAAGATCGCCGCAGTGATCATCCTGCTCACCATGATCGGCCACGACGCGGCCGCTTTTTGCGGGTTCTATGTCAGCAAGGCCGACGGCACGCTCAGGAACAAGACCTCCCAGGTGATCATCGTACACGATGGAGAGAAAAGCACCATTACGATGTACAACGACTTCAAAGGCGACCTGAAGGATTTTGCCATGGTAGTCCCCGTACCGGTGGTCCTGGGCAAAAAAGATATCAAGGTGGTGGATCAAAAGATCTTTCAAACCCTGAATGAATATAGCCAGCCCCGCCTGGTGGAATACTATGACGACAATCCCTGCGACCCGCATCAATATGAGATGGATAAAAGCGCTCTTCAGTATTCGATGAGCGGGGTTGTTGTCTCAGGATACGGCACCGCAAGAAAAAAGTACCTGGGGGTAAAGGTAGAAGCCAAATACCTGGTAGGCGAATACGATATCCTTATCCTCAGCGCGAAGGAATCCCAGGGGCTGAAGACCTGGTTGACGGAGAATGGCTATAAGATCCCGGAAGGGGCTGAAGAGGTGCTGGAACCCTATATCAGGAGCAACCTGAAATTCTTTGTGGTAAAAGTCAATGAGGAAGAAAAGAAAAAGCTGCCGGGGAACTTTCTGCGACCGATACAGATATCTTTTGAATCGCCCCGGTTCATGCTGCCTATCCGGCTGGGTATGGCCAATGCGGACGGCGACCAGGATATGATCGTATATGCTTTCAGCAAAAAGGGGAGGATCGAATGCGCCAACTACCGTACCGTCTCCCTTCCCACCGGAAAGAATATCCCGCTATTCGTACAGAATAACTTCTCGAACTTCTATTCCAACCTTTTTCAGCATCAATGGAAGATGGAGGGCCGATCCGTGGCGATGCTGGAATATGCCTGGGATGTCAGCCCCAACAACTATCTGAAATGCGACCCCTGTGTCGCAGCCGTCCCGACCCGACAGGATCTCGTACAGGCCGGGGTGTGGTGGATGGATGGCCGGTCGGAAGACGATGACCAGGCTGAAAACGCTTATTTCACCCGCCTGCACGTCCGGTACAACCGGAAAGCCTTCCCACAGGACCTCCTCTTCCAGGAGACGGCCAATAAGGAAAACTTCCAGTCCCGCTATATTATCACCCATCCGGCCACCGGGGACCTGAACTGTCCGGCAGGGAAGAAATACCTCGCGGAACTAAAAGACCGCCGCAGGGATGAACTGGAGATGCTGACCTATCTCACCGGTAAAGGGGTTTCCGACTGGGACCTGACCAGCACGGAAGAGGATAAGCTCCTTCCATCGGAGGACTCCTATGCCGCCACGGCCATAGATGTAAAAAAGGGTGGGGGGAATGCCCATTCCTATGTGATCCTAGGGGCTGCCGCCTTGCTAATTTCTTTGGTTTTCAGACCGCAAAAACCAGCAAAACGGCCCAAAGGAGCCAGCTAATCGGATTAGCGGACTAAATAATTAATTAAGGTATTGATATAAAGTTCATTATATTTGTTTATCGCCTATTTATATATTGGCTACCTGTACCCGGAATGACATCCCCGGCCTTATTATTCCGCCCAGGTTGAACAAAATGTAATTAAATAGTAAGTAGATGAATTTAATAACTGATTTACAATATTTTACAAGTATTATATCTTATAAAATCTCAAATAAATGCACAAATATAGTATTTGAGCAATATGATTTCTATCAAAAGATGAGCTTTCGCAACAGATGTCAGATCGCCGGCTCGCAAGGACGCATCGATCTGAGCATTCCCCTGGAAAAAGGACGTGATCAAAAGACGTTGATGAAGGACGTCAGGATCGCCGGCTCCTACCGCTGGCAGGACCAGCATTGGAAGACCCTGCTTGCCTGTTATAGCCGTAGTCCCTGGTTCGAATTTTACCGGGATGAGCTGGAGCAGCTGTATCGAAAACCGGTTGGCTTCCTGGTCGATTGGAACCTGGCGTGTTTTGAATGGACATGCCGGGTCCTTGTCCTGCCCACCCGGGTATCGCTGACGGAGGTCTATCGACCCGTATATGAAGAAAAGGATTGGCTGGACTGGAGGGGAAAGCTCCTCCCCAAAAACATCAAGGACACGTCAGCGCTTCCCCCCGTGACCTATCGCCAGGTCTTCGAGGAGATCACGGGCTTTATTCCAAACCTGTCGATCCTGGACCTTTTGTTTTGTGAAGGCCAGCGGGCGAAAGCTTTACTTGGGCAGATGGCCTGAAGGTTGTAAATTTCCGTTCTGAAGAGAACTTTTTCGATAACCGTCTGCCTGCTTATGGGAACGCTGTTGCAAGCACAACAGAAGCCCGAGTACACGCAATATATCCTCAATAACTATATCCTCAACCCAGCCCTTACGGGCATCGAGAATTACACCGATGTAAAGATCAGCCACCGGCATCAATGGGTAGGGCTTCAGGATGCCCCCATTACCACCTATCTGACCATTCATGGCCCCATCGGGAAAAAGGACGATCGGGAGAATATCACTTCTTTTCACAGACCCGGTTTCAACCCCCGGGGTAAGGACTATTGGGATGACTATACTTCGGCCAAGCCACATCATGGCATCGGCCTGCAGGTGCTGGACGACCGGACCGGACCCCTTAGCCGGTTCTCCGCCTATATTACGTATGCCTATCACCTGGGGATCACCACCCGCACCAGCCTGGCGCTGGGTTTTGGCGCCGGCGTTAGCCAACTGGGACTGGACAGGAGCAAGCTGTTCTTTGACGTGCCCGTGGACCCAGCCACCTACAGCAGCGGCCAGCTAAATAAGATCAAGCCCGACTTCAACGCCGGGGTCTGGCTTTATTCGGCCGACTATTTCGTTGGATTTTCCGCCCAGCAGATCATACCCGAGAAGATAGCGTTCACCGACAGGGTAGCGCCCAATCCCGGCAAACTGGTGCCCCATCTTTTTGGGCAAGCCGGCTATCGCATTCTTTTGAGCGATGACTATAACCTGATCCCTTCCGTGATGGTAAAATATGTGGACCCGCTGCCGGTGCAGATAGACTTCAATGCCAAGCTCCAATACCAGGACCTGTTGTGGATAGGCGCCAGCATGCGGACCTATGACGGTTTTGCCGCCATGGTAGGCCTCAATGTATCCAATACATTCAACATCGGGTATTCTTATGACCTGACCACCTCCCGGCTGAACACCGTGAGCAAGGGGACCCATGAGATCGTGCTGGGATTCCTCATCGGCAATAAATATGGGGACTGGTGCCCGAAAAACGTGTGGTAAAAGGAAGATCAAACCTTAGATCACGACGATAACCCGTTTCTTTCCAACCTTTTCGAGTTTTTTCTGGAGCTGCTGCTGCTTTTCAAGATATTGCTGCTGCAGCTTCAGCTGTTCGAGGATGATCTGTTGCTTTTGTACGCGATCGGGTATTTCCTTTGAGCTGGACTGTTGCAGGATCTTCAGCTGATGTTGCAGCTCCTTCTGCATTTTGAGGATGGCCTGCTCCACCTGGCGGGAAGCCATTTGCTGCATATAGACATATTGCGTGCCGGGATAGGTGCTGTCTTCTACGCGCTGGATAGAGAAGCTCGAGTTGGGGACATAGGGCGCCGGCGCCTGTAGGGGACAACCTTCGCCCGATGGTGCGGCGGTCGCGCCGGGGCCGACATCTACCCTTGGACTGACGGTAGTGGTATGGGCTACGATGGAGTAATCTCTTTTGTCATACTGTACCGAAGAGGCATAGCCCACCATGTTTACATCGTCTTCATCCGGAGAGGCATCGGTCGGGGCAAGATCCTGGTCACCGTCATTATAGCCATCATCATCCTCCTCCTGTTTATGGGCCGTCTTCTTATGAATGGTCCTGGCGGCGATGGAATGCTCCCGGGTAGTCATATTGATCGTAACAAAGGTTGCTATCGACTCCTTCGACACGGGGACTGCCACCTCCACCTCCTTTGCCGGGACGGCTGCGCCCGGGCTTTCCATCCTATCCCTGATCACGGTAAGGTTGGGACGGCACAAGACCATGCCGGCGATCAAAAGGGTGCAGCATAAAAATAGCAACGACCTGCCTTTTAAAGGCTCGGGAGCCGTATCGAGCTTTAAGATCCTTTTGACCCGTTGCAACAGCAGGCCGTCATTGTTCCCGGTGGCAGCCAGCGCCAGACGGGGATTGCCCTGTATGCTTTTGGCCAGGGTCATCAGTGCGGAGACATAGACATGCGGGTCATAGCGGAATTGAAGCACCATGTCATCGCAGCGGTGTTCCCGTTCCTTTTGAATGCTTCGGATCAGCAGCCGTGAAAAAGGGTTGAAAAAGAACAGCGCTTCCAGGGCGGCTATCCACAAATGAAGCAGGTAGTCCTGTTTGCGGATATGCGCCAGCTCATGCAGCACCAATGCTTCCACTTGCTGTGTGCTGAGATGGCATACGGTGGCAAGCGGAATGAGGATGACGGGTTTTAAGGAACCCAGCGTTACCGGACCTTCTACCAGGTGGGAGAACCAGATCCTCACTTCTTTTTTTATACCCATCCGCCGCACCGTCTGTTCCGTGAATACCCGCAGCTCGGGAGTGGGCCGGGAGAGACCGGTACGGATCAGTTTTCGGGAATAAAAATATTGTCTGCCATAACGGACAAGGAGAAAGAATAATATCAGCAGATAAAGCGTCGAACAATAGGGGAGTCCTTCGTTGATCAGCTGACGCCCTGTCCCGAGGGCAGCGCTTACCCCATTCGCCTGGGGGAACAGCACCAGGCTCCACCGGTAGATGGATGCTACCGGATCGGTGTTTAAAAAAGCGTTGAGAAAGGTTATGATCGTCCAGATTGTGCCGGACCCCAGCAGCAGGACGGCAAGACCATGCCGGGCATTGGCGGAAGCCCGTCGGAAGACATGCGTGAAAACAACATACACCAGCCATAAAAAGGCCATTTGCCACAAGCTATTCAATAATGACCATCCCAGCGCCTTCAATACAGCGGATTGGGTCAGCAGGTGCATGCTTACTGATTTTTCAGATTATTTAATAAACGTTGGATATCTTCCAGCTCTTCCGGAGATGCTTTGTGATTGCCCAGCGCCTGCAACACCAGCTCGGTGGGAGAGCCGCCGAACAGGGTATCGATCATCTTGCCCAGCAGGTGCTTTTGGGTCTTCTCCTTGCTGACGGCCGCCTGGTAGATATGGGTCTTGAAAGAGTCATCTCTTTTTACCAGCCCCTTCTCATGCATGATCTGCATCAGCTTGAGCGTCGTGGTATAGCCCACATCCTTATATTTTGCCAACTCTTCATGCACTTCCCGTACGCTGGCCAGGTCTTTATCCCAAAGAACCTGCAGGATCTCCAGCTCGCTTTCCGTTGGTTTGATATACCTCGTCGTCGACATAACAGATTATTTGAAACGTAATTTACGATAATTTTCGTAAATCAATGTTAAAAAAAATAAAAGGTGCGCTGGTGCGGTCCGGCCCACTGACTTCTCAGCGGCTGTGGCCACGGCTTATGGGCTGTTCAGGATGCTGCCGGTTGTGCTCCTCGATGAGCTGGCGGGTGGTCTTGGTGCTGCCGTCGTGACTCCAGCCGGGAGGCTTGACAAAATAAAGGAAAGCGTTCTTTAACGAGCCCGAATGGACGGCCTTTTGGATCAATTCCCCCCAGGTCTTCAACGCTACGATAAAGGGATTGAAAGTCCCTATGTTACGGGTGAGACCATATTCCGGCCGGCCCTGCTCGGGGGTGAAGGTCCCGAAGATCCGGTCCCAGATGATCAATACGCCGCCATGGTTCCTGTCCAGGTAGGGCAGATCGATCCCGTGATGCACCCGGTGATGGGAGGGGGTGTTGAGGATGTATTCCAACGGACGGGGCAGGCGTTGCACCGTCTCCGTATGTATCCAGAACTGATAGATGAGGCTGATGGATTGCATCATGAGCACGATGATGGGATGGAAACCCACAACGGGCATCCAGCACCAGAAAAGAAAGGCGCCCGTCAGATTGCCCGTCCAGGTCTGCCGTAGCGCGGCCGCGAGATTATAGCGACGGGAAGAATGATGTACCACGTGCGAGGCCCAGAACCAGCTGACATGATGGCTGACCCGGTGGAACCAATAATAGGAGAAATCATCCGCGAAAAAAGCCAGCGCCCAATGCCACCAGCGGCTTCCATCCAGGGTAAACAATCGCCATCGATACAGCAGGGTAAAAAGTCCGAAGATGAGGGCTTTCGTGATAAGACCGGTGGCTACATTGCCCAGTCCCAGCGCCAGGCTGCTGAAAGTATCCTTTGTCTCGTACAGATGCCGCCCTTCCCGGTAGGAGAACCATGCTTCCAGACTGAGCAAAAAGACAAAGCCTGGTATGGCATAATAGATAATATTAGGGGGCATGACGGCAAGCTTTTGTACAAGGTACAAAAATCGGCGCCACCTGCCGGTTGACGGGGATCAAAAAAAAAGCCCCCATGTAGAAACATCGGGACTTTTGGTATTTGG
>DASZXP010000029.1:0-35037 GCA_035545935.1 Puia sp. | reverse complement strand
TTCAAGCTAGTTATACGGGTAGCGGCGGAGGAAGAGCCCAATTTCCCTTTCTACACCTCCCGTCTGGGATTTCGGGCCAGGGATGTGCTGGAGTTCTATGTGGATAAGATAGAGGGCAACGAGGACAGGTTCCAGCTGAAGATGCTGCATATCTTCCTCAACAAGGGTATCAAGGACGATATCTATTATTGGAGCGAGCTGAACAAGGTGATCAACCTCTATTGCCAGCTCAAGAAGATCTGTCCCGAGCTGGATTCCATCAACATCGGCGGCGGCTTCCCCATCAAGCACTCATTGGGCTTCGAATACGACTATCAGTTCATGATCAATGAGATCGTCGGTAATATCAAGAAGGCCTGCAAACGCAGCAATGTGCCCATGCCCAATATCTTCACCGAATTCGGAAGCTATACGGTGGGAGAGAGCATGGCCCATATTTATAGCGTCATCGGCCAGAAGATGCAGAACGACCGCGAGATCTGGTACATGATCGACTCTTCCTTTATCACTACTTTGCCTGACACCTGGGGTATCGGGGAGCGTTTCCTCATGCTGCCCATCAATAAATGGGACGTGGAGTACCAGCGTGTGGTATTGGGCGGCATCACCTGCGACAGCCATGATTATTACGACTCGGAAGAGCATATCAACGAAGTCTTTTTACCCAAGCTCAACAATGGCGAGCCGCTGTATGTAGGGTTCTTTCATACGGGAGCCTACCAGGACCAGATCAGCGGCTATGGCGGGATCAAACACTGCCTGATCCCTTCGCCCAAACATGTCATCGTAGGACATGATAAGAACGGGAAGCTCGTCGACTGGGTATATGCCAAGGAGCAGACGGCGCAGAGCATGTTGAAGATACTGGGATACAAGTAATATTATGACCTTTAGATACCTTCTTACCATCGCATGCATCGCGATGATGGGGGCGGCTCGCGCCCAGTCCGGACAGGATTCCGTGCGGGCTGCCGTCAACCTGCTGTTCACGGCCATGAAGAATGCCGACAGCGCCCAGCTGGTATCGGCCTTTGACGACAGCGCAGTCTTGCAGACCATCGTGGTGGATAGTAATGGAAAGACGACAGCGCGCAGCTATCCCGTCACCGAGTTTGCACAGGCCATCGGCAGGATACCAAAAGGGGCGGCCGATGAACAGATACGTATCGAATCGTTGAAAATAGATGGGCCGCTGGCCATGGTCTGGGCGCCCTATCATTTTTACTATAATGGAACGCTGCTCCATTGCGGAGTGGATTCCTTCCAGCTGATACGAACGGGCGGGGTCTGGAAGATCCTTTATATCGTGGACACCCGAAAAAAAGGGATTTGCGATTAGCGTTTCTTCAGCCGGTATTTCTTGTTCACTTTGGGATTCTCGAAGTAGGCATTTAGCTGTTCTTCCGTCATATTGCTGGTTTCCTCCAGTGGTATGTCGATCAGCTGGACCTGTGTCTGTTTCAGCTCATTTTTGAGGTTGGCGATCTTTTTGGTGATCTCCATGTCCTTTTCACCCACCAGGGCGTTGTCACGCTCCGTATATTCCAATCGTTTGATGCTGCTGCGGACGAGACCTGCCTGGTTCTGTTCGGCTGTGAGCTGAGGGGCCACCGCTTCTTTCACGGGCACGAGCGCTACACCTACGCTGGGCAGGATGGTGCCGGCCGTCTTGGCGTCCTGGCTGGCGGCAGAGGAGAAGACAGTGCCTCCCAATGCCGTAGTGGCTGTGGTCATATCGAAATCCGTACGGGTATTCTTCGTTTTTTTCACCTTTTTATCCAGCTGGAAAAAAGCATATTTCAGGCGAAGGATATAGGTATTGATGTTTCTTATCGCCAGCGCATATTCCTCCTTCATATAAGGATAATTCAAGGCATCTTTCACATATATGCGGATCGTAGAGGTATCCCGCATAAAGATCTTGTTGGTGCCTACAAAATAGAGGATGAGGAGCTTGGTCTTGGCCGAATCCGTCTCTTTTACGAAGTCATAGGGCGGGCTCCAGGTAAAATCATCGTTACACCCCTTGATATTGGAATTCGTCTTAATAGGTACGTTGGAGTAGAAATTGATGCCTTCGATGGGATAGGTGCCCGTCTCGCACTGGACCTTGAAGCTGATCGTATCCCCTTCATCCATGTATAATACATTGCTCACGGTGGGTTTTACATGAGAGGGAGTGATCTCCGTGGTAAAAAAGGAGAGCGTAAAAGAGGTATCTATCCTTTCCTTTGGATTGTTTAGGTTTTGCACACCGATGTTGACCTTGTATTCGTAGTCGTATTTGAGCTTGCCGGAGAGAAAATAAGATTTGTCGGCCTTAAAGGTAAGCAGACCGTTTTCCTTGATCTTGAGACCCACCGGCGCATTCTTCATAAAAAAGAAGTATTTGCTGGGGTCGCGGTTGATCTCCAGCTGATAGGTGAGGGTGGAATCCACATGCAAGGTGAAATAAGGGTTGAGGTTGCGTATACGCAGCACCGAGTCATCCGGGACCTTTACCGTGTCGGCCAAGGCCATGGGAATGTGGAAAACGGGGTTTTGAGAAAACGCGCTGTCGGAAAATGCCAAGCTTGCTACCACCAAAAGCCAAAACTGAAAAACTTTCACGGTTTTAATCATATTCTTGGATGATATAGCTCAAAATTGGCTTTTTTAAAAGGCAGGCCAATTTTGTGAAAGAGTTTAATGTCTGTCCTCGTCGTGTCTTTGAAGCTCGAAATTAACACAATCAGGCTAAAAAATGTCCAGAAAAAGGGTTCCTAAATAAATTTAACCCTTTTTCCGGAAAGGTCTAATGTTTGTCCTTCGGACAACGAACCTCCGGTCCGTTAACGAAAAACAAATAAAGAAAGTCTTTATTGGGTTCCTCCTTTAACGTTCTGTTTACAGGCTCCTTTAAGGCTAAGATCATGCCGGGAACGGGCCGGTCATTAAAAAGCCCCGCTAAGACTAGCGGGGCCTAAACCAAAACCAACTGCTTATGAAAATTCTTATGAAACGTTCAAAAATTTCTTACTTGGGCTTGGCCGATAAGCCAGGCCGGGTTATTGGATCGAGATCTGTTTGGCGCTTTCTTTTTCCTGTTCCTTCTTGGGCAGGTACAGTTTCAGCACGCCATTCTCATATTTAGCCTGGATACCATTGGTATCGATCCTGTCATCCAGGTTGAAGCTGCGCTTAAAGCTCTTAAAAGAGAATTCTTTCCGTACAGTCTTGTATTCTTCCGTCTTTGTTTCTTCTTTCTTCTCGAAGGAGATGGTCAGCTGACCTTTGTCTATCGACAGCTGGAAATCTTCCTTGCTTCTGCCGGGAGCGCTTAATTCCAGGTGATAAGCATCCTTCGTCTCGTGGATATTCACCGGAGGAAAGGCAAAACCGCCTTCACGACCCCAGCTAAGAGGGAGATCCTGCAAGAATTCGTCTACAAAGCTGGACAGGTTCCTGGCCGGATGATTGTTTACTTTTACGAGTGTCATAATGAGTCCTTATTTAAGTTTTATCAATTTTGTTTGACGCTAAGGAGGGATCAAACCATGTACCATGGGCCAAAAACTCCCGTTTTCGGGAAGAATTGACGGATTTGGATCCAAAACCGCTCATTTTGGATGACAGAATTGCATTTTGGGCCGATTTGGGATGACATTTGTTCCGATTAGCAGGGCGCTCACAACTTTTTGATTAATTTTGTGTTTAAAATTGCAAATAACTTAAAAATGTATCCAGCAGAGATAGTACAACCAATGAAGGAAGAGCTCACAGATAATGGGTTCGAGGAACTACTGACCTCTTCAGAAGTAGAAGACCAGTTAAAGAGATCAGGGACAACCCTGATCATGGTAAATAGTGTATGTGGATGTTCCGCGGGTTCGGCGCGTCCGGGCGTATTGATGGCCGTAGCCAACAGCCCCAAAAAACCCGATTTCCTTACTACTTCCTTTGCCGGCTTTGATATGGAGGCGGTGAACAAGATACGCGAGCATTTATTGCCATATCCTCCTTCTTCTCCCGCCATTGCCCTGTTCAAGGACGGGCAGCTGGTCCATATGATCGAGCGTCATCAGATCGAAGGCCGCCCCGCGCAATTGATAGCGCATAACCTGATCGCGGCTTTTAGCGAATATTGCTAAGAAAGTTTCATAAATAGGAGATCCTTCCTGGGCTTACCAAGAAGGATTTTTTATGTGAATAGCTTAAAAAAATGTCCACAGTTGTGAATAATCCACGAAATGCAGATGGGAGCTTGATTTGGGGCGAAAAACGTTCCCCGTGGAACATAATTGTGGAACGACAATCCACTATCCTTAGTATTTGTGGAAAATTATTTTTTAAGACAGTTGGAAGTTTTCGATCTAAACCCCTCATCCTCCATTCTTTCCAGATGTTACGATGTTTGCTCTTTTTAGTGTAGGTTTGTGCCGGGCCAGCCTCGCCCATCTAATAACTTATGTATCCCAACCTTTATTTTGCTTTTAAAGACCTGTTCGGAGTTTCCTGGCCGCCCTTGCGGATCGTCAATTCTTTCGGTTTTTTTGTGGCTCTTTCCTTTATCGCGGCGGCGGTGACCTTATCGAAAGAGCTGCTTCGGAAGGAAAGGGAAGGTTTATTACAAGGTAAGGATCAGATGGTCGTCATCGGCAAACCCGCCAGCATCGGCGAGCTGCTCCTGAACTTTATCCTGGGTTTTGTCATAGCCTACAAATTAGTAGGGTTCTTTACCCTGGACAGCGCTGTTACGACCAATCCCCAGGATTATATTAAATCCACGGCCGGCAATTTCCCGGCAGGGCTCATATTCGGCCTTATCCTGGCCGGATGGAAATGGTATGAAAAGAACAAGCAGAAATTACCCCAGCCCCAGGAGAAAAAGATACGTATCTGGCCCCATGACAGGGTGGGGGACCTCACCATATATGCAGCCCTCTTTGGTTTCTTAGGCGCCAAGATCTTCAATTGCCTGGAGACCTGGGACGATTTTATAAAGGATCCCATGGGTTCGCTCTTTTCTTTCAGCGGTCTTACCTTTTATGGAGGTCTTATCTGCGCCGCGCTGGCCATCTGGTATTATGCACGTAAACATAATATCGGGTTCTGGTACCTCAATGATGCGGCAGCGCCGGGCCTTATGCTGGCCTATGCCGTCGGCAGGATCGGCTGCCAGGTAGCCGGTGACGGTGACTGGGGTATCCTCAATAGCGCCTATTATACGACGGGCGCGGGCAAGGTAGCCCTTGGCAGCCCAAGTGACTTTCAACGCATTACACAACAGGACTTTACCCAGGTCTATACAGAGTTCCATAGCGTCGACCAGATCCCGCATCTGGCCGCCAAAGCTCCTTCCTGGCTGCCCGACTGGCTTTTCGCCTACAGCTACCCTCACAATGTGATCAACCAGGGTATACCCATTCCCGGCTGCACGGACAGCGGTTTTTGCAGTCAGCTGCCTATCCCTGTATTTCCCACGCCTTTTTATGAGACCATCGTCTGTCTGGGACTCTTTTTCCTGCTGTGGTCGCTCCGTAAAAAATTGAAGGTGCCGGGTACCCTCTTCGCCGTCTATCTGGCGGTGAATGGCGTCGAACGATTCTTTGTCGAAAAGATACGCGTCAATACCAAATACGATATCCTTGGATTTCATCCCACGCAGGCCGAGATCATTTCCTTTCTGCTGGTCCTCACGGGTGGTATACTCTTTTTCAGGCTGCGGTCACGTCCTCCGAAGAACTTGCCGGCAGAGACGCCGGCGCCGGACTCCCAGACCTGATCCGAGTCATCTTCCTGCCACCCTTCCTTTTATAATTCCTTCCATCATTCCGGGGCAGTGACCTGTAACCTTGATCATGACGGATCGTCTTATTTCGCATGGCTAATGATTGAAACCTTCGCCAGGCCCGGTTATGGACGACGAATCTGTAGTTCGTCGGACCTTCTATTGGTCAACAAAAGGACGCCCTACATCTAAAAAATTATCCGCTCCCTTGTCCGTCCGGTATGTTTGCAGTACCAAAAGGGATTACCAGTTATCAATAAAATCGGCCATCTAACACAAAGCAATGTACTATGCAATAAATAGTACCAATCTTTGTACTGTAATTATCAAGAAATAGTACCAAACATGGCAGATCACCGCCATTAAAAATAAAACGACATGACCCAGATCAAAACCTTGCTGACTGTATTTTTGACTTCTTTTTCCTTATCGCTCCTTGCACAGACCGGCAGGATCAGCGGCCAGGTAGGGGACCCAAACAATAAACCCATCGAAGCCGCCACCATCTCCCTGCTCCAGGGTAAAGACTCCTCCGCCATCCGGCAGACAGTGAGCGACAAATCCGGAAAGTTCATATTCGATAAAATAGCGGAGGGGAAATACCTCATCAGCATCACCAGCGTAGGACATAACCCCCGTTTTTCACCCGTATTCGAGATTTCCGCAACCCAACCCAACATGGACCTTCAACCCCTGACTCTGAACGCATCCACCAGCAATCTGCAGGAAGTATCCGTGGTAGGTAAAAAGCCGTTTATCGAGCAAAAGGCCGACCGCATGGTCGTCAATGTGGACGCATCGCCCTCCAATGCCGGATCCACCGCGCTGGACGTATTGGAAAGATCTCCCGGCGTCACCCTGGACAAGGATGATAATATCAGCCTGAAAGGCAAACAGGGCGTGACAGTGATGATCGATAACAAACCTACCTATCTCAATGCCTCCCAGCTGGCCAGCTATCTCAAGAGCCTGCCTGCTTCAGCCATCGACCAGATCGAGCTCATGACCAACCCTTCCGCGAAGTACGACGCGGCAGGCAATTCGGGGATCATCAATATCAAGACAAAAAAGAACAAGACCAGGGGCTTCAACGGCAGCGTCAACCTGACCCATACCCAGGGCGTTTATCCCAAGCCCAGCGGCAATATCAACATGAACTACCGTAATGGGAAGGTGAACCTCTTTCTCAATGGCGGCTACACCCGCTGGGAAGGTTTTCAACACCTGGATATCTCCCGTACCTATCTTGACGCCGGCCCGGACAGGGTAGTGAACTCCATCTTTACCCAGGCCACGGAGATGCATTTCGTCAATCCTGAAATGAACCTCAAGTTCGGCATGGACTACTATCTGTCCAACAAAACCACCTGGGGATTCGTCGTCAGCGGTTTTCAGAACAAGGAGAACAACACCGGCTCCAGCCACATCTTCCTGAAAGACCCGCATGGCACCATCGACTCCATGGTCAATTCTCCCAGCACTACCCATAATACCTGGAAGAACGGTTCGATCAACCTCAACTACCGGCATCAGTATGATTCTACGGGAAGAGAGCTGACGGCCGACCTGGACTATGTTCGTTATTCTTCCGGCAGCAGTCAGTATTTCGATAATATCACCACCTATCCCAATAACAATAACAGCAGCGAGACCATTCTCACCGGCAACCTGCCCGCCACGATCAATATCTATACGTTCAAGACGGACTACACTCATCCCGTCGATAAGGATACAAAGATCGAAGCCGGATTGAAATCCAGCTATGTCAATACGGATAACATGGCTAACTATTACAATGTCATCCATGGCTACAACGAAGTGGATACGACCAAGACCAACCACTTCCTTTATCGGGAGAATATCAATGCCGCCTACCTCAATTTCAACAAACAATATAAGAAGTGGAGCATCCAGGCCGGCCTGCGGCTGGAGAATACCAATTACTCCGGTCACCAGCTTGGTAATGGCCTTTCCCAGGTGAACCGGGATTCGACCTTCTCGCGCAGCTATTTTAGTCTTTTCCCCACTGCCTATATCAGCTATGCCGCCAGCGAGAAGAACCAGTTCTCCCTGAATTACGGCCGCCGTATCGATCGCCCCGCCTATCAGGACCTGAACCCCTTCCTCTTCTTCCTGGATCAGTATACCTACCAGGCGGGTAATCCCTATCTGCAGCCCCAGTTCTCTCATAACATCGAGCTGACCCATACTTATGCGGGATTCCTTTCTACAACGGTGAATTACAGCTATACCAAGAACTTCTTCTCGGAAACCTTCGAGCAATCGGGGCATGCCACCATTGTCCGAAACGGTAATATCGGCAATCGTCAGAATGCAGGCATCGCCGTCAGCGCACAGCTGCATGTCACCAAATGGTGGATGTCTATCCTGTACAGCAACCTCAACTATACCAAGTTCAATGGGTTCCTCTATGGAGAGCCTATCAATATCGATGCTTCCACGCTGCTCCTCAACGTGAATAACCAGTTCACCTTCCCCCATGGATGGAGCGCGGAGATTTCAGGTTGGTATCGCACTAAAGGCGTTGAAGGACAGGTGATTGTGTATCCGCTTGGGCAGGCTACCGCTGCCATTTCCAAAAAGATAATGAGCGAGAAGGGCAGCATCAAGCTGGGGGTCCGGGACTTCCTTTATACCAATAAGCCCCACGGATATATCAACTTCCAGCAGACGGAAGCTACCTTCCATAACTACCGGGACAGCCGCCAGGTCAGCGTTACGTTCAGCTACCGCTTTGGCAAGCCCATCAAGGCGCCATCCCGCAGAAGGGCAGGCGGAGCCGGCGAAGAAGAAAGCCGTGTCAAGACGGGAGGCAACAATTAATGTCGGAAGACATATCTTTGCCGCTCAACTTCTAATCATGCCATCCTTTGATATCGTCAGCAAGGTTGACCCGCAGACACTGGACAATGCCGTCAACGTTACCAAAAAAGAGATAACGAACCGTTTTGATTTCAAGGACTCGCCGGTCGTCATCGACCTGGATAAGAAGGAGTCGAAGATCAAGCTGGAGGCGGACAGCGAGATGAAGATCAACCAGATCACGGATGTGCTCATCAGCCGCAGCATGAAGCAGGGACTGGATCCCCTGGCCTTCGACCTGACCAAGGAAGCTTACCCCAGCGGCAAAGTGACAAAAAAAGAGGTTCCCGTAAACAATGGGCTCAAGCAGGAGGATGCAAAGAAAGTGGTCAAGCTGATCAAGGACTCAGGTCTCAAGGTACAGGCCGCGATCATGGACGACCTGGTCCGCGTCACCGCCAAAAAGATCGATGATCTGCAGGCCGTCATCCAGCTTTGTAAAGGCGCCAGTCTGGGGATACCTCTTCAATATGTCAACATGCGGAGCTGATAAAATATTTGTTTTACCCATTGATCCTCCGTATCTTTGCAAACTCTTATAATAAAATCGTACGGCCAAATCCGTACAACCTTCAAATAGAACTAATTATGAAAAAAGGTATCCATCCGAATAACTATCGGTTCGTTGTTTTCAAGGACATGAGTAACGGCTATTCTTTCCTGAGCCGTAGCGGAGCTGCTTCCAGGGAAACTGTCAAGTGGGAAGATGGCAACGAGTATCCCCTGATCAAATTGGAAATTTCCAATACCTCCCATCCCTTCTTCACCGGTAAGAACGTACTGGTGGATACAGCCGGCAGGATCGACAAATTCAAAAAACGTTACGAAAAGAAAGCCAAATAAGCGTTGGTATTTACATAACCTATTATCCCTTCCGCCATGGAAGGGATTTTTTTTAGAACTTGCGTCAACTTAGCTTTAGGCCATGGATGATTCCCTGTTTCCTTTCACTGCCACACGACCCATTGCCGATATACGTGTGGGTATCCTGACCATCCGGGAGAAGGAACAGCATGGCTCGCGCGGGGTGTTGCATTGGGTGCCCCTTCTTACACGTCCCTGGCAGATCTTCCGGCTCAATGCCGAGGCCCTGGTCGATGATTTTATACTGCTGACCAGCGGACGTATTTCGCAGCCTGTCCCATCCTCCGTACAGGCCATTGCTCCGGAGAATATCTTTATCGAAGAAGGCGCCATCTTGCAACACTGTATCCTCAATGCTTCCACTGGCCCGATCTACATAGGTGCCAATACGGAGATCATGGAAGGATCGCTCATTCGCGGCCCCTTCGCCCTTTGTGAAGGCGCTACTGTCAAGCTGGGTACAAAGATCTATGGCGCCACTACGATAGGTCCTTATAGTGTGGTTGGGGGTGAGATCAAGAACTCGGTGATCTTCGGCTATTCCAACAAAGGACACGACGGCTATCTGGGCGACTCCGTGATAGGGGAGTGGTGCAACCTGGGCGCCGGCACTTCCAACTCCAACGTAAAGAACAATGCCGCGGAAGTAAAAGCCTGGGATCAGGGTTCCGGTCAGTATGTTGCCGCGGGCGGCAAATGCGGGCTGCTGATGGGCGACTATTCCCGCAGCGCTATCAACACCTCCTTCAATACGGGGACGGTGGTCGGCGTCTGCTGCAACGTATTCGGAAGAGGACTTACGCCCAAATACATACCCAGCTTCAGCTGGGGATATGAGAATAACCCCGGGTACGAATGGGACAAAGCCCTGCGCGACATCGACAGCTGGAAAAGATTCAAAGGACAGACGCTTACCGATGCTGAAATAAAAAAACTCAGATATATTTACGAAAAATTATAAATCATCCGATCAATGAGAAAGCAAATTGCGGCCGCCAACTGGAAAATGAACCTTACGTATCAACAGGGAGAAGAATTGCTGGATACTATCCTAAAAGAAAATATACAGCTGAAGGAACATCAGCAGGCCGTCTTTGCCGTACCTTTTCCTTACCTCATTATGGCCCAGACCAAACTGGGAGGTAAAAAGAATTATGCAGCCGCTGCCCAGAACTGTTCGGATCAGCCCGCCGGCGCCTACACGGGCGAGGTGTCTGCCGAAATGCTCCGCTCCATCGATATCCGCTATTGTGTACTGGGGCATAGCGAAAGAAGAGAATATTTCTCCGAACATAACCAATCCCTGGCCATCAAGACCCAGCGTTGTCTGGAACAGGGGATTACTCCCATCTTTTGCTGCGGCGAACCTCTCAGCATCCGGGAAGTGGACGCTCAGGAGAGCTTTGTGGAAGCCCAGCTGAAAGAATCCCTTTTTCATTTCTCCACGGAAGACATCCGCAAGATCGTCATTGCCTACGAACCCATCTGGGCCATCGGCACGGGTAAGACTGCCTCTGCTCAACAGGCGCAGGAAATGCATGCCTGCATTCGTGGTCAGCTAAAGAGCAAATACGGGCAGCAGGTGGCGGATTCCATCCCCATTCTTTATGGCGGCAGCGTCAAGGCCGGCAACGCGGCAGAGCTGTTTGGCTGCCCCGACGTAGATGGGGGTCTGGTAGGGGGTGCATCGCTGGTAGCGGCTGATTTCCTTAAGATTATACATGCCCTCAAATAATTTGATTATCTTTATGACATGCTGACGGCAATCAAAATTGCGGTTCGGAAAGTCAAACGTATACCCAGGGACCAGCTCGCCCAAAGGATAAGGCTGGGGCTCAAGAAGTATGTCTCCGACTATCCCTATTCCATCAGCATCCAGACCGTCAGCGCCTGCAATCTGAAGTGCAAACACTGCTTTATCAACGACTATCGCACGGAGATCCACGATGGTGTCATCAAGATAATGAAATTCAATGAGTTCCGTGTGCTTGCGGAAAGGATGCGTCCCATGATCAAACACGCCTCCTTTTTTACTTTTTCCACGTTCGAAGCCATCCTGAACAAGCATCTTTTCGAGATGATGGACCTCATATTGGAGATCAATCCCGGGATCCGATTCCCTTTCCTCTCCAATACCATGGAACTATCCGCCGAAAAGATTGCCCGGCTGGAGCAATATCCCGTCTCGGAAGTGAATATCTCGCTGGACGGCTATACCAAAAAGACGGTGGAGGATTTCAAGACGGAAGTAATATTCGAAAAGATCATAGCAACCATCGGTCTTCTCCGAAGCTCGAAACTAAAGGATAAGCTGGCCGTCACCTTTGTAGCGCATCAGCATAATATTCATGAGCTGCCTGACTATGTCGATTTTGTCCATGGTCTGGGCATCAGACAGATATACGTGAGTAATATCCTCAGCTTTACCAGGAACCTGGAACACCTGGCGCTGTATACGCCCGAGGGCAACCCCAGGGCCCAGGAATTTTTCGACGAGGCGATCAGACGGGCCGGGGCAAATCACATAGCCATCAGCATGCCGCGCCTGGCTCCCGTACCTACGGGCTGTCAATCCACGGAGACCTTTTTCGTCGACACCAATGGAAATGTCTCTCCCTGCGACTTCCTGGCCGTCAGTACTCCTTTTACGTTGTGGGGACAGACGGTGCGGCACGCTCCCGTAGTATTCGGTAATATCCTGAAGGATGATCCGATAGCCATTTACAGGAACCCCGCATTCAAGAAGTTCCGCGAGTCCCATCGGCTGGGGCAGGACCTGCCTGAACAATGTACACACTGTATCGATGCGTATGGACTGATGTGCAGCAATCGCACCCACTACACCGTATAAACCTCCATTCATGCCAGTAAGGAAGATCCTGTACCTGAGCTTGCAATGGAAAAGCCTTCAGTTCCTTACTTCCTTCATCGTCAACATAATTTTCGTTCGGGCCTTTCACGCCGTGGCTGCAGGGGAATTCTATGCGCTGGTATACCTCCTCTCGCTGATCATCAGTCTGTTCACGTTTGGTCTGGATATCAGCCTGAATTATTATCTCTCCCGCCGGGAAATGAACGGGGGCGCTGCGCGCCGTATCATAATGACGGTGACTTTTTCGGCGATACTGATCAGCCTACCCGTGCTGTCGTTCTTTCTTCCCGCCCGCTATGCGCATTGGGATATTCGCTTATTGCTTTTCTTCTCCGGGCTGCATATTCTGGGAGGCTTGCTGACCTCTCTGGCAGGCACGCTTTTTACCGCGGGAGGAAAAAATCATGTTCCTGCCCGGATCGGTTTTATCGCCAATATCCTTTTGGCTGCGCTGGCCCTGTTTTGCAGCCGCCGGTACACGGGACAGACACTCATAAATATGCTTTTCGGTCTGTACTTTATTTTCTCGTTTGCCCAGGGCATACTGCTTTTCTTTCTTTCCTACCGGCTGCCTTTTACCGTGCGGACTCCGGCGCCTCCGGGCATAATAACTGTCATTCGCTGGTCCTTTTGGGCATTCCTCACCAATTTTATCTTTTTCGTGGCGGCGAGGCTTTATATATACATCCTACCTTATTACCTCTCGCCGTACAGCCAGGGCAATTATATCCAGGCCTATAAGATAGTGGAA
Organism: Puia sp.; assembly: GCA_035545935.1. Lineage (GTDB taxonomy): Bacteria > Bacteroidota > Bacteroidia > Chitinophagales > Chitinophagaceae > Puia. Next base: position 21,897 of record DASZXP010000029.1, on the reverse strand, counting down.
TATATGGGGCTTGTCCTGTCCTTTACGTATTATCCGTTTATTACGCTGGTGGCGGAGGGAGGAGAGAAGATGCGGGACCATTTATTGCTGCTGGTACGGATGTCCAACACCATAGTGCTGGCTTTCAGCATCGTCATGCTGCTCATCGGCGGATGGCTCTTCCCTTTTCTGTTTGGACCCACCTTCGACGACATGTACGGCATTTTTGTTTGCTTTATCCCGGGTATTTTTGCCGGATGTTCATCCGGATTTCTCACGGCCTGGTATTTTGGCCATGGTCAGATCCGTTACAACCTTATAAGCGCCTGCATACAGATACTATCCATGTCCGTATTCTTTTTTCTGTTCACAGGCCTGGCCGGCGCAAAGGGGGCGGCGCTTGCTTTTAGCCTGTCCGGGTCGTTGTCTCTTGTCTATGATCTGTGGATACTTCGAAAACAGTCCTCTTATGCGATCCGGGACATATTATGGGCCCGCGTCTCCGACTGGAAGACAATTGGCAGCAAGGTCAGGTTTAAGATAAGCAGCTCGTAAAAAAAGACGTCGATGAACAAAAAGTTCACGGTATGGAAGAGGATGGGGATCCAGAACAGCCACCTGTCCCACTTTTTGGTAAAGAACCCGATGATCATACATCCCTGTAAAAGGATCATTATTAAAAAGCCGGTATAGGCCAACACAGGATGCGAGATAACCCAGGCATACAATTGAGTGAACAGGCTATTGGGATGCCGGACCATGAAAAGGCCCTGGTTGATCTTGATGAACTCTGCTCCATCGGGAAAAAAGAATAAACCATGCTTGATCAGGGCCTTCTGGATGAAAGCGTCCGCGAATATATATAGATAGAAATAACGCAGTCCTTCCCAGGCCAATTTGAATTTCTTTTCTTTTTGAGCGAGAAAAGCATAAGGTAATACCATGATCCCGATGACACAGATATTATGATTATGGCTATAGCTGTTGAAGATCAGGCCATAGAATGACCAGCAGATGGCGCACACAAGTACTGCCCGGACATGCCTGCCATTGGTAATCCAGCAATACAAGGTGGAGGACAATAACAATAGATCAAAGGTCCAGGCCATCGCATTGTTGCCTGTGATCAGTTTGGGAATACCGGTGGCATGAAATAGCCAGTACGTATAGTCGAATCCCGTCTCATACAATACGGGCTGCTGCATTTGATGAGCCAATGCATGGGTCGAGAAGCGATAGATAAAAATAAGAAAGGCAAACCCGAATGTCCATCGAGCAGCGCGATCCCTATTTAGTATGGGGAGACTCCAGCTCATACAGCAATCGGCAGTAATCCTTTACCGGCAGGTTTTGGTTGTCGTAATGAACATGCAATTGATAAATACCCAGGCGATGAAAGTCCTTATTCAGTGAATGCCGGATATATCGTAAAAGCCAGGGCAAGTAGAGTTCGTAATCGTGGGAAGAATTCGCTGCCCGTAAGCTCAGTAATCGCATATAGGGATGTTTAAGCACTAATTCCCTGACAGCGAGTGATTTTGGATCAATACCCGGCTCAGCACCCTGGTAGGGAACTACCTCGTGGAATGCTGACATGGTATAGTTGATCATTAACCTTCTGGGCTCATCGATGGTATGATACAGATCGAGCCAGCTGCTGTCCGCCTTTATTACCAGGAAGTCGCTTGATTTTATTTGTTGCCTGTCGGCATACAAGCCCATGACCAGGGCCGGGGTGATCTCACAGCTGCTTTTATGCCCATAAAGGACAGCCCCGATAAAGAAAATAGCGAGAAAAAAAAGCAATTTATACTCCTGATAGCACCTTACAAGATATAGCCGCTGGATGTATGAACGTAAGGAACTCATGCTTTTAGCCGGTGGCCCCGGGGGACGTGGAATTTGTGTGAAAATAAGGAATTTGCGGCACTAAAAGCGTATCTTGCACCCTCAATAAAAAGGGGTATTTACACCGCAATGAAGAACATCCGGAATTTTTGCATCATCGCCCATATTGACCACGGCAAAAGCACCCTGGCAGACCGTTTGCTCGAAATGACCCATACCATATCCGAAAGGGATATGCAGGCACAGGTGTTGGATGACATGGACCTGGAAAGAGAGAAGGGGATCACCATAAAAAGCCACGCCATCCAGATCAATTATGCCCATAAAGGACAGCAATATATACTCAACCTGATCGATACGCCGGGACACGTCGACTTCAGCTATGAAGTGAGCCGGGCGCTGGCCGCCTGTGAAGGCGCCCTTTTGCTGGTAGACGCTACCCAGGGTATCCAGGCCCAGACCATTTCCAATCTTTACCTGGCCATCGGCAACGACCTGGAGATCATCCCTGTCATCAATAAGATCGATATGGATGGGGCCATGGTGGAAGAAGTGAAGGACCAGATCATCGAGCTCATCGGCTGCAAGCCGGAAGAGATCTTGCTGGCCAGCGCCCGTACCGGGCTTGGCGTTCAGGAGATACTCGACGCCATCATCGAAAGGATACCGCCTCCGGAAGGCAATCCCGACGCGCCCCTGCAGGCCCTCATCTTCGACAGTGTATTCAACTCTTTCCGGGGCATCATCGTATACTACCGGATACTCAATGGCAGCATCCGGAAAGGCGATATCGTAAAATTCGTGTCCACGGATATCGAATACGAGGCGGATGAAGTAGGAGTGCTGAAGCTCACGCTGGATCCCAAACAGGAAGTAAAGACAGGGGACGTAGGTTATATCATCACGGGTATCAAGAATGCAAAAGAAGTGAAAGTGGGTGATACCATTACCCTGGCCAGCAATCAAAACCCTGAAATGATCCAGGGTTTCGAGGAAGTAAAGCCGATGGTATTCGCCGGGATCTTCCCCGTCAACACGGATGATTTCGAGGAGCTGCGGGATTGCATGGATAAGCTGCAGCTTAATGACGCCAGCCTCACCTATGAGCTGGAGACGTCCCAGGCCCTTGGCTTTGGCTTCCGTTGCGGATTCCTTGGCATGCTGCACATGGAGATCATCCAGGAAAGGCTGGAGAGAGAGTTCAACCAGACGGTGATCACTACCGTCCCCAACGTAAGCTTTATAGCCTATACTACCAAAGGAGAGGAGATAGTGGTGAACAACCCCGCGGAAATGCCCGACCCGGTGCGTATCGAGCGGATCGAAGAGCCTTATATCAAAGCGCAGATCATCACGAAGCCGGACTATATCGGCAATATCATGACCCTCTGCCTGGGCAAACGGGGTATACTGCTCAATCAAAGCTATCTGACCACCACTCGTGTCGAGCTCATCTTCGAGATGCCATTGACGGAAATAGTATTCGACTTCTACGACAAGCTGAAAAGCCAGACCCGCGGCTATGCTTCCTTCGACTACCATCCGATAGGGAAAAGGGATAGCGATATCGTAAAAATGGATATCCTGCTCAACGGGGACAAGGTAGACGCCCTCAGCGCCCTTATCCACCGCAGCCGGAGCCAGGATTTTGGAAGAAAGCTCTGTGAAAAGCTCAAGGAGCTGCTGCCCCGCCAGCAATTCCAGATAGCCATACAGGCCGCCATCGGCGCCAAGGTCATTGCACGGGAAACCATCAGCGCCTTGCGTAAGGACGTTACAGCCAAATGTTATGGCGGGGACATCAGCCGTAAGCGCAAGCTGCTGGAAAAGCAAAAGGAAGGTAAAAAGCGTATGCGCCAGATCGGTAACGTGGAAGTCCCGCAGGAAGCCTTTTTGGCCGTCTTGAAATTGGATGACTAACGCACCACCACCTCTAAACGTATGCAGAAGATATCCTTTCTATTATTTCTTATGGCCCTGCCATTTCTCAACCGGGCCCAGGGAGTAAAGACTATCAGCTTCCGGCAGGAAAAGCTGAAGACCCGGCTGCAGAACTATTATATCACAGGGGTCAGGGACGACAGACAGGATACCGCCAACATCGGCTCCGTACGGGCCGGCATCTTCAGTAAAAAGTATGTATCGCTCAATCTGCCTGGCGGGGCCGCCACGGCCATATCGGATTTCCTGAAGGCTAACCTGACACAGGACACCCGCACCAATCCCATTACCCTGCATATCGTGCAGCTGGAGGTGGCCGAAAAGACAGGCGGCCTAAAGGCCGAATCGGAAGTGCGAATGAACATCGCCTTTTACAACGCCGGAGGAAAGATCGTGGAATATAAGGGCAGCAACACCGTGCAATCCACCATGGACGCCACCCGGTATATCGAAGAGCTGATCCGGCGGGGACTGGACGATATGCTGCAGCAGTTCGATACCTGGGCGGGCCAGAACCAGCAACAGCTGAAGGCCACCAACAGCGGTCCCTCCGTGGAAGTACAGGTAGAGATCATCGCCAGTTCCGATGATACGGATAAGATCGCCTGGTCTTTGGGACGCCCCCTGACATTGGATGATTTTAAAGGGAAGCCGGATGACCTGAGCCGCGCTGCCGCTGCTACCAACAGCGGTCTGGACGTAAGGACCAGCCAGCAGACACAGTTCGGCCAGACCAAGGTCGTGGTTACCATCCTGCCTTTTTTCGACAAGAGCCGGTCCTGGTGCCGGATGAACAGCCGTAACGCCCATACCTTACAGCACGAACAGCAGCATTTCAATATCACCGCCATAAAAGCCTGCGAATTGGCCGACACCATCCGTAACTTTACCTTTACGCCGGGAAATTACATGAAAGAGCTGGAGCTGCTGTACAGACAGAAGGACAAAGAGGTCCAGCAACAGCAGGAGCTCTATGATGGGGAGACCAGCCATGGGCAGGTAGCGGCGGCCCAGGCAAAATGGGAACAGATGATCAGGGAAATGCTGGACAAACAGCGCTGTTACAAGTAGGCCCGGAAATTGCAGATTCGAATCGTTACCAAAAACCGCAGGATGCGGTTCGACCGAAGGTCAGACATTAGCCCTTTGCGGGAAAAGGGCTAAATTTCAGAAAGCAATTTTCCCGCACAAATAGCATACTCATGCGCACCCCGCTTCAAAAAGGAGAAAAGATACTGCTCGTCACCTACAGCAGCTGGACTTTGCTGATCCTTCCCGTTCTTATTGCCCTGGCAGGTTGTGTTGCCTCGTATTTCATAGGCTTTATCGAACGTTACGGATGGATCGCCGCCGTCCTGGGCATACTCTATTTCCTATGGAAATATTATTCGTGGAAGGTCAATATCTGGGTGGTGACCAACTATCGTGTCGTCGACGAGACAGGTTTGATCAGCCACTATGCCAAGGAAAGCCCCCTGGATAAGATCAACAATGTCTCCTATGACATGACGCCCATGGGCAGGCTGTTCAATTACGGGCATGTAGAGATACAGACTGCCGCCGAAGTGGGGGCAACGGATTATTTCAACGTCAATCATCCCCGCCGTCTGAAGGATACTATCACCGCCGCACAGTCGGAATACAAGACGCTTCAGACATCAGCCCATGCGCAACAGATGGCTGCCGCCATCCAGCAGGCCATGCCATACTCCGCCCATTCCGGACCGTTACAAAATAATGCGCCTGCCATTGCCGCCGAGCTGGAAAAATTATTCGATCTGAAACAAAAAGGGGCGCTGTCGGAGGAGGAGTATTTGCGGGCGAAGAATAAATTACTGGGATATTAAGAATATGACGTCGGACCTGGCGGTCCGGCCATTACACGGACTCTGTTCATTTGTCCTTCGGACGGCTTTGCTGCGCTCAGCCTTGCGGCTTCTTTACCGGTTTCGCCGGCGTCCTGGCCGGGGTAGTGGTCTTCTTTGCTTTCTCTTTTTCGGCATTCTGTATGTTCTTCTCGGATTGTTCCTGCAGCTTTTGCTCGTTGATACCTCCATTATCATCCATCATCGTTGCCTCCTGCGGGAACTGACCGTCCTTGAGCTTAAAGTTGAAGATCTGTTTTTCTACGTGTACCCATACGCCGTCCTTCCACTTGAACGCCTCGAAATCGCCATCGGGTACATAGGAGTCCTTTCTTTCCGGCTGATCTCCTTCGGACACCAGATGATCGTACAGCACCATATCCAGCTGCGGATCGTAATTGAAGCGGGTGTTTGCTTCCTTTTTGAATTCAATGTTGTACCTGAATTGCATGGGCCTGCGTACCGAGTCATCCTGGAAAGAAAAATAAGGCCCTCCAAAGACGGGCTCCCCGCTGCGGGAGAAGGTCATCACTTCCATCCATTTCTTGCTGCTGCTGCGGGTATAGTCGTCGAACCCCAATAACGTATAATAATTGACGCCCTGGTATGTCTTCTGGATAATGCGGTAGTAAATGGCGCCTACCCAGTTACGCCGGCTCCTTATAGAATCCAGCGGCTTGGCCGTGAACATGGAGACGTCGAAAAGGGGGTAGAGCTTCAGCGATCCATCGGGCTGGTTCATCTGGATGGCCCCTTCATGTAAAAAAATATAGTCGTCCTTTTTATACTGCCAGGTGAGGATCCGGAAGGTGCTGTCCGGGGAATATAACCTGGATATGCCTATCAGACTGTCGAATGGATAATAAAAAGAATGCTTCATCTTGAGGCTTCGTACCAGGGTGCGGATGAACTGGCTGTCCGCGCGTAGCCGCGTGGCAGGATCCCCCGCATTGACCAGCGAGTCCGACAATACCTTCAGGGAGTCCTCTTGTATCTGCAACGACTTCAATACGCTCCTGCTGATGGAGGTCTGTGCATAGGTGTGCTGAAAGCCTGTACAGCAGCAGCAAACGAGCACGATATAGACTATGCGGTTGATCATATCAGGGTTTTTAACGCTAAAGGCATATCGGTATTTTATCGTAATTGCAAAGCTTTTGCAAAATCGTATAAATCACTAAAAACCATATCAATAGAAGGGTGGGGAAGTTCCGGCGCCCTGCTGGTGGTGCTTAGGAACACCGTATACATGCCCGCATTCCTGCCAAATTCCATATCGCTGATATTATTACCCACCATGATGCTTCGGGTAAGGTCTATCTCCGGAAGATCCCGTTGCGCGGCAAAGGCCATCCCCGGATTGGGCTTGCGGTGCGGATGATCGTCCGAAAGGGCGTCGCAGTAATAGATCGCATCGATCCGGCCGCCTCCCGTCAGGACCTCCGCCGTCATCCTTTCATGGATATCCATCAATGCCGCGGCGGTCATCAGTCCTTTTCCGACTCCCTTTTGATTGGTCACTACCACGATGCGCGGAAAGGTCTTCGAGAGCAGGGTGAGCGCTTCCAGTCCCCGTTCATAAAATACGAACTCACCATAATGGAATATATAGCTCTGGTCCTTTTCCACATTGATCACTCCATCCCTGTCCAAAAAAAGGGTCCATCGGCTGTCTATCTTTTCCAGGTCCAGCATATTACGCATGAAAGTATGCTTCTTCTACCAACTGACAAATAATATGCCCTATAAGCATATGGGCTTCCTGTATCCGGGGCGTATTGGAGGATGGTACATTCACCAGGTAGTCGCTCCTTTCCTTCAACGCTCCGCCGCCGGCTCCTGTGAACCCCACCGTTATCATACCCTTTTCCCGCGCCGTTTCGAAAGCTTGTACGATATTGGCGGAATTGCCCGAAGTGGACAGCCCGATGAGCATATCGCCCTTCTTTCCAATACCCCTGATCAGCCGGGAATAGATCACATCATAGCTGTAATCGTTGGCTACGGCTGTGAGATAGGATGTATTGCAGTGCAGCGCCTCCGCGGGCAGGGCTTCCCGGTTGATATAGAACCTTCCCGAGAACTCCGCTGCCAGGTGTTGTGCGTCCGCCGCGCTTCCCCCGTTGCCACAGAAATAGATATGATTACCGTTGCGGAACACCGTAACGATGACATCCACCAATTCCGCGATCAGCAGCAGCATCCGTTCATCCTTTAACAGCTCTGTCTTTACGGACACCGACTCGCCGATACAATGCTTTATTTTGTCCTTCATAGATAAATTTTTTAGATCCGCGATCCTGTGGATTTTTCGCTCAGCGTGACAATACTGTCCACCAGCCTGCTCCATGAATACTTATCCCTTTCCGTACGAAGATGGGGAATAAAATGGTCGGAGCCTAATTCGAACATACGCAATATCCCTTCCACCAGCGCATCGGCTTCCGGCTTTACCACCAGCCCCACCCGTTCGTGTGGCACCAGGGAGGGCAGTCCTCCTACATCCGTAACGATCATGGGGATGCCGAAATGGTAGGCGAGGGGGGTGACTCCGCTCTGCGTGGCATTCCGGTAAGGCTGTACCAATGCATCTGCCGCACAGAGATAGTACTTCACATCCTGGTCCGGGATAAAGTCCGTACGCAGCAGCAGGCTGGGGCCGATGCCTAGCTGTTCGATCTGTTCCCGGTAGACCCGCCCGTCATCATAGAATTCACCCGCCACCAGCAGCTTGATGCCTGCCGCCCTGATACGGGCGTCCCCCATGGCGTCGAACAGCATGTCCAGGCCTTTGTATTTGCGGATAAAACCAAAGAACAGTATCACCTTATCGTCATCTGCGATCGCCAACCCTTTTTGCCGTAATGCGGACCTGGCCTCCTGGCGGGTAATCGGCTCTCCAAAGTTATCGTATAGAGGATGAGGCACCTGCAAAGCGGGTTTCTCCTTTTCAAAGGATCGAAGGTCCTGCATCACCTTTTCGCTCATGGTGATATAGGCGTCGCAGCTTTTTAGAAAATATTTTGTAAAAGGGAGATCCCCCGGTCGCCGTTCATGCGGTATGACATTATCCGTCAAAGCGATGATACGGGTATGTTTGTTCTTACGCACCCTCCGCAGGATGGTTCCCAGCGCGGGTCCCATGAGGGGCAGCCAGAACCGTACGACGATGATGTCCGGACGCCGGCGTCTAAGCTCTTCGCCCACCAGCCACCAGTTGATGGGATTGATGCTGTTGACCTTTGAGTAGATGGTCAGCCCTTCCGGCGCCGGCTCATCCGTATACTGCGTGCTTCCGGGGAAAAGAAAGGAAGGGTATTGCAGCGAAAAGGAGTAGATATGACAGTCATAGCCTGCTTGTATAAAGGCCCTTGCCAGCCGGTGGTTGAACGTGGTAAGTCCACCCCCTCTCAGGGGATGCGCGGGGCCCAGGATGATGACGGAACCGCTCATGGCTGGTCCAACCCCAGTTTTTCCTCGATGAGATAAGAGTTACGTCCCGGCGAATTACGGCCTATCAGCTCCGCTACGAAGCCGGTGAGAAAAAGCTGGCTCCCGATGACCATCATGGTCAATGCGATATAAAAGGCCGGCTTTGTCGTCAGCCCGAAGGAAGTATAATGCGCCAGCTTATTGGCGATGAGGTATATGCTGAAGAAAAAGCCGATGAGGAAGCAGACCACTCCCAGCGGACCGAAGAAGTGCATGGGGCGTTTGCCATATTTGCCGACAAATGTAATGGATGCCAGGTCCAGCAACCCTTTTAGCCCCCTGCCTAATCCGCCGAACTTGGTGTGTCCGTATTTCCGGGCTCGGTGCTGCACCACCTTCTCGCCTATGCGGCGGAAGCCTGCCCATTTTGCAATGACAGGGATATAGCGATGCATCTCCCCATAGACCTCGATGCTCTTGATGACTTTGCGCCGGTAGGCCTTTAGTCCGCAGTTGAAATCATGGAGCGGTATCCTGCTGACACGCGCCGTGGTCCAGTTAAAGAACTTGGATGGCAGGGTCTTTGAAATGGGGTCATGACGTACTTTTTTCCAACCGCTGACCAGGTCGAAATTATCTTCCAGGATCATACGCCGCAGCTCGGGTATCTCGTCGGGGCTGTCCTGCATGTCCGCGTCCATGGTGATCACGACCTCTCCTTCGGCGGCTTTGAAGCCTTCGTTGAGGGCGGCGGATTTGCCATAATTGCGTTGAAAACGTATGCCTTTTATACAGGGATTACCGCGACGCAGTTCGTTGATGACTTCCCAGGAATTGTCCGTGCTGCCATCGTCCACCAGGATAATCTCACAGGAAAGGTTATTGGCCTTTACCACGCGATCGATCCAGCTGCACAGCTCGGGCAGGGATTCGTCTTCGTTGTATACGGGTATGACTATCGATACATCCATTGGTGCGTTGTTATTTAAATGCGGTGTCGTGGAATTCCGGTTTTTTCCTTTTTACAATAGCCGCGATCAGCAGGGAGATCAGGAAACAGACGATATAAGTGAAGCAAAGTCCCAACAGGAGCTTTGGGAGAGCGTATTGGTTCTTCCCCCGCTGCTCATCCAGCGCTTTGTCGATGGCCTCCTGGTTCAGCTTCATACTTTGCATGAATTTCTCGACTTTTTCCAGGGTGGCCTGTTCCAGGACTGTCCTGAACCCTGTATCGATAAAATTCACCAGGACCCAGGTAAAAAGACTTTGCAATAGCAAGGCAATGACAAATACAAGGAAGGCTGCTTTCAGGGCTTCCCTGAATTCCAGGAATCCACTCCCGGCTTTTTTTTCCATTATAGCAGCCAAGACGGCTGCGACGATAACGAGGATATAGGCTACAAAGCTGTAGCTTATAAATACATTTACCCCTCCAAGATACAATATCGTCGTAAGGAGGATGAGGACCAGGCCTGTGATCAGTCCATAAGTAACTGCGATAGACATTTTTCTGGGTTGCATAGGAAAATTTATTGTTGGTGTGAAAGTTCACTCCATACTACCCGCTCTCCATTAAGGATACCCAGCGCACGCCCTTGTAGGGTTTGACCAAGGAAAGCCGTGTTCTTCGACTTGGACCGAAGCATGCTTTCTTCCACTCTCGTCGTTCCCGACGGATCGAACAGGCTGAGACAGGCTGTTTTCCCTTCCGTGATAGTGGGCTGCTCCATTCCAAAGATATCCCTGGGTCCTGAAGAAAGCAAACTGACCGTCCTTTCCACGCTGAGCCCGGGGATAGCCGTCCGCAGCACCGCATATGCGATATCCAGCCCCGTCATCCCCGCCTTGGCATACTCGAACTCGACGATCTTGCTATCGTATTCATGAGGCAGATGATGCGAAGCTATACAGTCAATCGTCCCGTCCAGAACGGCCTTTTTCAGCGTCGTCACGGACGCCTCGTCCCGCAGCGGAGGGAAGACCTTCAAATTCGTATCGTAATTGACCAGGTCCGCATCGGTGAAAAAGAGATGGTAGGGGGTCACCGAACAGCTGACAGCCAGTCCGGATTCCTTTGCCTTTCTGATATGTTCCAGCCCCCGGGGAGATGTTACACCTGTAAAATGCAGACGGGAGCCGGTGTACCGGGCCAGGTTGATGTCCCGCGCAACGATCAGCTCCTCGGCCATCATAGGTTTGCCGGGCAGACCCAGACGGGTGGAAACGATGCCCTCGTTCATCAGGCCATTGGCGCCCACGGTACGGTCATCCGGCACCTGGATCACTACCCCCTCGAATGCCTTTACATATTGAAGCCCTTTCAGCAAGAGCCCCGCCGACTGTACAGGGCTGGTACCATCGCTGAAGGCGACGGCGCCGCTGTGACGCATATCATACATCTCCGCCAGGTCCTTGCCCTCCAGTCCCCTGGTCAGGGCGCCGATGGGCCGTATGTTCACGGGGAGCAAAGCCGACCGGCTCCGGATATATTCCACCTGGGATTTGTTGTCGATGACGGGTCTGGTATTGGGTATGACGAATACGTCCGTGAAACCCCCTGCCGCCGCGGCATTGGCCCCCGTCTCCAGGGTCTCCTTGTATTCATAGCCGGGGTCGCAGAAATGGGAAAAAATGTCTACCCAGCCTGGGGAAACATGCATCCCGGGATGACGGATCACCCTGTCGGCAGTCTCCTGCAGATGCTGCCCAATGGCCTTTATATGGCCATTTTCGATGAATATATCCCGGTTCTGTCCGTTGTGGGGCGACAGGCGGTCGATGATAGTAGCCTGTTGAATGAGTATCTTCATTTCCAAAGAATTGCGCGAAGATACGAAATTGGACCTATTATTCGCCTGTCAGTATCAGAAAAAGGAAGACACCTGCGAGCACAATGATCAATACGTTCTGAAGCCAGTTGGGAGCTTTTATATCCATAGAAGGCATGAGCTAGAAATTTTCATGCCAGAATGGAAGGGGAGGAGGAATTTTAATACACTTTAATATTCCGCGAAGATACGGTCCTTGTAACACCAGAGCCATTGTTCGCCCGGCTCTGCGGAGATGACGACGGGATGGTGTGTCTGATGGTTGTGCTTCGTCATATGCGTGTTGGGGGAATCATCGCAGCATAAGGTAGCGCCACAGGTCTGGCACACCCGGAGATGCACCCATTCATCGCCCGTCTTTATACATTCCTCACAGACATAGTCCCTGGACTTCTTTATTTTTTCGATGGCCTCTATATGTGAACAGGATGGATCGGTGTGCATATACTGATTTTTTATACTTCCGCTAAATATTTATGGACAAAGCTGATGGCCATCGACCCCTCGCCAACGGCAGAAGCTACGCGGTTCATGGCCCCCGCACGTACATCGCCCGCCGCAAAGATGCCGGGACAGCTTGTTTCCAGCAGATAGGGGTCCCGCTCCTGCTTCCATATCTTGCCGAAGCTGGGGTAGGTCTTCAGGTCACGGCCTGTCTCGAGAAACCCTTTTTCATCCTTTATGATGTCCAGGCCGATCCAGTCGGTGTATGGACGGGCTCCGATGAAGATAAAGAGCGCATCCGCCTTGCGTGTCTCCGATGTTTTAGAGTTTACATCCTCGATGGTCAGCTCTTCCAGCCGGCCGCTGCCCGCCGCCGAGCCGATCTCTTTCTTTCCCATTATATGGATATTGGGCCGGGTGGCCAGCTGGTCGATGAGATAGGCGGACATCGTGCTGGTAAGATTCTCCTTGCGGATGAGGACATACACGTTCTTTGCAAATTTGGATAGATACATGGCTGCCTGTCCCGCCGAATTGCCTCCGCCCACGACATAGACTTCTTTATCGCGGAAGGCCGCGGCCTCGGTCATGGCGGCCCCATAATAGATACCGGCCCCTGTAAAGTCCGCTATACCCCTGGTATCCAGCTTGCGATAGTCGACCCCCGTGGTGATCACCACAGCATGCGTATCGATGCATTGATCGTTGTCCAGAATTACTTTTTTATATCCGTCCTTCTGCCGGATGTCCTTTACATATCCGGGGCAAAAAAGTTCGGCGCCCAACCGGTTGGCCTGGGTGACGGCCCGCCGGGTAAGATCCGCGCCGCTGAGCCCTGTGGGGAAGCCCAGGTAGTTCTCGATCCGCGAGCTGGTGCCTGCCTGTCCGCCGGGCGAATGACGTTCGACCAGGAGGGTCTTTAACCCTTCGGAGGCGCCATATACGGATGCGGCAAGACCTGCGGGACCGGCGCCGATGATCACCACGTCATACATATTGTTCTTGACGGTGGGGCTCAGACCTATCTTTTCCGCCACGACAGGGATAGTGGGAGCGGCCAGAAAGCTGCCGTCCTCCAGGAATATCGCGGGAAGGTCCTTTGATAGTATATTGTTCAGCTTCATCAGTTTCCCGCCTTCCTCGTTGTTTTCCACATCCAGCCATTGGTAGGGGACGAGGTTGCCCGAGAGGAATTCCTTTATATCATGCGACTTGGGCGAGAATTGATAGCCCAGGACCTTGATCCCTTTGAAGGCAGGGCGGTAGGTGCTTTGCCAGTCTTCCAGCAACCCATTGATGGTGGGATATAGTCTTTCTTCCGGAGGGTCCCAGGGTTTCATCAAATAGTAATCCAGTTGGATATCGTTGATGGCCCGGATGGCGGCATCCGTATCGGAGTAGGCCGTCAATAGCACGCGCTTGGCATCCGGGAAGAACCCGATGGCATGTTTGAAAAAATCCACTCCTTCCATTTCCGGCATCCGCTGATCCGAAATGATCAGCGCCACTGTTTCGGATTTGTTCTTCAGGTCCAACAGACTGTCCAGCGCCTCTTTGGCGGAGGTGGTGCTCAAGATCCTGTAGTCGCTGCGGTAATGGCTTCTAAGGTCACGCGTGATGGCACGCAGGACCTGTGCGTCGTCGTCGATGGTAAAAATGATCGGTTGAGTCATACCATGGGTCTGTTAGAGCTTGCAATTTAAATTATTAATGGTTCCGACCGTCTGCCGTTTGTCAAGGATAACTAGCCGTCTATGAGGAAGCAAACAATGAAATCAGTCCGGCCGGGCCGGGAGCTGACCTTGACGGAACCGCGATGCTGCTGGACGATGCGCATGACGACATCGAGTCCCAGCCCCGTGCCCTTTCCGATATCCTTGGTGGTAAAAAAGGGGTCGAAGATCTGGGATCTTATCTCGTCAGGTATGCCCGGTCCGTCATCGGTGATCGTCACTTCCACAAACTCCCTGTCCCGCCGGGTGCGGATGGTCAGCTGTCCTTTCCCATTTACTTCCATGGCATCCAGGGCATTGTCGATCAGGTTGGTCCATACCTGGTTCAATTCGCCTACCATGGCCTTTACTTTTGGCAGCGTCTCGTCATACTGTTCCGTCACCGTTACATTCTCTTTCTTTATCTTATGCTGGAGGATGATCAGGGTATTGCGCAGACCTTCGTGTATGTCCGTATACTCCTTTCCCTTGCCCTGGTCCATATGGGTAAAGCTCTTGATGGATTTCACCAGGTCCGAGATCCGCTGAGAGGATTTCTGTATATCCATTACCATCCTTTCCGTCACGAGGTTGGTATTGATCCAGTTGAAGACGGGCGACAGGTATCTTTTCGGGATATGTTCCTTGAAGGACTCCATGTCCTCGCAGGTAAAGGCATAATCCACGAAGTTCTCCGCCACCTCGCCGCTGTTGGCTACCTGGTGATCATCCAGCCAGTCTCGTACGGCATCTTCTTTTTCGGTGCGTTGGATAAGCGTTAGCTTGGGCCTTTCGCCCCTGTTCAATATTTCAAACAGTTTTTTTGTTACGATATCCACTTCTTTTTCCTCCATCCGGATGGCCATGACCTCTTTGAAGGAAGTGGGTTCCAATTGAAGATGCTGTATCAGCGAGGAAGAGCCTCTTACGATGGCAGCGGCCGGATTGTTCAGCTCGTGCGCAAGACCGGCCGACAGTTTCCCGAGCGCCATCATTTTTTCATTCTGCTGCTGATAGGCGGTGAAATTCCTCACCCTGTTTGTCATGATATGCACCAGCGCCTGTGTCAGCTCGAAATGTTTATTGATCATTTCCCTGATCTTGTCCATCGGCAGGGTCATGATGCGGACATTCCCGATGGCCTGTACCATTCCTTTGAAGATCAGTCCCCGTGAGAAAGGGAGATAGCCGAAGATGTGTTCTTTCTCTATATAAAGCAGGTCCCGGATCTCATTATTCTGCAGCATGTACATCTTTATCCTTCCTTCCAGCAGGACGAGGGTGCCTGTCATGGGCTCTCCCGACCGGAAAATAAAATCTCCATCCGATGTTTCGGAGATGGTGCTATTGTCGATCATCCACTGCAGCTGTTCTGAAGGGACATCCTTTAGGTTTTCTATGGACCCAAGCCATTCTGCGCTGACATTTTCCATACAGGCAATGTAAGGAAAAAAAATAAAAGGGCCAGCTAACGCCGGCCCTTCGCTGATGTCTTGTATTTTTTAGTAAGGGAGAATGAACGTATATGTCTTTCCACCTGCACCTTCCCATACCAGCTTGAAATAGTATGATCCCTCCCCGGGACAATCGGTCGGATTGCCGCTGGAATCTAGTCCAAAGGTCAGTGTCGTGGTCACTTCAGGACGAATGGTTTCGATGGCGCCGCTTGTCACCCGGAAGCTGCAATTCCCATCTACTGTCAACGGGCTGGTAATAACGTTTTCAAACGAATTGCCCCAGCGGTTGGTACCCCATTCGGAAATATTCGCGGTATTGCCATCCGTATGCGTACCTGTCTGCGTGATTAGATAATTGTTGTTTACCCGGCTGTATACTCTTTGACGAGCAACATGCCAGGTACGGGTGGCGCCATTATCGAAGGTGACGGACATGTTATCACTGGTGATCGTGTGCGTCACGGTAGTACCCTTAAAAAGAACATCGAGCAGGATCCCTCCGCTGACATTGGTATAGGTATGCGTACCATTGATCGTGATGCTCTTCCCATCGCTGATACGAGTGATCTTCAGGTTTTGAATATCGATGGTTACAACAGCGCCTTGCGTCGTCCATGTCTGACCTTTGGGCCAGCTGACCACCACCGTTCCTTTCCGGGTGCGGGTAACTGCGCAGTTGCTGCCATTGTAGGTAATAGTCACCTTGTAAGTCGTAGTGCTGGTATCGAGCGTCACCGTAGCATCACAGATAAAACTCTTTACGCTGTCCGCGCCTTCTGTGGTGATGCCATACTTGTAACCTGGTTGTACGCTGGCGCCCGTGACTGTACTCTGGCTGGAAAGCGTCAAATCGACATCATTTAATACCGCATCGTTTTCATCCGTGACCTGTGTCTGATCATCCG
This sequence comes from Puia sp., assembly GCA_035545935.1. Taxonomy (GTDB): domain Bacteria; phylum Bacteroidota; class Bacteroidia; order Chitinophagales; family Chitinophagaceae; genus Puia. Next base: position 5,486 of record DASZXP010000029.1, on the reverse strand, counting down.
ACTGTACTTGAAGGTCAGCGCTGGAGGTGCCATTGTCGCCATTATTGTCTTTTTTACAAGCATACAAAATGCTCATAAGGGTGACGGCGGCCCCGATGAGATACAACGACCTTGTTTTCATACATTACGTTTTTAGTTGGAGGTTTTAGTTTTTTCTAACTGATTCCGATTAGGACGGATTATATGTTGGATAGTTTAACGGGACAGTATAATAAATTATTTTCATTCATTTGTTAATGCCCTATTTAGTAGCGGATAATATATTAACGGTATACCAAAACACGTATTTACACGTTGTTATATCTTAACCCCTTACCCCTTGACGAGATATTTTTTATTGATCGTATCGGCCTTTGTTTTCGGACAGGCCAGGTCCCAGGATAATTGCAGGAAAAGCTCGCCTCTCTTCCGCTTTGATACGCATGAACATCCCCGGCTGTTCACCGACAAGCTGGGCAATCATCCTCAATTCCCTTTTCTCCAGCGTGAAAAAGGGGTCACTACTCCCAATCTCGTCATTCATTTTATCAAGGATCCGGAGAGTCAAAAGAAATATCCCGAAGAGTTCAGGATCTTCGATCAATTGCTGAAGGATATCGGATTCGTCAATGGATATAAGGACCTCCATACGGTGCATATAAAGAAAAGCGTTGTGCAGGATGGGACCATTGGCAACCTGGGGTTCTATAATAAGGAGAAGCCGCAATACAGTTATATATATGTACGCCTGAACCCCGCCGGGGAAGGCCGTCGTGGCATCCCGGCCTGGAAGATCACCGGACCTACCGGCTGCTGGTTCTATATCCTCCATACCTGCGGGAATGCCTTCTATCCTAATAATACGGGGGATGACAATGACTGTTGTAAGATAGTGCAGACGGAGACGAGGATCAATCCGCTGGAGATAAGACCCGGCGTCATAGACCGTCCCCTGCATATAAAGATCAGCTTTTATCAGGGCCGGATCATAGCGTCTCATCGTCGTGGAAAGAACGGAGGAGCGGATACGCTGGTCACGCTGATCCGCAGCATCGACACCGTCACCACTTTCAAGGATACGACGGGACATACCCTGACGATATCCGCTCTCGATACTTTGAGCCGCATGCTGGTATGCCGTGACACCGTCGTGCAGATGCGTCCTCACCTGGTGGTGGATAGCAGCAAGGGTTCACCCGACAGTATACAATATATACTCTCCGATACTGCTTATATCACGGAATATGCCAAGGGCGCCGTCCCCTGTAAAAAGAAATGGGAGATAGCCCTTGACGGTGGCATATCCTACAATTCCATCCCGCGATTTGACAATACGACGACCCATACCCGCACGGACGGAAGCCATCCCGCCGCGGAGCTGGCCATTTCCCGGATATTCAAACCCTGGTTCCAGGCAGGCGTCTCCGCCGGCTATATCACTCTTTCTTACCAGGATGATGTTGCCTACCCTGGTTCGGCTCCCAATACATATAATACCGTCTATGCAGGCAAGCCCATCATACCTGTCCAGCTTTTTGGGAAGTTCACCATCGGCGGTCCTCTGCGCTGGCAGTCGAATATTTCCTTCTCCGCCGGCTGGTCCATCGTGACAAAGGATCAGATCGTGAACAGCGGCAATACCCTGACGACAAAGCCAGGCGTAAAAGGCGGTCCAACGGGCGGAGTAAAGATGAGCATCGCTTATTTCTTTAGCTGTAAGTTCGGTCTGGCGGCCTCCGTCAGCGGACAGTACTTTTCCAACAAGGCCACGGCTATGGACTACCACCTGATCGCGCTACCCGTTACCCTGGGTATCCGTTACCGGTTCTGATGATCCGGCGTACATTTGTCCCATGGAAAACTACATTATTCCCTCCGGGACAAGGATCGGTCATGTACATCTTAAAGTCAGCGACCTGCAGCGATCGATGGATTTTTATTGCGGACTGCTTGGATTCCAGCTCATGGTCCGTTATGGCACGGAAGCCGCTTTTATCTCCGCCGGGGGCTATCACCATCATATAGGACTCAATACATGGTACAGCAAGGGGCAGCCGCCCGCCCCGGAGAAGGCGCCGGGACTCTTTCACACCGCCATACTCTATCCCGAAAGAAAGGATCTGGCTATGGCGCTTCAGCGGCTCGTCGACGTAAAATATCCCCTCACCGGAGCCAGCGACCATGGCGTCTCCGAAGCCTTGTATCTGGACGACCCCGACGGCAATGGGGTAGAGCTGTACTGGGACAGACCCCGGGACCAATGGCCCAAGGACGAAGAAGGACGGCTCACCATGTATACCCATCGCCTGGATATAAGGGGATTACTGGATGAATTACACCAATGAACATTTACCCCTGCCCGGCATCGTTACGAAATCGTTACCTCTGCCTTAACTAATAGTTATTAAGCAAACCGGTGATATTGCGGTAACATCATGTACCTACATTTGCGGTCTAAAAGAATTGCTTATGAACCTGCACTTGTCGTTCAAACAAGTCCTTTTCCTTGTACTGCTTCTTTTCTGCTGCACGGCCACTATGGCTCAGTCCAGCGGTTCCGGTATCAGCGGTTTTATCTACGAAGACAGTGATAAGCCACTGGAGGCAGCTACCATCGTCGTGAAGAACACATCTACCGGCTTCACCACCAGCTCAATTACCAATAAACAGGGTTTTTTTATCTTTCGCGAATTGCCCGTCGGTGTTTATAATATAGAAATATCGGCCGTTGGTTTCCAACCCACCTTATTAAAAGACAATAACCTTAACCTGGGCGACCGCCTGGTCCTCCACAAGATCAGCCTCAGCAAGAATGCTACCACGCTGACGGAGGTCACTGTACGCAGCTCCAGCTTTTCTAATAGCGTGGACCGTCTGGGTACCGGCACGGCCGTCAGCAGCCGGGCTATACAGAAAATACCCGTGGCCACCCGTAACTACACGGACCTGATGGTACTGTCCCCCCTGGCCAACGGCGCTTCCCTGGCGGGCGCCAAACCGGGAGGTACGGGCTATATGCTGGATGGCGTGAGCAACCGCCGCGCTCATTTTGCGGGCACTACCGATGCGGCTTTCTCCATCTCTTCGGAGACCATCCGGGAATTCGAAGTCTCTACCAATAACTATGATGTTACCACCGGTCGCGGATCGGGTGGGGTGGTAAAAGCCATCACCAAATCCGGTACCAATACCCTGTCCGGCTCGGCCTGGGGTTATTATGGTTCCAACTCCCTGACACAGACGAAGGATGTCAATGGCAAACATCTCACCAGCAAATATGAAGTGGGACAGTTCGGCGCATTGCTCAGCGGCCCGATCATCAAGGACAAGCTGCATTTCCTCGTCTCTTACGATCAATACACCAATACCATCCCTTTCCGGGCGTATGATTTCGACTATTCAGGCGCTACGCAGCTGGCCGCGGAAAAAGCCCTGAAGATCGCCAAGGACAGTCTCCAGAAGATCGTCGACATCATGCATAACCAGTTCGGGTTCCCCGCCAGCCAGGAATTCGGGACGATCAATATCAAGCAGGAGACAAAGAACGCTTTTGTGAAGTTCGACTGGAACATCAATAAGAGGAACCTGCTGACCCTGAAATATAACTATCTCCATTTCGTCGACCCCAACAAGCTGAAAGGCAGCGGCCTGCTGACCACCCAATACACGGGTGTCGAAATAGACAATGCCGTCATGCTGGGTCTCCGTACGGAATTCTCTCCCCGACTGGTCAACGAGCTGAAGCTCAACTTCAGCACCTACCGCAAGTTCCTGCATTTCGTGAACAACCACGTACCGGAAGGGTTCGTCAATGTCAAATCCACTCTTTCCGACGGCACTAATGTGAGCACCACCGTTGCCTTTGGCGACCAGAACTGGGTACCTGAAAGGGACGCATCGGATGTGGTGCAGATCGTGGACTACCTGCGGTACAAGACAGGTAAGTTCAATTTCACCTTCGGTACGGATAATAACTTCAACCATATCACCGACCGGCTGTCACATGATCAGCAGGGACAGTTCTATTATAATTCGATACAGGATATGGTTAATAACAATCCCTATCGTTTCAATCGCAAGATCCCCCTCAACGGCGTCAACCCGATGATCAGCGTTCCCCTGATCGAGCTGGGCGTCTTTGCGCAGATGGAAACCAATTTGCGTCCCAATCTTAGCCTGGCCGTCGGTCTTCGCTGGGATGGACAGATCATCGGCAGCCCTCCCACCTACAATGCGCAGCTGGAGCATGACCTGGGTGTGAACAATCATGTGGTGCCTTTCGATGCCAAGAACGCGCAGCCCCGTGTCAACCTGATCTGGGACGTGAACAACAATGGTCGTGACATCGTGAAATGGGGGGCCGGCCTCTTCGCCTCGGAGCTGACTACCCAGCCCATCACTTTTGCGCATATCGACAATGGCGTCGATTTCCGCCAGATCAATATCACCAGCGACGTGCCCATCCCCGACTGGAAAGGCTATCAAAAGGATTTCGGTCTGGTGCCGGGAGTAGACTATTACCATTCCCTGACTACTACACAGCCCGCCACGGTGCTGGTATTGGACAAGCATTTGAAAAACCCGCTGACCTTCAAGACCAGTCTGAGCTATTACCACTACTTCAATAATTGGTTCCGCATGGGGGCCAACGTATACTTCGACAATACCTGGGACAATTTCTACCTGTATGACCTGAACCTGAAACGTACGCCTGGTTTTGTTACCAACGAAGGACGCGAGGTATATATGGACCCTGCCAACATCGTTACCAACAGCACTAATCAGGCGGATATCAAATATTCCCGGATCTCTTCCAATTTCAATCAGGTAAGATATTTCACCAATACCAAATGGTCTTCCAAATACATCGGCGCCGTGATAGAAGCCGCCGCGCAGATAGGCCGCGACGGTACTTTCTCCGTCTCCTATGCCAAGGGCAAAGCGACCGGTACGCCTCCTTATGACAACGGCGACCCCCGTAACGCCAACTTTGCCGTCGGGACTTCTTACTGGAACTACTCGGCCTATGGCAAGAACTGGTACAGCGACGGCGATCAACCCAACAAGATCGTGGCATTGCTGCTTAGCCCCACGTTCTACGGGTTCAGCGTCAGCTCGTCCTTCCAGGCTTATCAGAATGCCCGTTATTCCGCCTATATCGACAAGGATGTCATCGGCGAAGGCAACGATGGTACGGACCTGGCCTATATCTATGATCCCAACAACCCGAATACGCCGGCCGATATCGTCACCGGCATGAACACCCTGCTGCAGAACACCAGCCCCGAATACAGGAAGTTCCTTCAGTCCAACTTCGGCAAGTTCGCTCCTTATAATGGGGGCCTCATGCCCTGGAGGACGCAATGGAATATGAGCGTGGCCTATGAGCTGAAAGTGTTCAAGACCAATAAGATCAGCTTCCGTTGCGACATCTTCAACGTGCTGAACCTGCTGAACTACAAATGGGGTGGGTATACCCAGATCATCAATACCAACCCGTATTCGCT
>DASZXP010000028.1:0-51474 GCA_035545935.1 Puia sp. | reverse complement strand
TTCATTCGTAACCTCTGCTTCTTCAACGCCTAGTTTATCAACGATGATCTTTTTAACCCTTGTAGCGATGTCTGACATTTTTGTAAGATTTAGTTATACGGCTGCAAATGTAAGTTTTTAATAGAAAACACAATAAACCGGGCATTTTTTAATTTTACCCCAAATCCCAAACGAACCGCAGGTTCGCAGGCATTAGACCTGCCCCATTTCCCACCAGGAGCCGCCCGGGAAGACCCGCATTCATCGATAAAAGCCACGGTTTAGCAGATTTTTGTAATGTGTCCCCGAAGAGCTCCCCCCGGCCCCGCTTCGGCTATAAAATTTCAAGATTTTACACCTGTTGCAAGCCTGGAATTAGGAAACCAGGAACGGGCCAAGGCCGTTGTCCGTAACCGGGCGGCGCGAAGGTTACCACCGAGAAGCACTGTGTCGAAGCAGGTCCGACGAAGATCTAATCAGGTCCGCCAAAGGTCTCAGATCTCAAATCTTTCCGGAAAACGGACTATATTGCTTGAAAGGCCGTTTTCCGAACATTTTTAAATAACTTCGGCCTCCCCCTAGTTAAAATCACTAATACAGAACAGCATGGCGCTACGGATCATCGACCACGGAACGAAGGAGTACCAGCAAATGGTGAATTTACGCATGGATATCCTGCGTAAACCACTGGGCTTATCATTTGATCCGGCGGAGCTGGAGAAGGAAAAAGAAGATGTTTTGATGGGCGCATTCGAGGACGACAGACTGCTGGGCTGCTGCCTGCTCACCAGACAGGATCAATACACCATGCGGCTCCGCCAAATGGCCGTCCCCAACAATATGCAAGGCAAAGGGATAGGCAGAGCTCTCATGATCTTTGCAGAGAACATCGCCCGCGACCTGGGCTATAAAAAGCTGTGCATGCATGCCCGCAAGACGGCCCTGGGCTTCTATGAGAAACTGGGCTATGCTCCCAGCGGAGAAGAATTCACCGAAGTCACCATTCCACATTATATAATGGAGAAAGCGCTGTAAAATACACCGCCCAACCCCTCAGATCAGTCGCAGACTGATGGGATATCGGTATACCTGCCCTTCCAGGGCACGCACCGATGCTACGATCACCAGGATGGTATTCAATATGCCCACTATCCAGATAAGGAAGAGACCTATGAATATCAGGACAAGTATTCCGCTGATGATATATAACAGAATGATAGTTAATTGAAAATTAAGGGATTCCCGGGCATTGTCCCGCACGAAGGGAGACTCGTCCTTCTTCACCAGGTAGATGATCAGCGGCCCCAGGATGCCGATACCCGGAACAATTGCCAGTATATGCGCAAGGATAGCCAGCAGACGCTCTTCGCTCATGGGGATCTATTTTTATCGAATGTACCGAATTTCCCCTAAGTCGTCGCCACCGTGGCGGCAGCCGGCCGCTCTAACACGAAATCATTCATCCGCTGCATAAATCGCAGCAGGTCCGCCATGGTGCGCATATCGTCCGCCACCAGCAGGAAATTCTTGCCCGCCTGTTTGAGCTTCGCCTTGTTGGTATGCTTTTGAATGTACTCCAGTATCCGTGAAAAGATCGCTGATTCGAAATAAGGAGAGTCCGGCCGGTTGATAAAATAACAGCGCATGCTGTCATTCTTCAGGATCAGCTTCTCGAAACCCAGCGACACCGCCAACTTACGTATACGCACCGTATCGAAAAGATCCTCCACCTGCGGCGGCACAGGCCCAAACCGGTCCATCAGCTCCTTATGGAACTCCTGCAGCTCCCGCTCATTGTCACAATTGTCCAGCCGTGTATACAACGACAGCCGCTCCGTAATGCTCTCCACATAGCTGTCCGGTATCAGGATCTCCAGGTCCGTATCTATCGTACAATCCTGTACGTAATCGTCCGCTTTGGATATCTCCTCTTTGAACAGCTCTTTAAACTCGGTGCGCTTCAGCTCCTTGATCGCCTCCTCCAATATCTTCTGATATGTCTCGAACCCGATATCCGCCATAAACCCGCTCTGCTCCCCACCCAGCAAATTGCCCGCACCACGTATATCCAGATCGCGCATCGCTATCTGGAAGCCGCTCCCAAGATCGCTGTGCTGCTCCAACGTCTGCAGCCGCTTGCGCGAATCGTCCGGCAACGTCGCCAGCGAAGGCGCTAATAAATAACAAAAGGCCTTTTTATTGCTGCGACCCACGCGCCCCCGCAGCTGATGCAGATCACTCAAACCAAAATGATGCGCGTTATTGACGATAATGGTATTTACATTGGGAATATCCACCCCGCTCTCCACGATATTCGTACACACCAGCACATCGTATTTCTTGTCGATAAAATCCAGTATCTTCTCTTCCAGCTCATGCCCCTCCATCTGTCCATGCGCATAGCTGATGCTCAGGTCCGGACACAACCCCTGGATAAGGGCCGACATCTCCGGCAGACCCTGTACCCTGTTATAGATAAAGAATACTTGTCCACCCCGCTCCGTCTCATAATAGATAGCGTCCCGGATAAAATCCTCGTTAAAGGCGTGCAGCTCCGTTTGTATCGGTTGCCTGTTGGGGGGTGGCGTATTGATAATGCTGAGGTCCCGGGCGCCCATGAGGCTGAACTGCAACGTCCGGGGGATGGGGGTAGCCGTTAGTGTCAGACAATCCACATGCGTCCGCAACGTCTTGATCTTTTCCTTATGCGCCACGCCGAACTTCTGCTCCTCGTCGATCACCAGCAACCCCAGGTCCTTGAACTTTACTTCCTTGCCCAGCAACGCATGCGTGCCGATGATAATGTCGATCTTGCCATCCTCCAGCTTCTTCAACGTCTCCTTCTTCTCCCTGGTGGACTTGAAACGATTGACATAATCCACTGTCACGGGAAAATCCTTCAGCCGCTCGCTAAAGGTCTTATAATGCTGAAAGGCCAGGATCGTCGTAGGCACCAGCACCGCCGCCTGCTTGCCGTCACAGCAGGTCTTGAAGGCCGAACGCACCGCCACCTCCGTCTTGCCGAACCCAACGTCCCCGCAGACCAGCCGGTCCATGGGGGAAGGCGACTGCATATCCTTTTTCACATCCGCCGTCGCCTTGCTTTGATCAGGCGTATCCTCATAGATAAAGGAAGCCTCCAGCTCCGTCTGCATATAGTTGTCCGGAGTGTGGGCAAAACCCTGCTGCGCCTTGCGCTGTGCGTATAATTTGATCAGGTCGAAGGCTATCTCCTTCACCTTTGTCTTCGTCTTTTCCTTTAGCTTCTGCCATACATCGCTGCCCAGCTTATTCACCTTCGGCACCGTCCCATCCTTGCCCGTATACTTGCTGATCTTATGCAGCGAATTGATATTCACATACAGGATATCGCTGTCCTTGTAGATGATACGGACAGCCTCCTGCAGCCGGCCATTCGCCTCTATCTTCTGCAACCCGCTGTATACCCCCACGCCATGATCGATATGCGTCACATAATCTCCCGGCTGCAGCTCTCGCAGCGTCCGCAACGTGATCGCCTTATTCTTGTTATAAGCCTGCTTGACCTTGTATTTATGATATCGCTGGAAGAGCTGATGATCCGTATAACACACCACCTTCAGGTCCTCATCGATAAACCCCTCGTGAATGGACAGGGGGACGGGGGTAAAAGGAATGGCCGCCTTAAGGTCTTCAAAAATGGTATGCAGCCGCTCCAGCTGCCGGGGATTCTCCGCGAACAGGTACAACGTGTACTTCTTGCTTTCCCAGGACTTCAGATCCCTTATCAACAGGTCGAACTGCCGGTTGAAAGCAGGTTGTGGACGGGTATGGAATTCGATAGTAAAAGGCGACTTCGTCGTTGGGCCGGTCCCGCCATCTATATCACCCGAGGCCGAAGGCCCGAACTCCACTACATGATAACGTTTGATCTGCCCGCTCACCTCTTCCGCCGTAACAAAATCACCCCGGCCGACATCCTTCTTCTCCAGCTTGTCGTCCTCTTCCCGGCCTATCTCCCGCAAAGCCGCTGCCCGCCCCTTGTGCGCGGAACCCGCCGCCGCTGCCTGTTCCGCCAACCTTTCACGCTCCTCCGCCATATGCTGCAGGAAAAGGTCCAGGTCTTCCTCCTGGATCTCCAGCCGCTCCTTCGTAAAGGCCCAATCCTGCATCCAGATCACCGTATTTTCCGGCAGGAAATCCAGTAGCGATATTTTTTCCCCAGTCTCCACTCGCGTGTCCACGTTGGGGATGATATTAACCTGCAATAATTTACGCTCGCTCAATTGCGTCTCGGGATCGAATATGCGTATCGAATCCACGTCATTACCAAAAAGCTCGACCCGATAAGGCTTTTCATTACCAAAGGAATAGATATCCAGGATCCCTCCCCGCAAGGCGAACTGCCCGGGCTCGTATACGAAATCCGTCCGCTCGAACCCTTTTTCGACGAACTGCTCCATCATACCGTTCAGGTCCAGCGTATCGCCCGTCTTGATGGAGATGATATTCCCCGACAGGGCATCCGGCTTTACCACCTTCTCGAACAAGGCTTCCGGGTAGGTGATGATAAGCTTTTTATGACTCCCGGTAGCCGCGTTGGGGTTTCGCATGGCCGCCGACAGCCGCGTCAACGCCTCCGTACGCAACATGACATGGCTGCTGTTCAGCAACCGGTAATTTTTCTTATTCTTGAACGAGGCGGGGAAATAGAACAGGTCTAACGCTCCCGTCAGGTTTTCCAATGTATTGTGGAGATAAGCCGCCGACTCCGCATCCTCGCATACCACCAGGTGATTCAGCTGGCTGGTCATCTCGTGTTGAAAAACAGCGTTTAAAAGGAAGGCGGGGGCGCTGCCCTGAAGATTCCGGCAATGTATTCGCTGAGGTTGGGACAATACAAGCCTGTCCGCCAGTTCAAAAAGGCGGGGAGAATGGAGAAAAGCACCTGTTAAAACCTCACTGTTCATTCCGGGCACAAAGGTACAAAATGTGCGGGAATTGGTCTGCCCCGAAAAATAGCCCAATTCCCGCAAGCCGCTAATATCTGCAGGCCTTCGTCGGAGCTGCTTCGACACGGAGCTTCGCTCATAACCTTCGTTGGTTCCAACACTGTTGGACCCGCCTCGGTTACCTCGGTCGGGACCTCCGGTCCTGGACGAACCGCCTCCTGCGGCTCAGTATTCAAATTTTTTCCCCCGCATGATTATTGCTACGCCGTACCCAGGCAACCGAATGTGTTAAATCACCGTAAATCTTAATAAACAGGCTTATGATCAGACTCTACCCAACACTGCACTTTTGTCCACACACCGGGTAGTACCTCAACAGGCGCAACATTGTTCTTTTCGTCCATCCGGCTGGCATAGAAGAGATCGCCTTTTTTTGTGAAGATGGAATAACGGCCGGGTGGCAAAACAATTTTAAAATGACCCTTATCATCCGTATCTGCTTGTTGGACCATCCGGGTATGAACAGCCTTGTAATAGGCCGAAGTCCCCACCCTCTCCACCTGGCTGATATTGGTTAATTCGAATACGCATACGACAGCCCGAACGCCATCCTTTGGGGTAGAACGCTTTACACCAGGGGCCGGCATGCGGTTTCCCACGGCGGTGAAGACCGTACCCTCGATCCCCTGTTCGCCGGGTCCCCCGGCGAACAGATAGACAAGTCCTATTAACATGAATTTCAACACCTCAGACTCTATAAATGGTTCTGGGTAAGTTAGGATATTAAAGCCTTAAAAGTCAATAAAAACACTAATTTTAACTACGATTTTAAACAATCCTTATGACTAAAAGCAGGGCAGCCTCCTTAATCCTGGTATCCATACTCCTTTTTTCCGCCCAACTCGCCAAAGCCCAACTGACCACCGATAAGGCCGTCCTGCAACAAGCCAGCCAGCTAAAAGCAGCCCAGGAAGCCGATATGCGCCGCATCGTCCTGTCCCTTGCCGAAAAGAAAGGATGGCCCCTCACCATCAAGAACAAAAAAGGACGCCTGGCCTACCTCCGGGGCGTCAATGCCGTGGGACAACCCATCTATATCACCACCACCGACAATATCATTTCCGCCGCCACCATCCAGACCAATACCCTCTGGACAGGCGGCAGCACCGGCCTCAACCTCAGCGGCTCCGGCGCCAATATGGCCGGCAAGCTGGCCGTATGGGACGAAGGACGGGTACGGACCACCCATGTAGAGCTCACCGGCAGGGTCACCCAGGTCGATGGATCCACCGACCTCAGCGATCACTCCACCCACGTGGCCGGCACCATGATCGCGGCAGGCGTCAACCCCGTAGCCAAAGGCATGTCCTTCGGAGCCCAGCTGAAAGCATATGATTTCGACAACGACGAATCCGAGATGTACAGCGCCGCCCAGAATGGTCTTCTCGTCTCCAACCACTCCTATGCCGTCATCGCCGGATGGTATTATAACAGCACCCAGAGCAGATGGGAATTCTGGGGCAGGGCCAATGACACCTCCGACTTCAAGTTCGGATACTATGACGACGATGCCCGGACCTGGGACTCCATTTCGTATTATGCCCCAAACTACCTCATCGCCAAGGCATCTGGTAACAACAGGTCCGAGAATGGCCCCGATGTCGGCCAGACCTACTGGAGATACAATGCCAGCAACGTAATGTCCAATGCCGGCAACCGGCCCGCAGGCCTTAGCAGCAACAACGGCTATGGCATCATCGCCACCTATGGCTGCTCAAAGAATATCCTCACCATCGGCGCCATAGGGCCCATACCTGCCGGGTATTCACAGCCCTCCGATGCCGTCATCACCGACTTCAGCAGCTGGGGACCCACGGGCGACGGACGTATAAAACCCGACCTTGTCGCGGACGGCCTGAACGTGCTTTCTTCCATCAGCACCTCCGACAATGCCTATGACGTCTTCAGCGGTACCTCCATGGCTACCCCCGCCGCGGCCGGCTCTTCCTTCCTGCTACAGGAATACTATTCCAGGCTGCACGCCGGCGCCTTTATGCGCTCCGCTACCCTGAAAGGACTGCTCATACACACCGCCGACGAGGCAGGATCCAACCCCGGCCCCGATTACAAATTCGGATGGGGCGTGATCAATATGCAAAAGGCGGCTTCCGTCATCACCTCGGACACATCCGCCAAAAGAGATCAGCAGATCTGGCAAAATCAGCTCATCAACACCACCCATGATGCCGACAGCGTCACCATCGTCGCTTCCGGTACGTCACCCGTCATCGCCACCATCTGCTGGACAGACGTCCCCGGTACCCCCGTCTCCCAATCCGTCGTCAACAGCACCACCAACTTCCATGACACCAATATCAAGCTTGTCAATGACCTCGACCTGCGCATCACCGATATAAGCACAGGCGTCACCTATCAACCCTGGATCCTGAACCCCGCATCCCCTTCCGCCGCCGCCACCAGGGGCGACAATATCCGGGACAACGTCGAGAAAGTACAGATAGACAGCCTTATCCCCGGCAGGTCCTACAAGATCCGGGTCTCCCATAAAGGAAGCCTCTCGAAAGGCACCCCCACCGGCTCACAAGCCTATTCCCTGCTGATCAGCGGAGGCGGCGGTACCAGCTACTGCACTTCCGCGGGCATCGGCCTCGGTACTTCCATCAGCAATGTCACGCTTTCCAATCTGAATAATTCCACCGGCGGCTGTAACACCTATATCGACTACACCGACAAGGCCGCCGCGCGGCTGCCCATCGGACAGAGCTCGACCATCAGCGTGAGCTATATGAACTGCAGCACCAACGCCACCGCTAACATCGCCGTATACATCGACTTCAACAACGATGGGACCTTCAGCGGCAGCGAGCTCGTGGCGCAAAATGCATCCCTGCTGAACAGCAGCGGCACTCCCGCCACCTTCACAGGCTCCATCACCGTACCCGCCACCGTCAAGGCCGGCACGTATACCCGTATGCGCATCGTAGTACAGGATGCCGCCTCCGTAGCGATACCCGCTGCCTGCGGCGCCTACACCAGCGGCGAGACACAGGACTATCGCGTGCTGTTCACCACACCCTCCACCGACGTAGGCGTCTCCGCACTGGTTGCGCCCGTACTTTCCAGCTGCGCCAGAGACTCGCAGATTGTCAGCATCCGTATCCGTAACTACGGCACCACCGATCTGAGCAGCATACCCGTGACCACCGTCGTCAAGGATGCCGGCAATAACACCGTGGCCACCCTTACGGCCACCTGCACCGATAATCTTCCGGCCGGAGGCGACGTTGTCTTCACGTACAACACCACCTTCCCCACCGTGGCCGGCGCTACCTATACCTTTATCAGCAAGACAACACTCGGCAGCGATCCCAACACCGGCAACGACCAGAACACCACCTCTATCACCACCAGCAGCGGCTCTTCCACCGCCAACGGCACCGCCACCATCTGCGGCGCCAACAGCACCACCGTACAGCTCAGGGCCAACGCCAACGGTATCGACCAGGCTTTGTGGTACGACAGCCCCACCGCTACTACCCCCATTGCCGCCGGCAACAACACCAGCACCACCGTCATACCCTCCAACAACACCTACTATCTGGGCCTCAATGACCTGAAGAGCAAGGTCGGTCCCCCCAATAAGATCGCGGCGTACTCCGGCGGGGCCGGCGCTTATTTCAGACTGGGGGGCAACTATATCAATATCACCACCGGCGTACCGCTGACCATCAGCAGCGCCCGAATGTATATCGCACACAACGGACAGATCACGCTGACCCTCGCCACGCTTGGATCCGTCACCAGCACAGGCTTTACCTATGTTCCCCTGTACACGACCACCCTCGATGTATATGCGACAAAGGCGACCCCGGACACCAGCCATCAGATCAATGTCTCCGCCGGCGACAACACCGACCAGGGCGGTCTGTTCAATCTGAACATACCCATACCCAACCCCGGTAACTATATCATCATCATCGACTGTTCCGATGAGACCAGCGCCTTTATCAATGTCGGCAGCGCCGGCTCCGTACCATATCCCGTCGGGGTCCCCGGACTGCTCACCGTCAACAGCAACAACCTCAGCGATGGCACATCCGACACCGCCACCTACAGACGGTTTTGGTTCCCCTTCTATGATATGGATGTCCAGCTGACAGGCTGCCCCGGTACAGGACGTACAGCCGTCACCGCTACTACGGAAACAGCGCCCTCGATCACGCTCAATGGCAATGTGTTTACCAGCTCCTTCGACGATGGCAACCAGTGGTATCGCGGGGACACCGTGATAACAGGCGCCACCGGCAAGACCGACACCGCTATCTATTCGGGGAATTATAAGACCATCGTCAACGATGCCGTCACCGGATGCGCGCTGCCCTCCAACTCCATCCTCTTCCTGTCCACAGGTACCAATGATGTGAATGGATCGCCCATTGGATTGAAAGTATCTCCCAACCCCAGCAACGGCGTCTTCCAGCTGCAATTCAATATGACGACGCAGGAAAACACCAGCATCATCCTGTTGAATACGATGGGACAGAAGGTATACCAAAAGGATTATCCCAACTTTGTGGGGACATTCAACAATACCGTCCAGGCAGGCTATCTGTCATCAGGGATGTACGTGCTGAAGATCATACACGGCAATACCACCTATGTCGAAAAGGTCCTGGTGAAAAAATAAATGGCCCTGACAAAAAAAATTATATATTAGTAGGAACGATTGCTTGTCACCTAACATCGGGCGGACCTTCGGGTCCGTTCTTTGTTTTACACCTAACTTCATCAGCATGCTTCAACCTTGGCAGACCGGTAAAGTCATCCGCATCGAAAATGAAACGGCGCAGACCAGACGGTTCTGGATAGAAATGCCCTCCATGACATCTTTTGACTTCAAGCCCGGGCAATTCGTCACCCTCGACCTGCCCATACACGAGAAACTTAACAAACGCATACGCAGCTACTCCATCGCATCCTGGCCCGACGGCACCAATACCATCGAGCTCGTCATCGTCCTGCTCGAGGACGGCGCCGGCACCAACTATTTATTCAAGGAAGTGAAGGTAGGCAGCGAGCTGACCCTCCGCGGTCCTCAGGGGATCTTCACCCTGCCGGAACCCATCGAAAAGGATTTGTATTTTATTTGCACCGGTACGGGGATAGCCCCTTTCCGCAGCATGGCGCATCATATCCTTAATCGAAATATACCCCACAAGGACATATACCTGATATTCGGATGCCGTCATTTCGGCGATTGTCTTTATGGAGGCGAGCTAAAAGCCCTTGCCGGGCAGATCCCCAGCTTTCATTATATTCCTACCTTTTCGAGAGAAGTCTCCAATGACCATCTGATCCGCACCGGGTATGTACACGGCGTATACGAGGAAATATGTAGACGTCACCAGGAAAATACAGGACAAATGCAGCAGGCGTCCTTCTTTTTATGTGGATGGAAAAATATGATCGACGAGGCGAAACAACGTATCCAGGCGTTGGGATATGACCGTAAATCCATTCACCAGGAGCTGTACGGCTGATCAGTCTGCCATGCACGGTCACGATACCCGCCGTACGCCTGCCACTTCACCCCCTGGCCGGTCAGTCGACATCTTACCCGGCCGGTCAGTCTTTGCACCGCCGTTGAAATAGTTGATAAACTTCTTGCTCGTGGAGTTACTTTGTCGCCTTCTCTTTGGAATTGTCCTTACCGTGCTTAATGGAGATGACAGGGATGGATTGCTGTTCCAGCTTGCTTTCCAGCAGTACATATGACTTTTGCAATTCAAGGATCTCGGCATGGCTTTGCATCATCTCTTTTTCCAGCTCTTCGACCTTGGCGCGGCTCCTGGCCAGCTTCACTTTGCCGATAACAAAACCTATTATTCCCCCACCGACCGTTGCTACAAATAGGACTACAGGATTAATTATGAGTTCGAGTGTAAACTGCATCTTAAAATAATTTATGGTTCAAGACACCAAGAGATAGGCTGTTCAAAAGGGGATTCTGCGAAGGATTTTCAGGGGATAGGACTGGTCGGCTCAACCTACCATCCAATGTCAAATATACGGCTAAATTAACACAAACGCAACAAAACCATAAACATGGGATGATCAGAACTTATCCTCTATTTATCCACCTATCAGCCTGTTCACAATCGCTGGTATCTCCGTGATGGGTACCCGTTCCTGTTGCATGCTGTCCCGGTGGCGTAAGGTCACTGTCCTGTCTTCCTTGGTCTGGTGGTCGATGGTGACGCAGAAAGGGGTACCGATGGCATCCATACGGCGATAACGTTTGCCGATAGTGTCTTTTTCCTCATAAAAACACCGGAACTGGGCCTTGCAGGTATCCATGATCTCCCTGCCTATCTCCGGGAGTCCGTCCTTTTTAGTCAGAGGCAGGACCGCCAGCTTGATGGGGGCCAGTTTAGGGGGGAATTTCAATACTACCCGGCTATCCTGCTTTTCGGGGGTGCTGAGGTCTTCTTCCGCATAGGCTTCGCTGAGCACCATCAGACAGGTACGGTCCAGGCCGATGGAGGTCTCGATTACGTATGGGATATAATTCTGATTGATCTCCGGATCGAAATACTGCATTTTTTTCTTGCTGTATTCCTGATGGCTTTTCAGGTCATGATCCGTACGGGAATGGATCCCCTCCACTTCTTTAAAGCCGATGGGGAATTCATATTCGATGTCACAGGCCGCCTTGGCATAAAAGGCGAGTTTGACATGGTCGTGGAACCTGTATTTTTCCTTGGGTATCCCCAGGCTCAGATGCCATTTCATCCGCTCGTTCTTCCAGTATTCGTACCATTGATCCTCCGTGCCGGGGCGGATAAAGAACTGCATTTCCATCTGCTCGAACTCCCGCATCCGAAAAATGAATTGACGGGCGACGATCTCGTTCCGGAACGCTTTTCCTATCTGGGCGATACCGAAAGGGATCTTCATCCGGCCCGTTTTCTGTACGTTGAGGAAGTTGACAAAAATACCCTGGGCCGTCTCCGGACGAAGGTAGATCTCGCTGGCTTCTTCCGACACGCTCCCCAGCTGGGTGGAGAACATAAGGTTGAACTCACGCACATCCGTCCAGTTGCAGGTATCGCTGACACTGCATTTTATCTTTTGATCTTCGATGAGTTTTTTCAGCCCCGCCATATCACTCGCCGCGATCAATCGGTCCAGATCATTCTGCAGGGCTTCGGCCCCCGCCTTGTCGCCTTTCTTTTCCAGCTCGTCGATCCGGCCCTCGATAAGGTGATCCACACGATAGCGCTTTTTGCTGTCCTTATTGTCGATCATCGGATCGCTGAAACTGTCCACATGGCCGCTGGCCTTCCAGGTAGTGGGGTGCATGAAAATGGCAGCGTCGATGCCCACGATATTCTCATGCAGCTGGGTCATGCTCTTCCACCACAGGTCTTTGATGTTCTTTTTCAGCTCACTGCCATATTGGCCGTAATCATACACCGCGCTAAGCCCGTCATAGATCTCGCTGCTGGGGAAGATAAAGCCGTATTCCTTACAGTGGGAGATGATAGCCTGGAATTTGTTCGTGTCGTTTGCCATAGCCGGCAAAGATAAAAGGAAAAAAGGTGTTTCCACCCTATAAACGCAGCGCTTTTTAGCCTAATTTTCGGGCCACCGAATTTTATCCATATGGAATCAATAACATACGATTTCAGGAACCCAAAGTCATTGGAGTACAGATCCGCCCCTTATTTAGAACTGCAGCAACGATCCCGCAATGCCCAGATCATACCCATCCTGTTCGAGCCGCTAGACCTCGGCGGGGTACCCAGTATAACTCCGGGGGATGCGACACAATCCATGTCGATCAGCACCTTCGAGATTGCCCCCAAAACTGACCAGGGGCAATTACTGGCTGTCAGCCTTTGGGACAATACAGAAGAGGCCCTGGCAAAGATCGCGACATCCATACGAATGGCTATTCAAAAAAACTAACGATAGCATCGTGATCGATGGCCGTATCCGGATAGCTCAATTTTTCAAAT
Source organism: Puia sp. (assembly GCA_035545935.1). Lineage (GTDB taxonomy): Bacteria > Bacteroidota > Bacteroidia > Chitinophagales > Chitinophagaceae > Puia. The sequence continues at coordinate 38,522 of DASZXP010000028.1, read as the reverse complement.
ACCCCACGATCACGGCCCCCAGCTTCTCATACCCCTGCCCGGTCGGGTGCAGCCCATCCGAGAACAACCCCTCATCGATCTTTTTATCCGCCTTCAGCAACAACACCCCCGGATCGATGAACTTCACGCCTATCGTCTTTCCCATGGCAGCCAGCTGCATATTCAACACCGCCACCCGCTGTTCCATATTTCTCCGGGGATAGATCCCCGACAACAAGATCTCAGCCGAAGGCTGCCGCAGCTGTATGGCTTTTATAAGATACTGTATGCCCTCCGTGATCTCCTCATCCGTATTGAAGCCGATATTATTGGTCCCGATGGTGATCAGTATCTTTTTCGCCTTGTACCCGTCGAACTCCCCATGATACACTCTCCACAGAACATTCTCTACCTTGTCCCATCCAAACCCCAGGTTTACCACATTCAACGGCTTAAAATATTTATTCCACGACGTGATCCCCCTATTGATCCCCGATTCCGGCGGCCCGCCCCAGAAATGGGTGATGGAATTACCCACCACAACGACATCCGGCTGTTTTTCCCGCACCGTATTCAGGACAGCCTCGTGCCGCTGCATAAAATCATAGTTCCGCCAGTCCCTTCGTTGACGTATAGGCATAGTGGTAACGATAGACCCTTTTTCCTCATGAACGATCCTGCGGATGATATCCTCATAGGCATTCGCATATTTCATCATCCCTATATCATTGGGATGTGTGCCATCCACCGTATTCTCGTTGTCGAAGCCGATGGCTTTATCCGTCAGCAGGAAAATATTGGCAACACCTCCTTTCTTCATCTCATCGAAGGTTGCCGAAAGCACATCGCTGGAAGTCTTGTACCTGTTCACCAACCCCGTATCCATGGTCGCCCCCGCCAGGCCGCAGCAATGCTCCACAAGGAGTATAGGTGTCGCCGGATGCTTGGACTGCAGCGTCTTCACCGCCTCCACGATACGTCCCTTAACCTCCTCCCGGGGAAATTTATCCTGATCCACCAGGTTCGGCATACAGTCCAGTACAAACAACTTCGCATCCAGCTCATTCATCAGGTCCAGGACGGGTTTTTCCAATTGACCATTCCCGGAAAAGCCAAGATTGATGACAGGCCGGTCAAGCTTTCTCCCCAGGATATTCGTCCAGGCTAACCCCGGTCGCGTGGCGCAAGCTCCCTGCATGATAGAGGTCCCATACAGCACCACCGGCTGCTCTTTACTCACGGGGAACACCGTAAAAGAGGCGCCCCCGGGGACCCCGATCTTCATCCAGCTAACGGTATTGTATAGGGGCAGGTAGAGTCTGAACTCCTCTTCTTTCGCCGAGAGCGATAAATTATCGAATTTGTATTCGATAGTATCTCCAAAATGATAAACGCCTCTCGCCCATTGCCAGGCGCCATTCACATCCCTTGCATAAAGGTCTATCCCGCTGACCCCTGTAGCCGGCATATGGGGCATGGATAGGCTGCCCTTGACCTTGTACCGCACCACCACGGTAGTCGCGCTCGTCTTAAAATTGATATATTCTCCGGCGCTGTTCTTCGACAGGTTCCACACGACAGGCCGCACCATCGCTTCCGCCCGTGGAGGCAGCCGGCTATATACATTGGTCGTATCATTCACACGGGTGTCGTCCCAGCCGCGACCTTCCATCACAGCAAAAGGCGAGGTGGCGGGATCATACCATTGCAGGGTAGATGTTTGTGCAGACAGGCGGGAACCCAGGACGATAAAGACAAGCAGGGAGAGGACAGATCTTTTCATCCTGTAAATTAGGCAATTTATTTTCTCGGCACAGCATTGATCAGCATCACATTGGCCGGCACGGCCTTCCGGTTAAGGTCTATCTCAGCTTCTCATTCCCCTTATGTCTCTCCGCATCCCGGATATTCTTCTTTTCAAAATTCTTTGCCAGCGCCGCCGTCAAATCCACACCCGTCTGATTGGCGATACAGATCAGCACCCACAACACATCCGCCAGCTCGTCCGACAATTCCTTTCCCTTATCCGACTCTTTGAAGGACTGATCCCCATACAGCCTGCTCATCAGCCGCGCCACCTCTCCCACCTCCTCCGTAAGGATCGCCATATTCGTCAATTCACTAAAGTAACGTACACCCGTGGTGGTGATCCACTTGTCTACCAATTCCTGTGCATCCCGGATAGTTATTGATTGTTTCGCCATAGATCCCTATTTGAAATTCAGGGGAAGGTACCTCATTCCACGAAGATCTCCCCTACCAGGTAGGTATATGCCTGCCCTCCGATAGATACCCGATCCCCTGCCAGCCTGCAGTCCAGGTACCCACGACGCCGCGACAGCTGAATGGCGGAGAGCCTATTCCTCCCAAGCCGCCCCGCCCAGAATGGGATCATCATCGTATGCGCCGACCCCGTGACAGGGTCCTCATCGATGCCCGACTGCGGAAAAAAACACCGCGAGACGAAATCCACGTCCCTGCCCCGCGCCGTTACCACTACCCCCCGCGACTGGGCGCCCGCCAGTATTCTAAAGTCCGGGTTCAGCTCCTCCACCTGCTCCTGGCTGTCCAGCACCACCATGAAATCATGACGCCCCCTGTACAATTCCCTTGGCGCGATCCGCAGCCCGTTAAATATCGCCGCATGGTCTTCCGGACGCACACCCGCCGCCGCACCCGACCCGGTTCCTGTCAGCTCCGGCATATTGGCCGGAAAATCCAGTTCCAGGACTTCTGCCCCATCATTGTCTTTCGTCGCTTCACCGGTCCCGCCCGATCTTTTCGCCCCGTCACCGTCAGCAGCATTCTTTGCTCTCGACACTTTCAAATCCCCGCTATACAAACTCCGGAACACCACTACGTCCCCCTTAAAACCCAGATGCCCGAACACCACCTGCCCCGAAGCCAGGGTCGCATGCCCGCAAAGCTCCACCTCCACCGTGGGAGTGAACCACCGTATCATATAGTCATAATCTCCACCGGCAGCATCCGTCCCCGCGCCAGACAAGTCTTTCTTCCCCGCCCCCGCCAGGCCAGTCCGGCCCGTCGTACTCTTCCCCATTGCATCCGCTCCCTGGTCAGCCCCGCCCGTCGCAGTCGCCCCACCGCCAGCACTTGCCCCCTGGCCGCCCTTCGGCACGATAAAAGCCGTCTCCGCCAGATTATTCTCCATGGCAATATGCTGCATCACCCCATCAGGCAACCACTCCGCCAACGGAACAACAGCCGCCGGATTACCCTGAAAGAGCGCCGCGGCAAAAGCATCGATTTGATAGATTTTCATGACCCCAAGGTAGGAAATCTCATTACGCGGATCATATATCAGTTCGTCCCGAAGAGACAGTATCAGATTTGTCCATCTCTCTCATGCCCGTATCCATCCCTGACCCCCATCGCCCGTCACTCCCTCTCCTTCGTATCGATCCATATCGTCACCGGCCCATCATTCAACAGCTCCACTTTCATGTCGGCCCCAAACTCACCCGTCCCGATAGGCTTCCCCAGATCAGCCTCCAGCCGCGCGATCAAATCCTTATACAAAGGTATCGCTACCTCAGGTTTACTCGCCCGTATATACGAAGGTCGATTCCCCTTCTTTGTAGCCGCATGCAATGTGAACTGACTCACCAGCAGGATCTCGCCTCCCGTATCCTTCACCGATAGGTTCATGACACCCGCCTCGTCATTGAAAACACGCAGCCCCGTGATCTTATTGCTCAACCACGCAATATCCTCCGCCCCGTCCGCATCCTCGATACCCGCCAACACCAGCAGACCGCCCCGGATGGCAGCCTTACACACCCCATCGATAGTGACAGAAGCCCGGGAAACCCTTTGGATGACGACACGCATTTTAAGATGAAGTTAAGCTCTCCACGTGGAAGTTCAGCATCGGCCGGCCGGCTATCCGCACCCTCAACCCCTTTTCATACAAGATCACCAGCACCGCGCCCACCGATATCAGCAGCATCAGGATGGTAGCCATCCATTGCACCTGCCTGCCTACATAATAAGACAAAGGATGAAAGACCATCCGTATGATATGCCGCCCCGGAGGGATGGAAAGTCCCCGCAACGCATAGTTCGTTCGTATAATGGGCGTCTCGCGATCATCCACCCATGCCTTCCAGCCCCGCTGGTAGAACACTTCGCTAAACACCGCAAACCGCCGCTTTTTAGACTCCGACAAATAATCGATCACATCATTGTCGTTGTTCATTAATTTAATATAGGCCGATGTATCCGCACCCGGATCGAACGCCACCTTCTCCCTGTCCGCCTCGAAAAGAATGGCTTCTTGGGCCGGCTGAAAATGCGTCAGGCTGTCCATCACCGCCCGTGGCGTCGGCAAATACCGCAGACTGTCCACAAACCATACAGGCCCCAGACAATTGCTGTTCTGATATACAAAATCCACTCCTGCAATGTTACGCCGGAGGATATATTTTGTGTTCAGCATATTGATCACCGGCTGACACATGGGATAGTTCGCCAGCTGATAGCTGATCAGGTCCTCATATACCCGCAGCTTTGCAGCATGGTATCCACCGATGGAATTATGGTAATAAGCCGTCATCGCTCCATAGCTCAATGTATTGTTCGCCGTATCCCGCAGATCGAACACCCGGTAATAGCTGCTGTCCTTCGACACTTCCTTATCTCCCGCCGTAGCGGCAAAATTCTCCTGGTACTGTTCCTTCTCCTGGTAATTGCCGTAATTGAGATATTTCAGATCCGTCCCCATCAGGTCTATGAAACAAAGGACCCCCATCGCCCCCAGTAGGACGGCAGGACGTATTTTCCGTTTGATATAAAGCCCCATCACCAACGCCGCCCCCGCGATAAAGATCAGGCTCCGGAGCATGCTGCCCAGGAACAGCTCCCGCCTGTCCTGCCTCAGTCCTTCCAAAAAAACCTTTATATAACCCACCGCCTGCTCACCCTTGACAGCCGCCCTTTCCAGCAGACGACCGTCCGCCATGCTCACAAAATCCGAACCCTTATACAGGCCAAAGACGGCGATAAAGACGCCCAGCATCAACAGCAGCCCCCAGCGGTACTTCCGCCAGACACCGGCATTCACTGATCCATGCGCATCGGTATCCATCGTCTCCCCGGCTCCGCCACTGGTCATGTTCACGGCCTCGTCACTCGCCAGCTCCCCGGCTTCGTCATTGATCCGGCCCCTGCCCCCCCGGGCTTTCCGCCCCCCGCTTATCAATATCTTTTGCAGCGTCAGCGTCGCCAGTATGCAAAGCAACAGATTGGGTATGACGATGATCATGCTCGGCGCCCTGAACTTGTTGTACATGGGAAGATATTTCAACAACAGGCTGTTGAAAGGCTGGAAATAACTTCCCCAGCTCATGATGATCGTCAGCACGATGGCCGACAGCATCCACCATTTATGTCTTCCATCCAAAAGTATCATACCCGCCAGCGCCAGGAAGCAGATGATCGCCCCTGCATAAGGAGGCCCCGCAAAGAGATCGCCTACACCGCCCCAATAATACTTCGGTCCTTCCTCACCTACCAGCTGCCCCAGCTCCGCCGGCAGCTTTTGCAGCACCCGCACCGCATGCGACCGCTCCGCCGGCAGTTCCAGATCCGAACTGCCTCCATAAATGTCAGGCACCAGCATCACCAAGGGCTCCGTCCGGTACATGCTGAAATCAAAGGCCGCCGATTCGCTGAGCCCGTTATTGGTATAATTGCTTTTGTTATCCGCCAGCTCGCTCCCCCCCCGCACCGTCTCATGGGAGGAGTCCGAAGTGGTAAAAAGGACCACGGCATTGGACAGGATCCCGATCAGCATGGCGCCCGCGATCACAAGGGCCGCATGACGCAGCCGCCGGAACTCCCGCTGGCGCAGCCAGGTTATGGCATAGCGTCCAATGAGGAAGGCCGCCGCCAGCCAGCCGTAATAAACTATCTGCATATGGCCCGTGGCGATCATCAGGCAGGAAAAAAGCGCCAGCAACGCCATACCCTGCCAATACCTTTTCTCCAGCACCAGGATCATCGACCCGATAAATCCGGGTAAAAGTGCGATACACTGCATCTTCGTCTCATGCCCCACCGATACGATCACAGGATTGTAGGTGGCATACGCATAGGCCAGCGCGCCGATAATGCCCACATAGGAATTGACACGGAGCACACAGGCTAAAAAATAAAAGCAGATACAAGCCGTGAAAAAAAAGCTCGCCGGCTTCTCCAGGTGCAGTGTAAGCAAAAAGTTAAAAAAGGAGGGAAGACCTGTCCAGGGACTGTCCATAGCTATCTGATAGGCCGGCATGCCCGCAAACATGCTGTTGCTCCACAAGGGGAAATGCCCATGCGTCTGCTTATAAGCAAAAGAGCTCTGAGCCATCGCCTTCCATTGCAGCAAATCTTCCTGATAAAGCACCTTGCCCTGAAACACCGGTTTGCAATAGACCACCGCCACCAGCAGAAATACCACCACTGCTATCGCATGGGGTACCATTCGGACCAACCACCTTTTACCGGAAAAACGCATGCCTGACACCTGGATAAATGGGTCTTTAGACATATTAGGGGTGTTTTGCAATTGTCGGACCATATTAACGATTATCTTCGGGATAGAGAGTTAAAATCGAATTAATATGGACTCTCCGCCAACAGACGGACATGTCAGACTTCAAAATAACATGAAAATCGATATTACTAAAGAATTAATTTTCCAAACAGCCCGTAGCGGGGGTAAAGGGGGACAGAATGTGAATAAGGTCGAGACCATGGTAGAAGGTTATTTCTCCATCCGCCAGTCCGCCCTCCTGGACGATGGGCAAAAAGCTATCCTGGAAAAGAAATTGGCTGGTAAGATCAATGCGGACGGTTTTTTACAGGTGCGGTCACAGGTCCATCGCAGTCAGCTCGCCAATAAGGAAGAGGTCATCCGCAAGATGAACCAGCTGATCGTGCAGGGGCTGAAAAAAGAGAAAAAACGGGTGGCTACCCGGCCCACCAGGGCGTCGAAGGAGAAAAGGGTGGACGCCAAAAAAAGACAGGGTCAGATCAAGGAGGGCAGAAAAAGGATCCGTCGAGGGGAGTAACCGTCAAAAACAGATCGGGCCACAGACCAGAACTTCGTCGGACCTCCGAGCCCTCGGTCCTCCTCGTTCGTAACCTTCGCGTAGCTCGTTTATCCGAAGGACCATCATAAGCTAAAAAATCCCCCACCCCTTGGGAGGATGGAGGAATGACCCGTTTTTGTGTTTAATGGTTGATGGTATCTGGGCTCTCTACGAGAAATGGGTTAGGGGTTTGGCAAATTATTCTTTTCAAACCCCGGGTCCGCCGGGGAAATTCAACCTTAAAGGTCCTTTTTCCGGAGATTTGTTCAAAGCGTATAACTGCTTAAAAAGCATAGGTATTTATACGTATTTTATTTAGGCATAAATACGTACCCTCACTGCAGGTGGGAAATAGTATTATTGTCGGACAATCCAGAACGGACCCAGAGATTCATTGTCCGAAGGATAGATATTATATTAAATCTTTCCAGGTAACGGACTAAATTTTCCGGAAGACCGTTTTCGGATATTATATCACCACTAAATTGGACATCTTATGAACAAATTCACAAGGTCCGGTAAACTGACCCTGCCGGCCTTCCTGTTGATCGCCTCCTTTACCTTTACCCTTTTCAGCTGCGGCGGCGGCGACCATGATCACGGACGCCCCCCCTACAACGTGGACAGCGTTAAGAACCACGTCATTCCTTTGAGTATGGCCATCGAATTTACAAAGGACTTCCGCAGGTCCGTCGACAGTTTTAACAAAAAATGTCCCGGATTCAAGGATTCCATGCAGTTTGGCTACTCCGAAGCATTCAACACCGACTCCTACGACCTGCTCCTCTCCCAAAAAGATTCTGCCGGCCGGCTGGCAGCCGGGATCCGCATTTATTATGGCCTCGGCAAGGATGGCCAGATGAAGCTGGTCCTCGTACCTTACGACGTCAACGGCAACGACATCCTGCATCATTTGGTCGCTGTCGACACTACAAAAACACCCGCTGGCGCGGCCAAGACCGAATCCCTGACAGTTGACGGTCCACAGGCAGTGGAAACAGGACAGCACTGTCCTCCCACCTGTCCGCCGTCGAGTCCGCTCGATCCGCAGTAAAACCATGAAATACTTTTTCCTTTTTCTATTAAGTCAATCTGTTCTACTACCCATTATTGCAGGGCTGGTACGCTGGCGTCGTATAGACAAAAGCTACCGGCCCCTTTTTTGGCTTCTGGTCATCGGCTTCCTTGTCGAGATCATCAGCTTTATATCCATACGCCTGGCAAAGGACAATACTGTCATCGTAAACATCTACGGGTTGCTGGAATGGACCTTTCTGGCCTGGCAGTTCCATGCCTGGGGCTTCCTGCGTCAAAGGAAGCTTCTTTTTTATGCCCTGCTGGGGTTCGCCGCCCTCGTATGGTTCATCGTGAACATCGCACTTGGCCATATCCATGACTTCAGTCCTTATTTCATATTCTTTTATTCATTTCTAGTCGTGCTTCTTGGCGTCAACGAGATCAATTTCATGATCACACACCACAACAGGAATCTTTTTCGCAATCCCCGATTTGTCATATGCGTCGGGCTGATCATCTATTTTGTCTACATGATCGTGTATTACTGGGCCCTCGAGATCAGCAGGCTAAGAAGGTCGGAGATCTCGATCTCGATTTCCATCACCTTCCTGCTGGGCTATGTAAATATTTTAACCAATATCATCTATACCATCGCATTCCTGCTGATCCCAAAACCGCAGAAATTCACATTACAAGGACAATGATCCCATATCCCCTTTGACTGGCCGCTAATACCCCCGATCAGCCAAAGACTGACCCAGCCCTTCGGCCCACCTGACCCGCCGCGGAATAAAGTTTATCGCACGCACGCCTTATCATCCTACCGGACAAGTGTGGAAATTGTCTTGCTCGAAAAATAGCCCAATTTCCGCATATCACTAATGATTGTCCTTAGGACGAACCGCTTCCGGCGGTTCATAGGTTGGCAATCACAGCAAATGCATGTATTTTTACGCAGAAGATGGAAAATAAGATACTGGATATAACGCTGCTCTTCTCTCTGATCATAGCAATTATCATTGTGTACTTTTTTGTTTCCATCATCCGGTACCACCGCCGTTACATGCGCCTCCAAAGAGAAAAGATCTTCGCCGAGATCACCATCCGGGAGAATGAACGCAAACGTATCGCGGGCGATCTCCATGACAGCCTCGGCCCCCTCCTTTCCGCCGTCAAGCTCAACATCAGCAATGTCGATATCGAAAACCCCCAGGATAAGGCCATCCTCGACAAGACCACCGGCTACCTCGATGAGATCATCGGCAGCATGCGCCGCATATCCCATGACCTCCTTCCCAATACCCTCGAAAGAAGGGGACTGCTCGAAGCCATCCGGGAATTTATCAACCAGGTCAATGTCAAACAATCCCTGAATATTCAGTTATACGTAGTCAAAGAGATCCAGGTCCCCAAAGAAAAGGAGATCCATATCTTCCGGATGATACAGGAAATAGTGCACAACACGCTCAAGCACGCCCACGCCGGCAATCTGCAGATAGGCCTTAGCGAAGAAGGAGGCAATCTCCTCTTCCTGGCCAAAGACGATGGTCAGGGTTTCGACAAGGAAAAAGCCCTTTCCGGATCACAGGGACTCGGACTGCGCAGCCTGGAAAGTCGCTGTGAAATACTCAACGGCGTGCTATCCCTGGAATCCAAACCCGGCGCAGGTACGAATTATTTCATAAAGATCCCCGTAGGTTAGGTTGATCAAAGGCAAATTCATTTCAAATTTGTCGCTCCTGAACAGGGTTCATTGACCTGCATTCTTTAATTTTACCAGCATCCTCTTTTCCTATTATGAGAAAGAATATCTGTTTGGTAATTGCGGACGATCACGAAATTTTCCTGGATGGTCTTGCGCTCATGCTCAACAAGCAAGAGAACATGACAATAGTGGGACAGGCTGCTAATGGCCGTGAGCTCGTCCAGCTGGTGGCCGAAAAAAGGCCCGATATGGTCCTTACGGATATAAAAATGCCCTATCTCGATGGTATTGGAGCCTGCCGGCTCATGCTGCAACAAGATCCGCAGCTAAAGATCATCGCCCTCTCCATGTTCGAAGAAGAGGACCTCATCGTGGAAATGCTCGAAGCCGGTGCTAAAGGATATTTGCTAAAAAATGCGGACAAACGGGAAATACTCGACGCCATCCTCACCGTCAACGAAGGCAATATCTTCTATTGCAAACATACCTCCGCCCGCCTGGCCTCCCTCATCGTTAAGAGTAAGTTCGACACTCAAAAAAAGAGATCCGGAGACCTTTTTACGGACAGGGAAAAGCAGATCATCCGCCTCATCTGCCTACAGCACACCGCCCAGGAGATAGGGGTACAGCTCTTCCTCAGCAAGCGCACCGTCGAAGGCTACCGGACCCGCATCCTGGAAAAGATGGATGTGAAGAACACCGCCGGCGTCGTCGTATTTGCGCTAAAGCATAACCTCATTGCGGAAGAAGACATCCTCTGATCCGCCCCTCATTGCTTCCTCAACGTCCTCAGCGAATCCAATGACTGCTGCTCCCGGCCCGCCATCACCCGCTGCGACTCCTGGTCCTTTTTATTCTGCTCCAGCGCCGCCTGGTACTTGACCAGCTTTTTCTGAAGGCTTGTCTGTTCATCCAGCAGCTTGGACATACGCTTGTTGGATTTTTTCATCGCATTGTCGTCGCTATGCACATTGGCCTGCAGGGTCTGTGTCTCCTTGAGCTGGTCTTCTTTATTCTTTGCCAGATCGTCCTGCGTATTACGGATCTTCTTTTCCAGATCGGTCTCGTCATCATGCAGATTACCCAGCTTATTCTGCTCCTTTTTAGCAACACCCTCTTGTGTCTTGATCCTGTCCTCCAGGTCACCCGCCTCGATGGCCGGCAACATTTTCTCTACAAAGGCGGTCGTACGACTCATCGCCAACGCATCCCGACCCGCCCGCCCTCCCGGGTCCTCTCCCGGCGCCGCCGGCAAAAAGGTCACGATGGAATTCATCTTGTCCCGGCTGCTCTTACGCTCCACTTTAATATGGAGGTCATTCAGGGAAGAGGCCGTATCCTCCAGCCGCACGTTGTGGTACATCTTGTACCCCCGGCTGCTCGATCCCTTCCAGCCCCGCTGGGCCATATAATCTTTAATGGTCGCCTCCACTACATCCGGAGGATAGGGCAGGTCCACGAAGATGGCGGATAACATGCCCTTTTGATAATTTGTCTGGGATTCGTACGCTTTGGGCTGCGCCTGGAGCCCCGCTCCACTCGAACAAGCGATGATAATGCCGGCGGCCAATAGCAGGTTTTGGTAGAGATTTCGGTTCATAGCATAAAACTTTGTAATAAAGATACTACAAAACTTTAAGGAGCCGCGAGACACATCAGCCATCTGCGGAAATTGGGCTAATTTCTAATAAAGACTAATTTCCACACGTTAATGTCGTGGTACAGAAGTATTTTTGACCATCAGATCAAACACGCCGTATTTGAGCAGCATTAAAAAACTAGCCGGGCAGACAATGTGGTATGGGGTAAGCTCCATCTTCGCGCGATTCCTCAACTATCTGCTGACCCCCTATCTCACCCTCATCTTCACCGGGACCACCGACTACGGGAAAATGAGCCTCGTCTACTCCCTTATCCCCTTCCTGAACGTCGTCGTCGTGTTTGCGCTGGACACGGCTTATTTCCGGTACATACAAAAACCCGAGGCCGAGGCCCACCTCTACGACACCCTCGTATACAGCCTTTTGCTGAATACCCTTCTCGTCACCGGCCTCATCGTCCTGTTCCGTCACTCCATCGCCGCCTTTATACATTTAGAACAGCACGCCGAATACATTACATTCACCGCCTTTATCATCGGACTCGAAGCCCTCTCCGCCCTGCCCTTTGCCCGCTTGCGGCATGAAGGCCGACCCCGGCAATTCGCCTTTATCCGTGTCACCGCCATCCTGCTGAATATCTTTTTTACCTTCTTTTTCCTGTCCATCTGCCCCAAGATGGTAAAAGCACACCCCAACAGCTCTATCTGGCATTTTTTATACAGCCCGAGCTTTGGCGTAGGGTATGTGCTCCTGGCCAACCTTATTTCTTCCGCCTTCCAGTTCCTCGCCCTCAGCGGGCAGTTCAAGAAATTCAAGTGGACCTTCGACAAGGCCGTATGGATAGAGGTCATGATCTATGCCCTTCCTCTCACCATTGCCGGATTTGGAGGGATGATCAATGAGACGTTTGATCGGATCATGCTCGCTCAGCGCCTGCCCCGGCTAAGGGCCGACGCCGAGGTGGGTGTCTATTCCGCCTGCTATAAGCTCTCGCTCCTGATCACCCTCTTCGTACAGGCATTCAGGATGGGAGCCGAACCCTTTTTCTTCCGGCAGGCCGTCGAGGGCGACGCTCCCCGCACCTACGCCCGCGTGATGAAGTTCTTTGTGATCACCATCTGTCTCATGTTCCTCGTCGTAGCTCTCTACCTGGATATATGGAAACAATTCATCCGGGACAAAAGCATGTGGGACGGCCTTGGGGTAGTACCCATCCTCCTTTTTGCCAATATGTTCCTGGGGATCTATTATAATCTGTCCATCTGGTACAAGCTCTCCCGGAATACCCGCGCCGGAGCTTACATCACCCTCATCGGAGCCGGCATCACCCTCATAGTCAATTATGTTTTTATTCCCCGGTTCAGCTACTGGGCCTCCGCCTGGGCTACCTTCCTTTGTTATGGGTCCATGATGGTGATCTCTTATATCTGGGGACAAAAGGCCTACCGCGTACCCTATGCCTGGAAAAAGCTCGTGGCGTATATGGCCATCGTCGCGATACTCTATTTTGTACACCTTGGCTTTACCCATATCTGGCATCACCGGGCCTTTAGCTTTATCCTGGCCACCCTGCTGACAGGGGGATATACCCTGTTCATCCTCCGGGTAGAGCGGAAAGAATTCCATCGGCTACCCGTGATCGGAAAGTTTTTGTAGGGTAGGGCGTGCCCCGCCCACTAACGTGGCCGGGTCGGGCTTTTCACTGCAAGTCCTCGGCTTCCAGCCTCCGGGCTTTCCATTGCAATCCCTCATGCATTACCCCCCGACAAAAGGGTTATTTCTCTTCTCCCACCCGATCGTTGTCTCCTCCCCATGCCCCGGATACACCACCGTCTCATCCGGCAACGCCCAAAGCACCTCCCGGATGCTATGCAGCAACGTCATATGATCCCCGCCCGGCAGGTCCGTCCGCCCGATACTGTCACGGAAAAGCACATCCCCGCCGATCAAAAACCCCTGCGCCGCACAGTAAAACCCTACACTACCAGGTGAATGCCCCGGCAGGAACAGGATCTCCAGCTCATCCTCCCCCCATTGCACCGCCCGCCCCGGGATCAGCGATACCATCGGCCCCCGGTAGTTCTCGAAAGGCAACCCCCATTCACGCCCCATCAGCGGCGCCATCTCCAGCACTTCCTTCTCTTTTTCGTGGAGGTGTAAGGGCAAGTCCCAGGTGTCATGGACGAACTTGTTACCAAAGACATGATCCAGGTGACAATGGGTATTCAATAATATTTTAGGCGTTAACCCCTGCTGTTCAATATATTCTTCCAATTCCCTGCGCTCATTGCCGAAATAACAGCCCGGATCGATGATACAGCAGGCATCCTTTTGATCGGATAACACGTATGTGTTCTCTTGCACGGGGCTGAAAACGAAGGTTTTTACTGTCAGCATAAACGATCATTTTAAGTTTCGCCCAGAGGCGTTCTTGTAAATTTACGCCCGGGGCTCAACAACGCTAATGATGGCCCTTGGGGCAATGGACCTGTGGTCCATTTTTGAAGTTTCGCCCATAGGCGTTCCCGCAAAATTACGCCCTGGCTCAACACGACCCCTTCGGAGGAGCTGCTTCGTCACGAAGCTGCGCTCATAACCTTCGTTGGTTCCAACACTGTTGGACCCGCCTTGGTTACCTCGGTCATACCCTTCGCAAATGCTTGGGTACCCCTACCGGCGCCGGCAAAATCAATTTCACCGGTATGTGGGATTTATATAACTTTAAAACTCTAAAGAATGGGTATGAAAGATCCTCAGATTAAGTTGAAGTCACACTATTTTTTTTTCGTCATGCTGGGGGTTTTCTTTTTTGCGGGAGGAGCTTCTGCCCAGGTCAATACCGTAGAGTTTGGCAAAAATCGTCTTCAGTTCAAGAATTTCAAGTGGAAATACTACCAAACCCAGAACTTTAATACCTATTTCAACGAAGGCGGCCAGGATCTGGCCAAATACGTCCTCCAGCTGGCCGAAAAAGAGCTGCCCGGCATCGAACAGTTCGTCGAATACGGTCTCCAGCGCCGGGCCAACATCGTCATATACAACTCCTACAACGACTATCTCCAATCCAACATCGGCCTCAGCCTCGACTGGCAGACCACCGGCGGCATTACCAAGCTGGTAAACAACAAGATGGTGGTATATTTCAACGGCGACCATAACCACCTTCGCATCCAGATCCGCCAGGGCATCGCCCGCATCCTGCTGGAAAACATCCTCTTCGGGGACGACCTCGGGGAGTTTGCCACCAACCAGGCCCTCCTCGACCTTCCCCAATGGCTCACAGATGGTTATATCGAATATGCCGGAGAGACATGGAATACTACCCTCGATGACCAGCTGAAATCGGCCATCCTGTCGGGGAGATATAAGAACTTTTACCAGTTTGCCTTCGAAAAGCCCGTACTGGCCGGACACGCCTTCTGGTATTATATGGCCAACAAGTACAAAAAGGAGAACGTTACCTACTTCCTCTACCTGGCCAGGGTCTATCGCAACCTCAACAACGCCTCTCAACGCATCTGTAAAAAGAAATTCAAAGAGGTGCTGAAGGACTTCATGGCCTATGAGGAAGAGCTGTACGACAAGGACATCCGTGGCCGCCGCAACTTCCCCAAAGGCACCGTTTCCGTCGTGGAGGACATCAACGACCACAAGGACTTCTTCCATTTCTCCCCCCAGCCCACCCCCCGCAGCAATACCTATGCCGTGGTGGAATTCAAACATGGGAAATACTCCGTTGTCCTGCATGACAACTTCATCTATACCAAGACCCTGCTGAAAAATGGCGTCCGCTCCGATGCCGAGCAGCTCGACCCCCACTACCCCCTCATTGCCTGGGATAACAAAGGCACCCGTCTCGCCTGTATCTATTGGGACAGGGGTAAGGTCAAGCTGTTCGTCTACGACGTCGTCAAAAAGTACAAGACCAGCATCCAGGACCTCACCGACTTCGACCAGGTGCAGGATTTCAAATACATGCTCAATGACCATACCCTGCTCATGAGCGCCGCCAAAAAGGGACAATCCGACATCTTTGTATACGACCTCAACGAGCAGACGTACCGGCAGATCACCAATGACGTATATGACGACCTCGACCCCTCCTTTGTAGCCTTCCCCAACAAGACGGGGATCATCTACGCCTCCAATCGGCCCAATGGACAGGTCAGGGGCGGCGACACCACCCTTCCTTCCAACTATCATTATAATATCTTCCTCGTGGACAACTGGAACGATATGGAAGGCAAGCAGATCTCACAGCTCACCTATCTGAAATATGGTCATGCCCGCTACCCCACACAGTACAACAACAACCACTTTACCTTTATCAGCGATGAGAATGGCATCAACAATCGGTATGCAGGCTTCTTCACGACCAAAAGAGCCGGCATCGACACGGTCTATAAGATCGGCGACGAGCTCCTCCACAATCCCGACCCCGCCGACCTGGACTCTACCCTGAAAGCCAATCACAAGGACCAGCCCGACACCGTCTATGCATTCGCCATCACGAATGACTCGGCCTATATCTTCCCCATTACCAACTACCAAAGCGGCCTCACTGAAACAAAAAGCGCCGGCGAGATCGGCCAGGTCACGGAAGTCCGACAGGAAGGCGACGTGAAATTCCTTTATAAGTTGAAGGTGGACGAGGCCGCACTAAAAAAGCGTAACCTGGTGGCCCGGATGACGGACTATAGGAAGAAGACGGTCACCGAAGCACAGGTACAGGGCGCCGGGATCCTCGCCCCCAGGGTCAGACCCCGTCTCGACACATCCCGCCATGCCAACGACTTCTTCGAGAGCGAGTTCGACAAGGACAAGCATGACACCAGCCAGAACAATCGTCGCCCCGTGACACAACCCGTCACGGAGGAACCCGCCAATAACAACCCCTTCGCTACCCGCAGCAACGAGCCCAAAGAGGATCCTCTCTTGAAAAAGGCCAAGCTGTTCGATTACAAGCTGAAATTCTCCGTCGATAATTTCTCCGCCGGATTCAACAACGACGTGCTCGTCACCCGTTATCAGCCCTTTACCGGGTCGTTGCCCATCAACCTCAGCGGCGTCGACCAGTTCAGCGGCATGCTGAAGGCTTCTATATTCGACCTCTTCGAGGACATCCGTTTCACTGGCGCCATCCGTCTCCCCTTCTTTGGCAGCGGCTCCAGCCCCGCGCCCTTTGCCGCACAGGGTGGAAAGACCTTTATCCCCGGCAGCTCTTCTTTCTTTGATGGTAGTGGGGAATGGTTCGCCCGTGCCGATTATCTGAAAAAGCTGTTCGACTTCTCGCTGTTATACTATCGCGAGACGCAGGTAGGCTCCTATTTGGATGATTCCCTCGCCATCGCGGCGGGAGGTATCGATCTTCCTTTTGATGCCAAGGCCTACACCAACCTGTGGCAGGCCATCATCAAATATCCTTTTGACAGGGTGAAAAGCCTGCGTCTTTCCGTAGGCTTCCGCACCGACAAGGTCCAGGTACGCCCCTTCGGCACCATCACCGGCCAGCCCAATATCACCGACTCCGTGCTGCTGAAATTACCTCCGCAGAACAAGCAGAACTATGCCTTGCTACGCCTGGAATATGTATACGACAACGCCATCATGAAGGCCACCAACATTTACAACGGCATCCGCGCCAAGGTCTATATGGATTGGAATATGCAGATGAACCAGACCCAGGGCGCCGCCGAAGGCAAGAACATGTACAATTTTGGATTCGATCTGCGGCATTATCTTCCCATCTACCGCAACTTTATATGGGCCGTACGCGCCGCGGGTGATTTCTCCTTTGGCAATCAACGGGTAGTTTATTATCTCGGCGGCACCGACGGATGGCTGTTCCCCAAGGCGAATAATGCGCCGCTGCCCGATCCCAACCAGCCGTTTGCCTTCCAGTCCCTGGCTGTCAACCTGCGCGGCTTCAAACAAAATGTGGCCAATGGCAACAACGCCGTCGTGATCAATAGTGAGTTCCGGCTGCCCCTCTTCGCAACGCTCTTCAACAAACCCATCAATAATGCCTTCTTACGGAATTTCCAGGTAGTGCAATTCTTCGATATTGGCTCCGCCTGGAATGGAAGTCCCAAGAACATCTCCCGTCCTACGCTTACCATCCCCAGCGACGACCCCAACCTCGGTCCCGGTACGCTGAATGTAAAGCTGAGAGCAGGTGGCATCGGCCCATTTGCAGGCGGCTACGGTTTTGGCGCCAGGAGTACGCTGCTGGGATACTTCCTCCGGTTTGACGCCGGATGGCAGATGAATACTTTCTTTGGTGGCAAACCCGTGCTGAACGTATCGATGGGCGTGGACTTCTAATGCGACCTACTCCGTACGTAGGTTTTTCACCGGATTGGCCAGTGCCGCCCGCAGCGCCTGATAACTTACTGTCGTCAGCGTGATCAGCAATGCTCCCAACGCCGCCGCCGCAAAGATCCACCAGGAGATGTCCGCATGATAGGCATAGCGCTGCAACCAATGATGCATACAATACCAGGCCACTGGTCCTGCAATAAGGATGGACAGGACCACCAGGAGCACAAAATCTCCCGACAATAATCTCCAGAGGTTGAAGACCGTGGCGCCTAAGATCTTTCGTATACCTATCTCCTTGATGCGCTGTTCCGCCATAAAGGACGCCATACCGAAAAGCCCCATACAGCTGATAAAAATGGCCAGCGCCGTAAAGACCAGCGACAACCTTCCCATCCGCACCTCATCCGAAAATTTGTGGTCATATTCCTCATCCACGAACTTATAATCGAAAGGCGCCGACAACACATATTGCTGCAACACCGCCTGGATCTTATTCAACGACTCCCGCACCGGCAATCCCGGCTTCATGCGTATGATCGTAAAATTGGCCTCCGCCTCCTGACCAATATAATATACAACAGGTCCCACCGATTCATAAGGCGACCCCATCACTACATCGTCGACCACACCCAATATCCGAAATTTACGATCGTTCCAAACAATGGCCTCGCCCACCGGATCCTTTAATCCCATGAATTTTATCGCCGCCTGGTTGAACACCAGTCCCATGCTGTCCGTAAGATATCCCCTGGAAAAATCGCGCCCCTCCCTGATATGCCAGCCCACCACCTTACCATATCCATGCGTCACCGAGATGGCCCCGAACTCCGTCTGCACATTCGGATCTTTCCCTGGCCAGTTGATTCCGCTTACACTCATCCATACCCCGGTGGCGGGACTGGACGACTCCGTCATCTCTTCAACCACTCCCGTATGCAACAACCCATTCCGTAATGCTTCCTGCTTGCCAAACCAGTCCGCCGTATTCATTTGCAGCGATATCAATCCTTCCCTGTTATATCCCACCGGCCGGTCTCGTACAAACTGCACCTGCCGATAGACGATCATCGTACAGATGATCAAAGCCACCGAAACGCTGAATTGCAGCACCACCAGCGCCTTTCGCGGGACTGCCGCCCATGGCCCCGCCCGGAAAGAACTTCGTCGGAATAACTTCGTCAGAGCTCCATGTATTCGCTCTTCCTCGTTCGTACCCATCGTACCTCGGGTACTTCGAAAGCTCCTCCTCGTTCGGAACCTTCGAAATTTCTCGGTTCCCTTCAGAACCTCCACCGGCCGGAAGGATGAAAGATACAACGCCGGATAAACTCCGGCGACAAGCCCTGTCAGGACCGTAAAGCTTAGGCTGGCTCCCCAGAAACCAATCTCCCTCCAGGGCAATACGATCTGTTTGCCCGTAATGTCGTTGAACAACGGCAGGACCATCTGTACCAGCGCCAGGGCCAGCACAAAAGCAAAACCCGCCGCCAGCAGCGACTCCCCGAAGAACTGCCCGATCAGCTGCGCCCTGGAAGAACCCACCGCCTTGCGGATCCCTACTTCCTTCGCCCGCTTCTCCGACCGCGCCGTGCTCAGGTTCATAAAATTGACACAGGCCAGTAACAATACGAACAATCCTATTATGCCGAACAGCCAGACAAATTGTATCCGGCCGCTCACCGCCACTCCGTTCCTGAACTCCGAAAATAGATGCCACCGGCTCATGGGATGCAAAAAGACCACCGGTTTATAAACAGCCAGCTCCGGGGTATTTTTTACCCGATCCATCAGCACATTTCTGATCGCCGCATTCGCCTGGCCCGGATTCGCATGATCCGCCAGCTGGACATAGATCTCGACGGCATTCCAACCCCAGCTCGACTCCACTTTCGCCACTCCTGCATCCATATGCCGGTACAGGTCCCAGGAAGAGACAAATGCCAGACCATTGAAGTTACTATTGGCCGGCAGGTCCTCGTATACACCCGTCACCCGTACGCTGGCCTTATTGTCGATCCGGATGGTCTTATTCAACGCCGGTTCGTTGCCAAACAACGCCCTTGCCGTCGACGCCGATAGCAATATCGAGGCAGGATCCTTTAACCCCGCCCTCGTGCCTTCCAACATGGAAAGAGATAATATCTCCGGCCCCTCCTCCTCCATGAACTTCCCCTTCTCCGTAAACTTCTTATCCCCCGCGGACAGGATATGATCCCTCGTCCATTGGGATAATGCCACCCTGCGGAAATAGCTCCCATAATTATTGCGCAGGACAGCCGCCACCGGTATCGGGATGGCATAACCCGTACCCACCTCCCCATTCACCGTGCTCGTCTGCATCACCCGCGCTGCCTTGTCATAATGTTCGTTGTATTTGTCGTAAGAACACTCATCCACGATCCAAAGACCCGTCAACAAGGCTACCGCTATTCCGATGGAGAGACCCGTGATATTGATAAAGGAGTGAGCCGGCGTCTTGAAAAGATTGCGCCAGGCGGTCTTGAGGATATTCTTTAGCATACTATTTCGCCACCAAACATATGCCGGAATTGTATATATCTGAGAGCTAACGGGTTGTCCGCACATCATTCACTCAGAATGTTCGCTTTTGCAACACCGGTTGTCCGCCTCTACGATACGCTAATACGCGATCATCACCGAGGTAGTATCCGAAGACCCATATTGCCCTTGCCAGAATGCCCGGAAATAATAATCCCCTTCTCCCATACACATCGTGGCGGGATGACCTTCCTTATCCAGTCCAAAGGTGAAAGTGGTATAGATATCCGACCCGGGGAGGGCGAAGGTAGAGCTATGTTCCTTCAACACCCCCGACCCCATCCGCCAGCCGCAGCTCTGTTTTGCCACCAGCGTATCCGTGATCCGGAATTCGAAAGGTTGTGCGTTGTAATGCATATCGTTCCAGCTGCCGCTAAGAACGATGTTGTAGCCCGTGCTGTCATTGCGCTGGAAACCCGTGGTCTTCAACACCAGCCCGTCCGGTGAATAGCTATATTCTTTTATCATGCTCACCTGCATGGTATACGTCACCTGGTTGGTCTGATCACCCGCATAGACGGTGCCCGTAACCTCCTGCCTAAAAGGCGGTGAGCCCGGTCCCAGGTTCAGTGGATAATAATTATGGGACTGGTCGATAACATTAAGATATCCCAACGCATCCGCTGTCCACAGCTCGAATTTCCTGCCATCACTCAGACGGGTCAGCATCAGATCATTGATCTTTATAATGTACTCCATCCGCAAAGTATCCACGATGATCCCGATACTACCTTCCGCGGAAAACCCATGACAAGAGGCGCCATGGTAATTATAATAAGTAAAGGCGTCGAAAGCTGTAGGCGGTGTAATGGTCGCCCCGCAGGTCAGCGTGGGTGGAATGCCTAACAACGTCGACCCCAGCGATAAAAGACTATCCTCCGTGATCAACCCTTTCAGGGCCAGCGACAGGGGCAGCAGATTGCCTTCCGAGATCACCCCATTCAGACCCAGATAGATCATCATCTGCATGTCCGCATCTGCCTTGGCTTCATCCCCGGCGGGAACGGAGGTGCGTGACCCGGCCGGGGCGGAGGTGGCCGAATGATCGTTCTTCTTACAGGCAGTCCATAGCAGTACCAGAAGATATATGCTCCCGGCGGCGTACAGGCGTTGGCATCTCATATGCGATAAAGTTTAGGGAGAGACTGCAAAAAAAATGCCCTGGTCCCCTTGCCGCCGGTGGCACAAAATTTTAATACCCATCTGAAAAAGTCTATGCCCCAGCATAAAAAAAGCACCACTCCCCCTCCCGCCGACAACGACTCCCGCCATTCCATCGATAGCAACGCCCTCCAGCCTGTCGACGAGAACTTCCTGCAGCAGGTACGGGTAGGTGCGCATCTCTTCCATTACCCCCGCCAGGGCGATGCCAACACCTCTTTTAAAAAAAGCCCTTCTGCCGAATACACCATGTACTCCGTCATCGATGTGCCGACAGAAAATGATATCGTGCTGACAAGGTCGTTTGATGAAAAGGAAGAGAAAAAAAGCTATACCTGGGACGATCTGCTGGCCGGCGAGTGGTGGTATAACCCGGAAGCCCCGAACCATCGGTCCTGAACAAACCGCTTCCAACAGTTCCTAAAATAATCCGCTCCGTCCCTTTTTCTATCCCCTTCGTTGGTCATTTCGGGCTATCTTCGTAGTTCGAATGCCGCTCTACATTACCTCACTCAATTCCGGTAGCAATGGCAATTGCTATTATATTGGCAACGACAGGGAAGCCATCCTCGTCGATGCCGGACTCTCCTGTCGCGAGACGGAAAAACGCATGCGCCGTCTGGGTCTGTCTTTTGAAAAGGTGAGGGCGATATTTGTCTCGCATGAGCATGACGATCATATCAAGGGCATTCCCATCATGGCGAAAAAATACCAGCTGCCCGTCTATATCACCACCGACACCCGGCAAAATAGCAGCTTCCCCATCGAGGAACATCTTACCCTTTCCTTCCGGGCCTATGAATCCATTTCCATAGGGGACCTGTCCATCACCGCATTCCCCAAATTTCACGATGCCGCCGACCCCCACAGCTTTATCATCTCGGACGGACCTACCATCATTGGGGTATTCACCGACATCGGCGCTCCCTGCGAACACCTTGTCCGGCATTTCCGGAAATGTCATGCCGCCTTCCTGGAAGCCAACTATGATGAGGACATGCTGCATAAGGGGAGTTATCCGTATCATCTGAAGAAGCGTATCAGCGGCGGACAGGGGCATCTGTCCAATCGACAGGCCCTGGATCTTTTTCTGGCCCATCGCCCTTCCTTTATGAGTCATTTGTTTCTCGCCCATCTTTCCCAGAACAACAATGACCCCGACCTTGTACAGGATCTTTTCAATGGCCAATCCGGCGGCATCAGGATCGTACTTGCCTCCCGTTATGAGGAGACAGCCGTATATACCATCCAGGGTGCGCCCGGCGACGAGCCACTCCCCTGGGTCGATACCAGCCATGCCATCATCGAGGCTGTCCCCTCGCAGGCTTTCACCAATGTCACTTCCACGACAGCCCCCGCCGCTCCCAAAAAAAATCATCGTCGCGCCACCGGCAAAGGTCAGGCGACCAATCCCCTGCAGCTCCCGTTATTTTAGAAATGTCTGTCTCCCTCATAGTCCCCTGACAGGTCCGTCTATCCCCTCACGCTCACCTCTGACAGGTCCCTTCACGCCCACCCCTTATGAAGGCCCCCTTACTCCTTTCCTGCCGTCCGCCGAAACGCTGAAGGGCTTATTCCCTTGTGCTTCCTGAACAGTCTGTTCAGGTGACTCGCATCCGTAAACCCAAACTCGTGAACGATCTCGTTCATCTGCATATCCGTATAACGCAGCCTTGTCTCGATCAGCCGCAATTTGTAATTCGTGATATACTGCTGCAGGCTCTCACCCGTCCGGGTCTTGAAGTACTCGCCTACATAGGTAGGAGAAATATTAAAATGGGCCGCCATCTTCTCCACCTTTAGTTGCTCGGGCAGATAAATATGTTGATGGATATAGCTCAACAGGTCCGCCGAAGGAGAGGTTATTCCCTTCTGCAACGCCGGCGTCATCAAGGTGATATTCCTGGCCGTCACGGCGATGATCGTATTGATGATCTGTTGAACTACGTCGTGCTTGTCCGGCTGTTGGTTGACATGCTCCCGTATCAATGCTTCCACCAGACTCCTGATCAATGGCTTATCCGTTCTGTTATGGACGATACAGCCCGGAAGATGATTATGGTTGAGAAAAATATATTCCAGCTTCTGTATCCACTCCTTGTTCTGCGTCTTCAGATAGCTGTCGTTGAATCTGATAAAGAAGAACTTCGTCTCCTTATGTACTTCGAACCCATGCGTATCCTGGGGAAATATCAGGAAAAGCTTGTCCGCCTTGTATGGCAGGGAATGTTTGTTGATGCTTTGTACGCCCGTGCCCTCCAGTATGAATACCATCTCGAAAAAGGTCCGCCTGTGCTCCTTCATGGCGTAGTTCTTCACCTGCAGATACTCGATCTCGTACGGCTGATATAGGTTCTTTATTTCCATTCCTTAAAATTTACAAATCAATCCTCTCATTATACAAGTAGATCAGTCCCCTGGTTCGCATCTTTGCATAGAATAAATTATTTATTATGAACCCAATCACTTTTTTATTACTCAGGCTTGCCATTGGAGCCAGCATGTTCGGTCATGGTCTCGTACGTCTGCCTAAGCTCGCCGGATTCAGCCACTGGATGGTCGGCAGCTTTGAAAAGTCCATGCTTCCCCTCTCGCTCGTAACACCCTTTAGCTATGCATTGCCCATATTGGAATTCGCCGTCGGGCTGTTGCTTATTACTGGTCTCTTCACAAAAGCAGCCCTTATCACCGGCGCGCTGGTCATGGTCATACTCATCTTCGGGACCACGATGATCGAGAGCTGGGACGCCATCACTTCACAGCTAATACATGCCGCCTTCTTCGCGGTGCTGCTGCAGTTCAGGGAGTATAATACGTTGGCGGTGGATCAGTTGCTGAAAAAATAGGATATTGAGTTTTTTTCCTTATCTTTACTCCATCGGCGGCAGGGTTTACGATGGCTCTCCCAACGACAAAAATTCTGAAAGGGCTTCACGTGTAGCCCTTTTGTTATTTTATGAATTCATAAACACGCTTACTTTCAATCAATGACGTAGGAAGCCTGTAAAACTTATTCTTATAGAATAAAAGTATTTCTTTCAATAAGCCGTTTTTATACACCCCGCTTCTTAGTCCTCGAATTAGATACCTCTTATCAATGTCCGAATTAATATCGAGTACGATCCTCGATGCCTGATCACTGCCATCCCTAATACGTTTGGCAATCGTATCAGGGTTTTTGCTCACTATGTATTTAAGATCCGCCTCCAGGATAATGGAATCTCTAAATAAGTAAACATCAAACTTCTTTTGCCCTCTCTTAGAACCACCCTTTGGCGCAAATACTACATCGTAATTCACCTGCGCAAGACGAATAGCCGTTCGCTTTTCGTGCTCATGTTCAATGAATTCTGATTCTGACAAAACCCTTCTTCCCGTCTCCCTATTCCGGTAATGCTCATACCAATCCGTCGAAGCCAGAATTCTTTGAATTTGGACCTTCTTTAACTACTGAGATAAAAAATTCGATCTTAAACAACTTTTAAACGCCGGGCGGCGGAAATTACACAGGCCCCAACCCATGCCTGAAACAAATAGCCATGCTGATCACAAACAGCAGCAAAAAACACAACGCCGACAATACCAGTCCAGCCACTATCCTTATCATCTTGCTCCCATCCAGGAACTTCCAGACAAGAGGTATAATGATAAACGGGCAGATGAACATCAACCACCAGCAAGCGACGCCAATACCATCCAGTATCTGTTCTTCCATATAGAATGATTGATTTCCTTTAACGTACCCTTCCCGCCGACAGGAATAATTTCATCAACGGAGCGATCACAGGGAGTGAGATAACGACCAGCACGGCAGCTCTCTCCACCGGCGTCAGCCGCAGCAGCCGCCAGCAAGCCCTGGTGAGCCAGCCCCAACGGGCTGGCTCCAGGACATCTACGTCTTCCAGGGTGTACAGTAGCATCCGGTGACTACGCACCATCGCCAGGATAAGGAGCAGACTATACATCGATCATGATTTTGATAGTGTTCGTAAACTTTCTCTATCCACCCGGCTCATATACTGCTGCGCGATCCTGTTCTCCGGTCGTCTGTCTACCACATATAAGGTCACCAGGAACAGCCATTCCAACGGCTTCATCAGCAAGTACACCATATCCGACACCCATTTCCGGTCGAATGCCCCATAGTGACGGTGCAGATAAGAACCTACGTGGTTATACAATCTTCTCACCGGTGCGTGCAGCCAGGACACATGCTGTTCCAGCCATTCTTCAAATGCATTGGCGACAAGCAGCTGCCGGTTGCACTTGATCGGTCCTCCCGCACGTACCCCCGCCCGCAATGGTTTCACCAATCCTTTATGTCCTTTGGCCGCGATAGTACATAAGAAGTGACCGCCGCCGCAATCCACCTGATTACAATCTATATCCAGCTGTGACAATCCGTGTTTATATGTTTCCGTAAAAGCCTTCACCAGACTGTCCGGTTTCTGACCGAATAGCAGCAACACCGCCACTACACACAACAGCAGCGGCAGACACAATAGCAGCAGCACCGGGAACTTCTTCCAGGCCTTTTGTTGCAACAGGAACCAGCAGAACTGCACCACCCTCCCCTCCGACAAAGGCAGCTCACCCCAATCGCGCAAACCCTCCAGCTCCGTTACAGCCCGTCGATGGTTCTGCATCAGCATCATAACAAACAACAATATGGCCGGCAATGGACCGAGCAGCCACAACCAGGTCTCCCCCATATGGATAGAGAAAACGACGTACAACACCACTCCTGCCAACAGCAGACAATTGACAATGATCTCTACCACAGGAGACGCCAACCTCTTACGATGAGCACAATAGAAATAGGCCGCCATGCCCAGCCCCAATACAACATATACCGACAGCCGATGGAAAGGCGACAGGAAGTTCCAGCCGCCTCCACAACAATTATTCGTAGCAGCCAGATCAGTATGTATAAAGCTCAGATTGGTAACGGCTAGAATTATATACCTTGCCAGGAGCAGCCGTGCTATCCGTATGGGTTCGCCTCCCGCAAGGGAGGCGAAAAAATCCACGATCACAAAGACGAACAGCAGCAGATATATCAATCCCATAGGGATCAGAATGAAAAAAAGCGTATCCAGCATTATCCTATCATTTTGGTTACAACCATCCGTTCAAGGGGTTTCGTCTTTTCCAGGGATACATACTCCTTCCAATGCGCAACATCCTGCTTATTCATATCCACCGGGTAATTCCTCCGGACCCGCTTCAACATATAAAAGCTGTTCATGAACAGGGAAAGACACATCGCTCCAAATCGTAAAGTCAGCAGACCCCGGAAGATCCGTTGAAACGAATACCTGATGGAAAATGCTTTTTTCCACAGGTTCCGGTGCGCCAGCAACAGCTCCTCCGGACTCATCTTCTTCGGCTTGAATGCGACATTGTACCCATTGTAGAACTCCCAGCCCTTCTCCAGCATGCGACCCTCCTTCTTCAGCTCGTGATAGACAGGCGTACCCCTGAAGGGCGTCATCACACTGAGGAAAGGGACATCGATACCTATCTCCATGATCCTGTCCGCCATCTCCTCGATGCTCTCCCGCGTGTCATGATCGAACCCCGCGATAAAGCCCGCCATCACCGCAATACCCCTTTTATGGATCGCCGCTACGGCCGTCTTGTAATTCTCGATCTTGTTCTGTCGTTTATGGGCATCCGCCAGACTGTCCTTGTCGAACGACTCGATACCGAGAAATACACCGATACAACCCGAATCCCGCATAAGGTCCAGCAGCTTCTCGTCCTTTGCGATATCGAGACTCGCCTGCGTCAGCCACCATTTCTTCAATGGCTTAAGCTCCGTCAGCAACGCCTGTATATATTTCCGGTTGATCGTAAGGTTATCATCCCAGAACCAGACCACCTTTCTTTGCCACCAGTAGGGAAACTTGTCATAGGACGCATCCCTGATCACATCCTCTATAGGTCGCAGACGGAATCCCGGATTCAACGTCGGCACCGTACAGAACGAGCAGGTAAAAGGACATCCCCTGGTAGCCTGCATCACTTTTTTGATAAAGAACCGATTGGACAACAGGTCATACCGCGGTGTAGGCAGCTCCTTCATATCACATGGCTTTCCCGAATACAATCGTTGAAGATCACCCGCCTCCAGATCCCTTAATAACTCTATCCAGGCCGTCTCCGCCTCGCCCGTTACCACCGCATCGAAATGGCTCAACGACTCCTCGATATTGAAGGTGACATGCGGTCCACCGGCTACCACCGTTTTCCCCCTTCGTCTGAACTCCCGCGCCAGATCAAAGGCTGCCGGTGCAAATCCGCTGAAAAAGGACAGCGCGATCAGGTCCGCCGTGGAGTCGAGGTCTATTGGGTCCACCTGTTGATGAAAGACCCTCACCGTGTGCTTCCTGGGTGTTATAGCCGCAAGATGAATTCCCGTTATGGGTGGTACGAAATCTTTTTCATGTCCGAACTCGTACCTTTTTACATAGGCGATGATGATATCTATGGTCATGGCAAACTATTTTTCTTCGGTCCATTTGATCTTTCTCGAGAAATACATGACGATGCCCAGGGTGATGAATAATCCGATGCTGCCCATCAGCAGTGCATAATCCTGCAATTGTATCAGTATAAAGATGAATCCATAAAGTAAGGTTAGCAGCATCCCGATAAACAACGCCATCTTCGAGCTGCGAAGGATGCTTCGAACATACCAGGCAATGAGGAGCATGGTTGCCATCGCCGCTACCAGGTAGGCCTTGTTGAATCCGATGTATTCCGAGAAAGACAACAGCAGCGTATAGAACAGACAGAGCGCAAAACCCACCAGCACGTATTGGAATGAATGTATCGCCTTGCGATAGACCCATTCGATAAGGAAGAAGGCCGTAAAAGTCAACAAAATTATCAATATCGAATACTTCACGCTCCGGGTGGTCTGCTGATACGAGTCCACCGGCACGATCAGGCTTACCCCAAAGGAGGTCTTGTTCAGATCATATTGATTATCCTTCCACTGCTGCGGGAAATTGCGGTTGAGATACAGCACCCGCCAGTCCGCTTCGAAACCGCTGTCCTTCACCGTCCGCACATCGGGAAGATAGCTGCCCGCAAAGCTGGGATCAGGCCATGAGGAGTTCGTCTTCACCGTCGTTGTTTTTCCTGCCGGCACGAAAAGCAGATTGCCTGAACCTTTCAGCTCCACCGTGGCAGAGAACTCCAATGGACCGTGTGTGCTGGCGATGGCCGCCGGAAGCGCCGCGCTCAGAGAGTTCTTAAATTGATCCGTCGAGAATTTAGCGGGTATCAGATCCAGGCTCGCTCCCGCCAGGTGAAGAGATACTTCTTCCTTTAATCCCTGTACATCGCTGATGTCGAAGAATACCGCTGCCTCGTTCCAAAGGATCTGGTCGGGCTGGATACCCAGCTCCGTCAGCCGCAGGCTGTCGTAAGAGCCCTTGATCTGTAGCTCCGCCGTATAAACGATGACCTGGTAGATACCCCGGTATCTTTTCTCCGGGACGATACGCGCCTGCATATCCAGCTTGTCCGGAAGGAAATAAGCCCACTTCTTTACTTCCGTCGTATTGTTGTCATGGGTCGTCATCTCCTTGTAAGGGATCCCGATGACAGGACCGGTCACCGTTTGAGGACCCGCCCATTTCGAGCTGATCTCGCTTACGGCCTCCTGCTGCCGGGATTGCCTTTCCGTCACGAGACTTTGTATAAAGGCAGTGGGGATGAGTAACAACAGCACCAGCATGCCGATAAAGAAACTTTTTAGGATGATCTTGTTGCGATCCCAAAAACTTTTGATGATATTTTCCATATAGTTATTTTTTTGCAAACAGGGTCCGGGCGGGCTATAGGCCCGTCAAAAAATTGTATAAATAAAAGTTCTGTTTACCTTAGGTCAACGCCTTGCTGATCCTTTTCATCAACAGATAGATCAGCGTCATAAGGATAGAAAAGCACAATACCATGTCCCAGGTATTTTGGTGCCGCAGGGGATGCACGACCATTGCCGCAATGTCCCTCAGCAGCCGGAATGGATCCGTCACGATGTCCCAGCTATTGTAACGCAGGTATCTGCCGATATAGATACCCAGCGCGTTCAGCCACATGACGGGGTAAAGAAAGAGCAGCTCACGCATCAATGTCAGTCGCGGCAGGAACAGCCGCTCCATTTGCCGCACCGACAGCACACCCAGCAAAAGCCCGTTCCATACAAAGGAGAGGATCATTGCCAGATCGAACCATTGCGGCATCGTCCTGTCGTTGTACAGGTCTCCCAGATGATAGAGGTCCGTGATGATATAAAATGTGTTGGGTATGAACAGCAGCCACAGCAGGGCCAGCGTCCACCATCCCAGGCCGCGTCTCGCCTCCATGCCCGCCCGCTCTGCGCGGACCTCCTCCATATGTGCCAGGCGCGTGGAAATAAAATAGGGTATATAGGCCAAAAAGAGATTCCATATAAGGAACAGGAAATGACGATGCTCCGTATGCACCACACGCGCCACTGTCAGCAGACAGCTGAACAACATGGAGAGACATAGCAGCCTGTCCATCTCCGAGGAAAGGATCCTCCAGCGGCCCGCTACGGGCGCCGGGATCCGCGGCGTTACCGCATTATCGGATGAAAGATGTTTATTCATAAAAATTTTGGAATAAAAATGAACGATCCAACTATGACAGCCGTGATCGTGGCGATAAGTACCGCGCCCGCCGCCAGGTCTTTGATGATCTTTATCTCGGGATGTTTTTCCCTTGTGATAAAGTCCATCGCCTTTTCCAGACAGGTGTTGAGTATCTCCGTTACCCAGACCAGCCCGATGACGATCACCAGCGCCACCGCTTCCATTTGAGACACCTTGAGACGCCATGCCAGGATGCTGACCACAATGGCAGCCGCGAGATGTATCCGGGCATTATGCTCCTGCCGGAAGAATTGCTTTAACCCCGCTCCGGCATAATAAAAACTTTTGAGCCGGCCGCGGACCGAGAACTTTTGATCTTCTAACATGCTGATTGAATTGTTCATAAATGTAAGCATTGTCGTGTTCCCCGAATGTCTTCCCTCCAAAGGGCTAATACCGGATATGTTGTATCAGCGTATACGCCAGCAATGTCACTAGCAACAGCACTGCTTGCAACGCTATCGCCGTATTCAGCCAGTGACGACGATAGGATACTTCCACCTCCCATCCCCAGCGTCCCTTCTGCAGCTGTAGCTGCAACGCCACCAGCCCGTTCATTATAATGGCCAGCAACAAACAGCCGATAATAAATTGCGCCTTATGCAAGGCCAGCGGGTCAAAAGGCGATTGTAAAAATGACGGGGCTATATAGTGGTAAGGCCGCTTGGTGCCTAAAAAGATCCGCGCCAGCATGGTCAGTATAAAGAAGCTGGCGGGCAACAGCAACATGATTCCGAGTATGCCCGAGATCAGAGGTCTTAAAACATGCATGTTGGTCCTGTACTGTGAAACGGATGTTGTCATTATCTTGTTATTAAAAAAAGCACTTTGAATTACAAAGTATCAAGTTCAAAAAAATGGGTTGTTAAACCCTTTGTCAGGCCGTCAGGCCCCTTGTCCCCTATTTATTCATCCCCTTTATAATATTCTCCAACGCCTCCAGATGATCCTTGAACGCCTTCTCCCCCGCCTTGGTTATCGAATAGGTAGTATTGGTCTTCCTTCCGATGAACCCCTTGTGCACCTTGATAAACCCATTCTCCTCCAGGTTGATCATATGCGAGGCCAGATTCCCATCCGTCAGCTCCAGCAATTGTTTCAGGTCATTGAAGCTGATCTCCTCATTGACCAACAGAACGCTCATCACCCCCACCCGGATGCGGCTATCGAACACCTTATTCAGATTGCCGATCGGATTCTTCATACACTCGCCCCCCTCTCATACTTCCACCACATGATCAGTCCATATACGATATGCAATACGCCAAAACCCACCGTCCAGAAATAAAGCCCCCAATGCAGATAATACATGCTGATACACCCCAACAGCACCTCCAAAAATCCCAGATAACGAATATCCGTCAACGTGTATTTGCTCGCATTGACCAGCGCCAGTCCATAAAATACCAGACAGGTAGGCGCCACATAATCCCAGTCCGCATGATACAGCATCCCCAGCACAAAAAAACCTCCCGCTGCCAACGGTATCAGCATATTGATGACCAGCTTCTTGGACGTAATGTCCCACATCGGCAGGTTACTCTTCCTCGCCCTGCGCCAGGTGAAAAAGGTAGAAGACAGCAGTGCTGCCACCAATACCCCTATCGCCAGACCGATCAGCTTCCACTTGAGCCCTTCCGCCTCGTCATGCATATATCCATGGGCGCCGACATAACCCCTGTCCACACCTCTTACAGTCACACCCCCATAATAATCCACGATCCAGCCATGTGCTATAAAAGCCCCGATCAACGCACACACCCCGGCGCTGACACCACTCAGCCCGCTCAGGGAGATAAAACGCGAAGAACGCTCCATCATCCGCCGGATGTCCTGGAGGGTCTCTAAAGATTCATTGGCCTGGCTGGGGTGATCCATAATAAAAGCACTTTGAATTACAAAGTAAATAGAATCCTTTGATTTCTGCAAGTTTTCGGAAAATTTTTTTCGCCCCGCCCTTGAACGGCGCATCCCTCGAGCCTGCCCCCTCTCCCACACCTGTGGTAAATATTACTCACTGCTGCATCGCCTGTTTCAGCTGGTCGATACTTTTTTTTATATCCTTATCCACCCAGGATTTGATACTTTCCCATTCCTTTTTTGGCACCTTCCCCCTGTCATCCGTATCAAAATCACCCCCTGGCACCGGCCCTTTCCATCTATCCGGATAATCCCCCATAAAAAGGTCCGTATACGTGTATTTATATACTCCGTCCTGACAAACCACTGTCAACTGAAACCCTACCTGTATATCATCCTCCGCCACACCCACCCGATGCAGATAGTATTGGAACATACTCCTGACTTTCACCGACAGGGCATTCTCATCCGGCAGCACATTCTTTCCCCTCTCCTGCTTGATTCCCGTAATGGCAAAGTTTTTGGCCTTTTCAAACAGCTGACTGGCGGTAGCGCCCCGGACCTCTACCTCACCCGTATAGGCCGCTTTCTGCGTCGCCGAATCAAAGGGCAGCTTTTGAGCCGTACCCGCCAAAAACCCAACGAGCAGAAGGGCGGTTAGAATATTTTTCATCATGGAAGCTTTAATGGTTCCTTACGAAGATATAGGATTGGCATAATATTTACCCATACCCTGTATGCCCGCCAAAAAAAGAAAACGATTATTCCTTCTGTCCACGCTGGCCGTCATCGTGCTGCTCGTCATCGGCTGGCAGTTCTACAAATACCATCTCGCACAGACGAAGATCGCCCAGACCCTGGCAGCAAGATCAAAAGGACTTTATATACTTCATTATGATCACCTCGCATTCGACGAGGTCGCCGGCATGCTGCACGTAAAGAATATAGACATAAGACCCGACACCACCGTTTACCAGCAAATGGTCAGGGAAAACAAGGACCCCCACATGCTGTTGCAAATACAGGTCGATGCCCTCGATATCGCCCGGGTCCGGACGCCAAAAGCCTTGCTCGCCAAGGAGCTGGAAGGAGGAAAGGTGGAGCTGACAGGCGCACACATCAGGATCATGATCCAGCACTTCAAAAAAGACTCTACCGTATATAACCCCACTCCGGATATGGCCAAACAGTTATTAGGCCGATTGTTAAAAATAGCCGTGGACAGCGTACAGATCAACGATGCCTCCATCGTCGTCGGCAGCATGGACAGTTCCGAAGTATATTTCCACGGTAATAAGGTCTCCCTATTGCTGACCCATCTTCTCGTCGACAGCAGCACGCAAAAAGACAGCTCCAGCATCCTCTTCTCCCGCAGCTTGACGCTCGACTGTCGGGAGCTCGTCCTGCCATCAAAGAATAAAAAATATACCATCGGAGTAGACGGCCTGCGATTCACCAGCGACGACAACAGCTTGCGCGTGGCGCAGGTAAAAATTACGCCCCGGCTGCCGGAGACAGCCTTTGCCACTTCCTTTCCGGTGCAAAAGGATAGATACCATTTTCTACTGCAGGACATTACCCTTATCCATATCGACAGACGCGCCCTCTGGCGCAAGGCCATCCGTGCCGATAGCCTCGTCATCGGAGAAAGTGCATTTAGGATCTACCGTGATATCTCCCGTCCGCCCGATACCACCAGCAAGGTCGGTAACTATCCGCAACAACAATTGATGCGCCTTCCCTTCCCCCTCACCATCGGCAGCATTGTACTGCTTCACTCCTTTATAGAATACAAGGAAAAGAATGGCAGAAGCGACAGCGCCGGCAGGCTTCAATTCCATGACGTCCGCGCCCGTATCCGGAATATCACCAACAGACGCGAGGATATAAAAAAAGATCATCATTGCATAGTGGACTTTCACGCCCGGCTTTTGAACAAGACCCCTGTTCAGGCACGGCTCGTCCTCCTTCTGAAAGACCCAAAAGGCAGGTTCAACATCCGGGGCGACATCGGGAGCATCGAAGCACGCTCGCTCAACCCGCTCACCGAACCCATGGGCCTCGCCCGAATGGAGAAAGGAAAGATCGACCACCTCCATTTTGCCATCGACGGCGCCGACTCCACCGGCCACGGCCGGATCACCTTATTATATGAAGACCTGAAGATCTCGCTCCTCAAAAAGAACAAGGAGCAGGGTCGCCTGGATAAGAAGGGGCTCGCAAGCCTCTTCGCCAATGTACTTATAAAAAACTCCAACAAGGCCGACGACCCCAGGATAGCGGATGTCCATTTTCAGCGTATCTTGAACAAGTCGTTCTTTAACCTCATCTGGAAAACCCTGTTCACCGGGATCAAAAAATCCGTGGGAATGTAAATGTCCAAATTATCCGTCATACGGGATGCCTATCGCCTGTTCCGGCAAAACGACCCGCTGCGCATGGCCGCGGCCACCTCCTTTTTTGTCAGCTTTGCCCTGCCCCCCATCCTCTATATCCTCATCGTGATCTTAGGAGCCTTTGGCGACCCAAAGATCATCCGCCACGATCTCTTCCGGCAGCTGAGCGTCGGTCTCGACAAGAACATCGCGTCGCAGGTAAGGGATGTAGTAAGGAATATACACCAGCTGCCTCTTAATGCAGGCATGCGCATAGGAGGGTTCCTCTTTCTGGTATTCGTCGCCACCACGCTTTTCGAGATCATAAAGAACTCGATGAACCAGCTGTGGAAGATCAGGCTACGACATCAGCAAGGCCTGGGCTTCGTGCTTCTCAACAGGATCCGTTCCGTTGGGATCATCCTTATGGCCGGGATCCTGTTCTCCATTGTATTGTTGGGCGATGCCGGTGGCTGGCTGCTGCCATTACAAGTCCGTTCGTCTTTATACCGCGTGGTGATGGTACTGGCCGTGATCATTTGGTTCTTCATCATCCTGAAATACCTCTCTTATGGCCGTCCCCACTGGAAGATAGCCTGGATCGGCGCGGCCTTCACAGGCCTGCTTTTCACCGCCGGACAAATGCTGCTGCACCTGCTGCTGAACTATGACACCATGAAGGTCATCTATGGCGCTTCCACCTCCCTGGCCCTGCTGCTGCTCTTTGTATTTTACTGCTCGTTTATTTTTTATTTCGGCGCCTGCTTCACCTGGGCCCTCGGCCGGCATTCCGGACTCCCTATACGACCCTCCCGCCAGGCCGAAATAGTCGAATGATCCCACCCCGCCCCGTTTTCATACGTCATGCGTACCCGCGCTGCATCCTGCCAGCATAAAAAACATCCATTCTTTTCCGACCCACATTAAAAAATGAACAACTCTGTGAATAACCTCATATTTTTTTTGAGGATTCATCGATTAGAAGAATATTTGCTTATTGACCCGTAAGGGTTTCCTCTGACCATAAGAAGACCCCGCTATAACTATTTAACACCTGCTTGTCCATTCTTTCGCGACCCCTTTAAAAACAGCTGCCTTACGTATGCCACATTATTAACAAGCGTTGTTTTCCCTAAAAATCCTAATATGTTCTACAAGCCACCCTTTAACCTTATTAAAGTTTTAGTAGCATTTTTTTTCCTTTTCGCCGGCTTCACAGCAAGATCCCAAACCAACACACCCCGCACCGTTAGTATCAACAATAATTGCGGGGGATTCATGGAATACCTGCCCGCCGGCTACAGCACCGCCACCACAAAAAAATACCCCACCATCATATATATCCATGGTGGAGCTTCCTTTGGCAGCGGCAGCGCATCCAACCTCGCCAATTTGGCCAAAGTAGAAGGGATACCTCTCTATATCGCCAAAGGCTGGTTCCCCACGTCCATCGTTACCCCATACGGCGACACCGCCTCCTTCATCGCTATCTCTCCACAATTCATGCGCTCTCCTTCCACTCCACAGGATGTCAAGGCGGTGATAGACTACGTACTCGCCCACTACCGGGTCGACCTCAATCGTCTTTATCTTACAGGATACAGCCTCGGCGGCAATGCCGTCTGGCAGGAACCCTTCAGCCTGGCCCAGGCCCAGAAATTCGCCGCCATCGTGCCCGTCGCCGGTTACAACAATCCTTACTCCGATACGACAGCCAAATATATTGCCGGCGCCAATATCGCCGTATGGGCCATCCATAGCAATGCCGACCAGACCGCCCCCATCGCATGGTCCGTCAACATGGTCGCCAAGATCAACAGCTTTAACCCCACCATACCCGCCATCCTCACCAAGTTGACCACCCAGTCCCACGATAGCACGGTCACCGCCGCGTACAATCCGTCCTACAGACCCAACGGGAAGAATATCTATGAATGGATGCTCCAATACGCCCGGGCGTACCCACCCATTGCCAATGCGGGAAAAGACACTTCCATCGTCCTCCCCGCCAATACCGTAACCCTGTCCGGCAGCGCCTCTACCGACAGACAGGGCACCGCCCTTACCTATCTCTGGACCAAGGTCGCCGGCCCAGCGCAATATTCCATTTCCAGCACCACCGCAGCCAGGCCCGTGATCTCCGGTCTCATCGCCGGTACTTACAGCTTCCTGCTCACGGTCACCAACACCGCCGGGCTCTCGGCAACGGATACCGTAAAGGTCTTCGTGATCAGTCAGGGCGCCGCCGTTCCACCTATAGCCAATGCCGGTCGCGATACATCCATATTATTGCCCCAAACCAGCCTGCTCCTGAACGCCGGCGCCTCCACCGCCCCTAACGGCGCCATCCAGACCTATGCCTGGACCCAGCTCGCCGGCACGACACAAGCCACCATCGCCACACCGGGAGCCGTGACCACCACCGTCAGCAACCTCAGGACAGGACTTTACCTGTTCGCCCTCACCATCACCGACAACCTCGACAGCGTAGGCAGAGATACCATCCAGGTCAGGGTGATCAACCCCTTCCGTAACATTGCGCCCAAGGCAAGGGCCGGTGGCGACCAGACCATCACGCTCCCCGTGAACAGCGTCACGCTGAATGGATCAGCCTCTTCCGACACCGATGGAGTGATCACCAGCTACCGCTGGCGTCAGCTGAATGGCCCATCCCAAAGCACCCTCGGCAGCCCCAACCAGGCATCCACCAACGTGACCAACCTGGCAACAGGCATCTATCAATTCGAACTCACCGTACAGGACGACAGCAGCGCCCTTGGAAAGGACACGCTCAGCGTCTTTGTCAATCCCCTGCCAAAACTCATCCAGGTAAATGTATATGGCGGCTCCACACCCGCCGGCACAGGATGGAACAATTGGAATGTCTCGAGCAGCCTGACCGCCACCGCATTGAAATATTCCGATGGAACTACCTCCACCGTAAAGGCAGTGCTCAGCGCCAGCAACGCTGTCGCCGACAATGGAGCAAACTATCCGACCACCATGTGTCCGCCGGAAGTAGGACGGACATCCAGTTATTTCTATAGTGCCGCCAGGACCCTCGTCATCTCCGGATTGAACACCGGCAGCCAATATAACTTCGAGGCCTATGCGTCGAGGGCCAATACCTCTGCCACCAGTACGTACACGATCAACGGCGCCACCGTCAACGTCCAGGTCAACAACAACTACGCAAACAAAGTATCCTTTAGCAACCTCACTCCATCGTCGAATGGCTCCATCACCGTTACCATCAATGCCAGCGGCGTATATAATTATCTCAACGGGTTTACCCTCACCGAGATAGGCAAGGCCGCCACCACCAACAAATCCCCCATCGTCAACCCGGGGCCCGATCAATCCATCAATCTACCCGATAGACAGGTCACCGTGAATGGCTCCGCCTCGAGCGATCCCGATGGGTCGATCGCCAAATACAATTGGCAACAGGTATCAGGTCCGACATCCGCGACGATCATCACCCCCAATGCCGTCTCCACCACCATCACCGGTCTGGACACCGGAGCCTATGTATTCCAGCTCACCGTCACCGACAACCAGGGAGCTGTCGCTACTGCGATCCTGAACGTCGCCGTAGGAACGCTCGGATACAATAATACACCGCCCATTGCCAACGCCGGTCCCGATGCCACCATCGACCTGCCCCTCGACTCCATCCGGCTGGACGGCTCCGCCTCCCACGATCCCGATGGAACGATCACCCAATACAGCTGGTCGAAGATCGCCGGACCCGCTCAGTATAAGATCAGCAATACTTCCATCGTCAACCCCATGATCACCGGTCTGTATGCAGGGACCTATCAATTCGAGCTCACCGTCACCGACAACTTCGATATCAGTACAAAAGACACCGTCATCATCCATGTCACCGCTACTACACCTACACCACCCATTGCCGATGCGGGGCCCGATATTATGCTGTCCATACCCGTCGACTCTACGGTACTCACCGGCGCCGGCTCATATGATAAAACAGGGAGCCCGCTCACCTATTCATGGCACAAGGCCTCCGGTCCCGATCAATACAGCTTTAATGATAGCACGCTCATAAGTCCTAAGGTCAACAACCTCACCGGCGGCACGTATATCTTCGAGCTCACCGTCACCGACAGCAGCGGATTGACAGGAAAAGATTCCGT
>DASZXP010000027.1:0-12486 GCA_035545935.1 Puia sp. | reverse complement strand
ACTATATAGTTGAGGAAATTCCATTGATAACGCAGATCATGCTGCGGATCATACAACCGGTAGGCCGCGGGCGTCACCACCGATATGGGCTGGAACCTGTTGTAAAGACCGCTCCTGGCCACCGCGCCCGGACAGGCCCCCGGATCGCCGCCGAACACCGAATGCAGATCGTTGCCCTGCAACGTCGTCCCCACGCTGGGATCACCCAGATAAGTCAGCACGTTGCTGTTGTATTGCACCGAAAAGATCACTTCAGGGTCTTTATTATTGGCCACCGAAGAAGCTGCCGTATTGGTCTCCAGCAACGGGTTCTTGTTATGCTGCGGCCACAGCAGGTTGTAGTTGGACTGCAGCGGATATTGCGTGATAAGGCCATCGCACAGGTTCAGCGCGCTGGTAAAATCAGCCGGCGTGCCGCCCAGGGAATTGTTAAAATTCCATCCCCTCGTCAGATACACCTTCGCCAGCAGGAACTGCGCCGCACCCTTCGTCACGCGCCCATAATCCGTCTGCTTCACCGGCAGATCCGTCACGCATTGATTGAGATCGTTGATGATCTGCGTATATACGTCCTTCGCCGCCACCTTCGTCACCTTCTGCGTAGCCGTCGTAGTCTCCTGCAACGGCATCGGGATATCCCCCCATTGCTGTACAGCCCAGAACAGGCAAAGACTCCGGAGGAACACCGCTTCGCCCACCCGTATCTTCTTCAGCGAATCGCTCATGTCCGTGATATTATCCTTCCTCGACACCACCGTATTGCAACGGTTGACCTCCCGGTACAGCAGCGTCCACAAGGTCTGTATATCTCCTTGCGAAGAGTTCAGCCGGACATCGTACTCATCCAGCTCGTCACCCACCGCCCCCGGCACATTGAAGACGATGGAGCCGAAATCCTTGCCGGCAAAGATGTCCGTACCATTCAGCACCAGCGTCCGCTGCTGGGTAATATCCCTCAACAAAGGATAGCAGCTCCGGACCAGGTCCTCATATCCCGCCGCATTCACATAATAGGTCGTCGTCGTCCTGTTGGAAGGATTGTATTCATTGAGAAAATTCTTGCTGCACCCCGCCGTCACACCCGCGATGGCCAGCCCTAATATCGCATATTGTATCTTATTGTAGATTTTCATAACTGTTACGCTTTCCGGTGAATAAATTTTAGAAGCCGATGTTCAGTCCCACGGTATAGACGATAGTCGGCACATCGTCGATATAGGTCGAGGAATTATATTCCGGATCCAGTCCATGATATTTGGTGAATATAAACGGATTCGTCACCTGCAGATACACCCGCATCCTGTCCACACCCCACTTCTCCAGCTTGGTCGCCGGCATCGTATAGCCCGCCGTGATATCCGATATCCTCAAAAAGCTGGCATCCTCGTAATAGATCGCCTGCTTGTACGGCTGCGCAATGCCCGGGCCATAAAAATCATTGGTAGGATTGTTCCTCGTCCAGTAATTCAGCACGATGTGATTGTAACGCGTATTCGTATAATCCCCCATCGTACCCGCCAGCAGGCCGTTGTTGAACTGCGTACCCTTCCGGTAATAGATAAGGAAGGAGAGATCGAAATCTTTATAGGTCAGACGGTTCGTCATGCCCGCCGTCCAATCCGGAAGCTGCGTGCCCAGGATCATACGGTCGTCTGCCGTGGCGGAGGAAGAGATGGCGCCATCCTTGACCTTGTCCACCACCCGCACAGAGCCCGGCACCTGCCCATACGTCTTCGCCTCCAGGCTGTCCTTTATCTGCCATATGCCCGCAAACTTGTAATAGTAGTTCGTCTTCACCGACGCGCCCACGAACAGGCTGTTGCCCACATCCGCCGTCACACCCGATGCCAGCGCCAGTATCTTGTTCTTGTTCCGGGCAAAATTGATCGTGGTGATCCAGCTGAGATCCTTTTTGGCGATATTCACCGTGCTCAGCGATATTTCCACACCCTTGTTGCCCACCTGCCCTACATTGGCATACACCGTGCTGAAACCAGAGGACGTCGGCAGGTTCTCGTTCAGGATCAGGTCCTTCGTTTTTCTGTTATATACTTCCACCGCCGCCGTGATCCTGTTGTCGAAGAACCCCATATTCACACCCAAATTCAGCTCCTGGCTCCGCTCCCATTTCAGGTCCTGGTTACCCAGGGTGGCCGGAGCAAAACCATAAGCCGCCGCCGCATCGAAATTATAGGGCGTATTCAGGATCGTCGCCTGCGTGCTGTACGGATTCACATTGGCGTTGCCCACCTGTCCATAGCTCACACGCAGCTTCAGGTCCGAAAAGATATTCAGCTGCTTGATAAAATCCTCCTCACCCGCACGCCAGGCAAATGCACCCGACGGGAAGAACGCCCATTTGTGCCCCGGCGCCAGCTGCGAGGCCCCGTCCGAACGGCCCGTCAACGTGATCAGGTATTTATCCTTGAAAGAATAATTGATCCGGCCCATATAAGATTGCAACGTATTCTGCGCATAGCTGCTCTTGACGCCCGTGATCGTACCGCCCGTCCCCAGGTTGTACCAGAGTGAAGCATAAGGCAGGTTCTGCACCCCGATCTCATAAGCCTCCGCCGTATACTTGTAGGCGCTCTGCAAAGCCGTCACCGTAAGATTGTGATCCCCCTTCGTATACGTATAGGTCAGCTGGTTGTCGAAAGTATAGGTCGAATAATCACGCGTATCGTAGGTCGCCCTGGGAAGATTCACCCCCGCCCTGTCCTTCGTATACGTGCCGCGGTAATCACCTTGCTTTTCCGAAATGATGCTCCCGCTGATGGTGGACTTGAAGGTCAGCCCTTTCAGCAGCCTCAGCTCCGCAAAGGCGCTCCCCATCTCATTGGTCGCATTCACCTGGAACTGCGAGTTCGCGGGGTTGGCTTCCACCACCGGATTCATGACCTGGTTGTCCTTGATGCCCATCCAGACCGCATAGCCGTTCCACGCCCCCTGCGACGCATCATATCCGTCCGAGGGATTGACAAGGTCTTTATAATATATCACACCCGTAGGCCTTGCACGATAGGCCGAGCGCAACGCTTCCAGCGAGCCCGTCGGGTTGACGCTGTAATTCACATAGGCCGTAAAACCCAGCCGAAGGAACTTATTGATACGGCTGTCCAATGCGCCGTTCAGATTGTATTTTTTATACGTATTGTGCGGAATGCTGCCGTCCTCTTGCGTATACCCCGCCGAAAACCGGTAGGTCGTACCCGAGCCGCCGCCCGAGACAGCTGCCGTCACCCCCGACTTCAGACTGTTCTTCGTCATCGCATCTACCCAGTCCGTGCTCTTGCCGCCATTGACCATCGCCAGCTCATTGGAGCTGAAAGTAGCAGGGCTCGCGCCATTCAGCTTTATATCATTATAGGTCATTTGATAGAACTGCTGCGCCGTCTGCAGCTTCGGCAGATGCGCCGGCGTCTTTTGCCCCGCATAGGCATCCACCGTTAGTCTGGGCTTTCCCGAAGCGCCCCGCTTCGAGGTAATGATCACCACCCCGTTGGCGCCACGCGACCCATAGATAGCCGTGGATGAAGCATCCTTCAGGATGTCGATGGACTGGATGTCCGCAGGGTTGATATCCCTGATCCTTCCGCCGATCACCCCATCGATGACGACCAGCGGCTCCGTGACACCCGTGATCGTATTCTCGCCGCGGATATCCATCGTAAAGGCCTGACCCGGCAGATTGCTCGACTTGTTGATGACCACACCCGCCACCTGCCCCTGGAGCGCCTGCTCCGCATTGGCCGGGTTGGCACGCACGATGTCCGCCGTCTGCACCGACCCCACCGCACCTGTAAGATCCTTCTTCTTCACCGTGCCATAACCAATGACCACTACGTCATTCAATTGCTTGCTCTCCGAACTTAGCCTGATCACCAGCGCCCCCTGGCCCGATGCAGCTACCTCCTGGGTGATATAGCCCGTATAGCTGACTATCAATGTCGTTTTACCCACGCCCGGGATCTCCAGAGAGAATTTTCCATCGGCGTCCGTGACCGTACCTTTTTTCGTTCCCTTGATCGTGACGCTCGCGCCGCTTAAAGGGTTCCCTGTTTCAGTGATAAGAACCGTGCCTGTAATATGACGGCTTTGCGTCCAGGCCGTGCCGGTGATCCAGCACATCAGAAGTAGGAGAAGCATTTTTCTCATATCAGCTGTTTTCGTTAGTTTATAAATACATGAAAGAAAAAACACCGTTTTATTATATAGATCAAACCCCGCCGTTCGCCGTAAAACCTCCGTCCACCGTCACCGTCGTCCCCGTCACGAACTTCGCCTGGTCGCTCAGCAGCCAGATCAACGCCCCTTTCAGATCATCCGGATCACCCAGACGCCCCGAAGGCGTATGCCCGATGATGTCGATAGCCCGCTTCGTATACGATCCGTCGGGATTCGTCAGATGCGTATGGCTCTTCTCCGTCAAAAAACATCCGGGAGCGATGGAGTTGATCCGGATCGCATCCTTATACTGACTGCCCAGCTCCACCGCAAACCATTTTGTGAACGCCTCGACCGCCGCCTTCGCGACACTATACCCCATCGTCTTGTCCACCACACGCCTCGCCGCCATCGAAGAAATATTGACGATGCTCCCCTCCCCATGACGGACCATGGCTTCCCCAAACACCAGCGTAGGAAGCACCGTGCCCCACAGATGAAGACCCATCGCACGCTTCACCTCATCGATACGCCCTTCGAATATATTCTCCGCGGACGCCGGCTTCTCGGAAATGCCACCCGCCGCATTCACCAACCCATCGATCTTGCCATAGGTATCCAGCATCACACGCCGGGCATTCGCCAGATCATGCCGGTTCGTTACATCCGCGCAAAGAGCCATCGCCTTCCCCCCATTCAGATTTATTTGCGTAGCCCTGTCCTCCGCCACCCGCCTGTTCCTGCCCAGGATACCTACCGCACCGCCCGCTTCCGCAATACCCTCTATGAACGACTTGCCCATCGCCCCCGTCGCACCCGTGACGACGACCACTTTCCCTTCTAATGCTAATGCATGTGTCATAGGTTTCCCGTTTGGCATGACATATCCGCCAACGACTATCAGAAAGTTGTTTAAATTAAATGTTGAATGTTCTCTTTTCAGGATAAAGCAAGCATACTACAACGAGGATAAGTAGGAAGATGAACCATCGTCTCGATTTCAGTTTCTCACAAGTAGATTTAAATGTTGTGAATACTACGCAGTATTCACAACATAAATTTGAAATAAAAAATCAGTAGTAGAAAATTATTACAGCCCTTTATTTACGGAAACGTTTCCGTACCACATCCGCTTTTACATCGTTGCGAGTGCTGCCTCTGGGTATTAATGTAGACTTCAAAATGATCTTCTCATACGCCTCGGCCCGATGCTTTTTTTCGATGTGCCTGAATAGCTGCAAAGCCGCCTGCTTGCCTATTTCATAGGCCGGCTGCGTAATGGTAGTAAGGCTGGGATGCAGCAACGACGATATCTCCAGGTTCGAGAACCCGATCACCTTCAGATCACCGGGAATGGATATACTAAGTTTTTCGCAGACATAATAAACGGCGATCGCCAGCTTTTCGACGGACGCGAATATGCCGTCCGGCCGCCCCTTGCCTTTCAACATATTCTCCAGTATCTCCTCGTTGGCAGCGACGTCGTTGGTGAATTCAGCCACATGCGCTGCATCGTTCTTCAATCCATATTTTTCCAGCGCCTTGTAATATCCCTCCATACGCTTGTTGGAAATGGATAGATGTTTCGAGAGGTCGAGATACGCTATCCGCTTGCAGCCCATTTGTACAAGATGTTCCGTCGCGGCAAATCCGCTTTCAAAATCATCCGTGACGACATACGTGCCTTTGATGGACTCGCAAACTCTGTCGAAGAATATAAGAGGGAAACCTTTTTCTTTTAAGTTGACCAGGTGAGTATAATCATCCGTGCCCGCCGACAGGGACATCAATACCCCATCGACCCTTCCATTCTGAAGGTGATTGAC
This sequence comes from Puia sp., assembly GCA_035545935.1. Taxonomy (GTDB): domain Bacteria; phylum Bacteroidota; class Bacteroidia; order Chitinophagales; family Chitinophagaceae; genus Puia. The sequence goes on along the minus strand of DASZXP010000027.1, from coordinate 6,493 downwards.
GAACTCCACCTCCTTTTTCATATCCTCATGCGTTATATAGATCAGTACATGATACCCCTTCTCCTGCGCCACATATTCGATCCCGTTGATAGCCAGCGCAAAAAAATTATTGGCCACCTCCGGGATGACCACCGCAATGGTCCTGCTGCTGCTCCCTCGAAGGCTGCTCGCATGGGGATTAGGCTGATACCCCAGCTTCAACGCCATTTCTCTGACCTTAACCTTGGTTGCCTCACTGATCTCGAAACTATCCTTCAATGCACGGGATACCGTGCTGATAGAGAGATTGAGCTCTTCGGCAAGCTTCTTTATGTTGACACTCATTCACTACTAACTTGCGGGGAAGATAAAGAAATTATAATATAAAGGAGATTAAAATAGGTCACTGGCAGGTGATCCATGGTATCCTTGACAGAGATCAATATGCTAAAAACAAAAAAGGCATTGCCGAAGCAATACCTTATAAGTATAAAAGATTTTTCCGTCCCCCTATCGGGCTATCCTGTCCTGCCACGCCAGCATGCCACCCGTCAGGTTCTTTACATTCGTAAAGCCTGCCGTTTCCAGAATAAGGCTTGCCTGACCGCTGCGATTGCCGCTGCGACAATAGACGATCACCTCATCATCCTTCCAGTCGTCGATATCATCCGTCTGCATGGTCATTATCCTGCCCAACGGCAACAGCACGCCTCCGATGTTGAACTCCGCATGCTCCGATGGCTCGCGGACATCCAGTAAATGCAGGGACTCTCCCTTGTCCAGCCTGGCCTTTAGCTCCTCTACAGTGATAACTTGCATACCCATATTTGTTTTAGGACCGCGAATATAATCAATATTGCCTTATTTCCCCACGTGCCGGCAGCATCGGCGTCCATTGGTCGTCAGTATCCTCCCTCCTTGGTCGTCATACCTACCCACCGTCAGGACCACTCACGTCAGTATCCTCCCCCATTGGTCGTCAAGGTATCCGTCCTCCGGACAGGTCGCTGTCCGATCAACCATATATCGATCGTCTGGCCCGGATGGATCCTGTTGGGGCGACCGTCTTCACCAAATTGCTCGGGGGTCTGCTTGTTTATATAGCCATCCGCCGTGTCCCGCACATCGTTGCCCGGCGTCACAGACCCGAATATCAACCCCATGGAATCCAGTCGGCTCTTTGCCTGCTGATAGGTCAGCCCGAACAGGTCCGGCACGATATAACCAATACCTCCGATACCGCTGCCCAGCACCAGCGTGATGGAGCTTCCCTGACGGATGTCCTTCCCCGGCTTGATCGTCTCGCCTTTATACAATTGATCCAGCACCGAGTTCTTGGCAAAGTCGGGCTTGAAGACCGTATCCTCCAGCCGCAGTCCATACTGCCGCAGGATCATTTCCGCATTGCGAAAGCTCATGCTCACCAGGTTTGGCATCTGGATAAGAGGAGCTTCCGCCCGGTTGATGGTCAGGTACACCGTACGATTCACCTTGACCTGGTTATCCGCCTCCGGGAATTGCTTGATCACCCGCAGGGGCGGCATCGTATCTGAATAAACAGAATCCTGCACCTGTACTCCAAAACCTTGCGACTCCAGCGACTTCTTCGCATCCGCATAGGACAGACCCGTGACGGAAGGGATCTTCATCGTCTTGCCATGCTGCGTAAGCAATGACAACGACCCCAGGAACAACAATAAAAGAAGGAGTAAAACACCGATGCCTGCCAGGATATTTATCCAAAGAGGTTTGGTAGTGAGAAATTTAAACACATCGTTTAGTTTATTTAAAGAATATTGAGCCTGTCTCCGTTAATGCCCTTTCTGTCTCCTCCGGTATCCCGTCCCCTCATCTTCGTAAGTGTCCCTCTTCCTGTCTTTGCTAAGTGTCCTTCCTGCTGTCTTTGTTGAGTCTCCCTTCGTCCCCGTCCTTGCAAGCGCCCTCTTCCCGCCCTCGCCGGCATCCCCCCTTTTAAGAACGTTTTTTGGAGCCCAGCGCCTCTTCGATCAGGGCCGAATAGAACCGCTTCAACGTCCATCCAAAAGCTTTCAGCTGCTGCGGCACGATGCTCGCCTCGCTCTGCCCCGGCACCGTATTGACCTCCAGCATAAAGGGCTCCCCCTTCGCCTCGTTGTAAATAAAGTCTATCCGGATGATGCCGTTGCAGTTGAATACCAGGTAGATCTTTTTGGCCGCCGCCCGGATCTTTTCCGCCACCGGCTCCTCCACCTGCGCAGGCGTCGTCTCTTCATTCAACCCCGCCGTATATTTTGCCTCAAAGTCGAAGAACTCCTTTTTGCTTCTTACTTCCGTCATCGGCAGGGTAATGATCTCACCCTGGTGCCGGAACACCCCGATGGTAAATTCCCTCCCCGTAATGAACTCCTCGATCAATACCTGGCTGTCCTCTTTAAATGCCTTTTCAATAGCCGCCCCCAGTTCCTCGGAGGCCGAATTCACCTTGGACATGCCGATGGAAGACCCCCCATTGGCCGGCTTGACAAATACCGGAAATTGCAAATGCCGTGCTACTTCTTCTGGATTCTCGAATCTTCCCTTCACGAGATGCACCGATTTGGCCACATTGATCCCGCTAAAGGCCGCCACCGCCACCGTATAACGTTTGTTAAAAGTGATGGCCGAGGTCGCCGCATCACAGCTCGTATAAGGCAACCCCAACAGATCGAAATACCCCTGCAATTTTCCGTCCTCCCCCGGGGTGCCGTGGATCCCGATCAGCACCGCGTCGAATACGATCTTTTCCCCACCCAGGGTCAATGAAAAATCATTTTTGTCCACCGCCACCCTGGAACCATCTGGCTGCTCATGGAACCAGCCCCCCTTCGTGACGTCTATCTTATATACATTATATCGATCTTTGTCGATATTATTTTCGATGGTGATGGCGCTTTTATAGGATATGACTGACTCGCCGGAATACCCCCCGGTGACAAATGCGATAGTGGGCTTCATTGAATGGAGATAAATTTTCAGCAAATAAACGAAAAAAACCGCCTAATAGTGTCTTAGCGCGCCCATCAGTAGCTTCTGGGCCTCGCAGTGGCTGGCCCCCGGAGGACCGCCCCGCCAATGGCTTTTTTGGCGCATACGTCGCTTTTAACCCAAAAGTGCGCGCCAAAAAATAAGAAAGGTGAAGGCATAATCTCCTTCACCCTTTTACGACGGGAAATATCACCCGCCTATATGCATGTAGCACAAAGCTACATTGGTAAACTCTTTAAACTCCTATTAAGGTACTACCTTCCAAACCCCAAATCCAAATAATTCTACCCATTTTTTTCCACAGGGGCCGGAACAAGACACCTACAAATGCAACTTCTCCTTCTTCGCCAGCAGTTCTTCCACCGTCTCCTGGTATAGCTCATCCGATACACAGGCATCCACCGGACAGACGCTCGCACACTGCGGCTCCTCATGAAAACCCTGGCATTCCGTACATTTATCCGGCACGATATAGTAAAGATCGTTGCTGATAGGCATATTCCGCTGGCTCGCATCGACCGTCGTCCCGTCAAAAAGCGTAAAAGCCCCCTTTACACCCGTACCATCCGCCACGGCCCAATCCACCCCCGGCTCATAAATGGCGTTATTCGGACATTCCGGCGCACAAGCGTCGCAAACGATACACTCATCATTGATCCTGATAGCCATAAGCCCTTATTTACAGATGCAGCTTCTCTTTCTTCGCCAGCAGCTCATCCACCGTCTCCCGGTACATCTCATCCGGTACACAGCAATCCACCGGGCACACCGCCGCACACTGCGGCTCCTCATGAAAACCCTGGCACTCCGTACACTTGTTCGGCACTATATAATAGGTATCCACGCTGATAGGCGCATTGCGCTGACTCGCATCGATCGTAGACCCATCCAGGAGAGTAAATGCCCCCTTTACGCTCGTACCATCCGTAAGAGCCCACTCTACACCACCCTCATAAATGGCGTTATTCGGGCATTCCGGCTCACAAGCGCCACAATTGATACATTCTTCTGTTATTTTAATAGCCATATTGTGAAAATTAGGAGATGATTAAATGTAATTTTGCAGTTTTAGCTCAATTTACAAAAACGAACCGAAAGGTCCTTGCAAATATACAAAGGGGATTTATGAACTTGGAACAACGTATCGACTTATTGGGGGAATTAGGAGATTATTGCTTATCCGACGAACCCGGATGGATATCCGCACAACGACGGGCGCACGCCGAAAATGGATGGTTTACCCCCGAATTCATACAGTTGGCCGTCCGGCAGATCGCTACCGGGTACCTCCAAAAGGACCTGCTGACCCAATGGGCCGACAGCTATAGCCTCCCCCCTGCCAACCCCACCCCAAAGACTGTCGGGCTCACCATGGCCGGCAATATCCCCCTGGTAGGCTTCCACGACTTCCTGAGCATTTTTATCGCCGGTCACCGCCAGTGGATCAAACCATCCTCCCGCGACAATATCCTCATCCGCCACCTCATCGCCCAGCTGGAAAAATACGATCCCCGGGTATCCTCCCTCGTCGGCTTCCCTGAACGCCTCAACGGAGCCGACGCCTATATCGCCACCGGCAGCAATAACTCGGCCCGCTACTTCGAATATTATTTTGGTAAATATCCCCATATCATACGCCGCAATCGCACTTCGGTGGCCATACTGACAGGCGAAGAGTCCCATGAGGACCTCGACAGGCTGGCCGACGACGTATACCAGTACTTCGGACTGGGCTGCCGCAATGTGACCAAACTCTATGTACCGGAGAAATACGACTTCCTTTCCCTGCTGGAAGCCTTCCGCCGGTACAACTACCTCACGGACTTGTCCAAATACAAGCATAATTACGACTACCAGCTCACCCTGCTGATCCTGAATAAAAAATATTATATGACCAACGAGTCCGTCCTCCTCGTGGAAGACGCCTCCCCCTTCAGCGCCATCAGCGTATTGAATTACGAATATTATCGCCCCGGCGAAGACCCCCTCCCTTTTCTCGTCGGTCACCAGGACATCCAGTGCGTCGTAGGCCTCCCATCCCATACACCCGCCGGCCAGCACCGCGTAGGCGCCGCCTCCACCCCCGACACCCCATCCCACACCCTCACCACGCAGGACTTCGTCGGAGCTGCTTCGACACGCTCCTACTCGCCCGGAACCTTCGCGACCTCGGTTCCATTCGGACAGGCCCAGCACCCCAGCCTCACCGACTATGCCGACGGAGTGGACACCTTGCAGTTCCTCAGCAGCCTGTAGCCTGACATCTGCTACGCCACGGTCTCACACCCATCCCCCGCCCCGTCATCGCACGATCTTCCGTCATCCCCCACCGCTCCCGCCACCCGGCCCGCCAGGCCCTGTCACCGTCTTCCATCACCCTGTCACCACCTCCATAGCCACCCGGCCATATCAGCCTTTCATCCCCGGTCCGTATAACCTGTCGTTCTTGCCGGTCCGACTGAACAGATGACATGACCACTGCTAATTTTTCCTAAGACCCGGAAATCCTTTCATTCCCCGTTTTTCTTTCGTAAATTTATAGGGAGCATCGTCGTTTCCTGTTGAAGATGAGCCACTAACAAGGGTTTATCTCACCTCATCTACGAAGGTCTTAGTAAATTATTTGTTAAACTGGACGTGTCGCTATAACTGTATGTTCATCCCGGCGTTATTTTGTTGTTGAATCAGCAGTTATTTCAAATTTAAATCCGTTCAAAAATAAAAAAATGAAACTTAAACAAGTCGCAGGCATTGTCTTTATCAGTGCCGCCACTACCCTGGCGAGTTTGTGGGGGTATGATCATTTCCTGGGCAACAAAACATATTTTTATACACAGGATTCCGTACGGGTTCCTGTAAATTACGCCAAGTTCTTTGATGGAGAGAAGGGCGCTGCCGGCCCGGCGGATTTCACGGAAGCTGCCAGCGCGGCCATCCCCGCCACGGTGCATATCAAAACCAAAACCGTCAGAACGGTCAGCAATAATCTTCCAAGGAATAACCCTTTTTCCGACCTGTTTGGGATTGACCCGAATGATTTCTTCGGCGACCGTTCACGGTCCCTTCCTGAAATGGGATCCGGATCGGGCGTGATCATCAGCGACGACGGTTATATCGTAACCAATAATCATGTAGTGGATGGAGCGGATGAAGTAACCGTTACCCTGAGCAATAAAAAATCTTTTAAGGCGAAGGTGGTAGCTACCGATCCCAGCACCGATCTCGCAGTGGTAAAAGTGGATGCCAAGGGCCTTCCCTTTTTACTATATGGAAATTCCGACGACTTAAAAGTCGGGCAATGGGTGCTGGCCGTCGGTTATCCGCTTTCCCTGGAAACAACCGTTACCGCGGGTATCGTGAGCGCAAAGGGTAGATCGATCGACATCAACAGCAGGCAGAGTCAGAGCCCGGTCGAATCTTTCATCCAGACCGACGCTGCGGTGAATCCCGGCAACAGTGGCGGCCCCCTCATCAATCCTCAGGGCCAGCTCGTCGGAATTAATTCCGCCAT
>DASZXP010000026.1:0-1891 GCA_035545935.1 Puia sp. | reverse complement strand
ACTCTTGCTGAAGTCGAAGAGCTTGGTGCCCACCGTCTTCCAGCCCGTCACCTCCACAAAATCGGCGATCTTGATCTTCTGGGTCTTCGCCTGCGCGCCTCTTCCCGACTTGATCACGGCTATGGGCTGAGGATGCAGGGTGACGGCTTCCAGCCGGTTGCCCTCCCCCTCTTTGATGAAAAGGAACTTATTGCGTAAGGTCGTCGTCTCGATCTTGAACCGCTTGACATTGTACTGCAGCTTTTCATTGTCCAGGTAGATGGCCGTAATGACCCTCTCAGCATCGAACTTACGCATCTCCACGATCTTCTCCGCATCGAAGCGCTGCGTAAGCTCCGTATCGGTGATCTCATAATTGCCGTCGGAATAAATGACCAGCAGCTTTTCGTCATTGTCGAAGCTGCCGAGATATTCCCCTTTCTCTTCCGTATTCAGGCGTCCAAAAGTCGCGTCGAACCAAAGCTTGCGGCCGCTGAGCGTAGACTTGCCCGCCTCCTTGAATTTTACGTTCCGGATGGGATACTTCGTCACCTGGTTCCCCAGGCTGCTGCGGTTCTTCACCTCCAGCGTCTCGAAATAGAAATCGAATTCCTTGATACGCGCGGAACTGTTGGGACTAAGGACGATCTTGACGACCTCCGCCTCGCCATTCGGGTTCGCCGTGAAATAATGTACCCGGCTCTTGGGGTCCTCCTTGGCCAGATCATACTCCCTGTCACGGGTGACGCCCGTGACGTTAAACCGCTTGGCATAGCTGATACCCGTCTTGCCATCCACATAGATCATATTGTAGGTGGTCCGCTCGTCATTCTTCCGGAAGACGCCCACATAGATAATATCCTTTCCGATAAAAGCCTTGTCCGCCACCTTTACCACCTTCATCTTGCCCCCCTTGGTAAAGGCTATGATATCGTCCAGGTCCGAACAATCCGCTACAAACTCGTCCTTCTTCAGCCCCGTCCCGATAAATCCATCCGCCCTGTTCACATACAGCTTCACATTGGCGATGGCCACCTGCTGCGCCTGGATGGCCTCGAACAGCTTGATCTCCGTCTTGCGCTCGCGGCCTTTGCCGTACTTCTTCAACAAATTCTCATAATAGGCCACTGCATAATCCACCAGGTGGGCCAGATCATGCTTCACCTGCCTGATCTCGGCTTCCAGACCCTTGATCTGCGCATTCAGCTCATCGATGTCCAGCCGGTAGATCCTGCGGACAGGCTTTTCCGTAAGCTTTATGATATCCTCCCGGCTGATGTCCCTCTTCAGCTGCTTGCGGAAGGGCTCGAATGCCTTGGCAATGGCGGTCAGCACCTTTTCCCAGGTCTCGTGCTTCTTCTCCAGCTCCTTGTATATCTTCTCCTCGAAGAATATCTTTTCCAGCGAAGTATAATGCCATTTTTCCTGCAGCTCGGCCAGCTTTATCTCCAGCTCCCTCTTCAAAAGGCCCTTCGTATGATCCACGGAGCTGGTCAGCAGCTCACGCACACCCAGGAACTGGGGCTTATCCTCTGCAATGACACAGGCGTTGGGAGAAATGCTCACCTCGCAATCCGTAAAAGCATAAAGGGCATCGATAGTAATATCCGGAGAGATGCCCGGCGCCAGGTCTATCTGTATCTCCACCTCTGCCGCCGTATTATCCGTCACTTTTTTGATCTTGATCTTACCCTGGTCATTGGCCTTGATGATGGAGTCGATCAGCTGTGTGGTGGTGACCCCGTATGGTACATCCTTTATCAGCAGCGTTTTCTTATCCTGCTCCTCGATATGGGTGCGCACCCGGACCTTCCCCCCTCTCTTGCCATCGTTGTAATTGGTGACGTCGATCATCCCCGCTGTCTGGAAGTCGGGATACAATTCGAACTTTTTATTCTTCAGATGTTTGATG
>DASZXP010000025.1:0-8652 GCA_035545935.1 Puia sp. | reverse complement strand
CGACAGTTCCTCACCAGGACATCCCTGGGACTGGGCGCGATGGCCATAGGGACCTTGCTGGGTCAACGTCTTTTTGGCAACGGCGGCGGGATCACCTCCCGCATCATATCGCCCTCCGCCACCGCGGAAGAGGAGATCCTAAAAGCCATCCCGCATTTTGCACCCAAAGCCAAACGGATAGTTTACCTCTTCATGAGCGGCGGCCCTTCACAATTCGAGACCTTTGATTATAAACCCGGTCTCGCCGGCATGGCGGGACAAGGCCTGCCCGACTCCGTACGAAATGGACAGCGCCTCACAGGCATGAGCGCCAATCAAAGCATCCTTCCCGTAGTCCCCTCGTTCGCTAAATTCAGCCGGCACGGCAAGACGGGTACCTGGGTCAGCGACCTGCTGCCACACACCGCCAAAGTCGTGGACGAGCTTTGCATCGTAAAGTCCATCTATTCCGAAGCCATCAATCACGACCCCGCCATCACCTTCTTCCAGACAGGCAACCAGCAGCCCGGCCGCCCCTCCATCGGGTCCTGGGTAAGCTATGGCCTGGGCTCGGACAATAATAACCTGCCCACCTTTATCGTCCTCGTTTCGAAGAACGCCCCCAGGGACCAGCCGCTCTATTCGCGGCTTTGGGGGAATGGCTTCCTTCCCTCCAAATTCCAGGGCGTACAGTTCCGGGCAGGCAAAGACCCCGTGCTCTACCTCAACGACCCGGAAGGCTACGATGGAATGGACAGAAAGGAAATGCTGACCTGCCTTTCAAAGCTCAATCAGCTGCAGAACGATCCCTATGGCGATCCTGAAGTAGAGGCGCGTATCGCCCAGTACGAAATGGCGTACAGGATGCAGACATCCGTACCGGATGTAATGGACATGAAGGACGAGCCAAAAGAAGTATTCGAGCTCTACGGACCCGACAGCCGCGACCCCGGCACTTTCGCCGCCAATTGCATACTGGCGCGCAAACTATTGGAAAAAGACGTGAAATTCGTACAATTGTACCACCAGGGATGGGATCAGCATTCCGGTCTGCCAAAAGGCATCACCCAGCAATGCCAGGCCACCGACCAGGCCACGGCTGCCTTTATCACCGACCTGAAAAGAAGAGGATTACTGGAAGATACGCTGGTGATATGGGGCGGCGAATTCGGCCGTACCGTATATTCGCAAGGCAAATTAACAGCAGACGATTACGGACGCGATCATCATCCCCGCTGTTTCACCATGTGGATGGCTGGCGCGGGCGTAAAGGCCGGGTTCAGCTATGGCGAGACAGATGACTTCAGCTACAACATCGTAAAGGACCCTGTTCATGTACACGACTTTCAGGCCACCCTTCTCTACCTGATGGGCATCGACCATGAACGGCTGACTTATAAATTCCAGGGAAGGAGATTCCGCCTCACCGACGTGGAAGGGCGGGTGGTTAAAAACATTTTATCATGACATCAAGAAGAGATTTTATCCGTCATTCAGCCATGGCTTCGGCCCTGGCGGTTGCTACGCCTGCAAAATCGTTTAGTTTTGCTATCCTCCACAAGGACCGCCAACCCGAAGACACCATCGTAGGCCAGGGCTCGCACACCTACAAGGTAGACAAGGGCTGGGCTAAGATCAGCGTCAGCAACACTCCGCTGGCCAACTGCCACGAAATGGTACAGGACAGCAAAGGCCGCCTCATCATGCTGGGCGATTGCGACCGAAACAATATCCTCATTTTCGACAGATCCGGCAAGCTCCTGGATTATTGGGGTAACTCCTGGCCCGGCGGACACGGCCTCTCTATTTCCAAAGAAGGTGGCGAGGACTTCCTGCTCGTTACGGATTGCGGCTTCTACCAGGATCGTAACGGAGCCTTCCAACGCCAGGCCGGACAGGTGGTAAAGACGGACCTCACAGGCCGCCTCATCTTTGCCATCGGTCACCCCCGCACCATCGGCATCTACAAGGACGACGAATATTTCCAGCCCACCGAGACAGCCGTAGCTCCCAACGGGGACATCTATGTAGCCGACGGCTACGGCTCCGACTATATCATACAATACAACGCCAAAGGCCAGTACATCCGCCACTTCGGCGGACACCACAACGCCAATCCGGATCAAAACCTCGTAAACGCCCATGGCGTTTGTGTCGACACCCGCGATAAGAACAACCCGACCCTGATCTGCACTTCCCGCGAAGAGAATTGCTTCAAGGTATTTACCCTGGACGGTAAGTTCCTCCGGCGCATAGACCTCCCCGGTATGTATGTATGCCGGGCAGTGATGGACGCCGGGAACATCTACGCGGGCATCTGCTGGTCAAAGGACGCCGCAGGCAAAAAGATCGACGGCGACTCCGGATTCGTCACCATCCTGGATGCGAACAATAAGGTTGTTTCCAACCCCGGTGGCGCGGCGCCCGTGTATAAAGGAAGCGCGTTGCTGCCGACCCTGGCTGCCGCCAATCCCGTTTTCCAACATGGACACGACGTATGTGTGGACGATGAAAAGAACCTGTATGTCTGTCAATGGAACGCCAACCATACCGCGCCTGTGAAATTAACCCGCGTGTAAATGGGGCGCCTGCATCCGCTGATCGTGCACCTGCCGATCGGATTCTTATTGCTGGCAGCGCTGCTGAATGTATTGTCTTACCGTAAAAGATACGCACAGCTCCAACACGCCGTTCCCCTGATCCTGCTCCTGGGCTTTATCTCGGCGGCATTGTCCTGTATCACCGGGCTCCTGCTGGCGGGTTCCGGAGACTACGACACGGACCAGCTGGCAAACCACCGATTGGCAGGCATTATTCTGGCTGTGGCTTCCGGATCGATCTACTTCCTTCATAAAAAGATCGGAACACGCGCCCTCACCGTTTCACTCCTCGCGCTGACTATCCTGCTAACCTACACCGGTGACCTCGGCGGCGGCCTCACCCATGGCTCCGGCTACCTCAGCCTGGCCACCCTCACGCAGGGCGAACGTAAGCTGCCCGACAACCCCGACGACGTCCTGGTCTTCGAAGACATCGTCCATCCCATCCTGGAAAAGAAATGCGCCCAGTGCCACCAGGGAGGGAAGATAAAAGGCAACCTCTCCGTACAGACATGGGAGTCCCTGTTGAAAGGCGGAAAGCACGGCCCTGCCATAACACCTGGCAAGCTAAAAGAAAGCGAACTGTACAAACGCGTAACCCTGAACCCCGCCGATGAAAAATTCATGCCTTCCGACGGCAAACCCCCGCTGACAAGAACAGAGCTCGCCGTCATCACCTGGTGGATCGAAAAGGCGGATGCCGCCGTAGGCAAAAAGCTAAAGGATTGTAAGGACAGGGACGCCATCCGCCCGCAGATCGCCTCCCTGCTGGGAAAGTCTTCCACGACAGCATCGCTGAGTAAAGATCCCGCGACAGCCGACCCCGCCGACACCAGCGGTCCGCCCCCGCAACACATCAACCCCGAGATCCCCGCGACAGTAGCCGTCTCCCTCATCGACAACCTCCGCAAAAAAGGCTGGATGGTCCGCGTTATGCTCCAAAAACCCGTGATGCTCGACCTGACCCTCCCCGCCGGCGCGGCCAAAAGGTCCATACAACAGGACCTCACAGGCATGGAAAAGAACATCATCTGGCTCAACCTCTCCGGCAACAACTTCACCGACACGGATCTGGCTTTCCTGAAACAGCTGTCCAATCTGGAAAAACTACGACTCGAAAAGAACCCCCTCACCGATGCCATCGCCGACGACCTCACGGGACTGCATCATCTCGAAGCCGTCAACCTCAACGAGACAAAGCTCACCGGCAATGGCCTGGACCGCCTGCGGACAAATCCCTCCATCAAAAGGATCTATACCTGGCACACGGCCGTCAAAGAGCCATAAAATTATCCATCCTTTTTACAGGATAGTCTATTTTCCCAAAAGCAACCTTCCACTAATTTCGACGCTATGTTAAAGAAGCATTTTATCCTCCCTATATACCTGGTTCAGGCACTGATGATCACGGCGACGGCGCAACCTTCGACCAGCCCCGTCTCCTTTGTACAGCCGCCGCCGTTACGCTTATGGTATGACCGGCCCGCCCGCCAATGGGAAGAGACCCTTCCGCTAGGCAATGGACGGCTGGGTATGATGCCAGACGGCGGTGTTGCAAAAGAAAAGATCGTACTCAACGATATCACTCTCTGGTCCGGCTCGCCGCAGGACGCCAACAACTACGACGCTTACAAAAAACTACCCGAGATCAGACAGCTGCTGCTGGCAGGGAAGAACGAAGAAGCGCAAAAGATCGTCGACCAGTTCTTTATCTGCAAGGGCAAAGGCTCCGGCGGCGCCCAATGGGGATGTTTTCAGACCCTGGGCGATCTGGATATAGCATACAAATACAAGGACACAGGTTACTCGGATTACCAACGAGAACTGTCGCTGGACGATGCGATTGCCCGCTGTCATTATAAAGTAGGCAACACCACCTATACCCGCGAATATTTCACCAGCTTTGGGGACGATGTGGACATGATCCGCCTAACAGCCGACAAACCCGGCGGAGTGAATATCCGTCTGTCGATGCATCGCCCCGAACGGGCCGCCGTCTCCACCGAAGGCAACACTCTCGTCATGGAAGGACAGCTCGACAACGGCATCGATGGTAAAGGCATGCGCTACAGGGCCTGTCTGGAAATAAGTCAAAAGGGTGGACAGTCACACGCGGACAAGGACGCGCTAGACGTACAGGGCGCCACGGAAGTGATCGTCTTCCTTTCTGCAGGCACGGACTGGCGCGATCCCGACTATAAAGAGACTATACGAAAAACCATGACGGCGGCGAAGAACAAAGCCTACGCCGTCCAGCGACAACGACATATCGCCCATTACCGGCAGCTCTTCGACAGAGTGCATTTTCAGCTGGGCGCTCCGGCGGCAGACGACAGTCTCACCACGGACAAACGCATCATCGCCTTTCGCAGCCCGGGCGGCGCGGACATGGGACTGCCTTCCCTGTTCTATCAGTTCGGACGTTATCTCAGCATTAGCAGCACAAGGGTGGGACTGCTGCCGCCCAATCTGCAAGGACTCTGGGCCAACCAGCTACAGACACCCTGGAACGGGGACTGGCATCTGGACATCAACGTACAGATGAACCACTGGCCCGTGGAGGTCTCCAATTTGTCGGAGCTGGACCTTCCGCTGGCGGACCTGGTACAAAGAATGGTACCCAATGGAGAGCGGACGGCCAAAGCCTATTACAACGCCGAAGGCTGGGTGGCCCATGTCATCACCAACCTCTGGAGCTTTACCGAGCCCGGCGAAAGCGCTTCCTGGGGCGTGACAAAATGCGGGTCCGGCTGGCTCTGCAACAACCTTTGGGAACACTATGCCTTTACCAACGATACAAGCTATCTTGCCCGCATCTATCCCATCCTGAAAGGCTCGGCGCAATTCTATAAAAGCATGCTGATCACCGACCCCAAAACAGGCTGGCTGGTGACGGCGCCTTCTTCCTCCCCCGAGAACTGGTTCACCCTCCCCAATGGCAGCAGCGCCAGCATTTGCATGGGCCCTACCATCGACAACCAGATCATACGGGAGCTGTTCAACCATGTGATTGCCGCTTCAACCCTGCTCGATAAAGATGCAGCCCTACGGGATACGCTAACCAAAGATCTCGCGCTGCTCCCGCCTCCCGGACGTATCGCCCGCGACGGCAGACTGATGGAATGGATGGAAGAATACAAGGAACCCGAACCACAGCATCGGCATGTCTCTCATTTGTACGGACTCTTTCCCGCCGACCTCATCACACCCGAGACCACACCCGATCTGGCGGAGGCCTGTAAAAAGACCCTCGAGGTACGGGGTGACGACGGTCCCAGCTGGAGCATTGCCTACAAGCTGCTCTGGTGGGCCAGACTCCACGACGGCAACAGGGCCTACAAGCTCCTGCGTGAGCTCCTGAAATCCACCCTCAAGACCAACATAAACTATGGCGCGGGCGGAGGCATCTATCCCAACCTCCTTTCCGCGGGTCCGCCATTTCAGATAGATGGGAACTTCGGCGCCACGGCCGGCATTGCGGAGATGCTCCTGCAAAGCCATGCAGGCTTTATCGAACTGCTGCCCGCCATCCCCGACGCATGGAAAAGCTCCGGCAGCATCGAAGGACTAAAAGCAAGAGGCAACTTCACCGTGGACATGCAATGGAAAGATGGAATGATCACGCACTATCGCATCTCTTCTCCCACACCCCAAAAGGTAAAGGTCAAGATCAACGGGGAAATAAAAGAAGTCCTTTCGGAGAGACTATGATCATTTCTTCATCTTCAACCTATCCGTCACCAGCTTTCCGATCTCGATACCCAGCTTGTTGCTGACCACGGTGCTGTAACGAAAATGGATCCCGCCATAAAACCGCGAATTCATCGTCTCCAGCGCCGCATCCCGAAAAGAGGGGAAGGACCTTTTGCCGATGCCGAACTCCAGCTCTGTCGTATCCGTATACTGGAACTTATCGCCAAAGACGCTGGTGAGCGCTTCCGCCGCGGACGCCGAAATGGTGCAATGCCCGCAGGTATATTCCGGGAAAGGCGGGGTTTGCAAATGGGGACGCCAGTTGGCATCGAAATATTTATCGATCACGGTCTCGGGACGCACCGTATTGTAGATGTACTTTATATTCCAGCATTGGATAAAGGCGTCGAAAAGAGCAATGGATGTTTTGGCATGCGCCAATACGGTGGTGCCAAAGTCCGCTCCCGCCTTTTGCGCCGCGATACCCGCCACGCTCATCCAGTGACCTCCCGGCGAAAATTTCTTTGTCCCGAACATCAGGTGACCCGATACATTCAGCTTAAAAGGATTGTCATCCCAGAAATCCGCGATAAAGGCCTCTTCCGTAGTCAGACTGTCCACCTTGTTCTGGATCAGCTTTACTTCCTTATAATAAGGCGCGTTCTTATCCGTCACATTGAAAGTATAGGGTGGGGGTGGCATGAACTGGTCCAGGCTGTCCATCACCAGGTACCGGATGGTGCTCCAGTGCGGCTCCATGGCGGACGTATAGGCGGGTGGGGTAGGGACCCAGCGTCCGGG
This sequence comes from Puia sp., assembly GCA_035545935.1. GTDB lineage: Bacteria > Bacteroidota > Bacteroidia > Chitinophagales > Chitinophagaceae > Puia. The sequence continues at coordinate 1,579 of DASZXP010000025.1, read as the reverse complement.
TGAATCCTTCACGGTATATTCCGGCGCGCCCCTTGTCTCCAGGTATCGGTCCTTCTTGCTCCATCGCAGGATAGCTGCTCCCACCGAATCGGCAAAAGCCAGCGTATTCTTGTACATATCGTCGGGCATCCCATGGTCCTGGGCCATTTTCTTCAGGCTGTCGGTATACTCCTGTAGGCTGCCCGCCGGGAAGGTCACCGCTTCCCCCAGCTTACAAAAGGCCAGCAGGGACGCCAGCTCATAGTCCACCTTTGTTCCCTCCGCAGGACGGGGAATGACTTTCAGACCATGCAATTGACCGGCTAAAGAAAGATACTTATCCGGATAGCCGGCAGCCATCGCTTCATAACCCGCGACAGCGGCATACATATAGTTACGGGAAGCCACGATAGGACCGAAATTATTCCCCATCACCACCGTATTCAGCTCGTGAACGGTATTGGAATAAAGGATCGGATCCTTGAAAACCTTATCGTAATCGTTTTGGGTATGGCAGGCCGTCAGCAGTACGACGGCGCAGCACAGGCAAACAATAGGATTTCGCATACCCTAAGTTATGGTAATAACCTGTTTGTGAGCTATTTTTTTTACAATTATTGCCCAAATTAATCGCCGTTAAGCATTGGTTAAGTGTCTGGTTAATGTACCTTTCTTTCTTTTGCAATATGACCCGAGCTTGCGAGAGCCATGATACCATTTAAAAATCATTAACTCATCATGAAAAGAACGATTGCTTTCCTGCTGGGCCTGTCATCCTTTTGTACCCCGGTCCTGGCCCAGACCGATCTCCCAACTCAACTGGACTCCTGTAATGTCACCTGGAACGAGCCGGGCCCCGGCGCCACGGAATCCATGCCCATCGGCAACGGCGACATCGGCCTCAATGTATGGGTGGAAAAGAACGGGGACCTCGTCTTTTACATTGCCAAAACGGATGCCTGGGGGGCGGAGACAAGGCCCGAATGGGACCAGTGGATGAAGACGGGCGGCGTGCTGATGAAACTTGGCGCCGTACGCATCGCACAAACCCCTTCCCCCCTGACAACGGAAACTCCCTTTGCCCAAACCCTCCGCCTGCACCAGGGCGAGATCCTCATCAAAGAAGGCTCTTCCACTCTCCGCATCTGGGTCGATGCCAACCATCCCGTCATCCGGATAGAAGCAGACAACCCCAACGCCACATTAAAGGTCAGCCTGGACAACTGGCGGCTCGGCCAGGACGGCGACACGGTCCTCCCCGCACAAGGGAACAATATCACCTGGTATCATCAAAATGCCGCGACGGCCGACCCCCATCTGGCCGGACGGATCTTCGGCGCGGGCATCGTAGCCGGTAAAAAGCTCATCTCCATCTACCCCCTGACCACCACGGACGCCACTCCGGCGACCTGGCGCACCCGTCTGAAACAACAGATCGCCTCCATCGAACGCCTCCCCCTGGAACAGACCCGCGCAGCCCATCGCGCCTGGTGGGATCGGTTCTGGCATCGCAGCTGGATCTTTGTCCATGGGGATGAGCAGGTAAGAGCCACGACAAATGGATATGTGCTTCAACGTTATATCACCGCCTGTGCCGGGA
>DASZXP010000024.1:0-28228 GCA_035545935.1 Puia sp. | reverse complement strand
AACTCTGGTTTTTTCATACGATACTGTATTTTACAAACAAGGACCTCGCGGCCTGCGGACCGGCTATCAGCTCGGATATCCACCATGCAAATTGAAACAAAAATTGCAACACTTACTATAGAAAATTTACGAAATAACGATGTTACGGAATCTACGTATAGTTGCTCGGGGTCTTCGTTCTTTTACGAAGATAAGCTGTTTTTTTTACGATTGCACCCGTAAAATCCGCATGGGAAAAATTGAGGGATACTTCTCTTGTTCACATAGTTATTCACATATATTTTTGATATATAAGTTGATTGATTGAGGATTAGCAACCTCAGACCGTCCAATGTCCTTGAAACCGTCCAGAATGATTTTCAATATTCTATGAAACCCGGCAATCCAATATCAATCAACTTTTTTGACTCCAATATCCCAAAGCCGAATATCCAGGTTCCTATGAAATAACGCCCCGTCTTTAGATTCAGGATCCTTTGATTGACTACCAGCGCCACTGTTTAAAGTTTTTGCCTGCTTTTATGCATCCACGGTATTTGGATAATGCAAGAAGCAGGCATTTTTGTGGGATAAACCCATGTCAGCGACGTGGAACCCGATGTTCCTTGCTAAATGTCCGTGAAAACGGGCCGCGCAAAATATAGCCCGTCTCACGGAAACATCTAATGTCTGTAGGCCTTCGTCGGACCTGCTTCGACACGGTCCTTCTCGATCGTAACCTTCGTACCTCGATTACCGTCCTCCTCGGTCGGGACCTACAGTCCTGGACAACGAACCCGTGGTTCGTTTAAAGAGGGAAAGGGGTAAGAACATAACCAATCTCCGGGATCTCCAGATCATTGGCAGCGAGGAATTCCCTGAATTCCCGGCAAATAAGATTACCCTTTATCTTACAAAAGAAATAGACCGATAGCTCTTCTCTGCGGAAATGCCGCAACACCGCCCTGGGATTGAAAGGCACAGCCGGGTCCACCAGCCCCCGAAAACGTTCCAGCAACTGCTGATCCTGCGGCCCGATGACCACCTTCCAGATATATTCCCGCGTATTCCAGGCAATGAGACCTTCCAGATAAAGAAGCTTTTTTCTCAATTGCTGAGCTTGTTCCATATTCATAGAAAATGGGCTTGATTGACTTAGGAAAGGCTTTAAAATTCCGTTTTCCAAAATTATTGGCCTACTTAGTTAAAACTTAGGCATAAACACCCGGGAACCAGGGTATTTTTCTTACCTGCATAGGGTGTTTTCACGGTCCCGGGATTAAAAGGTTGCCCGTATCTTGCCGGAGCACGCCTCGTGCGACGAGCTGGCTGCACACAATACTCAGCAGATGCCTACGGATATTTATTTTATATCTAATGTGGTTAACTGGATCATCAACCTGGTAGCTTTCATCATAGCGGTTTGCTATTGCTACCGCAGCCTCAATCCATCCTATCTCAGGATCTTTCCCCTCTACCTGTTTGTATCCATCGCCGTGGAACTATTGGTAAACTCTTATCTCCGGATCTTCGGCATACAGCCCTTCGGCAGCCGCCAGGATTATGCCCGAACAGCCATTTACAACCTGTACACCCCCTTTGAGCTGTTCGCCTTCGCCTGGTTCCTCTTCCGGATCATTCAATCTCCCCAGATAAAAAGATTGCTGATCGCCTCCCTGATGCTGTTTTGTCTTTTTTTCATAATCTATTCCCTGCAGACGGACATCGGGAAAACACTCAACGTCATTGCCATCGTGCTGGAAAGTCTCATCATCATCATCCCCTGTCTCACCTGGTACCGGGAACTTTTTACCCGCAACGAGCCCGTAAATCTGCTAAAAGAACCCTCCTTCTGGCTCGTCACCGGGATATTCTTCTATCTTGCGACCATTATCCCTTTTTATGTTACCAGCTTCTACCTGAACAGTCATGGCCTGCTCGGAGTGGCAAAAAGTCTCTCCTCCATCAATAATTTTTCACTCGTCATAACGTATATGTTATTCATTAAAGGATTCACATGCAGGATAAGGAGATCGTAATATCCATCGTCATCATCTGCACGCTGCTGATCATTATCCTCATCGGCTTCATCGCCGTGATCCTGCTCCTTTACCAGAAGAAACAAAACCTTTTCAACACCAAGCTCGTCGGTATCAAGGCCAATTATGATAAGGAGCTGCTGAAGACCCAGCTCGAGATCCAGGAATATACTTTCCAGTATATCTCCCGGGAGATACACGACAACATCGGGCAGTTCATTTCCCTTGCCAAATTACAGCTCAATACCCTGGAGATAACGGAGAACGACCATGCCGCTCAAAGGATCAACGACACCGTCGATCTGCTTACCCGGGCCCTCGACGAATTGCGCGACCTGTCCCGGAACCTCGGCTCCGAGATCATCCGCAACGGCGGCCTTACCAAAGCCATCGAACAATTCGTCATCCAGCTGCAAAAGCTCACCTCCCCTCAGGTCATCTATGAGTTGAAAGGCGATTACCAGTTCCTGGATGAACAAAAGGAAATATTCATCCTTCGTATCTTGCAGGAGGCGATCAGCAACGTGCTACGCCATTCCGGGGCCGCCAGCATCCATATCACCCTTACATATGAGAATAATAGCCTGACCATGGTCATCCATGACAATGGCAAGGGGTTCGATCCCGCGGCCGTCGCCACCCGGAAGAACACCTCCGGATTGAATAATATGATGAAAAGGGCAAAAATGATAGACGCCGGCTTCCAGCTGGACAGCGCCCCCCATTCCGGCACTATGATCACCCTTGTCGTACCCTATTGAGTGGATTAAATAAAAAAATATGTCATCTCTGAAAAAACCTGTCAAGATTGCCATGGTCGACGACCACATCCTCCTGCGGGACGCGCTGGCCACCGTCATCGACAGATTCGATAATTGTAAGGTCATTCTGCTGGCGGCCCACGGAAAGGAACTGTTGGAGAAATTGCAGCCCGACGACCTCCCCGACCTCGTCATCCTCGACCTCAATATGCCAGAGCTCGACGGCTATGAGACAGCCAGACACCTGCGGATGCACTATCCCGGTATCTATGTCCTGATACTTACCATGTATGACTCCGAGATAACGCTTTTGAGGCTGCTGCAGGCCGGCGCCCGGGGGTTCCTGAAAAAAGATATCCATCCCGGAGAGCTGAACCTCGCCATACAATCCGTAATGGCCACCGGTTACTTTTACTCCTATAACTCCGCCGGCAAGCTCGTCAATCTCTTTAAAAAGGATAAATCCAATAACAATCAGGCCGATAGGCTCTCCCTCAGCGAAAATGAGCTTACCTTCCTAAAGCTCGCCAGCACCGACATGACCTATAAGGAAATAGCCACCATGATGGAAATAAGCCCCAGGACCATCGACAACTATCGGGACGCCCTGTTCGTAAAATTGAATGTAAAAAGCCGCGTAGGGCTCGCTATCTATGCTATAAAAAGTGGAGTGGTCACCCTGGAGTATTAGTCGATGAGCTTGTTCCGCATGGCATACATGATCAGCCCCGCAATGGTCTTGGCCCCTATCTTCGTTTTCATGTTCTGCCGTATCGTCTCGATGGTACGCGTGCTTAAAAATACCTCTTTGGATATCTCTTCCGTCGTCTTGTCTTCCGCCAATAGCTTGAGAATGCGGATCTCCTTCTCGGAGAATTTGATGGGACTGGGATAGAATTGTCTTACCTGCCGCTTGGTCTGGAGTTTGGAAAGCACCGCCTTGTTCACCAGGTCATTGAAGTAAAAATCGTCATTCATACAGGTGAGTATCGCCTGGTAGATCTCATCCGGGTCCGTGGTCTTCGTCAGATAGGCATTAGCGCCCATTTCCATCATTTTTGAGATCATTTCCTGATCGTCATACATCGTGAGCACGATGATCTTGACCTCTTCGTATTCCTTCCTTAATAGCCCTATGGCATTGATACCATCCACCTCCGGCATCCGGATATCCATCAGCAATACATCCGGGCGCTTGATCTGCATCTTGTGCACTAAGTCCTTACCATCTTCAGCCTCCCATAGAATTCTCAGATACTCCTTGTTCTTCAAAGCCATTTTAATACCGTCACGAAAGATCTTGTGGTCATCCGCGATCGATACCTTGATAACTAGTTCAGCAGTCATACCGGCAGGTTTGTAGAGTTAACAGGTATAGGTCAAAATTTTTGCGTTGATAATCAGATTACTATAGTCTCCATCACATAGGGCATGAAAAAACACAGATATAGCGAACGCGTTTTTACGCGCTGAAAAGTAATTTCCGAATATGTTAAAAAGAGCAGTTCTCCTATTGTCTGTCAGTGCGATATCAGCTAGTTTTGTCTCAGAAGTTGATTGATTACGGATCAATCTCAAAACCATCCAACGTCCAATACCGTCCAGTAAAAAATTTCAATATCCATGAAAGCCGTCCACTAAAATCCAATATCAGTCAACTTCTTCTTTTCTTGTCCGGTTTCCCCCCTCTTCTACAGAAATGTACTGCTTTTATGTGGATTTCTCCCAATGGCCGACCAATTAAACGCCAAAACACCGATTTAATTTCACATGCCCTCATTATCCTTCCAACTCACTCATCCGTCCCTCGTTGCCAATACACCGATAGTCCCGTTTTTAAGATCCTTCATTTCAAAGGCCCGATCCTGGATCCGGAGTTTCTACCCACTCACCATGTCCCGAATTATCCACATTTAACTCCAAATGTGGATATCCCTAGGGTTTTTCCCATTCAATTTTGCCACTTTTACGATAGTAAAAATACTATTTTTATAGCGTGAAACTACTCTATTTTGACCTCGTAAACTCCCTGGTAAAAACCCCTCAAACCCAATACTGACTTGAATTACAGGCAATTTAAAGCATTTTAACATAAGTTTTGGCCGTTGTCCATGTTTTTTTTTGGGGGTTATTTAGTTCCACAAACTAACATTTTTCAAACCTCTAAAAACTCACTTTATGCAGCAAAAAGAGCTACTTACCCACCCTGACGTGGCCACTATTGGCGAAGCAATCGACCACGAACTGGCAGCAAACCTTGTTAAATCCTATTACGAAAAATATCCCGAGTCTTTCACAGGTGTTACCATCGGCCGTAACATCATCGAGCAGATCCTGGCTCAACCTGGCTGCGTAGGTATGCGTTTTTATGATGCCGTCAACGAAGAAGGACAAAAAACCCTTGTTTATGTAGGAGTTGACGCATCCGGTAAGGACCTGGTCAGGAAAGTGATGGTGGAAAAAGGTGGCGCTATCTCTACCGCTCCCGCTATCGTGGCTGACAGAGGTTTCGGAGAAACTCCCATCCTCCCCAGCTGGCTGACCTGGATCGTGGGCAAATAATGCGTATTTGCTTGGATTATAACACAATGCCGATTATATTTGAGAAAAAAACAAGGCATTGCTTAGACTTGTATTCCTTGCACTTGAGATATTACCTGTAGTCTTTTATGTTGTATTTTTTCGACGGAATAAACATGAAGGGCTACAGGTAGTTTTTATATATTCCCTTATCTCTGTTGCATATGAGTTCATAGCCCCCCAATTAAAAAAGCATTTTCATATCGACAACTTTTATCTTTATGCTTCTTTCACCATCATCGAATATTTGCTGCTGACCACATTTCTATATTTTTCCATCCAGGACCGGAGACTTAAATATATTCCCATCGTAGGTAGCTTGGCATTCTTTGCCACCGTGGTCGTAAATTTTTTACATATCAGATCAGCCAATTTCGATTCCCTGACCGCGTCCGTGGAGAACGTACTGATCATTATTTACAGCATCATTTTTCTCTACGTCCAGATCAAGGACCCTTCCATACTCTTTGTGTATTACACCAAGAAATTCTGGGTCGTTATTGCATGTTTTATATATTTCTCGGCCACCCTTTTTCTCTTTTTGTACGCCAGTAACTTTTCAACACAGGAACATACCAACTTTTGGTATATTAACACCATATTCGACATCCTAAAAAATATCTTCTTTTGTATTGCATTCAGCATGAAAAAGAACAAAGCGCCAAATCCTATTGAAAACTATTATACAGATATATGATATAAACCTGATCTCATGAGAAACTTAAACCCTAATCAACCGTCCGTCCACCGGAGACGATGCCCTGTTAAATGATACTCTTAGAAGCAACCAATCCCGGCAGCAATGTGTCCCTGGTGCTATATTTTGGCACCATTGGTATGCTCGCACTTACTATCGGGCTCATCGTATTCATTATTTTTCACCAGCGTAAGGTGATACGCTACCAGCTGCGCCTGCAACGCATGGAGCAGGACCAGCAAAAACTGCTGCTCAACGCCTCTATTCGCCTGCAGGAAGAAGAACGTCAGCGCATCGCCGCCGACCTTCACGACGACGCCGGCCCCCTGCTCGCCACCGCCAGACTATATCTCAACGAGAACCTGGTCAATCTGGACAAGACCACTCAGCTGCAAAGCATTTACAACGCCAAGCAGATCATCGACGACACCATCCAGCTTATCCGTAATATCTCCCATAGCCTCATGCCCCCCACCCTCAAGAACTTCGGGTTGGAGTCGGCCGTCAACGACCTTTTCCAGAAGATCAGCGGCTCCGGCAGCATGAACGCCAGCTCCCGCTTCCATGATTACAGGGAGAGACTGCAGGCCGAGAATGAGCTGATCATTTTCAGGGTCATACAGGAGCTGGTCAATAACATCCTCAAACACAGCAACGCCAGCTTCATACACCTCACCCAGAACACCAGCGGCGAAAAGTTCTTTATCCGCCTGCACCATGACGGGAGAGGCATTACCCAGAACGACTTTAACAAGCTAAATAAGAGTAATGTAGGTCTTGGGCTGAAAAATATCCAGAGCCGGCTGAAAGTCCTTCATGGTAAGATATTTTTTGAAAAGGATATGTCCCAGACCTATTATAAAGTAACTATAGAACTGATTAAGGAAGAGGAAGATAAGCTTCGTGAGCAGGAATAAAATATATGTGTTATCTTTAAGGAGAAGAAGATCGAAATCCAAAGAAGCCTATGGGAGTTATTAAAGTTGCAATAGCCGATGACCACAAGATATTCCGAAAGGGTGTCATTTTATCCTTACGCCCCTATAATGCCATAAAATTCGTCCAGGAGGCAGAAAATGGCCAGGAATTGCTCGACGGCCTCGCCGCTTCAGAACCAGATGTAGTGCTCATGGACCTCCGGATGCCGCTGAAAGATGGGATCGAGACCACCAAGATCATCGCCAAACAATATCCTTCCATTCATATCATCGCGCTGACCATGTATGAGGACGAGCGCTTTGTAAGCCATATGATGGAGATAGGCGCCAACGGATACCTCCTTAAAAGCGCCGACCCCTCCGAGATCAAAAGGGCTATCATAGAAGTAGCGACCAAAGGCTACTATCTGAACAATTTCGTAAATCGCATCCTATTAAAAAAGTCCCATACCAGGACCAAGGTCATACCCAGCCTAAATACCGAGATCACGTTGAACGATCGTGAAAGAGAAGTCGTACGGTACATCTGTATGGAATTCACCGCTCAGGAGATCGCTCAAAAGATCGACGTAAGCCCCAGGACCGTAGAGGCAATAAAAGATCGGCTGATGGAACGCTTTGGTGCAAAAAATACAGCAGGTCTCGTGTTCTTCGCCGTAAAGAACAACCTGATCGACTGACCTGCAGGCCCTCTGTCCGGTGCATCCTCCAGCAAACATGCATTATGCTCATGACCGGAAATAGCTTTGTTGACTATCTTTTTATTGTTATCGCATTCTTCCCGCTGATACCAGCTATCCTGACCCTTTTCTCCAATTTCGGGAAAGAACCCTTCAACCTTATCCTTATCATCTGTCTCGTCAACTTCCTCCGGGATGTCCCCTCCCACCTGCACATGCTCACCCCTCCGGACCAGGCCGTCATCGATAATATCTGCTACCCCATCGAGCTCTTTTTATTCGCCCGCCTCTTCCACCCCACCTGGACAAAACCCATCCGGTATATATTGACCATCCTCCTCATAGCCTTCCTCTCCTCCCTGCTGACCTGGCTCGCCGTAAAAGGGTTTGACAACAGCAGCCCCGGCCTGGACACCATCAAGAATGGCATCCTTCTGGGCGTGGTCCTGTTGAGCCTGCCCACCATCGTTCGGTCAAAAGGACTCGATATATTCCGGTCCCCCCTTTTCTGGATGGCCGGAGGCACCCTCTTCTACCTACTGATCATCTTATTGCTGAAATGGATCTCGCCTATGGCCCCGGGTCCGGAAAATAGTATATTCCTTTCCCTGACAGCCCTTATACGCTATACGATGTATACCTTGGCCGTATGGCCCGGCCGGGACGAGCGCCCCGCCGAAGATCGTTCATGAATGGAGCGGAATTGGCCATCTACAGCAGCATCTCGGGCACATCTCCCTGTATGATCAGCCGGCCCTTCGTCTTATCCTTTATCTCCTCCACCGACACGCCCGGCGCCCTCTCCACCAGCCGAAACCCCTCGGATGTGACATCCAGCACCGCCAGATCTGTCACTACTTTCTTCACACATTTCACACCCGTCAACGGCAGGGTACACGCCGGCAACAGCTTCGACTCTCCTTTCGGGTTCGTATGCTGCATAGCCACGATGATATTCCTGGCGCTGGCCACCAGGTCCATCGCCCCACCCATCCCCTTCACCATCTTCCCCGGGATCTTCCAGTTGGCGATATCCCCCGAATCGGACACTTCCATGGCGCCCAACACCGTGAGATCCACCTTCCCGGCCCTGATCATTCCAAAACTTTCCGCACTGTCGAAGAAAGCGCCCCCCGGCAGGATCGTCACCGTCTCCTTCCCTGCATTGATCAGGTCCGCATCCACCTCTTCATCCACGGGATAAGGCCCGATACCCAGCATCCCGTTCTCCGACTGCAGCACGACGGAAATACCCGATGGGATATAGTTCGCTACCAGGGTCGGGATCCCTATCCCCAGATTGATATACATCCCATCCCTCAATTCCTGCGCTATACGCCTGGCAATGCCAAATTTGTCCAAAGCCATAAAAAAGTTTTTTTAGGAATTTAATCTCACCGTCCTTTTCTCTATCCGTTTTTGATAATCCTTCCCCTGGAAGATCCTGTGCACATAAATACCCGGTACATGCACCTCATCCGGCGCAATAGCCCCCGGCTCCACCAATTGCTCCACTTCCACAATGGTAATATTCCCCGCCTTGGCCATCGAGGTTGAAAAATTACGGGTCGTCTTACGAAAGACCAGGTTGCCCATATGATCCCCTTTCCAGGCCTTGACAATGGCAAAATCCGCATGAAGAGCCATCTCCATCAGGTAGGTCTTGCCCCCGAACTCCCTCACCTCCTTGCCCGCCGCTACCTCCGTCCCATAACCCGCGGGCGTAAAAAAGGCAGGGATACCCATACCCGCCATTTGGATCCGGGTTGCCAGTGTACCCTGCGGCACCAGGTCCACCTCCAGCTCCCCGCTGAGCAGCTGCCTTTCAAACTCTTCATTCTCCCCTACATACGAGCTGATCATCTTTTTTATTTGCCGGGTCTTCAACAAAAGCCCCAGGCCAAAATCATCCACCCCCGCATTATTGGAGATACAGGTAAGATCTTTTATACCCTTTTTGGAAAGGGCCATGATACAATTTTCGGGGATCCCGCACAAACCAAAGCCGCCCAGCATGATGACGGCTCCATTCTTGATATCCTGAATAGCTTCTTCCGCTCCGGAAACGATTTTTTTCATCTGACAAGCTTTTGGCTAAAAATACGAAGTTCCTTCTTAATGCCTGACAGTATCTCCCATCCTGGCCAGGTCATAAGCCGACCGAATGTTGGTCCCTACCCTGTTAGGGCATACTTATATGCCTGGTAGTATCCTTACGCAGGAAAGGTCGCACCCCACCGGGCGAATGCTGCCCCGGAAGGAACTGGATCCCTTTCCGGCGAAGCCTGTTGGTGGAATCCTTCCCCATTAAAAATCCATTCGGCTGGCGCACACCTCCCTGCTGGTTGGGCTGTGTCGCAGGAGGCTTGTTTGACAATGTTCCGGCAGGTCTGTTCGGCAACGTCCCGCTAGGTCTTGCCGGCGGAACTACAGGCGGCTTCACACCCGGACCAGGCACAACAGGCTTTACAGTTGGAGCGGGTGTGGTGGTCGAAGGATGCGTATAGCTGTCCGCCTTCAATCGGCCGCCTCTTGCTGCCAGGCTATCGAGCACTACATGGGTTATATCCGGATGATCCTGGTAAAACTGCAGGCTCTTTCGGAATTGGTCCCGGGTCACATTATGCAGACGGAACACCTGCTCATATAATTTCAGGGTCTCCATCTTTATATTCACCTTCGCAGAATCTTTTATAAGGTATGCGCCGGCATACTGGTCCGCCTGCATCATATCCCACAGTACAGCCCCCATCTGCTCCTTGTCCAATATCCCCGAAGGGATATTATCCTTTTCCGAACAGCCCGCTATCAGGACGATACATAAGATCCCGGCTATTATCCTCATTGCAGGTCCTGTTTATATTTATTGAGATTGGAAACATCCAGCTTGGTCAGCAGCTCCAATGCCCGCGACTTTTCATCCGGCGGGGATTTCTGAAAGATCTTCGAGATCTCTCCGGACTTACCCTGGAAAAAGAATTGCATGATCATCGTATTCGGGGTCTCCGTATTCACCGTATTGAGCATATTCAACGTATTCAATACGGCCGCTCTTCCCTCCGACTCCTTCTCATACATTTGATCCAACCCGCTACGGTAATAGCTGTAATAAGCATCGTGTACCAGCGTATACTTGCTGTTGGTAAGGTTCTCTACCAGCCAATATCGGTTACGGACACCGTCGAATGGCTTCCAGCCCGAAATATCGCGGCTGTCGGGAGCATTGTTGACGATATTCAAAGCCTTTTGAAAATAAGCATCCCCACCCCGCAAGGCAAAGCTATCGAAATTGAGCCCCAGGATAATATACACATAGTAGGCCAGCTCCGCCGTCAGATTGGCCGCATAAGGCTCCGATCCCTGCACCCTGTTGTCGTTGAAATCCAGCGGCTGATACTCGACATACCGGAAAGTAAAACTCTCGTCATTGAAATTGATCAGCGGGCTTTGATAGGACGAGTTGAACACCGGTCTGCCCGCCTGTACCGTCAGATTGGCCTGGTAGGTATTGTTATCTCCCGCGGAGCTGATATTTATCAGGAAATTACAGACGATCTTCTCGTTATTTTGAAAACTTTCATTGGACCATTTCCGGTTGTTCAGGAAATTGAAGATCGCCCCCTGAAGGGTTGTAAATACTTTGTGGTCGACAGTGGAAGGGACCCGGGTTGCCAGTACGGTGACCTTGGCGTCCAGCTCCTGGGCATGCGCTCCCGAAGACAGCAGGCCCGATATCAATATAAAGAAAAAATATTTTTTACGCATACAGCATGTTTACCACCTTATCAACGATGTCCCCCGCTACTTGTTGTTTGGTCTTTTGCGCATAGACCGTCTCTCCGCCGGCCTTATCGAAAATAGTGACCTTATTGGTATCATATCCAAAACCCGCGCCCGGATCATTCAGCGAATTGAGGACGATGAGGTCCGCATTCTTCTTATGCAGCTTATCCAGCGCATAAGCCTTCTCTCCCGTGGTTTCCAGGGCAAATCCCACCAGTATCTGCCTGTTTTTTTGCTGCCCCAAAGCTTGCAGGATATCCTTTGTCTTTGTCAGCTCCAGGATCAGGGTGTCATCCTTTTTCTTGATCTTTTCCGCCGCGGGAGCCACCGGCCGGAAATCCGCTACCGCGGCCGACATAATGGCGATATCCACTCCCGGGAACAGGGTAACGCATGCATTATACATTTCCTCTGCGGAAGTGACCCTATGCACCGAGATGCCCCGATGCTCCGCATCCAGCGAAGAAGGTCCCAGCACCAGGTCCACGGAAGCCCCCCGGTCCGCCAGCTCACGGGCAATAGCCAGCCCCATCTTCCCCGAAGAATGGTTCCCGATAAATCGCACGGGGTCGATGGCCTCATAAGTAGGGCCTGCCGTCACCAACGCCTTTTTACCCGCCAGGTCCTGTTTTTTTCCTCCGGATGTCCATTCCTGTTTCCCGTCCTCCGTCAGTCGCCCGCCTGCATTCTCCGGCAGCATCCCCCGCACATACCCCAGTATCGCTTCCGGCTCCGCCATCCTCCCATCCCCATACAGTCCGCTGGCCAGTTCCCCCTTCTCCACCGGGATGACATGATTGCCATACCCCCGTATACGCTCCAGATTGGCTTTCGTGGAAGGATGTTTCCACATGTCCTCGTCCATGGCAGGCGCCACCACCACCGGGCACAGGGCCGACAGGTATGTCGCCATCAATAGGTTGTCACAAAGCCCCTGGGCCATTTTTGCCAGGGTATTACAGCTCAGGGGAGCGATCAGCATCAGGTCCGCCCAACGCCCCAGCTCCACATGACCCGTCCAGACATCCCCTTCAAAGAGGTCCAGCAGGACAGGATGCTTCGACAACGTAGCCAGCGAGAGAGGGGTGACAAAATCTTTTGCAGCAGGGGTCATCACCACTTTTACCTCGGCGCCTTCTTTTACCAGCAGCCGGATCAGCAACAGCGATTTATAGGCAGCGATACTGCCCGTCACCCCCAATAGTATTTTCTTACCTTTTAACATAGCAAAAGGGCGCCCTTAGGCGCCCTCCTCAATTTATCAAAAGACTTATTTGAACAGGTCATCGTCATTCTTACGATAGTAGATCTTATCATCCATGAACTCCTGGGTAGCCAGCAGCGCAGGGTTCGGCATTCTTTCATAGGCCTTCGAGATCTCGATCTGCTCCTTATTCTCGTGGATCTCTTCCAGACTGTCCGTATGGCTGGCGAACTCTTCCAGCTTATTATGCAGCTCTTCCTTCAGGGAAATGTTGATCTGGTTCGCACGCTTGGCAATAATGGCAATAGACTCGTACAGGTTCCCAGTCTTTGCCTTTATATCGGTAAGATTCTTGGTCTCCACGACATTCGTGGTATTGGCATTAACTTGCCTTCTTAGTCTGCTCATTTTTTACGGCTTTAATATTGTTTTGAGATAAATTCAAATACTCCTGTACGGTCTTCATCAGCTTGCTCTCGGGGAAACGATCGATGAACTCATTACATTGTGTTACCACCTGGCTAAACCTATCTTCTTTCCTATCTTCTATACTTTGCTGAGCATATTGAAAATAGGCTCTGATGATCAATAACTTATATTCATCGCTCTTTTCCGAGTCCGGATAGCTGTTCATCAGGTTGGTCGTGGCCACCCCGGCCGCCTTGAAATACCCCAGGTCGAAATACAGCTGGGCGCTCTTATAATCCTTCAATTCCAGCTTGGCCCTGCATTTGTCGATGATCTCCGTGGCCTCTTTTATCTTGGGGGAACCCGGATGCGTATTGATAAAAGCCTGCATAAAACCAATCGTCTTGGTAGTATTCGTCTGGTCCAGCTCCACCTTGGGCGACTGCCTGTAAAAGGTATATGCCCGCATATAATCCATCTCCTCCGCCTTGGCGCTGTTCGGGAATACCTCTACAAACCCCTTGAAAAGGTTTTCCGCATTGGCAAAATCCCGCAGATAATAGGCACAATAGGCGAACTTGTAATAGATGTCCTCGAAATGTTCGCTTCCCTTGAATACCCGGAAAAGCTCCTCGAACAGCTGTTGGGCATGATTATAATCCTTGTCTGCATAATACTTGTCAGCCATACGGAGTTTATAATCATAGTCATTGCTTTTCAACACTTTAGCGAAGTGCGAGCAGCTGCTGAATGCCAGGACCCCTATGAGTAATACGGTAAATATGCGCATAAAGGGCTGCAATTTACGGTTTTTTGAACAAAAAAGCCTCCCGGGTTCACCGGGAGGCTCTAAATTATTAGTTAATAATTCCAGAACGAGCCGAAGGTTCGTTGTCCGAAGGACCAGATATGACCGCAAGGTCACGACCAAGGAGGAGCGAGTGCTCGGAGTTCCGAGGTCTCTTTCCGGAAAACGGGCTACATTTCCCGGAAGGCCCGTTTTATGGACATCTACTTTCTGCGCAGGTTCGGATGCGGAGCAGGTACTGTGTTCGGACCTTCTTCGCCGGTGCCGTCCCTCAGGTCCACCGTGTTTTCATCACCACCGGACTGACCATAGCGGAAGATAAACCTGTCGGAGCCAATGCCTTCTTTTTCAACCAGATAGTTGATGATGACATTTACCCGATCCCAGCTCAGCTGTTGAGCCGCCTTGCTGGATTCGCCATAGCCGATAACAGCCACCTTACAGCTCGGGTTATCCTTCATCTTCTGAGCCACCGTGGCAAGCATTGCCTTGTTATCGCTGGTCAGGGATACGGAACGACCCTTGAACGTGATGCTGGGCAGATCACCGATGCTGCACTTGCCGCCACGACCTACACCAGCGCTGTCGATGTAGTTCTTCAGGTCCTTACAGCATTGCGGATCAGGACATTTACCAACGCCATCAGCATCTACAGGCTGACACTGTGTGGGCGTGATCAGCTCTTTATCCTTGAAGTCGGGTACGCCGTCACCATCCGTATCACGGCTTACGCCATGGCTGTCAACAGGAGCTCCTTTCGGCGTATTGGGCTCCAGGTCGAACTGGTCCGTTACACCGTCGCCGTCGGAATCATCCAGCACAGGCTTCGGAAGCTTCATGTGACGGGGAGCGTTGATCTCGTTGTAAGCATAATCCAGCGGATTCAGCCACCAGAGAGGCTCTACGGCATGTTTGCCGATATTGTAGTTCAGACCCAGTGAAAGGAAATTGTAGGAATCGGCCGACCTTGTCTGGGCAATTGCCTGCCAGGCAGCCGGGCTGTAGTTGTTCTGCCATTGCTGACCGTCGATGAGGTCGGAAGAGGTAAAGGTATACTTGTCTTCCAGGGCGATGTTGAATCGGTTGTTCAGTTTGAACTCGACACCCATACCCGCTACGCCGACTGCTGAAATGGGCGCGCCACCGAGCGTAGCGCCACCGGGCCTTTCGGCCATCGTCGACCATTGGCCGGCGATGACACCCTTGATGGCCTTACGGATATCACTGCGTTTGCTATAGGGGAACTGATTACCAAACTGAGTTATGACAGACGTATAGTCGTAGGGCACTCCGGAACCATTGACAGTCTTATAGAAAGTGCTGTACGTCATGGCGCCGAAACCACCAAAGATATAATAGTTCCAGCCGGTCTTTGCCCTGTGGAAATTGATATTGTTGAAGCTGAACAATCCCTGGAGGGTAAGTTCGTGGACGGTTGACCGGAAGTTATAGAAGATCTCCGGGCCATTTGTCTGACCATAATAGCTGGCCAGGACATTGTTCTTACCGTAAGATTGCGAAGGCTGATAGTTCAAACCACGAAGCCTGATCCAATCGTACTCGGCACGCAGAGAGACCACATATCCCAGCGCCTTGCGAACATGGATACCAAAGCCGCCAGTAGGACCCCAGTTACGAACATCAGTAAAACCATATGTATATCCTCCTTTTACACCGATCTCCCATTCATTCCTCGGTTTGGCAGGAAAAGGATAGGCGTTATTCAGGAATTCATTGTGCTGCGCTAGTCGTCGGGTAGGAATCAATGAGGAGTCCCGTATATCGTAGCTCGCACCCACCTGGGCGTTTGCATACGACAAATACAGGCAGAGCACCCCAATTAAAAGAGCTAATTTTTTACTTGCCATAACTGAAGTTTATGTGAATGAATGAATTAAACCTGAGAAGAATATGGTGCAAAAATAGATATTGGTCAGCAAAAACCAAATTTTTTTAACAATACATATAAAATTAAAATTGTATTGAACACACCGTTAGACAACTCAAATATAGAATTTGATGCTTTAAAAAGAAAATATTTTAAAATCCTAAATTCTTAAGTTTGCCCCTCGTTCAATTTTCAAATGCAGTTAGCACAATCCATATTGAAAGAAGAGCTGGTCATCTTCGAAGGGAAGTTCAAAGAGGCCATGAAGAGCCAGGTACCGCTGCTGGACAGGATCATGCGATTCATTGTCAACAGGAAAGGTAAGCAACTGCGACCCATGTTCGTACTTCTCTCCGCCAAGCTTTGCGGCCCCATCAACGACCCCGCCTACCGGGCAGCCTCCCTCGTGGAGATCCTGCATACCGCCACCCTCGTACACGACGACGTGGTGGATGAGTCGCTGGAACGCCGGAAATTTTTTTCCACCTACGCACTGTGGAAAACTAAAATATCCGTACTGGTGGGAGACTACTTGTTCTCTAAGGGATTGCTGTTATCCCTGGATCACGACGACTTCCGCATCTTACAGCTTCTATCAGACGCAGTTCGTAAGATCAGCGAAGGGGAGCTGCTCCAGCTGGAAAAATCCCGCTCGCTCAATCTGAACGAGGACGTATACTTCGAGATCATTCGCAACAAAACGGCCTCCCTGCTGGCTTCCTCCTGCGCTGCAGGCGCTTTTGCCACCTCGAAAGACGAGGTCCTCACCGAGAGGATGCGCCTGTTTGGAGAAAAAGTAGGCATCGCCTTCCAGATCAAGGACGACCTCTTCGACTATGGCAGCGAGGAAATAGGCAAGCCCACGGGGAATGATATTAAAGAAAAAAAGCTTACGCTCCCGCTGATCTATACCCTGAACAACATCGACAAGGCCACCCGGCGGGAACTGATCTATATTATTAAGAACAAGAACAAGGATCACGAAAAAGTTCAATATGTCATTAGAAAGGTCACCGAGGCAGGTGGCATCGAATACGCCACGCAAAAGATGAATGCCTATCGGGATGAGGCGCTTACTATACTTCACACATTCGAAGACAACGACTCACGTAAAGGGCTGGAGGAATTGGTCAGGTACACCACCGACCGCAAATATTAAGGATGCACAAACGTTGGAACATACTACAAGCCGACCCCACAGAGTCAGCTGCGCTGCAGTGGCATCTGCATATCCATCCCGTACTCTGCCGGATACTCGCCCGGCGCGGTATTACCACCCCTGGCCAGGTGGAGAAATACTTCCATCCTTCCCTGGAGGACCTGCATAGCCCCTGGCTGATGAAGGACATGGAAAAAGCCGTCGCCCGTATCCTCCGGGCCTTTGAAAAAAAGGAAAAAATACTCATCTACGGCGATTATGACGTCGATGGCACCACCGCCGTCGCCTGCATGGTCCGGTTTCTGAGAAAGGTCCATCCGCCGGAATGCATAGATTACTATATTCCTCACCGTTACAAGGAAGGCTATGGCATATCCATGTCGGGCATCGAGCTTGCCGCGGAGAATGGGTTCTCTCTCGTCATTTCCATGGACTGCGGCATCAGCTCCGCCATATACATCGCGATGGCAAAGGATCTCGGAGTCGACTTCATCGTCTGCGACCACCACCTTCCCAGCAATATACTCCCCCCCGCCGTTGCCATCCTCAACCCCAAACAGGAAGATTGCAACTATCCATATAAAGACCTTTGCGGATGCGGCGTAGGATTTAAATTCATCACCGCGCTTTGCCAGCGGCTGGGCCTCCCCGATGACGAACCCTATCAATACCTGGACCTCGTAGTCACCGCCATCGCCGCCGACATCGTACCCGTGGATGGAGAGAACAGGATCATCGCCTGGCACGGTCTTGAAAGGATCAACAGCTCCCCCAACAACGGGATAAAAGCCCTCATCCAAAGCAGCGGACTGACAAGACCATTGAAATTCACCGACCTGATCTTCATACTGGCGCCCCGGATCAACGCAGTAGGTCGAATGGACGACGCGGGCAAAGTGGTGGAATTATTTACCACACCCCACTCCGAAGAAGCCCAGACCTTCGCGGACATCCTGCATACCATGAACGCGGAACGCAAGACCACCGACTCCAATATTACCGAAGAGGCGATGGATATGCTGAAAAACGATAATAGTTACACGGATAAGAAATCCATTGTCCTCTACCGGGAGAACTGGCATAAGGGGGTCATCGGTATCGTGGCATCCCGCCTTACAGAAAAATTTGCCCGCCCCACCATCGTGCTCACCCGCAACGGAGGCGTCGTATCCGGCAGTGGAAGAAGCTTCACCGGCTTCAATATGTATGCAGCCATCCATGCCTGCCGCGATCACCTGGTAGACTATGGGGGACACCCTGCTGCCGCCGGTCTCACCCTGCAGCCGGATCAGGTAGAAGCTTTTACGCAAAAGTTTGAAGAAATAGTATCCGCTACCATTGACATCCAGTCCATGGAGCCCGAGCTGCACATCGACGCGGAGATCTCATTTTCCGACATCGACAGCTCTTTTTTCGGAACACTGGAAGCAATGGAACCTTTCGGTCCCGAAAATCCGCGACCGGTATTCATCACCCGGAATGTCATCGATAAAGGCTATACCAAGATCGTAAAAGAGCAACACATACGGTTCTATATCGCTCAATACGGGCAAAGCGTCTCATTCAAAGGCATAGGCTACAACCTGGCCGACAAGTTTCCTTTACTCGCCGGCCGGCAGCCCATAGATATCGCATATTGTTTGGAAGAAAATGAATGGAACGGGCGGACCTATATCCAGTTGAAGATCCTTGATCTCAATCCCGGCAACGACCTTTGATCACGCCCGGAGCAGACGCCCCTTACGCCTCCAGAATGATCGTCCCCTTCTGCTCACCCGACATCAATTCAACACTTCGGTCGATGAAGCTGGTAAGATGATTGCCCTTCAACAAGCCCTGCGACAGTAACGCCAGGTCAGCCAGGTTATGCACCAGCTTTTCTTTCTTTTCCTTGTTCTCTTCCTTCAACACTGTCTGGTAGATCTTGTGATTGCCGTTCACCGTAAGGGTGACCTCATCGGGCATGTTGGCGTAAAAGCTTCCCATCGGACCGCTGACAGCCGCCATATCCTTCATACGACGGGAAAATTCCGGACGGGTGGCTATGACAGGAGGCGCCTCGGGACTTAACCCCTTTACTTCCACCGTCACATGCAGCTCAGGCACCTGACGCTGGAATAATTCTTTCAACCCTTCCTCTTCTTCCACATTGAGCACCGATGATCCGCCTTCGGCTTTGTCGATGAGATTATCGGCAATATCCGCATCCACCCGCACGAAATGTACGTCCTGCCATTTCATTTCCATCTGGTTGATAAAGGCAGCATCCACAATGGTCTCCAGCTTCACGACGACATACCCTTTGGCCTGCGCCTGCTGGATATAGCTGTCCTGTTGTATAGGATTGGTGGTATACAATATGACCAGCTTGCCCTCCTTATTCTTTTGGAGCGTCTCCGTGGCCCCGCGGTATTCGTCCAATGTATAGAACTTACCCCCCTTTACGTCTTCCATGATGTGGAAACGCACCGCCTTCTCGAGGAATTTATCATCCGTCATCATCCCGTACTTCACAAAAAGACCCAGGCTTTCCCATTTCTCCTCGAACTCCTTCCTCTCCTTGTTGAAGATCTCGTCCAGCTTATCCGCTACTTTTTTGGTAATATGGTTATTGATCTTCTTTACATTGGGATCACCCTGTAAATAGCTCCGGCTGACGTTCAATGGGATGTCAGGACTGTCGATGACCCCGTGCAGCAGCATGAGGAACTCCGGAACGATGTCCTTTACTTCGTCTGTCACAAAGACCTGGTTGCTATATAGTTGTATCTTGTCCTTCTGGATCTCATAGCTTTGTTTGATCTTCGGAAAGTAAAGTATGCCCGTAAGGCTAAAGGGATAATCCACATTCAGGTGTATCCAGAAAAGAGGGGCCTCGCTAAAGGGATAAAGCTCTTTATAAAAGTCCTGGTAATCCTGCGAGGTCAGCTCGCTGGGCTTTTTTGTCCAGGCCGGAGTCGAATTATTTACCTGCTTGTCCTCGAAGAAGATAGGCACCGGGAGGAATCGGCAGAACTTGTTAAGCACCGTCCTGATCCTGTCCTCATCCAGGAATTCCACGCTCTCCTCGTTGATATGCAAAATAATATCCGTCCCTCTCTGCTCTCTCTCCGCGTCTTCCAGGGTGAATTCCGGGCTGCCGTCACACTCCCACTTCACCGCTTTGGCCCCTTCCTTATAGCTTCGGGTGACCACCTCCACCTTTTCGCTCACCATAAAGGAAGAATAGAACCCAAGCCCAAAATGACCGATAATATTGGCTTCGTTCTGCCCCTTGTACTTATTGAGGAACTCTTCCGCCCCGCTAAAGGCCACCTGGTTCAGGTACTTATCCACTTCTTCCGCCGTCATCCCGATCCCCCTGTCCGAGATGGTAATGGTCTTTTTATTCTTATCTAATTGAATATCAATCCTTAAATCTCCCAATTCCCCCTTGGCTTCCCCCAGGGAGGAGAGGGTTTTGAGCTTTTGGGTGGCATCCACCGCATTGCTGACAAGCTCTCTGATAAAAATGTCATGTTCGCTGTACAGGAACTTCTTGATAATAGGGAAAATGTTCTCTGTCTGGACGCGTATACTTCCTTTTTGCATGTTGTAAACTCGTTTTAATGATTACTCATTGCCCGGGTCGAGCTCAAACCAGCTAACAAACCAAATGCCATTCACAAGGGCCTGACACACTGTCAAACCCACCCCGTCATCCCATTCTCCCCCAGTCCCCAGCCTCCATTTTTCGCCCGCAAACCCCTTAATTTTGCCCCCTCCCCGGCCCAAAACTTTATTCCACGCCGCTTTGGCCCTTTCCCCTAAATAACCTACCTTTGCAACCCATTTTGATTATTTCTAACTTTTAAACAAAAAACAGGGATCATGAACAATTACGAATTGATGGTGATTTTTACCCCTGTGCTATCTGAGGAGGACTACAAAGCCGCCCAGAAAAAATACACTGCCTTTATTAAAGACAATGGAGGCGAAGTGGTGCACGAAAATCCCTGGGGTCTGAAATCACTGGCGTATCCCATCGAGAAGAAAACCACAGGTTTGTACTGGGTTCTCGAGTACAGTGCGCCATCCGACTTCAATGAGCGACTGAACATTCAGATTCGCCGCGACGAAACCGTGTTACGTTTCATGGCTACAAAGCTCGATAAATACGCCGTCGAGTACAATGCCAAAAGAAGAAGTGGTGTACCGACAGGAACCGAAAAAGTAGGAGCTTAAACCATGGCAAAAGCAAACGAGATCAAGTATTTAACAGCCATTAAACCCGAGAAGCGCGCCAAGAAATTCTGCCGCTTCAAGAAATACGGCATTAAATACATCGACTACAAGGATGCTGAATTCCTTAAGAAGTTCCTGAACGAGCAAGGCAAGCTATTGCCCCGTCGTATCACCGGCAACTCCCTGAAATATCAGCGTAAAGTATCTGATGCGGTAAAGAAAGCCCGTCAGATGGCCCTGTTACCTTACGTAACAGACCTTTTAAAGTAACCTCACCCTAATCCCGTCCCTTATTGGGAATGGGCAGACAGTTCGCAATTTGGCTCCCCCGGAGCTTCGCAGGTTGCGGATTGGGACTACGGTGAACAAAAAACAAAACATGGAAGTCATTTTAATCGCAGACGTAGATAACCTCGGCGCAGCACACGAAAAAGTGAGCGTAAAGAATGGTTATGCTCGTAACTATCTGATCCCCCGCAAGTTAGCAGTAGAGGCCAACCCCTCCAATCTGAAGCAGCTGGACGAAAGAATGAAGCAGATCGCCAAGAAGGAAGCCAAGATGATGGCCGAGATCAACAAGGTCATCGAAGTCCTGAAATCTTCTCCCCTCAAGATCGGCGCCAAGACTGGCACCAGCGGCAAGATCTTCGGTAGCGTCACCTCCGTACAGCTGGCCCGCGCCATCCGCGACCAGAAAGGATACGATATCGATCGTCGCAAGATCCATATCATCGATGAGGTGAAGGAGCTGGGTGCTTACAAGGCAAAGGTCGACTTCGGCAACCACCATGAAACAGAGGTGGAATTTGAAGTTTCCGCCGAATAATCCAGGAATTATTAGAAGAAATACCTAATTACTTTGAAGCCCGTGAATAAATCACGGGCTTTTTTTTTAATATGTAATAATAGGGGTGAATTCCTTAAAAAACATCAAACCGCGGCTGTACAAAATCGTTTTTTCAGACGGACAAAACCCGCCAGAACCCTGACCAATACTAAATCCTATCAAATTAGGGAGAAATTAGAATAAGTAATAAAAATCCCTATCTTTACAATAGCTCTATTGTTTATTGGCCGTATTGTGCCCTGTCGTAACTTTCTTTTCAGTCAGATCCCTCAGTTCATCGTATACCTTCAATAGTGTAGAGTGAGTTTTTTTCATTTTTTAATTTTTTGTACAATGAACATTTATGTAGGCAACCTCTCTTGGCAAATGACCGATGAGGATCTCAGGAACCTTTTTGAACAACACGGCACTGTCGCTTCTGCTAAGATCGTCAAGGACAAAGTTTCCGGACGTAGCAAAGGCTTCGGCTTTGTTGAAATGGAAGACGACGGCGAAGCTCAGCAAGCTATCACTAACCTGTACGACAGCGAAGTGATGGGCCGTAAGATCATCGTCAACGAATCACAGCCCAAGCAGCAAGGCGGCGGCGGCGGTGGCTTCAAAAAAAGAAGCTTCGGCGGCGGTGGCGGCGGCGGAGGTTACAAGAAAGGTGGTTACGATCGCGGCGGTGGCGGCGGCTACAACAGGGATTATTAATTATTACGATCAATATATCTCTTTGTCGAAATCCTTTCCGGTCGGAAAGGATTTTTTCTTGCCTCTGCTTTTCAGGGTTATCTCCTGCTTCTCAGATTATTTTAATGCGTGCTAAACCCCAAAACCTTTATCTTAGGCCGAACAAAAATTTGTTTGCCTTATGCATCGCAGAAAATTCATACAGGACATCTCCCTGGCTACTGCCGGCCTGACAATCATCAATTTCCCCGTCCGTGGCAAAATGGCACCCAGCAATAAGGTCATCGTGGGTGTGATGGGTGTCAATAGCCGGGGCGCCTATCTGGCTAAATCCTATTCACAGCTGCCCAACGTGGAAGTAGCCTATATCTGCGATGTAGAAGAAAAGGCGCTGCAGAATGGACTGGATGCATTGAAGGACGCTCCCCGCAAGCCTGCCATCTTTAAAGATATCCGCAAGCTCGTAGAGCAGAAAGATCTCGATGCCCTCATCGTGGCAGCCCCCGACCACTGGCATACGCCTGCGGCGATCCTCGGCGCTTCCCACGGCAAGCATGTCTATGTAGAAAAGCCCTGCGGCCAAAATCCTTATGAAGGGGAATTGGTGTCGAAAGCCTTACACAAATACGGGAAGCATATACAGATGGGCAATCAACGGCGCTCGATGCCAACCCTCATCGATGCGGTCAAACAAGTGCGCGACGGCGCCATCGGCAAGACCTATTTTGCCAAGGCCTGGTATGCCAACAACAGGAAATCCATCGGGTTTGGGAAAAAGATCCCCGTACCTCCGACATTGGATTTCGAACTTTGGCAGGGACCCGCTCCGCGCAGGGATTACCAGGACAACCTCGTACACTACAACTGGCACTGGTTCTGGCATTGGGGCACCGGCGAGGCCTGCAACAACGGGACACACGAAATAGATTGCTGCAGATGGTTCCTCGGTGTGGACTATCCGAATAAAGTCACTTCCTCCGGAGGCCGTTATGCCTTCAAGGACGATTGGCAGACACCCGATACACAGGTCGCCAGCTTTGAATTCGCCGAAGGCAAGGCCATCACCTGGGAAAGCCGCAGCTGTAACAATTTCGGCGTAGAGGGCGCCGGCAGAGGGTTCGTGATCTACGGGGATAAAGGCACCCTCGTCAACCTCGGCGGCGGGGACTATAAGATATTCGATGAAAAGAACAAGCTCGTAAAAGAAGTAAAATCAGAAGTGGTCGCTGATCCTACCAACCCCGTCAGCGCCAGCGGCAATCTCGACCTCTATCATTTCGATAACTTTATAAAGTCAGTCAGAGGCGAAGCCACTCTCAACTCCCCCGTCGACGAGGCGTCCAAAAGCGTGCTGCTTTGCCATCTTGCCAACATCGCACAGCGTACTTCGGGTGTGCTTCACTGTGATCCATCCAATGGTCACATCCTGAACGACGCCACTGCCGCGGCCCTTTGGCGCAGGACCTATGAGAAAGGCTGGGAACCTACCGTGTAGATAGACCCAGCCCTGGTATTTCTGGTTTCCTGATCAGCCGCTGACCTTACAGCGTCCTGATCTTTATACTACGGAAGCTGACCTCATTTCCATGGTCCTGAAGGAGAATGTACCCCTGCGGTGCTTCTCCAAAATCCTTCCATACCTTGTATTTGCTGATAGCCACCAGGTCCCGGAAGGCTTGCGAACCCCGCTCATATTCCAGTACCTTCACCCCATTCAGATAGTGCTCCACATGGTTGTTGGGATATACGACGATACGACCCGTATTCCACTGGCCCATGGGATGAATAAAACGCTTTTGCTTATTGGCCTTGATCAGGTCATATAAGGAGGACATGGTACGATCGCCGTCTCTGCCCAGTTTGGCGTCCGGATGCAGCGTATCATCCAGCACCTGGTACTCCAGTCCGATGGCAGAGCCCGAATTATTCTCCGAAAGGGTCACAAAATATTTTACACCACTGTTGGCGCCTGGCGTCAGTTTGAAATCGAAAGAAAGATCAAAAGCCTTGTATTCAGCTGTGGTGACAATATCACCTCCGTTGGCAGACTCCTTCCCTTCCGAACCTTCCACTTTCATGACGCCGCCCGCGATCGTCCAGCCTTTGGCAGGGAACGTCTTTTTATAAGCTCCTACCCATCCATTGGAACTATGCCCGTCGAACAGCAGTTTCCATCCACTGTTCTTTTCATAGCTCGTCAACGTATTGGGAATATTGTTGACGACATAGATGCCCTTGGGGAATGCGGTAGGTTTTAAACCCATTGTCTGTATACGTATATTCTTGAAATACACTTTCTCACCCGACAGTTCCTGTTTTCCGATAGCATGCATTTGCAATCCGATAAAACCTTTGTGGTCCACAGTATCCACCAGGTACGCCACCGGGATCTGGTTCAGCCAGGTCTTCATTTCATGACCGATGCATTCGATACGGACATGGTTGTACTGTCCTATTTTCAGAGCCGACTGCGCCTCCGGGTGAAGCGATCCGGGGTAAAGCCAATCCCGGCGACCTTCATCATATATCCCACCAGACCAGCGTCTCGATGACGGATCTATTTCGAATTGGCATCCATACACCAACCCTTTCCCTTCATGACCCGCCGGGTTATAATGACTCCGCATCTGCACGCCCGAGTTGGCCGTAGTGTCGTCGATACGGATATCCAGCTCCAGTATAAAGTCCTCGTATTCTTTTTCCGTTACCAGGAAAGTATTGCCCGAATTGAATACCGTCGTGCCGACGATGGCGCCGTCCTCTACTTTATAGTCGGCAAGGCCCGCCAGCCTTTTCCAGCCATTCAGCGTTTTTCCGTCAAAAAGGTTTGTCCAGCCCGATTGAGCATATACTCCACCTGTCAGGGCAGTAACGACGAGGATCAAAAAAAACTTCTTCATACGCAAGTGTTATTTACAGGAAATTATAATTCGACGACCATTTTTCGATGGAATGTCCGTAGACCGCCTGGTTAGCCAGATGTACGCAACAGGCCGTGGTAGCTCCCGTCAGCACATTGGAGGCAGGCTGTCCGTTCTTTTGGATACACTGAAAGAAATCCTGGAATGCGTACCAGGTGCCGTCCTTTAGTTTTTCTTTCACGATGGGGATGCCCCCGTCTTTGTTCCATTCAATCCTGGTAGCGCCCGTAACGCCGTCCACTGTCGTCAGCTCCTTTTTTGTCTCCGGCTCCGGATAGTACACGCCTTCGTTCACCAGCAGCGATACCATCCCCTTTGTTCCTTTGATCTTGAAATTGTATCCTTCGTGGGCGTTCGCACAGGTGGCTCCGAAGTTGCCGATCATCCCCGCCTGGTTATAGCGCAGCACGACCTGCTCATTGTCATACACCTCCCGTCCGTCCTTGTAGTAGTCGATGCCGCCGGTTCCAAACAGTTCGTCCGGGTGAGTGCCAAAGGCCCAGTTGATAAAATCTATCTGATGTGAGAGAAGCTCCGCCGTCAGCCCGCCCGAATACTCTTTGTACATCCTCCAGTTTATCTTTCTCTCCAGAGAAGGATCCGGCACCGGTCGCCTCCAATTCCCGTTCCTGTCCCACCGGCAATCTATTTGGGTCACCTTGCCCAGATAATTCTTTTCGATCATCTCCTTTACTTTAAAGTATAAGGGAGAATACCGGTATTGATGCCCCACCTGCAGCACCTGCTTCGGATATCGTTTTACTTTGCTCACCAGATCCAACGCCTGCGGGATATTATAGGTCATCGTCTTCTCCAGATAAACATGTTTGCCCGCCGACAGTGCATCGATGGCTATATCATGATGGAGGTTCAGCGGCACTGCTATGACTACTGCGTTGATCTTTTTATCATCCAGCAGCTTACGATGGTCCTTGTATTCCGTAAAGGAACCCATTTTCCGGGCCTCCGCCAGCCGGAAGTCCAATACATCGCAAGTGGCTGTGATTCGAAAGAGCTCCGGCATTTCCAGCAGGATGCTCATGATACCTTTTCCTCTATCGCCACATCCGATGATGCCGATGGACACGGGCTCGCCCTCACGCAGGATAGTCTGTCTGTCCGCCGCAAAGCTCTTCAGCGCTCCATTCCCTACTATCAATCCACCTGTCAGCGCACCCGCGCGTTGTATAAATTCCCTTCTTAACATGCTGGTAGTTTGTGCGGGAAAAGTACTTTCTGAAATTTAGCCCTTTTCCCGCAACAGGCTAAAGTTTGTAGGCCTTCGTCGGAGCTGCTTCGTCACGAGAGCTTCGCTCGTATCCTTCGTCGGTTCCAACACTGTTGGACCCTTCCTCGGATACCTCGGTCGGAACCTACGGTTCTGGTCGAACCGCCTGCAGCGGTTCCTGGTAGACTAAGATAAGGCATCAGGGGTTTAGTAAGGCATTAAAAGATTTGGAAGTTGCGGAAACGATTGCACCCTTTTTATCCCGGTAGATAAAGAATGCCGCCAGATCCTTTCGTTTGTTTACAAACTCCATGGCTTTCGCAAGTCCCATTATCATGAGCGCGTTGTCATAAGCATCCGCTATGATCGCTTTTTTAGCGTACACCGTCACGCTGATCAGTTCATTGTCGATAGGATATCCTGTATGAGGATCGATGGTATGGCTAAACTTTTTGCCGCCGTGTTCATGCCAGGCCCGGTAGCTGCCGGAGGTGGTGATAGCCCCGCTGTCCACCGATATGATCCTTTGTACAACGGCTTCCGCAAATTCGTTCGCAGGCGGCGCCTCGATCCCGACACGCATCCGTTCGCCCGAAGGTTTCCTTCCTTTTACCCGCAGCTCCCCACCCAGTTCCACCAGGTAATGGGAGATATGATGTCGTTCCAAAAATGCTGCCAGTACATCCACACTGTATCCCTGGGCTATGCCGTCCAGGTCGATATGGACACAGGGTTGTGCTTTTATTAGCCATCCGTCCCGGATAGACAGCTGCCCCGACCCTATACAAGGCAGTAAGCGTCGAATAGCGCCGGGATCAGGGTATTCGGCTGGCGGGTGGGCGCTAAAACCCCAGGCTTCTACGAGCGGCTGTACCGTGACGTCGAAAAGCCCGGAGCTCGCCCTATAGGTGTCGAGCGCTTGCCGGATGACCAGGGACAAATGTTCATCCATCCGGACCCCATGCAGGTCGCGGTTGAACTGGCAGATAAGGCTATAGGGTTTATAAAGGGAGAGGGAGCTGTCTATTTTGTCCAGGATGCTATCGATCTGGCTGGTGAGGACCGTGCTGTCGGTGGAGTAATAGGTGATATGCCAGGTAGTGCCTTGGGCATGGCCGGAGAGATGGAAGGGTTGGAGCGTATCGGCCGGGCGGGCCAGCAGCAGGGTGATCCATAAAAGAGCGTTCATGAGGCAAATATAGGGGCTCTGTCCCCGCCACCCCTTCAGGTATAGGCAAAAAAAAACCCCGTAGTAAAACTACAGGGCTTTCAATGAATATGGCAGCTACCTACTCTCCCGCATTGTGGTGCAGTACCATCGGCCATGAGGGGCTTAACTTCTCTGTTCGGTATGGGAAGAGGTGAACACCCTCGGCAAAACCACCATAAGATCATGGGTCATATTGACC
>DASZXP010000023.1:0-3227 GCA_035545935.1 Puia sp. | reverse complement strand
TGGTGCGTATGCCGATAACACTGTTCTCAATACGGGATGCGTTGATGATACAACCCTCCGCGATAATGGTCTTCTCCAGCGTCGTACCGCTGATCTTGGCCGGCGGCAGCATGCGCGCGCGGGTATAGATCGCCTTTTCATTGTCGAAAAGATTGAAGTCCGGGATATCCTTTGTCAGCCCCAGATTGGCCTCGAAGAAAGACGGGATATTACCAATGTCCGTCCAGTATCCGTCATACTGATAGCTGACTACCTTGTACTTCTCCAGGGACTGCGGTATGATCTCCTTCCCAAAGTCCGTGGATTCGACATACTCATTCTGCAACAGCTCCGAGAGCAGCTGCCGGTTGAAGATATAGATACCCATGGACGCGAGATAATGCCTTCCCTGCGCCTGCATGGCAGGCCCCGTATCGCTGACCCAGGGCGGCAGCATATCCTTCTTGGGCTTTTCCGTGAAAGAGGTGATATAGCCGTTGTCATCCATCTTCATGATCCCGAAGTCGGAGGCCTCCCTGTCATTGACGGGTATCGTGGCGATAGAGATATCCGCTCCTTTCTCCTTATGATGCGCCAGCATTTCCATAAAATCCATCTGGTAGAGCTGGTCGCCGGAAAGGATCAGCACATAGTCGCTATCAAAAGGCCCCAGATGCCGCAGACACTGCCGGACGGCGTCCGCCGTACCCTGGTACCACGTAGGGTTATCCGGGGTTTGCTCCGCCGCCAGGATATCCACGAACGCCGAGCTGAAGGCGCTGAAGTGATACGTGTTCTTGATGTGGCGGTTAAGTGAGGCCGAATTGAATTGCGTAAGGACGAACATTCTTGTTATGCCGCAGTTCAAACAGTTGGATATGGGAATATCTACCAACCGGTATTTACCGGCTATCGGCACGGCCGGCTTGGACCGGCTGGCTGTGAGGGGATACAACCTGGTCCCGGCGCCCCCTCCTAATATCACGGACAAAATCTCTTTTGACATACTTCGCGGTTTATGATTGAAACGATAGTTGATTACTTCATGGATTCATAAAGCTGCATATAGGACTTAACGCTGGACTCCCAGCTAAAATCCAGCTGCATGATCTGCCTGCGTATCTCTTTCACCTTTTCCTGCTGCTGATACAGCTCCACCGCCCTCCAGATACCGTGCGTCATATCCCCGACAGTGGCATGGTTGAACCGTATCCCATACCCATGCCTGTCGCCATAGTCGACTACGGTATCATGCAGCCCTCCCGTATTACGCACTACAGGGATGGTGCCATATCGAAGCGCATAGAGCTGATTCAACCCGCAAGGCTCCACCCGGGAGGGCATGAGGATAAAATCCGCACCAGCGTAGATAAGATGGCTCAGCGCCTCATCATATCCGATATACACATTGTAATCCCCGCGGGAAAGCCCCTGCATTGCGTTGAGACGGCCTTCTACATCGGGGAATCCGCTTCCCAGTATGAGGAAATTCATCCTGCGTCCTACATAATAAAAAGAGTCTTCGATGGTCTGGGGCAGCAGGTCGGCCCCTTTCTCTCCCACCAGCCTGCCGATAAAAGTGATCAACGGCTTTTTGGGGTCCAGCTGGAAACGCCGGCAAAGCAGCTCCTTATTCTTCCGCTTGCCTTCCTCTACGGTATCGAGGGTGTAGTGATCTTCAAAATAGCCATCCGTGGAAGGGTCCCAGACCAGGTTGTCGATGCCGTTGAGAATACCCGAGCATTTCCCCCGCTCATATTCCAGCAAAGCTTCCAGTCCATTGGCGCTGCTGCGCATCTCCTCCAGGTAAGTAGGGCTTACGGTGGTCACTTTCCAGGCGCACTTGATCCCGCTGCCCAGGGAGTTGATGGCGTTCCCCCACCCCAGCATACCGGTCTTCCAGGTGTCATAGGCAGGAATATAGGTGCTTTTGTCCCAGCCCATCCACCCCTGGTATTGGGCATTGTGGATGGTCAGCACCGTAGGTACTTCCGCCAGGGATTGAAAAGCATGACAGTATTTAAAAAAGAAAGGTAGCAGCGCCGCCTGGTGATCGTGTACATGCACTATGTCCGGGCGGTGTTTCCAGGCCGCCAGCCAGTCCGCCACCGATACCTGGAAGGCGACAAACCGCTCGATATCGTCGTCATACCCGTATATCTTCTCCCTGTCCAGCATCCCGTTGATATCCACCAGGTAGAGGTCGAAGCCCAGCTTGTTGGTCCGCTCCTTGATCACGGTGTAATTGAACCACCAGTTGCCCAAATGGGTATATCCCTTATGAACGACATCCCAATCATTCGCCAAAAGGAACTTAGTCCGGTACATCGGCATGACCACCTTGGCGATATGCCCCAGCTGGCGCTGGTATTTGGGTAGTGCCCCCACAACATCGCCCAACCCACCGGCCTTAGCCACCGGATAACACTCTGCCGATACGTGTATTATTTCCATTAAAATATGTTAATGCTTAGGGTGCAGCCTTTGAACAACCGCCATTCAATTTAGGGAAGGTTTTCCATTTAATGCTCCGCCCGGGATGAAAAAATTTTTCGCATGACGAAAACGTACTATTTTCAGCCCTTAATTCCAAAACACTACCATGCATCAAAAAACCAATTGGGCTCAATTTGGTACCCTCATCAGCGTCTTCTTTTTCTGGGGCTTTGTAGCGGCGAGCAACGATATTCTCATCCCTGTATTTCAAGAGAAATTCAATCTGTCACAGGCTCAAAGCCAGCTGGTGGCGATCGCTTTTTACGTAGCATATACCGTTGGTTCCATCATATATGTGGCTATTTCCAAGTCGGTAGGCTCCGATCTGCTGAATAAAATAGGATATAAAAATGGCATTGCCGTAGGTTTGATCATTTCCGCCATCGGTACTTTACTGTTCTATCCCGCGGCCAATAATTCCTCTTTTGCCCTGATGCTGTCCGGCCTGTTTATCGTAGGATTGGGATTCTCGCTGCAGCAGATCGCTGCCAACCCATTAGCCATCGTTATCGGCGATCCTGCGACGGGCTCGCAGCGGCTGACCATGGCCGGTGGCGTCAATAATTTCGGCACCACCATCGGCCCCCTGCTGGTGAGCTTTGCCATCTTTGGCAGTGTCAGCGCCGCCAACACCCATGCCAGCATCGAGAGCGTAAAAACTCCTTACCTTATTCTTGGTCTTGCCTTCGTGCTGGTGGCCATCTTTTTCAAATTCTCCTCCATACCCAATAAGATCGATCTGGACAAAGTAG
>DASZXP010000022.1:0-12806 GCA_035545935.1 Puia sp. | reverse complement strand
TGCCATCCTAATAAAGTTTTATTACTGGTTAAAAATTGTTCGATATATCTTTTCGATCTCACCGCGGCCTCCATTAACGGAAGGCCTTTCGCCAGATTGCCCGCCAGGGAGGAAGAAAGTACACATCCCGATCCGTGTTTGGGATATACGGCAGCCGTGTCCACTTCCGGCTCCAGTACATGCAGCACGCCTTCGCTCCACAGATAATCCCTGCCGGGTCGCTGCGGATGATGCCCGCCCTTAAGATACAAATGACAATACCCGGACAGCCTGCGGCAGACATCGGGCACGTCTTCGTTCGGATACAACCAACCCAGCTCGTTCCAGTTGGGCGTAATGAGCCAACACTGACGGGCAAGCGCGTCAAATTCATCGGCGTCGGTGTTTTCCCAGAAGTCGGCGCCGCTGCTGGCCCGGATGACTGGGTCGAGGATAACCCGTATGGATGGGTTATGCTTTTGCAAATGCCGGACGATGGCATTCAACATCCGTATATTCCTTGCGATGCCGATCTTCACCCAATCGAAGCTCACGGAAGCAAAACAATGGTCTATCTGCTCGAAGATCTCCTGTTCGCTGAACCAATGTATCCTGCTGATGATCTTCTCATTTTGAAAGGTCAGTCCGCTGAGCGCCCCATAGCCATATACCGCATGCGCCTCCAGCGTCTTTATATCCGCCAGGATACCCGCCCCGCCGCTCTGGTCAAAGCCGGCCACTGCCAATACCCGGGGACGATTATCTTCCATGGTTTTCTACGATTGCTTTTAGTGTTTTAAATCTTTCGACAGCCTTGTACGGATCCTTCCAGATATATCCCAGCACGGCTGCTCCATCCCATCCATGATCCATCACCTGCCCGATAGTATATTCATCGATGCCGCCCAATCCTACGAGCTTGCAGGGAGCGGCTCCTGTGGGCCGCTTCAACAGTCCTTCTCCGGCCATATAGCCGGGTTTGGAGATGCTGTCGAACAAAGGGCTGAGGAAGACATATTCCAGCGCGCCGGGCGTGATCTGTTGTACTTCCTCCCAGGAGTGTGTCGACGCGGATAAACCAACGGATGCCGGCTTGTCCGACCAATGTCCGTGTATTTGCGGTACGCCATACCTCGATGCCATCTCCTGCTCACCATGCAGCACCAGTCTGCTGCTCCACTTTGGAGCCAGCCGTTCCAGCAGCGCTTCCCTTGTATCCCCCCATCGGCGGATATGCAGCTTCTCCACGCCGGCCTCCAGCAGTTGCTCAAGGCAGTCAGCCTCACCATCCCAGGGCTCCGGCCTCGTGATGACGACTATTAAAAAAAACTTTCTCATAGATAGATCTCTGCGCCCGCCTGCTTGAACGCCTCGGACTTTTCTTTCATGCCTTCTTCCAATGCCGTGATCTCGTCCACGCCTTTCTCTTCCGCAAAACGCCTGACCTCCTGTGTGATCTTCATCGAACAGAAATGAGGGCCGCACATGGAACAGAAATGGGCGATCTTAGCCCCTTCCGCGGGTAGCGTCTCGTCGTGGAATGCCCGGGCGGTATCGGGGTCCAATGAAAGATTGAACTGATCCTGCCAGCGAAATTCAAACCGGGCCTTGCTAAGGGCATTATCCCTGTATTGCGCACCGGGATGGCCTTTCGCCAGATCGGCCGCGTGAGCAGCGATCTTGTAAGCGATGACCCCGTCCTTTACATCCTTCTTATTGGGAAGTCCCAAATGTTCCTTGGGCGTCACATAGCATAGCATGGCAGTGCCATACCATCCGATCATGGCCGCGCCGATGGCGGAGGTGATATGATCGTAGCCCGGCGCTATATCCGTAGTCAAAGGCCCCAGCGTATAGAAAGGCGCCTCATGGCATTCCTTCAGCTGCTTGTCCATATTTTCCTTTATCAGGTGCATAGGTATATGTCCCGGACCTTCGATGATGACCTGGCAGTCGTGTTTCCAGGCGATCTTTGTCAGTTCACCCAATGTCTCCAGCTCCGCGAATTGCGCGGCGTCGTTGGCATCCGCAATGGATCCCGGCCGCAATCCATCCCCCAGCGAGAAAGAGACATCGTACGCTTTCATGATCTCGCAGATCTCTTCAAAATGCGTATAGAGGAATGACTCACGATGATGCGCCAGACACCATTTCGCCATGATGGAGCCGCCTCTGGATACGATGCCGGTGACACGTTTGGCGGTCAGCGGGATATAGCGCAATAACACGCCGGCGTGGATGGTAAAATAATCCACTCCCTGCCCGGCCTGCTCGATCAGCGTATCGCGGTATATCTCCCAGGTGAGGGCTTCGGCCTTACCGCCGACCTTTTCCAGCGCCTGGTATATGGGCACCGTTCCCACGGGAACGGGCGAGTTGCGAAGGATCCATTCCCTTGTCTCATGAATGTTCTTGCCGGTGGACAGGTCCATGATGGTGTCGGCGCCCCAACGGCAGGCCCATACGGCTTTTTCCACTTCCTCTTCGATGGAGCTCCGGATGGCGGAGTTGCCGATATTGGCATTTATCTTCACGAGGAAGTTGCGACCGATGATCATAGGTTCCGTCTCGGGGTGATTGATATTCGCAGGGATGACGGCCCTTCCGGCAGCTACTTCGTCCCGTACAAAGGCAGGCGTGATCTTTCCTCCGACACGTTGGTTCTCCCGGATGGCAATGTATTCCATCTCGGGCGTGATGATCCCTTTTTTGGCATAATGCAGCTGCGTCACATTCTTACCGTATTTGGCACGTAAGGGCGCGTCATGGACATCGCCTCTATCCAGTATCCATTGCTCGCGTATACGCGGCAGCCCTCTCTCCAGATCGATATCTACTCCGGGGTCTGTATAGGGACCGCTGGTATCATATACCGTTACGGACGGATTGGGCGTCTCGGTGTCGGTGAACCTGTCCACCGTGTTACCCACGCTGATCTCCCGCATGGCCACGCTGATGTCATGCAGCTGGCCTTTCACATATATCTTGCGGCTGGCAGGGAAAGGCTCCCGGCTGATGACAGCTGTGTCCGGAATAATGTCCTTGTTCATATCTGTAGTATTTTAGTTTATCCTCCTTGTGTCGCCCGGATGACAAAAACCTTGTCGTCCGCCTGCAGCTTGTATTGCTGCCACTCGCCCTTGGGGATGACATTATCATTAACGGCAATGGCTATCCCATCGGGCCGGCTGATATCCAGTAACGGCAGGACATCGGCCAGCGTGCCTGTAGCGGGCAGCATAAAGCTTTCCCGGTTGATGGTTACTTGTACCATACACTAAATAATTACTGTCCTTCGGACGAACCGCGTTTGCGATTGCTGCAATTATTGTCCGTCGGACGAACCGCCTTGACGGCTGCTGAATGAATAATGGAGGTGCTGCTTGCTCGCAGTAAGAGAGAGTCCGTCTTTTCCCTTCGCCGGTACTAACCGAATCAGGTTCTGAGGGTATTATCTCAGCCCGTGTGAACGAGCACCCCTAAAGCCGAAGTAAAGGTAAGGAATACCAAATGACAAGAACAAATATTTATTTTGACGATCTTATTTTTAACAAGACCGCACCATGCGCGGGAATAGTAATTGCATATTTTTTGGCGAATGTCCCCAGGTCCGTCTGCTTCCAAAGATCACGCAGGACATTTTTCTTCTTCAGACCGGCCGATGCAAAATCCAATGTCACTGTTTTTTCTCCATCGCTGATATTGAACAACGCCACATACTTTCCTCCATCGGGCGCATCGGATGCCCATATCATACTGCCATCCTGTTTGTACACCTGTCGTGGGTTCGCGCCTTCCTGGTTGACACGCAACACTTCTTCATTGGAGAAAAGCTTCTCTTCTATCTCTCTGTTGTCAGGCAGATTGCCGCCGAGCATCAGCGGGCTGCGATAGATACACCAAAAGGTCATATGCGTGACGAGCTCGTCGTTCGTGAATCTGCTGTATCGCTCCGGCCCCACGGGTCCCCGCTTGGAGATCTTGCCGATCTGTATCATGTCGCAGTCGGGCCAATGTCCGGGTCCGCCGATGCCTTCCCAGCTCCTGGCATAATCGAACATCTTCAGCATCTCCTTCCAGCTGTCCCAGAAATCATCGGCCATCCTCCACATATTCGCATGCTGTGCGACATGTGTGGAATCCTTCAGAGGCGTCTCACCCGGCGAAAGGCTCAGTACGATGGGTCTGCCACAACGCTCGATGGCTTTTTTATATCCTTCTATCTCGGCAGTGCTATATGGCCTGGCGATGTCATCTACTTTTATAAAGTCCACACCCCATTCGGCATACAGCTCCAGCAGCGAATTCAGATATTCCTGCGCGCCTGGCTTGCGCATATCCAGCCCATACATATGATTCATCCAGGGACAGGTAGAGGAAGTGTCCGCCACCTGGTCCGCCGTAATGCCATCGGTCCCCTTTACAGGACTATGCGCCCATACGGCCTGGCGGGGAATGCCGCGCATTACATGAATACCGAACTTCAGTCCAAGGCCATGTACATAGCCGGCCAGGGACTTGAATCCGCCACCGCCACAGGCGGAAGGGAATTTATTGGTATTGGGCAGCAGCCTGCCCCACGCATCCATGGCAAGCCAGGGAATATAGGAGCCATCGTGTAGTCTTTGCTGAAAAGGATTGCCGATCAGGCTGCCCGGAGGATTGTCATAGGCCCATAAAAAATCCACGACGATGTATTGCCAGCCATAACGAAGATGTTTCGCCATATGATCGGCATTGGCCTTTACCTCATCTTCATGCACGGCCGAACCAAAACAATTATAGCTGTTCCACCCCATGGGAGGCTTGACGGCGACAGGTTCCTGGCCAAAGAGGACGCCGCCGGACAGGAGGCCGGCAACCAGGAAGCTTGCAAACAAACACCGGGCTGAACATGACAGACTGCGCATAGTATCAGCTTATTTCAATTCCAATACGACAATAGAGGCAGGGGGCATTTCCACCACCAGCTCGTTACCCGACTTCTTTGCGCCGTTGAAGATGGCGGAATGGACCTTGCCGGGCTGATCGAATGTATTGATGTCCGTGTATTTGGCCGATGCCAGTATCTGTCCCTGTACGCTCTTTGACGGCAGTCCCTGTAAAGGCACACGCACGGTGTTCTTCTTCGTGGGGTCGATGTTGACGAGGGAGATATGTACGGCTCCGGCAGAATCACGGCTGGCCGAAGCATTTACGGCGGGCAGCGCATCGGAGCCATAGGTATAATTTGGCGCATCGAATTTTACGACGAGCGAGTGTGCATCCTGGTGTACTTTGTACATATCGAATACATAGTAGGTAGGCGTCAGCAACATTTTGTCCTTGTCGGTGAGGATGAGGGCCTGCAGCACGTTCACTGTTTGCGCCAGGTTGGCCATCTTGACCCTGTCGGTGTGGTTGTTGAAAATATTCAGCGTAGTCCCTGCGATGAGCGCGTCACGAAGACTGTTCTGCTGATAAAGGAAGGAGGGGTTGGTGCCAGGTTCAGCATCCGTCCAGATGCCCCATTCATCCACTATGAGCGCCACTTTTTTCTTTGGATCGTATTTATCCATGACGGCGCTGTGCTTCTTTACGATCTCTTCCATACGCAGACAAGACTTCATCGCCTTGAAATAAAGGTCTTCGCCGAACTGGGTGGCGGATCCTTTTTTCTCCCAGGGTCCTGCCAGGGTATAGTAATGCATGGAGATACCCCAGGTATTCCATAGATTGATATCTTTCATCACCACATCCGTCCAATGATAGTCGTCGCTGTTGGCGCCGCTGGCGATCAGCTTCAGGTGGGTGCCGGGATAGTTCTTACAGAACTCGGAATACCGGCGGTATTGTCCCGCATAGAATTCGGGCGTCATGCTGCCGCCGCAACCCCAGCTCTCGTTACCGACTCCCCAGAAGGATACATTCCAGGGTTGCTCACGTCCATTCTGCCGGCGAAGATCGGCCAGCGTGCTATGTCCATTGAAGTTCAGGTATTCCAGCCAGTTGGCCATCTCCTCGGGTGTGCCGGTGCCGACATTGCCGGCGATATAAGGCTCACATCCCAACAGGCTGCACAGCTCCAGGAACTCATGCGTACCAAAGCTGTTGTCTTCCGTCACCATGCCCCAGGTGGTATTGACGGTGTGCTTGCGCTGATCCCTTGGTCCAATGGCATCGCGCCAGTGGTATTGGTCGGCATAACATCCGCCAGGCCAGCGCAATACGGGTATCTTTATCTTCTTCAACGCCTCCACTACATCCATCCGGATCTTGTCTCCTGTCCAGAAGCCATCATAGATACAACGGCCAAGATCCTCGGAGAAATGGCCATAGATGTTACGGCTGATCTGCGGACCCGATGTGTCCGATCTGGAAAGGGTGACATTATTTTGCGCTTGCAGGATGGTGCATGCGACGAGCAAAGCAGTCAGGATCAGAAAGGGCTTCATATGTATTCATCGTTTTGTGAATACTAAAATAAACGTTTTTTTGACAATTAAAAAAATATTCGGTCGGAGGCCAGGCCGTGACAGCTTACCGGACTATGGGCTACCCGGCCAAAAAGTCATTTCCGTATCTGCCCGTTCCCGCGTATCAGCCATTTCTCGGTCACCAGCTTTTCCAGTGCGAACGGCCCCCGGGCATGCAGTTTTTGCGTGGA
Source organism: Puia sp. (assembly GCA_035545935.1). Taxonomy (GTDB): domain Bacteria; phylum Bacteroidota; class Bacteroidia; order Chitinophagales; family Chitinophagaceae; genus Puia. Next base: position 6,181 of record DASZXP010000022.1, on the reverse strand, counting down.
GATGCCTATCTCGGCGCCAAGCCCCAGCTCTTCCCCGTCCGTAAACCGGGTAGATGCATTGGTATACACGGCGGCCGCATCCACCTCGGCCAGGAATCGCTCGCAAACCTTTCGGTCCTTCGACACGATGGCCTCGGAATGACGGGTGGAGTATTGACGGATATGGTCCAGGGCTTCATCGATGTCTTCCACCACTTTGACGGCGCATTTCAGGCTGAGCCATTCCTTTCCAAAGTCGTCTTTGGACGCCTTTTTCAAATGCGGGTACCCTTTGAGCAGGCTATAGGCCGTAGGCTCGGCGTACAATTCTACCCCATATCCTTTCATGGGGGCTTGCAGCTTTTTTAAAAAGGCGGAGGCTATTTTTTTATCGACGAGCAGGCTATCCATCGAATTGCAGACGGAGGGGCGGGAGACCTTCGCATTGACAGCAATGTCCACAGCCTTCTCCAGGTCAGCCTGTCTTTCTACATAGACATGGCAAACGCCTGCGCCGGTCTCGATAACGGGCACCCGGCTGTTCTCCCGTACATAGCGTATCAACGAATCGGACCCGCGTGGTATCAGCACGTCCACCCAACGGGTGGCGGTGAAGAGCTCCTGTACCGTCTCCCTTTCGGAGGGAAGCAATGTCGCACAGTCGGGATCGATGCCGCCGGCCTGCAATGCTTTTTTGATAAGCCCGATGGCTACTTTATTGGTCTCTTCGGCTTCCTTGCTGCCTTTCAGCACACAGGCGTTACGGCTGCGGATACAAAGAGCGGCAATGTCGAATGTCACATTGGGTCTGGACTCATAGATGGCGCCTACCACACCCAGCGGCACGGAACGTTTCTCCACCTGCAGTCCATTGGCCAGCTTGCGTTTGTCCAGCAATTTACCGGTGGGGTCCGGCAGACGGCTCACTTTCCGGATGCTCGCGGCAATACCCCGGACACGTTGTTCGTCGAGCATAAGCCTGTCGTTACGGGGATTCCCCGGCTCCTGGCGGGAAAGGTCTTTGGCATTGGCTTTCAGAAGGGCTTTCATATCCGCCTCCAGGCCATCGGCCAATGTCTTCAACGTCCGCTTGATGTTACGCTCCTCCGCGGTGCGAAGAGATACCGAGGCGGTATATGTTTTCTTTATAAGTGATTCGACTTTGCTCATACTTAAAATATTACGATATCGTCCGCATGCGCCGCCACGATATTCTTACTACGGAGATGGGCGACGACCTCCGCAGCGCCCAGCCGGGCCTTGGCCACACCGATGATCGTGTCATCCTCGTCCACCAGCTGTATGACCTCCCCGGGGGTGAATTTACCCTGTACCTTTTTTATACCGACGCTCAGCAGGCTCTTACGCGCCATCAATGCTTTGGCGGCGCCCTTGTCTACAAAAATACTACCGAGGGTGATGGAGCCGCTGGCCAGCCATTTCTGCCGGGCCTTTAAATTGGACTCTTGTGGACGGAACGAAGTGCCCGCCGTCCCTGCCAGCGCGGCCGTAAAAGGGGTCTTACCATCAAGCCCACAGATCACCACTTTGATGCCCAGGGAATTAGCCAGACGGGTAAAGGTAAGCTTGGACAGCATCCCACCCAACCCCAGGCTGCTCTTGTCCGTCGTGACATAACCCAATATCTTACTATCCACCTTGTCCACCTTTGGAATGATCTTCTTATCCGGGTCCATAAACCCGCCCACGGAAGTGCAGATGATCAGGGTCTCGGCATCAAAACCAATAGCGGTCAATGTAGCCAGCTCATCGTTGTCGGAGAATTTGAGCTCGACATTGCTCACGAGGTCGTTCTCATTCATGATAGGAAGGATGCCATTCTTCCAGAATTCGGTAAATGTCTCCTTTAGCTGCAGGAAGCGGGGCCGGCTGGAGAAATGATGCCGCTCGCAAAGCGCCTGCGCCACGGGGATATTGTAGGCGGCAAAATACTTCTGATAGTTTTGGATGAGGACAGGGTTGCCGACAGCTGCCGCCGCCTTGCGCTCGGTAATGGTGCCCTTGTATTGATGGAAAAATCCTTTTCCACTGCCGACAGCGCCGCTGGATACCAGCACAATACGGTACTTATCGGACAAGGCGGCCACCTCGGCGGCCACCTTCTTTATAATGGATTGTACGATAACACCTTGCCCGTCCGTGATCACCGCCGTTCCCAACTTAATGACTAACACCGGATTTTGCATCCGCAAATGTACCGGTTTCAGCGGCCTCCCCATTGAATATTATCTAATTCTTCAGGGACTTCTGTAAAACAGTCACTCCATCGATAATGTAGGTGCTGCCCCCGGTGGCTACGATATTATACACTTTTTGCACTCCTCCAGCGGATTCCTGCTTATCCCAAACGGTGAAGATCCCGTCGGGTGAAGACAGCTTGTCCCCTACTCTCAGTTCGCCCATCTTCTTCTCTCCCGCTGTTGTCAGGATGGGATGGTTGGGGGTAGCCTGTAAGGTCCTGGATGAAAGCTGTATCGCTCGCCCTTCACCGCTGACCTTTACCAGTATCAGGCGGGTGATAGCATAGTTCTTTGCATCATGCACGGTCAGCTCCTTTACCTTCACTGTCGTCCTTCGGTTGGTAGCAGGGTCCACTGTGACAATGGCGTCGCCGGCCCGGACCTCACAAAGTGGCCGCTCCTTTCCATCCGACAAAGTAACCAGGGTACTCCCGGGGAAGCAGATATCATTGCCGTAGGTACCCGCCTCCCGTTCACGATGTCCGGAGCTTTGGCCGGCGACACCCGCGCGATACAGTTGGAAGCCCAATTCCCTCGACAATACATAGGACAACTTGAGCACAAAATTCTTTTCCGTCTTGTCGATGGCATGGATGTCCTCGAAATATTTCTCCCATATCTTACCATCGGCCTTGAATCCGGGTAGACAGGCCATATAACGCTGCCCCGTCTCCGTGGTATAAAAGATGACGGTAGCGATCTCGGTCCGCCCCTCTTTACGTATGAGCTTGTACAGATCGATACGCTTCTTCAATCCATCGTCGCCCGTGATGAAATAAGGCTTGCCGAAATCATTCCGGTCCAGGATATAGGCGTTCTCGAATTTTACATAGCTGTCCTTGTCGAGGTCCGCGGGTAAAAAACCTTTTGCCTTTTCATATTCGGCCATGGTGAGCGCCCTGGATGCCGTGTCCTGTGCCAGTACGGTAAAAACAGGCCCTGCCAGCAGACAGAGGGCCATTACGATATGCTTGATCATGACAGTTCTTTAAATGCTGTTGCAAATGCTTCCATTTCATCCATGCGACCGATACTAACCCTGCACCACTGATTGCTTCCGCCCAATACCCAGGACCGCACGCCCACTCCCCGCTTCATCATCTCGGAAGCAAAATGTTCTCCATCCATTTTCAGCGGGAACATGACGAAGTTGGCGCTGGAAGGGATATAGGTATATCCTTCTTTTTTCAGCACGTCGTATAGGTATTCTTTGGAGGCCAGCGTCTTCTTCAACGCGCCCTGGAGATATTCCTTATCCTGGTAGCTGGCAAGGGCCGCCTGCAGGGAAGTGGCCGAGATGGACATGGGACCTTCGGTATAGTCTTCCAGCTTCTTTATCATATCCGGCTGCGCCATGATATATCCTACCCGCAGTCCCGCAAAACCATGCAGCTTGCTAAAGGTCCTGGCTACGATGATATTTTGTCCCGCCCGGACACCGCTGACGAGAGTGGTCCCCGCGGGATCGGGCAGATAGTCGATATAGGCCTCGTCCACAAATACAGTGACTCTTTTGGAGACACGTTCACAGAAGCCGCGAAGCTTTTCCGTGTCCACCACGGTGGCGGTGGGGTTGTTGGGGTTGCAGATGTATACGAGGCTGGTGTTGCCATCTATGGCTTTTTCCATGGCATCGAGATCCAGTTTGTAATCCGATGTCAACGGCACCTTTACCCATTTGGCATTGAAATGGGTGGCCTTTGTCGGCAGGTCCTCGTAAGAGGGATCTCCGGTGATGATGTTGCCGCCCGGCTTGCTGAAATACATCGCGGCGGCCATAAGCATGGGGCTGCTGCCGGCGCCAAAAAGGATATTATCGGGTGTGATGCCTTCGCGGTCGGCGATCATCTGATAGAGGTCCTTGAAATACATAAAAGGGTATTGATAGCTCTTCGTCATGGCGTCGGTGATGGCTTTTTTTGCCTTGTCGGAAGGGCCAAAAGGATTTTCATTGGCAAAGAGCCGGGCCTTGAGCTCTGCGGGAGCGTTCAGGGCAATCTCCTGCTCGACCCAGCCTTTGGAACCAGGACGATACTGCCCATCCCAGCCTGTAGTGCCCGGGCGAAGGATGCTCCCACCGGGTGCCGCATTTCCGGCAGGATAGATCGGGCTGGCTTGCACCTTGCTCAAAAGGCCGCCGGCGATGGGAAGGCCACCTGCCAAAAGAGCGCCCGTTCTCAATAATTGACGACGACTGATCTTTTCATTCTGGCCCATAAGTGTATGTTTTGGTGGTTAAATATTGTTGGGTATCCGCCCGCCCGTTACCCGCGCATGCAGCGACGCTACCACGCTCCGGGCCGACTCGAATGCGCCGGCCATCCAGGCATTCAGCCAGGTCAGATGCTCTCCCGCGAAATACACCTGTTTGTCGGGCTGTAACAGGGCCTTATACAACGATTGCCTTTCATCCGCCGAATACAGCGCCCAGCCTCCCAGGCTATATTTTGTCTTGTGCCAGCTGACAGAGAAAGAAGTTTCGAATTCATGGGGATACTGTGGATGGATAAGGCTCCCCTTTTCCAATGCAAACGCTTCCCTTTGTTGGTAGGACAGCTCTCCTGTGACTCTTGCCTTTTCATTAAAGTTATAATATCCTATCAGGATTCCCTTACCGCTCAAATAATCATAGGAGGGATAAAAGATCTGGGTCAGCTGGTTATTGGTATGGGTGATCCCCCCGTAGATCTGCTCGTCCTCCTCCCAGAACCTGCGCTTGAATTGCATACCTATCTTGCCTGTCTGCATATAGACGATGGAGTCGATGGCACGGCTGGCGTCGGAGGAGAAATTGTGGTCGATATTGCTAAGGACGGGCAGGGGGATGGTGCAGACGCAGAGATCGCCGTCCAGGCTGTGTTCGCCTGTCTTGTCCTTGTACATGACCCTGACACCCTGTTCGGTATTGTGGATGGAGCTCACTTCGGACTGGTAGCGGATCAGGCCGTTGAGTCTTTTTTCCAGGGCGGCCGCGATCCTGTCCATGCCTCCTACTGCCTGGAACAGTGTCATTTGCAGTTCGTAGGTATATTCGGCGACGTTGTAAAAATCGGGGTCCATCAGTCCCGATGCCAACAGCTCGGACAGGACATACGGATCGGCGATCCTTCCGGTCTTCTCCCCCGCGCCGGGGGGGTCCATATAGCCACGACGGGCGGAGGCCTTGTATAATTTGTCGATGTCCAGTCCTCCTTCCGCCCGCAGGTATTCGATGATCTTTTGCGTGTCTTCCCGGCTCATCTGCGCGTCTACCTTACCCCCATCCAATCCCTTGGCCAGCAGCTCGCAAAGCCATCCGCGCACATCGTTATGGACTTCCCGGATGCGTATCTTTTTGTTGGATAAAGGGCCTTTGCCTTCGCTGAAATAATAGGCCGCCTCATTGACATTGTTGTACACCTGAATAGGGACATTCAGCTCTTTACAATAATGGAGGGTGAGGGCGTGATGGTGGGGGATCCGCGACGGACCGGCATTAAAATACTGCCCTTCGTCGAAACGGGCGGTCTGGAGGGGTTGACCGGTCTCGGTATTGGTGGAGCCTTTGCGTACGCTGAAACAACGTCCGCCGGCTCTGTCCCTTGCTTCCAGGATCGTACAGCGATAGCCCAGCTTGCCCAGCTCATATGCCGCCGACATGCCTGCCAGGCCGGCGCCCAGGATCAGGACCTGTTTGCCTGAGCCATCTCCTTCCAGCCTGAAAGGGTGAGCCGGGGCCGCCGGTATAAAACCCATGGATAACATAGCAGGGTAGGCAACGCCCGCCAGCGTTCCTGTCCGGGTCAGGAATTCTCTCCGCGTTAGTTTTCTCAAAATGGTTTGAAACTTATGTGAATGTCTGTATTAAAAATAATGATTATTGTAGCATATTTCAAAAAGGGTGTTTTTCCCGTTTATTCCGGCAGGGACTGCTCGTACATTCGATAAAATTACCTGTAAAT
>DASZXP010000021.1:0-7552 GCA_035545935.1 Puia sp. | reverse complement strand
TTTTCCAATTATGGAAAGACCAAGGTGGATGTGTTCGCGCCGGGGGTAGCTATTTATTCCACTACTCCGGGATCGCACTATGCCAATCATGATGGCACGAGCATGGCGGCTCCTGTAGTAACGGGGCTGGCGGCGTTGATCCGGGAATATTATCCGAAGCTGACGGCATTGCAGGTAAAGGAAATTATCATGCGTAGTGTGGTGAAACCCACGCATACGGTGACGGTGATGGATGATGGGGAGCCGCGCCAGGTGTTGCTGTCCGATATCAGTGTTACCGGCGGGGTGGTGAATACCTATGAAGCCTTGAAGCTGGCGGCTACCTATAAGTAAATGTCCGAAGAAAGGGCCCGACTTTTGTTGTGCTCATAAAAAATACTGCTATGATCGGTGTTCTACCCGACCTTCCTCCTAATGTTGCAGGTTTTAGAGCCTCCGGAGAAGTGACAAAGGATGACTTTGAAAAGGTGATCTTTCCGGAGGTGAAAAGGCATACGGCCCTTACGGGCAAGCTGAATTTTGTCTTTTATGTCGACACTCCTTTGAAGAATTTCAGCATTGGGGCCTGGATACGTGATATCTGGCTGGGCTTGAAGCAGTTTGCCAGCTGGCGTAAGGTCGCCATCATATCGGATGTGGAAAAGATCCGGAATTTCACCGATAGTATAAGTTTTCTTCTTCCGGGGGAGTACAAGGGCTTCCCTGTCAGCCAGCTGGCGGATGCCATTCGCTGGGCGGCGATGGAGGAGCAGGAGCCGGATGCGGAGGAGACGATCCCTGCGCATATAGAACAACTATTGCCGCCGCAGGAACGTGGCAAATCAACGGTGACCTCGGCGCAGGTAGGGATAGGGAAGGAGGCGGATGCACGGTATATTTTTGAAAGAGCTACAAACCGGCTGTTGGATGTGAATGAATGGACGGATCATTGCGGCGCTCTTACAGCAGGATTTCAACTGACGGATAATGAGGGAGAACCATTAAAGGGACGTGCGGCAGTGGACGACTATATACGTATCGATATACCGGGTCCTGCTACGAACGAGGGAAAGGGTTATGACTGGGTGAGGATCGAGAAGCTGGAGCAGCCGGCTGTCATAGCGCCGGGAGCTATTTCCCTGATGCAGGTCCGGCCATGCGCGAACCCACAGCTAAAGGATACCAATAATACGGTGACGGCGCATTTCCTGCAGGAGCATGCCACCAGTACTTTTATCATAGAATGGGGGGATAAAAAGATCACCGCCACGGTGTATGGGCGTAATGAGGTACCCAATACGGAATATCCGGGTGTTGGGGACAAGGTGAGGAATGCGGTGGTGGGGTCCCTGGGGGCGATCGGGTTGTCGAAGATACAGTGGAAGGCCCTGGTACGTGGGTTGCTGGAAAGGGAGTAGGTGGCACAATTTTTTGGCTGTCTATCCAAAAATACGGTTATGGACAGCAACAGAAGGAGGGTGATGATCGTCATAGTCGTCGTATTTGTGGCCATCCTTTCATTTTTTGCGGGTAAGTATTCGAGGGGCAGGATATATACCGGCACTCAGGATACAAATACGGGAACAACGGGATCGGAGGATCGTGCGGGCGTGCCACCGGACAGCCTGCATCATTGATAACCCAACATGTATGTTATGGCAAAGAGCACTAAAAACAAAATGAAGGATAAGCCTTTATCCGACGAGCAGTCAAAGCTCATACAGGCGCATCGGGATGCCGACGAAGATATACAGGGCGACCCCGAGATGGATATGGACCCTGAACGGGGAGACGATCTGGATGAAGGGGAGCTGGCCAGGCTGGACAATTCGAATGATGACGAATAGGGTCCGGTAAAGACCTGGTGGGTGCGGGACGACTATACCAGGGAGGTCTTGTTCCGGGTGAGACGGGCGGCTACTTTCTCGTTGATGATGGCGCCATATTCCGCTTCAAATTTCTCTTTTACACTTTTGTTCTTTATTTCCAGCTTGGAGGAAAGATAGCCCAGCTTGCGTTTGTTGAGCTCGATGAGCTCTGACCATTCGATGACGAAGACTTCGATGTTCTTGCCGGCCTTGCGATCGTACAGGAAGGGTGTCTTATATCTTTCCCGGCTGGACTTCATCTTGGATCTTGCGTACTGGGTCAGCCGCGAGCTTACGAGGATAAATTTATACCGTGTGTTCTCTCTGGGAAGCCCCGGGTAGCTTTCGACAGTGAATGCATATTCATCTATCTGTTGCAGTTCCTTTTTCCCAATGGCGCATTTGGGAGATTTCAGCTCCACCACCATGATCTCCCTGTCCTCGTTGTCCAGCACTTTCTCATTAAAGAAGAAGAGGTCGGTGATATTGTCCAGTCCATCCACACCGGCGATCAGATTCTCATCTTCTACCGTAGGGGTATAGCTGAAGTATTTGTTCCGCAGCTCTTCGAGAATATTGCCGATCTTTTTATCGGACCAGAGATGCGGGCTGCCATTGTAGGCTTCACCAAAGACCCAAAGCTCTTTTTCGATGATCTTATGCAGCTGACTTCTTTCCAGCAATACAGAGGCGATGTCGCCGTATGTCAATTCGTAGAGAAGATCGATGAACTGAAGCTTGGCGGCCACGGCGCTGGAAAAGGCGATGACATTCTCCAGTTCCGTCTGCTGGAGCAGCTGATGGAATTTCTGCATATTGGGATCGGAGAGCCGGACCACTTTTGTAAAGACCTCTTCCACGTGTCCGCCGGCGAGGGTCTTATCGATGAGGGAATAGAAGAGTCCCCGCATCTTTTCATTTTTCTGATCCATCAGCTTGTATTCGTCCTCGGCAGCGTAGGCTATCTTGTGAAAGAGCAGTTCCCGGGACTGATCCATGGGGGTGTCGAAGCTGCGGGGATAAGATCCGTCTTTTTCCAGGCGGGTAATGAATTTTTCAAACCGCAGGTTATTGGCCTTGAAGAAGTCGTTGACGGCGTCCTTGATGAATTCCTTCAGGTTCTTTATTTCCTCATCGCCCAGCGAATCGAGGTCGATGTTGCGGAAGAGGTCGGAATTAAAGAAGGGCGAATCCAGGTAGATGAACCAGGTGCCCAGGTCGGGGGTGTACCAGTCGGAGGAGTAAGTAAATTCGTGCGCCACGGCCTTGATCCCTGCCTGGTTCATGTAGAAGAAGACCTTGACCTTGTTCAGGGGTATCCGCATGTGATAGAAATGGATATCGAAGGGATGTTCGGCGCCGCGGATGTCGACATAGAGGGTCTTTTTCAGGATAGGGTCGCCCATGACAAATTCGGCCGGATCGAGGTCGGCGCCATTGATGGTAAAATGTACTTCCCGGTGGAAGATCTGGAGGGGATATTTTTCAAATATGGCCTGGCGGATGGCGTCGTTCCTGAACTTTTCCGAGATCTTGTTGCGGGGGAGGACCTTGCCCTGGCGGTGGTGGTGTAATTTTTCGATGGTGATCTTATAGTAAGGGTTGGCTTTTTGCTTTAGAACTTCTACATCATATTCCAAATTGACCTTCGACAGTGTAGAAGAAATAGTGGAAGAATCCAATGGGAAATGGATACGGGTGAAATAATGTCCGGCGGGGTCGAAGGCGACGGTGTCGATGGTCATTTTTTCGCCCAGCTGCAAGGCGCCAAATCGTCCTACGCCCTGTCCGTCCTTTTTTACATTGGTGCCGATGAGGAGGATCTTGTCCTCGAATTCCGAGATGGCGACCCCCTGACCGTTGTCTGTCAGCTCGATGCGGGTAAAAGGGGCGTTATGAAGAGCGCCGTCGGCATAGTCGATGACAAGCTCGATGCGGGTGGCTTTTGCCTGCAGGGAGTTATTGAGCAGCTCGCAGAATGCCGTAAACGTGTCCTTGTACCGGGTGAGCAGCTCTTTTATTACTCTGGAATGGGTGGATAGTTGTTTGGTTTGCTTCATAACCGTCACAAAATACTAATATTTTTAGTATTTTCCTAAAAAATCCCCTAGCATGTGTTTTGCATAGTATGATCTAAAACCAAGATTATGTTAGGAAAAACGGAAAGGGCCATTTCTGCTGTGGGGGGCTCTTTATTATTATATTTTGTTTCCCGCAAGCATAAAAGGGAAAGCCTGCTGTTGATGGCGGGCGGGTATCTTCTGTACCGGGCCGTGTCGGGAAAATGTCCGGTGTCCGACACTATTCGCGGTAATGCCCGCGTGCATCCCAGTAACGTAAATGTCCGCACGCAGGTGACGGTGAACCGGCCCAGGGAGGAAGTGTATGCTTTCTGGCGGAGACTGGAGAACCTGCCTTTGTTCATGCGGCATATCGAGTCGGTGGATGAACTGGATGATACCGTCAGCGCATGGAAGATCAAGATCCCCGGAGGACTTGGCGAAATACGATGGGAAGCGGAGATCGTCCGGGATATCATGGATACGGAGATCTCCTGGAAAAGCGCCACCGGGGCCGCTATCAAAAATGCGGGGAAGGTCAATTTCTCCGATGCTCCGTCCGGTGGGACACGGATCGATGTGACGATCAGCTACCGGGCGCCGATGGGAGTTGTCGGGGAGCGGCTATCGAGGTTGCTGACACCTGTGTTCAGAGAGATGATCGAAAAAGATATAATGGGATTCAAGCAATTTATGGAGGACAAGGAGAAAGTGGGTATTTAATGAGCTGCTACAAATGCTCTCAAGGTGTGCAGCAGCTGTGTTTTCCGGTTCAGTTTGTCCTCTTCCCAGCGTTGTTTTAGTTCGACGGCCGCCTGATGGGCGGCCTCTTCTTTTTCCTGCTGGATATAGGCGTTCAACAGTACGAGGGCGATACGTCTGTCATTGAATTGCCCGCAATCCTCACCCAGTTTTTTCAGGAGCTCGGGCGTAGCGTCGTCCGACTGGGTATAATCGTGATCTTTTCCCCAGAGGTACACATAGTACATTTCCTTTAATCTTTTTCGCATTTCGTGGAGCTCTTCGTCATCGGGGGCGGGGAGATATACCACGGCCTCGATCTGTTCTACCCCCTCGTTAAAGAATGACCGCATCCTTTCCGCCGTAGGTTTTTTCAGGGCAGGGCGCCGTAACCGGCGCTCCAGGCGACGGATGACGCGGGGATGGTAATGGTCGTCCCATAGCTGTTGCAGCCGGCCGGCATTGTCCTTCAGCCAGGCGATGAAGGCGGGTGAGGCTTCTTTGCTTTCTTCCAGTGCTTTTAGCAGCACCTGGATATCCCTGAGCTCGCCGGATATGCGGTATATTTCCCTGAAAGACCCGGGTAATTTTTGTTCACTCCGACCCAACCAATGAAGAAAGGCGCGAACTTTTTTTACCCGGGTACGGAAGGAATGTACGTCGTCGGCATTGAACCAGGCGGATATGGACGCGGTGCGGCGGATGCGTGTTCCGTGTTTGCGCAGGGATTTGTATATTTTTTCTTTCCGAACGTCCATATCCTATAGCTGCACAATTATGATACCAAGGAAATGAGGGTCTCGAGATTGGCTACGGCGTCCCCGATAGTATTGTTGAAATAGGTGTAGACATCTTTCCCCTGCCGGAGCCAGGTCCTGATCCTTTCCGCGTATTGCTCCAGGTGCGATCGGTGGTAGCCTCCTTTGTAATCGCCCTTGACCCCGTGAAAGCGTATATAGATAAAGGGGCTGTTGTCCAATGGGGTATGAATGAGGGATGAGGGCATATCGTGCAATACCAGGGTGGCTTTGTGCTCATCGAGCAGCCGGTAGGTGTTGTCGTTGTACCAGCTTTTGTCGCGGAACTCGACGGCCAGTTTCCAGCCGGGGCCGGTGGCCCGGACCTCTTCGAGCAAATTTGTCAGCGGCTGGATCCTGGCTTTTGTGACGCTGGGAGGAAACTGGATCAGGAGGCAGCCTTTTTTCCTGCCGAGGTTGGAGGCGGCCTTCATGAAGAGGGCGACATCGGCGGCGCTGAAGGCAAAGCCCCGGACATGGGTGATGTTTCTCCAAAGCTTTATGGTAAATTGAAAATCATCGGGGACCATATTGGCCCATTTGGTAAAGGTGACGGGCATGGGAGGCTTGTAAAAGCTGCTATTGATCTCGATGGTGTTGAAGAGAGTGGCGTAGTAGGAAAGACGGGTCTTTTGCTTATGCTCATCCGGGAAGGCCTGTTTATTTGGTTCGCGAAGGACAAGGCCACTGGTACCTGCTCTGAATATTCCATGGGCGTGCGGCATAGGTATGGGTCTTTTATTAAGGGGCACCTATGCAATTTGAATACCAGGGCTCTAATCCTTCCCTTTAGGGTGACGATAAATGAAAATACCTATCACCATTCATTTTACAGGTAGCGAATAAAATATAAACCTTAATTTTCACGTACTATTTTCTGCATACGCAGATCGTATCCTCATATCCCCTGTAAGAATCACTTTCTCTGAATTCATAGTTTCGCATGCTTGCCCATGGACCATTTCGTTAATCACCATTAAACCTTCATCTTATGCATCTAAAAGATGCCAGCCTGCTATTGCAGGTAAGGGCTTACATTGACAGTAACCTTCATCGTAATCTCCCCATTTCTCAACTCTGCCGGGAGTTCAACACCAACAAAACATCGCTGCAGGAACGGTTTCGCGCCTATTGCGGAACCTCGCTCCATGCCTTTCTATTACAATGTCGTATGGAAAAGGCGCTGGTGCTTCTACGTGAGACGGATGATCCCGTGAAGTTCGTGGCGATGCAGTGCGGGTACAGACGCGTGCATAGTTTCAACAAAGCTTTTAAAGCCTATGCGCAATCGTCGCCCGGCGCCTATCGGAGAAGGCATCTTCTTTTTTCGGCGGGTCTGCGTGCGGTCGAAAGTGACATAAATCCTGTCAAAAGTTACATTGCCTGATTTGGAGGAATGTTGAACCGCGGCGTAACTTTTTCACCGAAAAATCAGACAATGAAAAGACAAAAGTGGATTGCAGATATCTGCGCATTTGCGTTGGTGTTCCTCTTCGTGTATACGGCCAGCTCGAAATTCTTGCGGCTGGATATTTTCGCCGGTCAACTGGAAAGATTTCCCTGGATCAGCCCGTTTGCATCGTTGATGGCATGGGTGGTGCCCGGGGTGGAAGTGGCCGTTGCGGTGCTGTTACTAACGGGGAGGATCAGGTTATTAGGGTTTTCGGCCGCATTGGGGCTGATGCTGTTGTTTACTGTTTACCTGGCGTTGATGCTGGGTTCGGACAGGCATCTGCCCTGTTCTTGCGGAGGGGTGATCTCGTGGATGACCTGGAAGCAGCATCTGGTCTTCAACCTCTTTTTTATCGGGGTCGCCCTGGCGGGTTTAGTGTATTCATCACCTAAAATAAAGTTTTATGAAAGCAAAACGTAGCATGTTTGGCTTGGCCGTAGTCATCGTGGCCATTTCCTTATCCGCCTTTACAACGCATGTCCAGGAGACAAAGAATGCGAAGTTCGGAATGTATTATTGGTTCCCGCTGGATCCGGCTTCGGGTGTGCCGCAAACGGCCGGGCACCTGATCTATTCCTCCAGCGATCCGTCCAACTGTTCCTTTCTCGGATTGGGCGGGTGGTGTATCGGGGCGTTTACTTCGTACACCCAGAG
>DASZXP010000020.1:0-42545 GCA_035545935.1 Puia sp. | reverse complement strand
TCGATAACAAACAATGGCTGGTTTTGCCTTCCTTCCGATGTGGAGTTACCACCCCGAATGGTGATAGAGGCGCCGGCGCCGGCCGAACCGCTGAACTGGGTGATGTTTACGCCAGGCCCTTTACCCACCATGGAGTTGATGATATGGGTGTTTTTATTTTTCATCAGTTCCGTCGAGCTCAGATCGGACACCGAATAACCCAACGCCTTTCGATCTTTTTTAATACCCATGGCCGTAACGACGACATCGCTCATCTGGCCGGATTCGTCTTTCGACAAATGTGGTGCCATGCCGGCTTCGGCTTTTATCCTTTTGGAGATAAAACCCACATAGCTAAATTCCAATAGAGCGCCCGGCTTTGCATTGATGGTGAACTTTCCCTGGACATCCGTTGCCGTCGCCTGGTTCGAGCCAACGATAGAAACCGTAACCCCCGCCAGCGGGAGTCCATCGTCCGATGTCACGGTTCCGCTAATGGGAACAGCTTGCGCCATCAGGTTGTTTGTAATCATGTTTAGCATGGCAAACATGATCAAACTAAAAAGCTTCAATTTTCTCATACTTCGTAGTTTTTGGTTTTTTTATAAAATCTTTGCTTTGTTTTTTATTGATCATAATACCGTAACCCCTGCCTTCACATAGGGCTCCAGCAATTTATCCGTTGGGTCCAACTCCGTAATTAAATAGTCGATCTCCGTTAATCCACACACCTTCAACGCCTCAAAAGAATTTAGTTTCTCCGCAATGGCCAGACAGACGGTTTTGGCAGCCGCGGCGATCATCGCCTTCTTCAGCTCCACCACTTCCCAGTCGCTATCCGTTATCCCCTTTTGCACATCGATGGCATTGATCCCTAACAGGCATAGGTCAGCGTTTACTTCTTTTATTTTTTCGAGGGTACTGGCGCCCACCGTGATCTTCGATTCCTTGTTGACACGGTCTCCCACAGCGATTACATTGATATGGGGATGCGCCATATAAGCATTTAAAGCCGGGATGCTGCCCGTAATGAACGTGGCCCTGAGCTGAGGAGGTAAATGCCGGGCCATTTCAAGAATAGTAGTACCGCCACTGGTCAATACATACATATCCGTCTGTATCAAACTGATCGCTTTTTCCGCAATGATCGCTTTCTGCCCCTGGGAATAAATATTTCTGGACCTGAAATGAACCTCACTAAAAGCAAGCGATAAAGCGCCGCCATGTACCTTTATTAGTTTACCGGCATTTGCTAATTCCTGCAAATCCCTGCGAACAGTGTCTTCCGATACCTCCATATCCTCACATAGATTGGCGTTCAAAACCCTATTGTGAAGATCAAGCCGGTAAAGAATATACGCCTGCCGTTCTCTTTTTAGTAAATTGTTAATTTTGGCCAAAAAACTCTTAGTTGTCTCCGGAAAGGTAAATACAAACCTGCATAAAACAGCAAAACCAATAAGAGAATCGCAAAAAAAATTAAAATCCCGCCCTACTTTAATGCGAATTTAATCTAATATGAAGCGTTGCATGAGTTGTTGGGACATACCCTGGGAAGCGAAAGATCTTAAAACTGAGGATCGATCGAAGGGAAAAAGAACGTAATACATTTCCCCGATATACTATCGGCCTCACACCTGGAAGCTATAAAAATTTCAGGGGCAACAGGACGATAAATACAAGTACTATGTCAATGGAAAATTATACATTACACGGGTTTCTTATCCTGATCCCGGGCTGACCACCCTGCCAGCCAATCCGGCCCAAACAAACTAACAATTAGACAAAACAACCATGTCGATAACAAAAGAAACGGAACTCATCGGGATGCAAAAGGCAAGCGAAGCCGTTGCCCACGCCTTAAAAGCTATGAGGAACTATGCTCGTCCCGGCATGACGACAAAACAGCTGGATAACTATGGGGCAAAGCTCCTCTCGGATTTCGGGGCGAGATCCGCACCCTACCTGGCTTATGGCTTTCCCGGCTGGACTTGTATCAGCGTAAACAATGAATTTTGTCACGGTATTCCGTCCGACAACAAGATACTGAAAGAGGGCGATCTGGTCAATATAGACGTTTCAGCCGAACTCGACGGCTTCTGGTCGGACAATGGCAGCTCGTTTGTGCTTGGGGAAGACATACACCAACATCAAAAACTCATAGACGCTTCAAAACAGATCCTGCATCGGGCGATCTATAACATAAAAGGCGGTGTCCGCATTGCAGACATAGGACATCTGATTGAAACGGAGGCCCGAAGACGTGGTTACAAGGTAATTAAAAACTTGAACGGACACGGAATAGGCAGAGGCCTTCACGAAGAACCACATGAAATAGCAAATTACAGGGACAGATACAATCGGACCAGGTTCAAGAAGAACTCCGTCGTTGCCATCGAGACATTTATTGCAACAGCATCCACCTATGCCGAAACCCTCAATGACGGCTGGACATTGGTTGGGAATAAAGGCGGCTTTATGGCGCAACACGAACACACCATTATAATTACGGAGGGAGAACCAATTATATTGACTGAAATGAATGGCATTTGGAATTGAACCCCGGGTCTTCCGCTACTGTGCCGAAGATTAGCTTTCTCAATGGATTGCTTTTTGTCGTCACCCAAATTAAGATAAAATACCCGGCAAAGCTGCATTATTTTCCTGAATTCCCTCATCTTTGTACCTACACGTCGCCAATTTATATCAACTTGATTAAATTTAATAAAGTTGCCTAATATAAAGGGATTAAAGGATGGTAATGAGCTCTACTTCAAACAAGTATTTGACCAATACCATCAAAAGCTTTATTTCTTCATCCTTTACAAAACAAGATCGGAATATATAGCGGAAGAAGTAGTACAGATAACATTTGCCAAATTCTGGCAATGCCGTCAAACCTTGCAGGAAGAATACACTATTTCCACACAGCTGTTCAGGATGGCCACCACGATCCTTATCGATTTTTTACGAAAGTATAATAATAAAGATGCCGTAACCGCCCGTCTCGATGTCGTAAATATGGAAGAAGGAGTTGACAGCACCAACGAAAAAATGAGCGGGGCCGAATTACAAAAGAGAATATCGGAAGCCGTAAATGACCTACCCCCTAAAAGAAAGCAGGTATTCGAGATGAGCCGCGAGCAAGGCATGTCATACAGGGAGATTGCCGAAACCCTGTCCGTTTCTTCCAAGACGGTGGAAACACATATCTACAAGGCGCTGAAACAGATAAAAAAGCATATCGATATGGCCGTCGAATAAACGTACAATTACAAACTGATCATAATTTGATAACAGAGGAGATCATAAAACAATTCTTTGAAGGCAAATGCACCCCGCATGATGCCGCTATAGTGCATGCATGGCTCAACGAGAACCCGGCTATACTAAAAGAATACATGGGAATGGAAGAATGGGAGGGATTCCAACCCGCTCATGCGCTCTCTCCGGATATATCCGGCAAAATCTGGAAGAGCGTAAAACCCGCTTCCCCGGAAGTGCGTCATTCCTATTTCAGATGGATGGCGGTGGCGGCCTCATTTCTCTTGGTGATAGGCCTGTCCTGGCAATTTATATTTAAAAAACAAAAGACGAGCACAACGGATACCGCCGCCGCTGCCATAACAAAGAATATTTCCAATAACACTCCCAAAAAAATGATGCTTACGTTAAGCGATGGTTCTACGGTAGAGCTGTTGCCTAACAGTACCCTTTCTTATCCCGGCAACTTTAGCGCCGCAAAAAGAGAGGTACTATTGAATGGCGAAGCCACTTTTGACGTGGCAAAAGATGTCGCCAAACCCTTTTTTGTATATAGCAATTCCGTTTTAATTACTGTTTTAGGGACTCGTTTCACGGTAAGGACTTATGAAACGAATAAGATCACAAAGGTTATTTTGCATGAAGGAAAGGTAATGGTAAAAATTGCCGATTCCTCTTCCCGGGATAATAAAAATGAATATTACCTTATACCCGGAGATATTTTTATATCTAAAAAAGTAAATAAGCACCCTCATATCACCGATACAGGGCGTATGGTGGCCCCAACGATGATCTCAAACGATTCACTATCGGCAGGCATCTTACATCTCGAAAAAGATAAAGACGACTATTATATATTCAATGACTACCCTCTCGATGTAGTATTCGACCAGTTGCAGGTTATTTACAATACAAAGATCATCTATAACAAAGCAGAGCTGGGCAATCGAACGTTTATCGGGAAAATAGATAAAAAAGACCCGCTTGACAATATACTCAAAAGCATTGCGCTGCTCAATAATTTCGGCCTGCATAAACAAGGTGACAGCTTCCTGATAGGCAATTAGCTTATATGTATTTTTTTTATAATTTCCTCTCGTTTTAATGGTACACCCTTATTAAGTTAATATTACCAGTAAGGGCATGGATCAGGTCATGCGTATAATAAGGAAATAAAACCTCTATAAGTTTATTTTATGACTACATCCATTACCAAAACAAGGCATACGCTGGTTATGCTATTACTAACGATTTTCTGCCATATCCAATTGATCTCCAAGGCCCAAAATGCCAATGAAATAAAGGGGCAGGTCAATGACGAGAACGGACAGCCCGTGGCCAGCGCTTCCGTTTTTGCAAAAAACCAGACTACCGGCCAGACCGCCGCCACACAAACAGACTCTTTGGGCATTTTCACGTATCACAATTTGCCTGCGGGAGGTCCTTATTCATTTGTTATTTCCCATGTGGGTTTTCAAACGCAAACACTATCCGGATATAACATAAAATCCGATGCCGACATTTCCTTATTGATCAAACTAAAGGCGGTAGAGAATGGCTTGAATGAAGTTATTGTCACCGGGCGTGCCGGTGCGCTGAATCGCACCAAGCTTAATACAAGCTATTCAGTTACCAGCATAGGTTATAATGCGCTTAGCTTACAGGCGCCGACAAGCGTTACCGAGACGTTGAAATCCGTACCGGGTTTCTGGGTGGAGGCGTCCGGAGGCGAGGCGAGTGGTAATGTAAGAGCGCGGGGCGTTCCCGTGGATGGCTTCGGCTCGATCCAATTATTGGAAGACGGGATCCCCGTACAACACGACCCTGCCTTAGGCTACCTCAACGGAGACCAGGCATTTCGTTTCGACGAGACCATTCAATCCATCGAAGTCGTTCGCGGCGGTCCGTCGTCCGTTTTTTATTCAAACGCACCGGCAGGAGCGGTAAACTATATTCCCCGTGCCGTGGGTGACAAGACAGAAGGCATCTTTAAGCTCACCATGGGAGATTATAGCCTTAACAGGGAAGACTTCTGGATAGGATCTCCTATCGCCGATGGATGGAAAATGTCTGCCGGAGGGTTTTATCGTACCGGGTCAGGGGTGCGTAATCCTGGCTACACGGGCAATCGCGGCGGGCAGATCAGGTTTTCATTGGGCAAGAGCTGGGAAAAAACATCGCTGAATGTCGACTTCAAGCAGATGAATGATGATGTGGTGTTTTATACGGACCTTCCCATGACTTACAACAGCAAAGGTAAAATTGTTGCCGTGTCGGGTTTTGATGGCAATTACGGAGCGATTGCCGGCGCCGAAACCGAAAAAATGAACATGGTCCAGGGCGACAGCAGCTCTTACCATTATGATAATACGGTGGGGACCGCTGTCAACAGAAGTCAGGTAACCATTAAGTTCCAGACCGACCTCTCCAATAATTGGATCTTGAAGAACTCGCTTCGTTTCGACAATACGCAAACCCAGCGAAATGGCGTATATGCGCTGAACTTATTGACGGCCGATTCTTTTTACAGGGCCCAGGCGGGTCTCTTGACACAGGCTCCGGGCGCCACGCAATTAGGGTTTCAATATGTGACGACGGGCGCGACATTCAACTCCGCCAATCAAAACGGTAATGGTCTTGTTATCCAGGGGGGATTAAGAGGCATTACGATGCCCGTTACAGAAGTCACCAATGATCTTCATCTTTCGCACGTTTTTTATACGGGCTCTTCCAAACACGATTTTAACCTGGGATACTATTACGCCCACTTCGATGAAAGCTTCAGCAGATATTCTTCAAAGGTCTATCTGGACGTTCAAAACAATTCGAGACTGTTGAACATCGTAGCCCTGGATGGCGGTGGGAATATAGTAAAAACATTCTCGGATAATGGAGTATCCCAATATGGGTATGAGTGGGCGGATGCGCGTGGCGAACAGACGACCAATGCGCTTTATGTCAGTGATGAATGGCAGATAACGCATAACCTCCGCATCGATGGGGGATTGCGTTGGGAATATGCGCAGACGCAGGGAGTCGTAGGGCAATCGAAAACGGTGAACTTAGGCGCCTATGCGACATCCCAGATAACCACCGGCACCGGGGTATTCCAGGGCTATAACCATCATTTCGACTACACTACCTGGACATTGGGGGCGGACTATCAGCTTTCGAACAATATGGGTCTCTTCGGCAGATATACTGCTGCGGCGCGTATTCCCGGATTCGCCACCTACTATACCAATGTCAATGCGGTACCCGTTACCCAAACCATGGAGCTCGGTGAGCTTGGATTCAAATACGCCCGCAGCCTGTTCTCGTTCTATGGTACGGGATTCTGGACAAAGTATCATAACGTTGGCTTTACAAACGAGGTCAGCACCTTGAACGGATTCACCTCTGTAAATGCCATGGCCAATACAGAGACATTTGGTTTCGAGCTCGAGGGCGGCTTATATCCGGTGAAATGGTTTGATGTTTCGGCGACGGCGACATTGCAGTATGGAAAATACGAGGGGCTTGTTGCCGATGGGCTTTCCGGGGGCGTTCTGACACAACTTTACAATTACAATGGCAATCGGCTGATCAGGGTACCGCGCACCTCTGTCAGAGTTGTCCCGGGGTTCAATCTTTTTCGCGACCGTCTTCGCCTGCAATCTGCTATAGAATATGAAGGCAAACGATATACAGATGTGGCGAACTCCCAGGTGCTTCCGGGCTATACGAAGGTGGACCTGAACGCTCAGCTAAAGATCACGAATGAAATTTCAGTGTTTGGGGTTATCGACAACCTTACTAACTCCCTGGGACTTACAGAAGGCAACCCACGCCAGGGTGAGATCCAAAGTGCCGCGGCAGGTCAATATATATTCTTAGCGCGTCCCTTACTGGGAAGAAGCTTTAAGGTTTCTCTTAGATATAAGTTTTAGGGAACCGATCTTCGCGCTCCGCCGCGAAACCAAAGCCTCTGGCTAACGCCAGAGGCTTTATTCTTTTGTCGGGGAAGGATATGCCCCGAATAATTTGTAAATTGAAAACTTTAGTGGAAAAGGGGGTTGACAAGATTGATAAAATAGGTAAATTGTTCCTATTTTACTTACACTCTCATTCATATGAAAGGATCCTTACTATCTACATTCACATGGACATGCCTGTTGCTGACGATTGCATGGGCGGTAAAAGCGCAGCCTGTAAAAGTCGAAATTGCTAAAAATGACAGCGGCTTTGTGCTGATGAGGGACCACAAGCCCTATTTTATAAAGGGGGCGGGCGGCACCAATTATATGGACAGACTGGCCAGGTATGGGGGCAACTCCCTGCGTACCTGGGGCACCAATAACGGCGACCAGGATCTGGTCAAAGCGAATGATCTTGGCTTAACGGTAACGATGGGATTGGATGTAGCGCGGGAAAGGCATGGCTTCAACTATGATGATACAGCTGCGGTGCACAGGCAATTGGAAAAGCTTCGTCTGGAGGTGATCAAATACCGCAATTATCCGGCTTTGTTGATGTGGGGCATCGGCAATGAGCTCAACCTCAACTACAAAAATCCCAAAGTATGGGATGCTGTAAACGATATCGCCAAAATGATCCACCGGGAAGACCCTTATCACCCTGTTACAACGATGCTTGCGGGAGTAAACCCGGAGGTCGTCAGGGCTGTAATAGAGAGATGCCCGGATCTTGACTTGTTGGCTGTGCAGGTGTATGGAGGATTGGCGAAAGTTCCGGAACAGATAAGACGTGTCGGATGGAAAAAGGCGTATATCGTGACGGAATGGGGTCCCACTGGTCATTGGGAAAGTACGATCACCCCCTGGAAAGCAGCCATAGAGGAAACCAGCAGTGAAAAGGCGGAAGTATATAAGAAACGCTATGAGGCGTCTATCGCGGTAGACAAAAAATGCCTGGGATCCTATGTATTCCTGTGGGGGCAAAAGCAGGAGCGCACGCCTACCTGGTATGGACTTTTTACGGAGGCGGGGGAAGAATCGGAGGTGATAGACGTGATGCAATACCTGTGGACGGGCCGATGGCCGGACAACCATGCACCTCATCTGGATTCTGTAACCCTGGATGGGAAGCGTGCCGCTGGTTTTATTTACCTGCAGCCGGGCAAAACTTACCCGCTGAATGTGTACGTAAAAGACCAGGATCATGACCCGCTCACGGCCCGTTGGGAATTACTGCCCGAAAGTACGGATCTAAAGAATGGTGGTGATCGTGAATCGAGACCACAGGCCATACCAGGCCTGGTAAGGGCCAGCCAGACGGATCGTGCGACCCTAAAAGCGCCCGACAAAGCCGGCGCCTACCGGTTGTTTTTGTACGTGAGTGATGGCAGGAACAAGGTGGCCACCGGCAATATCCCTTTCTTCGTCGGAGATCCCTCGCAAAAATAAAACCCTATGACAGTGAATGAGTTCAAATAATTCCCAACTTTATCACTGTACTGATCAATATGGCCGTATTCTTGGCTTCAAATTTTTCCAGCAGGCTCTTGCGATGTGTGTTCACTGTCGGTATGCTGATGAAAAGTTTCCCTGATATCTCTGCATTGGTAAAGCCGAGCGCAATCATTTGCAGCACTTCCTTCTCGCGTCGGGTGATGGGCGGTATTTTATTCTCAGTTTCCCGTAATGAGATCTTTACCTCCTGGCTCATGTAAGTTTTGCCCGATACGACAGTGGCAATAGCTTCCAACAGCTCCTCTTTAGAGGCGTTCTTCAAAACATAACCAGAAGCGCCGTTCTCCATTAAATTGCGGATGATGGCTTGCTGGTTAAAAGTGCTCAACCCCAATACATACACCGATGGATAGATCTGCGATACCTCTTTGCACAAATCGATGCCGCTTTTATCCGGCAGGTTCACATCCATCAGCATTACATCGGGCTGCTGCTTTTTGAGAAAGCTAAGACAGGAAGCCGCATTCGTAGCGTGCCCCAGCCATTCGATATCCTTTTCATTTTGCAATAATGACCGCAGACCTTCGATCACCATATAATGATCATCCACTATAAATAGGCTTACCTTCATCCCCATATGTTGTTCTGTTATTATTCAATAAAGCTAAATATTTATCTCGATCAGCACGGAAGTACCCTTGCCGGGCGCAGAATTCAGGTCTAGCCTTCCTTTCAAAAAATCCACCCTCTTTTGAATATTATTCCACCCCATCCCCGACGACTGTTTCAACAATGCAGTATCGAACCCTTTCCCGTTGTCCTCGACGGTGATAGCCATTGATCGTTCCTGGGCCAGCAGGTGCACTTGTATTAAAACAGTCGAGGCGGCAGCATGTTTTATAGCATTGTTCGCCAGTTCCTGTACAATACGATAAATGGTGACGGCTGCTGTTTGGTCTATCGTTGCCTTATCCATCCCCATGGATTGATAATCCGCATAAATAACCCCGCTGCGGTTAAGCTCGTTGCAAAATTCCTTTAATGCCATATTAAGCCCGTACCTGACTAATATTTCCGGCATCATATTATGTGCAACCCGTCGCATTTCTTTAATGGAGCTGTCCAGCATGTCTATGCTTCGCTCAAATGTCTGCGCATCATCCGGCGTCATGATCAAATTACCCTTTACGTTGCTCAAAGAATGCTTTATACCGCTCAGCATGCCGCCCAATCCGTCGTGCAGATCCTTGGCAAGCCGGGTACGCTCCTGCTCCTCGCCTTTCAGCACCGCTTCAGTAGCGGTGAGCTGCTTTTCCTTTTCCAGCTCGTCGATCCTGATCTGTTGCAGTTTCTGCCGGCTTCTATAGCTCCTGTACGTCAGCAAAGAAATAACCAGCAATGCCGCACCGCCCACCATAAGAAAATAGTTAAGAATGGATTTTTGGCGAAGTTGCGTTTGCTGCAATTGTATTTGCGCTTCCTTCCTTTCTGTCTCTAATTTCTTCTCGATATAAATAGCATTCTTTTCAATAGACTCGTTCAATACGCTATCGCTGAGCAATTCATACTCATCGAAGTAAAAATGACCTCGCCTGCTGTCCTGCATGGCATAGTTTAAGCTGGAAAGCAAAGCATACAGCTTTTGCCTTAAAAAGCGCATATTGTAATGGTTCGCAAGCGCCATGGCGGAATCCGCATATAATTTCGAACGGACGTATTGCCTTTTTAACAGATAATAGTAAGCCTCTCCATATTGTGCCTGTCCTTCATACTGATGGGCATTGTAAATGCGTGAATAATGCAGCGCCTTATCTACATACTGTTTAATACTGTCGTATTGCCCCGTTTGCAGCGAGATCAACGCGTAGTTCAGGGTGGTAGCTATTTGTACTATTCTATCTCCCTTTTCTTCAGCCAGCGTGCCCGCTTTTCTAAGGTAGAACATAGCAGAATCATAAATATGCAGATGCACATAGTTCAACCCGAGATTACTATATACCTGCTGCATTAGATCCTCGTTCCCTGATCTCTCTACAAAAGGTATGGCTTTTACGCCGTTGTCGGCAGCCTTTCTATATTGATGCATCGATTTATAGAGCACTTGCAGCAGATCAAAAACCTCCGCCTCATATTGATGAACACCATTCCTGATAAATATGCCTTTTGCAGTTTCAATAATGCTAACCGCATTTTCGTAATCATCCAGCTGTCTGTAAGCGATGCCCACATTCATCATGGTGCGGCCGATGTTTGCAGAATCGGAATATTTTTTTGCATACTCCACAGCTTCCCTGTTCATCACCAACAGTGAATCGAAATCGCCGGATACATTTAAAATATTGGAGTAATAAGTATAATAATCCAACACTCCCTCTTTGTAATTTATTTTCCGGCTCAATGCCAGCCCCAGCGCGCAATATTCCCGGGCCTCTTTTAAATCATCTTTATAATATTGGTTTGCTATGCGATAGTATAACTTTACTTTTGCGGGACCCTCTTTCGCCGATCCCAGCTCTCGCAGCAGGCTGTCTACTTTCGTTGGTTGCGCTATTGCAAAACAGCCGATGCCCATTAGCAGGATGAATTGTATGCCAATACGTCTTATCATTATGCAAAAGTTCGTTTAAATTAACCCAAAATAAGAAGGAAGTTATCTCTTTATTATCCTCATTTTTAATGATTTTTTCGAACAGCCCTGCCTAAAAATCATCTTTTTTAATGATTGACCCGCCTGATCCGTCCAATTAGTTTTACGAGCAGAAATCTCCCAGTATGAAACTAATCTTTTTAGCGCTCTCCTTGCTATTCATGTCGGTCTCATTTGTCCCAAAAAGCAAAGTTGCCAAAGCTAATGAAGCGCAATATCGGCCGCCTTATATATTATCGAAAGGACAAAGGATATAACAGCAAGCTTAAATAACAATAATAAATCGTAAATAATGAAAACAAGATTTATCCCTATTGCAATACTCTTAGGTATCCTGTTTACCTGCTGCAAGAAGAATAACGCCCCCGTTGCCGTAAACCAGCCCCCCGCCTGTAGCATTACCACACCGGTAAACAACGCAACCTTCACTACAGCCGACAGTGTGGTTGTAACTGTTACTGCCTCCGATCCGGATGGAAGTATCGCAAAAGTGGAAGTTTTCCTGGACAACGTAACAGCTACAAGCCCTAAAACGGCGCCTCCATTTAAGTTTACGATTCCTGCAGGCGCATTGACAGCAGGTAATCACACCATAAAAGCAGTGGCCACCGACGATAAATCCGCAACAGCTGACGTCACTATAAATATTGCCGCTGATTATATCCCCGCCATATATGTAGCAGGATATGAGAACAACGGCGCAACCTCCGTAGCCAAATACTGGAAGAACGGGACGCCCGTGTCTCTTACCGATGGAACTATGGCAGCCGCCGTTTACTCCATCTTTGTGTCTGGAAATGATATTTATACTGCGGGATATGAAAATAGCGGGAATACAACATTGGCGAAATACTGGAAGAACGGCACGGGAGTTACGCTTGGCACGGAAGCATCCGAAGCAAAATCGATATTTGCCAGCGGCAGCGATGTATATGTTTGCGGACATGAGCTTAAGAACGGGTTTGACTATGGCCGGTACTGGAAGAACGGAGTGGCTTATAAGCTGAATGGTATCAGTAATGACGGAGGGCCCACTGCCTATGATAGTGCCGGAGCGATAGGCAACAGTATTTTTTTAAAAGACGGGAACATGTACATATTGGGATGGTGCCCCACATGGAATGGAAGACGTGTACCCGTCCGGTGGATAAATGGCGAAGGACATGCGCTGAACGACAATATAAGGCACAGTTATATCAATGGGTCCTGCTTGAATGGCAACGATATATATGCGGCAGGCAACCAGGAAAATGCCACCACAGGATTGCCCATGGCCTGCTACTGGAAAAATGATGACCCCACACTGCTCACCGACGGCGCTACTACGGTTGGTGTTGCCAATTCCGTTTTTGTATCAGGAAACGATGTGTACGTGGCAGGGTACGAATACGACTATTACAATGGCGGCAAATCCATCGCCAAGTACTGGAAGAACGGGACACCTGTTTTGTTAAGCGACGGTACGAGACCGGCTTCTGCCAATTCCATTTTTGTGTGGAACAATGATGTGTATGTAGCAGGCTACGAAGACAATACGGCCAAATATTGGAAAAATGGTGTTTCGGTAGATCTCACTGACGGCACAAGACCGGCCGTTGCTTATAGCATCCTGTTGAAGTAACTAAGATATCAAATGAAAAAAATAATATTCTCATTTTTTCTGCTTGTATCGATGTACGGAACACAGGCGCAGCAAAATGATAACGAGCTCGACAGGGATTCTGTACTGGGGTGGAGGTACTTGACCGATCATCCCAAAAAACAGGTATACAAGCCCATAAAGGATAATTATGCCGCGGCGAGTACTTATTCGGTGTGGCAGCAGCAAACAGCAGATCTGCTATTTGACTGGCTGAAAAGATCCGTATTGCCCAAAGGACTTGTAATAACGGATAGGTTGGAAGAAAATAACCAATGGTGGCTGGATGGAGCTCCGGCATTGCATAGTTATGGAACCCAGCTTATCGGTTTCGATGCACATTTTATAAACGGAAAAATAGACCTCCATTGTTGTGAAAAAGGGTATTTGCTTGGGTTGGGTGTAAATAATTTCCCCGGCAAATATTTAACGAAAGGCTTCAATCCCAAAGGGCTGTACTTTTTTGCCGAAAAACCCCAATTCAGCACCGGCGATGATGAAGCAAAATTGGTCAAAGAGACGGTTCATCAACAAATTTTGCCATCTCTGCATTCGTACCGCACCTATCTTTCCCATTATCATGACAATGGAAAAGATTTCAATACCATAGGCATTGTGGTTGCAAAAAACAATGAATGGCCCTTTAAGCCGGTATTGGTAAAAGATGCCGTGAGTTACATCGATCAACAGCTATCTGCTTATCCGGCCATTCTTCAAAAGAGCTCCTATTCAGCATCTTCCCTAAAACAGACACTGGATCGCCTGAAGCCCTATTATAATGAAGTGGTCAAATTAAAAGACATGAACTTTAATAATGCCATGATCTCCGACGGCGAAGGTCATAGCATCATAGACCCTGGAGTATTTATCAATGGCAATACAGGTAATAAAGTATTCCCTGAATACTTCATTCTTGTTTCCGCCACTCAGCAAACCATCGACCAGGCGAAAACAGATACTCCGCTATGGGTCTATTTGAATTTCCCCACCGTGGCAGGGAACCCCGCACAATATGATCCCGCATGGTCCACCGGAAGCAACTATTTGGTAAATGAGGTGATCCGAAATTTCAATTTCGACTACGTGTATCGCTGGCTGGCTGATCCCGAAAAAATGAAAAGCCAGGTTTATAAACCTTTGCGGGAACCAGCGACAATTTCAAACACGCCTCCCCAAAAGACGGAAAATAGCTCCTCGAAGAATAAAGAAGCCAATACGATCCTATTCGAAGATTTTGAAGGCTATGCTACAGGCATGTTTTCAGCGAAAGGCTGGCACACCTATGGCCACGATGGACACCAGTTTCAGAATGCAAGTCTGGAAACAGTAACAGGGCAATCGGGAAAATGGATCAGCATTCCCGAGGCTTACACATTTTATCCCGACATTACCAGATCTCTCCCGGTCGGCTTTACCGTAAACTATGACATTCTTTTCAGCAGTACTATCCAAAACAAAAGAGCGCCGATGTACTTCAGGCTGGAAACATATGAAAATGACCCCAAAAAAAGCAAGCCGATCAATTTGAACGATATCAACCGCAACGGTTTTCAATTTTCCATCGCGCTCAGCGGCGAAGCGGAAACAAGCAAACAATATATGCAGGTCAGGTCCGATGAAAAGTCGGAGCGGTTTAATGTAAAAGATTTAAAAGCCGGCAACATTGCACATATCAGTATCTCTGTCAACGGCACATCGGTTTCAGTATCCGTAAACGGCAAAGAAGTCATGCATGATGACAATGCATTGCCGGCAGGGAAAGCCTTTAAAAGGTATGGCTGGTATTGCGGAGTGCCGGGAATTTATCTGGGTAATATCTATTCAAGAACGAATTAATCTTAATAAAAATGAAAGCGCTTTTTTCGATCTTTATATTGCTGTTCACCGGTGCAGCCTCATTTTGCCAGGCGCCCAAAAGCTCCGGCGCTTCCAATAGCGCGGATCTGGACAAAGCGATGAAAATGCTGGAAGAACAAAAAAAGAAAATGACACCCGAGCAAAGGGCCATGTTGGAAAAAATGGGCGTTGATAAAACAATGCAAAATGTTCAGCAAAATGTAAAAATGGGCGAAAAAACGTCTCCCGGCATGATGCAGATGCGGACCGATCCGGATAAGATCCCCGACCATGTATCACAGCTGAAGATAGCCGCTACGCCCCAAAATAAAGCGCAGCTTACGGCTTACCTGTCCGGCATCTTTTCTGAAACAGAAAAAGCCATTAAACCCGAAAGCAAAGCAGCGGTAAGAACTTTATTGAACAAAGGTGAAAAGACCGGGAAATATGCTATGGTATATTGGGCAAATAATGAACTGGACAAAGCCCTGTACCTCTTGCTCGATGCCTGCATCACCGATGCGGACGATATGGTTTCGCTAAATAATATAGGGAGTCTGCTCACAATATCAGGTTATGCGCATAAGTCACTACCCATATTGTTGTACGCCCAAAAGCTGCTGCCTAACAGCGGCACTATACTGAATAACACGGGACAGGCATGGCTTAGTCTTGGCAATGTAGACAAAGCGCAGCTCCTGCTGCTTGCCGCCATTAAAAAAGACACTGCCAATTCCGAGGCATACCGTTCATTGGCGCTTATTGCACAACAGCAGGGCAATAATGCACTTTGCATAGGATATCTTGAAAAGTCCATCGCCCATGGCGGCGCCACTACACAAAATATAAACCTCCTGAATAAACTTGATCCCGGAAGAGACATGTCGGAATATATCAGAAGCCGGTTTAAACGATACTATAAGGATCACAGCATTACCAAGCGTTTTATTGTACCTGAGATACCGGGTTCCTATGAGGCTCTGATACAGGCGTATCCTGATATCAATAAGTATTTTAAAAACCTGGATGCAACCATAGACGCGGCATATAAGGCAGGAAGGCAATTGAAAAAGGACTACGAGAAGCAGCTAATGGACAATCAAAATAAACGAATGGCGCAAATGCAGCAAATAATGAACAACGCAGGGAAACCCGGAATGGCAGGATCGATACAGGACATGAAAGCATCTCTCGTCAATCCTTTTGGAGCGCAGGCCGCCATCATGCTGTCAAGCATAGATAATCCACAATACAGTAAATCATATTATAGCCGGATGAGAACGGAATCGGAAGGCAGGTTGAAAAGTGAAATGGAGCTCAAACAATCATTGAAGATAGATTTCGATAATAAAATAAACGACCTGGTAAAAGAACAGGGAAAACTGCAAGGCGGAGAAGCCAGATCTGAAGAAAATGCCCGTTTGATGCAGATTGAAAAGGA
The DNA here is from genome assembly GCA_035545935.1 of Puia sp. Classification (GTDB taxonomy): domain Bacteria; phylum Bacteroidota; class Bacteroidia; order Chitinophagales; family Chitinophagaceae; genus Puia. Next base: position 26,328 of record DASZXP010000020.1, on the reverse strand, counting down.
GCTATGCAGCTTAAGTCGGGAAAGGCAAATAAAATGGCTTGGCAAAATTGCTGAAATAAATAATCAGTTTATCCGGAAAATAGAAGAGTTGCTCAATCTGCGCCTGCAGGAATACCTTTTTTGGAATACCATCGTTATGCAGCAAATGCAGGACCCAACACCTGTCAACTACCAGTATTATGTGTCCTATCTCAACGACCTACGCAATTTCGCATACCCTCTTTTTGCTTATAATACAGATGGAGGGCTATCGAAGCCTTGCGGCGATTATTTACAAAAGGATAATACTACCAGGGGGAAAATACAGGAATGGGAAAGAGAACATTGCGAAGTGGACTTTGGATTGGATGCTAAGGTGTTCGGAGGAAAAATGAATTGCGAAGGCTTTACTATATATGCCGATTTAAAGGCCGGAGAATTTACTTACACCCGAAGCATTGATCCCGTGACATGGGAAACTACAGGTCATAGTTTATCTGCTAAGGCCGGAAAAGACAAGGAGTTTGAGCTTACCAAAAGCATGAGCGCAAAAATTGGCGCTTCTGTAGAGACCACCATACAATTTGATAGGAATATGAACCCGGTCGACCTGATAGTGGAAGGATCTGCGGGAGCAGAAATAAATGGCCCGATGGGCGGAGGCGCTTCAGTCGATCTGGGTTCGGTGACGGTAAGCGTAAACGGGGGATTTAATGCCTCGGGACCGGGCTTTACGCCATTTGGCAGCAGTTTTTTAAAAAATTAGGCAAATGGGCCTTAACCCGTACCTTCTCTAGTTTTCCTTTCGGAATTCCTTAAAGCTGTCGTTGACGTACACCAGCATATCTACACCCACGGCCTTTCGGCAAAAATCATACGTGGGCCGGTAGCGGGACATGAATTGAGCGAGCGAGTCCCCCTGAAGATGGGTAAGATGGGCTACATATTCAGGAGAAAAACGAAAATCCACATAATACTTTTCTTCTTCCTTGATAATTCTCTTTTTCAGACGCAGGCGTTGCCGGACCTCTGAGGAACCATGAGGTATTACATTCAGCTCTACGCCTACGCCGTCGCCCTGACGCTGGCGTTCCACCACCGGCTGTGGCTCCTGTTCATAGATCCAGGCATAGATCTGTCTGCGCTCAAGGCTGTCGATTTGATAATTGCTCAGACCACCTACAGTCACCGTTTCGAGAGACACAGGCCTAAGGTCCATTAGAACGGGAAATTCTGCAGCGAGCATGGTAGAAGTGATACGAAAGGTGTCCGCCCGATAGCCGACAAATGAGAAGATCACGCTATCGCCCGCCTGCGCCTCGATCCTGTAATTGCCCTGTTCATCGGAAAGCCTGTGTTTCCGTTGGGTCTTGTTGAATATATTTACAGAACTTAATATTTCCTGGTTCTCCCTCTTACGCACCGTGCCGAAAAGAGATGTCTGGCCAAGACCAGCAAAAGCAGGGAGGAGGAAAAGTAAAAAGCAAAGGATTTGTCGCATACTGGGCTGCTAAATTAAGGGCATTTGTACATAAATAAAAAAACTCGCAGAAGATTGGCTAAATTTAACCTTGGAATAGCCCCTTGGCATTTTATCAGCTATTATGATAGATCTACCTCATGCAGAGAATCAAATCCACTGTGTCGCGAATTTTCAAGACCTTGTTTCTACGCCATTTAAAGGAGCGATCAATGCGATTTGCTGGACTCGTACACTAATAGGTGATTTTTCTGAGATCGTTAAAAAAGTAGCGCTAAGCGGAAATATAACGGCCATCGGACAGGAGGAGCTTTGTGGCCTTCAGTTGAGCGAACAAGGGCAGCTTGCCCGTGAAATTCTTTTAAATGACTTGAAGTTATTGCAAGCGCATGGCGCGTCGCCGACCCTTAATGTGATCAAATACTATGATCGGGATGATACCTACCCGTTTTTCCCAACTGATGTTTATTCTTTTCATGCAGATCGCTCCCCTATACCAATCGATACCTTTTTATGCACTTACCATGGCGATTCGACTGAAATATTGCCCAATTCACAAGGCAAAATGAAAGTACATATTCCAGAAATACGTGATGAACTTAAAAAACGATATCATGGTCCGGAGGAGGGTTTTGGATCATTCTTAAGTGAGCATTTCTTTGATCTCCATTATCAGGCTGAACCTGATGCACGTCCGATAAGCTTAGGCCTTGGTCACCTGTGGAGGCTGGCGGTTGATCATCCTGAAAGTCAGGTTCTCCCTTGTCTTCACCGTGCACCAAAGGAAAAATCCGGACAGAATAGGTTGCTGATGATCTGTTGAAAATCAATAAACTCCATGAGCCGGCATATGTTCCATGTAAATATCATATCAAACAGAAGACAACTGGAAGCTGTTCATTCGAAGAACAGCGTGCCGGGATTGGCTTTCCTTGCATTGGTGATTATCCTTCTGAAGTTGAAATTAGAGTATCACTGGTATTTCATTGTGGCGGTGGCCGGTCAGTTCGTTTCTGTTATAATGCTCTTCTTCCCTTTTTATTCGAATGCAGTGGTGTATGTATCGGAGGAGGGCATTACCCTGGAAAGGCGGAGATCCATTGTGAGGTCCATGAAATGGAGTGATATACAATATATCACTTTTGCAGATCGGGGAGCGCCCTCAGACTATGGCAACCATATTGAAGCCATTATTGGGGTGCAAGACGAAGAGGTAAAGTTTGGCGTATACCAATATCTTTTCAAAAGCAAGCGAACAATCACCAGGGAATTGATCAGGGCTTTGTTGAAGTTTCCCGAGGCAAGAAATAAGCTTCCCGGCGAATTGGTTGACAGGTATTCTACAACCTGACCGGAGGGGCTTCACAAAATAGCTAAAGCCTCCGCGTTTGTGGAGGCTTTTTTAGCTCTAGATCATTGTCGACCTGGCAGGACAATTCTCGAACCGGTTTATCCATGATTTGAAACGATTAGTGAATCTAGCGATGTTAAAACGAATAAACCAGCATTTTTTCATTTTATGTTGGAATAAGGCGAAACTGGGACGTCGAATTTGCCATTGGTAATGGTGATAGTTTTACCGGCAAGATTTTTCAATGTACCAGAAAATGTACCGATAACATGGGCCTGCGAATAAGAGGTGATCGTTACGGTAAAACTTCCAGGTGCATATGGTTCGATTTCATTAGCAGCCGTATAGTGAAAATTATATTTACCCTCATTGTTTTTGATGGTTGTGGTACCCGAGGGTAAAAGATACATTTGGATCTGCGGGGGAGTGCCCGTTTTATATTTTGGATCAAGGCTAACGAGCCCGATGTTGATAAGATCCGGAGCGGTTTTAAAGCAGGCATTAGACATGGCGTTACCACCGGTATAAGCGAATGTCTGGCCATTGATCTGGCACGAGAAACTGGCTGTTTGAGCGTTCGCGACCAATGAGGCAGTCAGAAAGAAGGTGAGAAGAATGAGTTTGAAATACATGGCTAATTTTTGCTCCAAGGTAGGTCTGCAATAAAGGATGCAGCGGAAATAACCGACGAACGATGGTAACCAATCGACAGATGTTCGATGGGGTGAGTACAAGAGCAACTCACCAAACAGGCGGTTTCCTGCTCACCTCACTACTCATCTTCAAGATGATATCTGATATATTGAAATGACTTGAAAAGCTTACAAAAAAGCCCGCAACATCAGTGTGTTACGGGCTTCCGTCTTAAGCTAGCTTTAGACCATTGTCGGGAAGACAGGATTCGAACCTGCGACCCCCTGGTCCCAAACCAGGTGCGCTACCGGCCTGCGCTACTTCCCGATCCGTACCCGAATATCGGGCAACGGGTTGCAAATGTAGTCATTTTACCCCGAAAACCTCACAAATTCCACCAATAATTGAATTTCAGCACCAACGCCCGGCTCCTCACAGAAAAGGGCGTGGAAAAATAGTTATCCGTATACACCAAAAAGAGATCCGAAGCCGGCTTATACCTCCACTGCAATCGGCTGTTCAAGTTGATATTGTGTATCTGCTGATTATACTGAATATACGTAGTGAAAAAGAACGTATTGGTCATCGTCACATCTATCCGCGGCCCCACCAGCCAGAAATACTGTACTCCCCAGGGCTGCGGCAACGACAGCCGGTTATAAGAAAAATTCATCGTCATATTTACATACGGCTGGACCCTGTATCCCACATCCCCGCTCAACGTCAGCTTGACCCCATCGGCATAATACCCCCCATACCGGAACGACGCATCATAGGTCAACAACGCCTGCGGCTTGCTGACATAGTCGAAACCCGCAGTCTGCCAGTTATGCCGGCTGCCTTTGGCCAAAAAAGCGCTGCCCGTATTGGTAGGATCAAAAGGGGTCAGCAATTCCACATAATCATGGATCAACACTCCTGACAAAGTGCTCTTATCCCTGAAAGTAGCCAGCCAGCCAAAGCTCGTCTCATCATCCGTATGATGAAATGATCCATTATAATAATAGTTCGACACCACCTGTGGACCATGGCTGAGCACTACTCCCCCACGGGGGAAGAACAGGTAGGACACGGTAGGGTTCCACTTGAAATAGCCCTGCCTGGGCACATACCCCACTTCCGCATTGAAATTGCTGCCCGTATATTCGTATTGCGACCCGATGATCCAATGTCTGTCCGTGTATTGTAAGTTGCCCGCATGGACATAGTCGTCCCCATGTTTACCAGGGCTGAATGATTTTATCAGCAACGCCTTACCCGTCCAATAGTTGTTGGAAGAAGCCAGGTTGAACTCCAGTCCGAGATTACGATTGTACAGCGAATAGACAGGATGCGAGGTGTCCTTGCCCGGCTGATAATGCAACGACTGCTTATTGATAAAAAGAAAACCGATATTACTGCGTGCGAAGATCTTTCGTTGCAAGGCTACAACGGCAAAATTCTGTTGAGGCAGTCCGGAGGAATCCACCGAACCCGTCTGCATATCCATGACGCCGATGCGCCAGTTACGATCCAATTTGCCGCTGAGACGCCCTCCAAACTCGATGGGTGCGCCCAGCCCGATCCGTCGCGAGAAAAAGGGGCGGATGGAGGGATAGCCGAAATTGGTAAAATGATCCCCATTCTCCAGGAAGAACTGTCTTTTTTCGGGATAGAACAGTTCAAATCGACTGAGATCTGTTACCTGCTTATCTACATCCACCTGCGAAAAATCAGGGTTCACCGTCAGGTCCAGGTTCAATGAGGAGGTCACTGCCACCTTCATATCACCTCCGATCTCTTTCCGATAGACCACGGGCCCATGTCCGGTATAATCCCTGGAGGCGCCTCCCAGCATATAAGGAATGACAGAAATATTCGGACCCGGCGGGGGCGGAGGCGCGTCCCAGACCAATACGCCCGTATAAGCCAGCGAGGCTGTGGGGAATTGCCGCGGCACAGGCGCCCATGCGGATTTCTCCGTAGTCTTCAGATCGTTCCGGCTAAAGTTGATACCCCAGCGGGTGACGTCTTTTTTGTAACGCAACGTTTTAAAAGGGATCGCCATCTCCAATACCCATCTGTCTTCAAAACGCCTGACCACCGAGACCCATTTATTGTCCCAGCTAAGGTCTACCTTGCCCCCTTCGTACATGAGTCCATCCCATTGCCCGCCGGCAGCATTGGTGCCGAAGGAGAAACCATTGGTCTGGTCCTCGAACGTGTCCATAAAGAAAATGAAATTGTCATTCTTCAGAAAAGCAAAATCCCTTCGCAGCGACTCCACCATATCCGGACCGGGTATCCCGTTGTAACACTCCGCCGCCAGGTAAAGATACCGGTCGTCATAGGTCATCCGGACATCCGTCCGCACCTGGGCGCAGTTGGTATCCATCGGCAGCACCATAAAGAAGTCGCCCGCTCTGTCGGCTGTCTGCCAGTCAGGTTCGCGGAGCCATCCGTCGATAACGACAGGACCGGAGGCCTTGTGGATATGCAATTCAAAGCCAGCATTCTTCTTTTGCCCTAGAACGGGCCCAAAGGAACAACATAATAGCAGGATGGTCAGACAATGGAAAGCGAACATTCTAGGCATCACATCTGAAAATACAGCAATTTCACGATACAACCCTATCTCCTGACTTTCTTAGTGGACCAGTCGTCTGCTTAGTCCATCGGACAATTTCTTTTTGCCTGCCGTATATGCCGCTCATCATGCATCACCACGAACTGCAAAACATCGCCCAGCTTCAGCTTCAACCATTTCATTATCGACACCGGTATCCGGGGCCGGCCCAGGTCCACTCTGCGGGCACATCGCACACAAGCCAGCAGCATCTCCTGCTGACGGATGAATTCAGCCACCACCGCATGCGCATCCAGCTCGACCCCGGGAATATACTCCTTAAATGCCTTTATCTTTTTCTGCCCCCTGTCCAGGTCCATCATCCGCGTGAAATAGGCCCCGATCACACCACTTTTGAATACGCCCCCCGTCTCCAGCTTCTTCTGCCGGGCCAGCCCCTGCCGGATCTGCGGGATATAATAGCTGCCATACCGGTTCAGATGCTCCAGGCATTGCGCAATGCTCCATCCCCCATCCGGAGCAGGCTTAAGCAGCAGGTCGCTGCGCATATTTTGAAATACGACTACGGCTGACTGTATATGCTCATTCACCGACCGCTCCAGGCCATTTAATAATTGATCTTTTTCGACAGCGCTCATAATTTGAAAAATTTATACAGCAAATGTATCCAGCCCCACAAAGTCCATTCTTGGTAAAAACCAACAATCCTTACATTTTCTGCTTATTGATCAGTTTGGAAAAATTCGTGGCGTCCATTCCCAGGTAATTGGCTATATATTTATGAGGTATCAGCCGGAAGATATGCGGGCTCCGCTGCAGCACTTTATTGAACTTTTCCTCTGCCGTATAACATTGCAATTCCACCAGCCTTTCCAGGACACCCGACAGCGCATGCGTAAGTCCCTTTCGCACCATATGCGCGATCCCTGGCCGGGCCTGCATTAGCCGGTCCAGCTCCACATACGGCGCCCGCAGAAAAGAGGAAGGCGTCAATGTCTCGTAAAAATACCGGCTGGGCTGCTGTAGTAACAAGGCGTCGAGCACGCCGCCAAAAGAAGGAGCATAGGTGAATACCAGCGTGGCCTCCCTGTCCTGATCATCGAAATAATACACCCGTTGTACCCCTTCCACTACAAAATACAGGTATCTCTCCACAGCCCCTTCCGTAGTAAGCACCTCCTTCCGCTGGGCGGAAAAAGGACTCCATATCCCAGCCAGGGCTTCCCAGTCCTCCTCCGTAAGAGGGTGAACGGCACTCACCAGCTGCTCGAGTTGTACGAACGCATCGACCATACGACGAATATACGGAGCGCTTTTGGTCCGGCCCCGGCCAAAGTTTCACTCCGCGCAACAGTCTCACTCCGATCTAAGGCTCTTCACCGGATTGCTCAACGCCGCCTTCATCGTTTGGAACCCAATCGTCAGGAAAGTGATCGCGAGCGCCGCCACTCCCGCCAGCCCAAACATCCACCAGCTCATATTCGTATGATACGCATAATCCTGCAGCCATTGACTCATCGCCAGCCAGGCCAGGGGCGTAGCGATCAGCAGGGATAAGAACACCAGCGTCAGGAACTCGCCCGACAACAGCCGGAACACCGACCCCACACTCGCCCCCAGCACCTTCCGTATCCCTATCTCCTTCGTACGCTGTTCGGCCGTGAACATAGCCAGCCCCAACAACCCCAGACAGGAAATGGCGATAGCCAATCCCGCAAACCAATTGGACAGCCGGGCCGCCATCAGCTCGCTCTTGTATAATTTGTCGTATTCCTCGTCCGAGAACTGGTAGGTAAAAGGGAATTTCGGATTCATCCGCTTCCACAACGCCGCCAGCCCGTCCAATACCTGCCGGGCCTTGCCAGGCTCCGTCCTCACCAGGACAGTGCCACCCCAGGGATTCGTCCCCAGGTACAATATGAACGGACGGATAGGTATATGCAGGGAGTTGAAATTAAAATCCTTTACCACCCCGACAATGGTGGCTTTCGTGTCCCACATGGTGAACGACTTCCCGATAGGATCTTTATAGCCCACGATCCGCGCCGCCTCCTCATTCAGGATATACCCGATACTGTCCGTAGCCATATCCTTTCTGAAATCATGCCCCTGCAGCACCTGTATACCCATGGTCCTGGCAAAATCATAATTTACCTCCTCATCTCCAAAAGTAGGTTTTGAATTGGGGTCCTTCCCCTCCCAATCGATGCCCCAGGTAGCGCTGGTGATATTGGTAGGAGGATCGCCGATATGCGAGACGGATCTAACACCCGGCAAAGCCAGCACCTCCTGCTTGAACGGGTTATACTTCCCATTCAGATCGCCCTCCAGCGGTATATACAGCAGATTGTCCTTATCATACCCCAGATCCTTGGTCCGGATATAATTCACCTGTTTGGATACGACGATGGTGCCGACGATCAGCACGATGGACACCACAAACTGGAACACCACCAGCCCCTTCCGGAATAGCAGATTCCCACGGCCCAGCTTCAGAGAACCCTTCAACACGCTCACCGGCCGGAAAGACGAAAGGAACAATGCCGGATAGCTGCCCGAGATAAAACCCGTAACCAGCGCAATCCCCAATATGCCCGTCCAGAAGACGATCCCCGAAGGAAATGCAATATGCTTTTCCGTAAGCGTGTTGAAGGAGGGCAGCAACATCGCCAGCAATAGCAGCGCCACCGACATGGAAATAAATGCCAGCAGCACCGCCTCTCCCACAAACTGACGGATCAGCGCGACCCGCATGGCGCCCACCACCTTCCTCACCCCGATCTCTTTCGCACGCTTGGCGCTCCGGGCCGTGGTAATATTCATAAAATTGATACAGGCTATCAGCAGGATAAAGACGGCAACGATGCTGAAAAGACGGACATACTCTATTCGTCCTCCTTCCACAAAACCTTCGCTGTTGAATCTGTTGTGCAGATACATCTCATCCCAGCGTTGAGCGCCCAGCTCCACCCAATAGCCCTTGCTATAATGATTGTACTTGTCAAGGAAATGGGAAACTTCCTTGCCGAACTTCGCAGGATCCGCGCCCTCTTTTAATTTGATAAAACAAAAGACACCCGTATTGCCCCAGCTCTGCATATGCTCGTGCCCCTTCAGGAAAAATTTCCAGTTGATGACATAATCAAAGCCATTCGACGCATTATCCGGAACATTCTCGAATACACCGGTGATCTTCATCGTCAAACCATTGTTTATCCGCAACGGCTGACCAATAGCAGCATGAGGACCCCCAAAAAGATCCGTGGCCATCTTCCGGGAAATAGCAATATTGGGCGACTGACTCAACACAGAAGCCTTATCACCCTCCAACAACGGGTAGGTGAACATGGTAAAGAAATCCTCTCCCGCATAAATACCATCCTCCTTCAATATCTTGCTGTTGGCCTCGAAGGTATTGACCTCGTTGCGGGTCACGCCGCTGGCATATTGTACATCCGGCAACACCCGTTTCATCTCGTCGGCCATAATACCCTGCTGGTTGTACTGCGTCTTGATGATCCCGCCCGTATGCTGCCGCTGATAGAGGGCATACAACCTGTCCGAATGAACATTGAACTGATCCATACTACGCTCGTCATGTACCCACAACGCGATAAAAAGACTACAGGTCAGCCCCAGGGCAAGCCCAAGGATATTGATGGCGGAAAAAGCCTTGTTCCTCGTCAAATTACGGAAGGCTACGATAAGATAATTTTTCAGCATAGCAGCGATTTGTCAAAAAAGCAGCCAAAGGAGTGCCGGACCTACAAAAAATTGATCCCCAGCTTCTTACAGAAGGGCAAAGCCGGAATACTGTACGATTTCGACACAACGGGTGTTCACTTATCCGGGTTGTCGTATCTTCCATCCGATGACAAGACAAAACGCTATACAACAGCTGATCTTTTTGTTACTGTCCATGCCCGTATTCTCCCAGGGCAAGCTGAAAAGCATCTCCCTATTCGATGGAAGGATAGAGCTGATGGTACCCAAAAAAATGGCCGAAATGTCGGACGAGATGTGGGCGCTAAAATACCGTAGCAGGGAAAGGCCGGCCATGGTGCTCACCGACGACGATGGCGAGGTAAACCTCCTTGCTACGGGGACACGACAGACCGCCACGGAAGAACAGATGATCGCCTTTGTGGATTTTCAAATGGAGCAGCTAAAAAAGCAACGCCCGGACCTTGACATGCTGGATCATGGATTAAGAACGGTAGCGGGAAAAAATGTCGGCTTTATAAAATTCCTCTCCACGGCCGCCGATCAGAAGGTCTTCAACTACTACTTCTTTATCATCGTGGATGGCACGGTCGTCCTGTTCACCTTCAACTGTATCGACAGGCTGCGGGATAGATGGGAAGACACCGCCGACCAGATAGTAGCCTCCTTAAAGGTGAAATAGGACACCGGACGTATCATTATCGAACACCCGCCTCCCAACCTCGCCGACAATCCGCTGATTATCAGCTAAAAATTGACTGGCACTGTTTTCGCGCCCCGCACCTTCATGAAACATACCTTCAAAACATATGTTTAGAAACTATTTAAAGATCGCCATTAGGAATCTCACCCGTAACAAGCTGTATTCCTCCATCAATATCTTCGGGCTGGCGGCTGGTCTGGCCGTCTGTCTGCTCATCATGCTGTATATATTCGATGAAGCCAGTTACGACAAACACCAAAAGGATGGCGACAGGATCTACAGGCTTGCCTACACTTCGGGCCCTGGCGAGTCCTGGTCGGCGCAGCCGGCGCCGGTAGCCTTCACGTTAAAGGCGGAAATGCCCGAGGTCGAGCAGGTCACCCGCCTGCTGAAAGTGCCGGACCTGGACAGGATCCTGCTAGAATATGAGCAGGGACCCGACACGAAAAAATTCTTCGAGACCAACGGCTATTATGTCGACAGCACCTTTTTTCAGCTCTTTACCTACGACTTTATATACGGCAACGCCGCATCGGCGCTCAGCAAACGTAACAGCATCGTTATCTCCGGATCCGTCGCCGGCAAAATGTTCGGGAAGGAAAACCCCATCGGCAAATCGTTAAAGGTCCAGCTCCCCTTCGGCGATCTCGTCTACACCGTACAGGCCGTATTCAGGGAAAATCACAAATCACATATCCCCGCTCACTTCCTTATGTCCATGCAGAGCACGGACGTGGGTGATTGGGTGAGCACCCAACAAAGCTGGGCTACCAACAATATCTTTCACACCTATGTCAAGCTAAAGCCAGACACGGATCCAAAGGTCTTCGAAAAAAGGATGACCGCCTTCATGGACAGACACGAGGGCGCCGAACTAAAAGCTGCCGGGTTTAAGAAATCACACTTCATACAGCACATGCCGGATATCTATCTTCATTCCTCGCTCGGCAATGAAATAGCCCCCAATGGGAATATCCGATATCTCTATATCATGGGCTCCATTGCCGCCTTTATCCTGATCATCGCCTGTATCAATTTCATGAATCTATCTACCGCCCGCTCGGAAAAAAGAGCCCGCGAAGTGGGCGTCCGTAAGGTGATAGGTGCGGAAAGAGCATCCCTGATCGGTCAGTTCCTCGGTGAATCCTTCCTTTTATGTCTCATCGCCCTGGTGATAGCTCTTGTGCTGACACAGCTGTTATTACCCCTGTTCAACCAGGTGACACAAAAAGATCTGCAGCTGTCCAACAACCCCGGGCTGGGTTACTGGATCGCAGGCCTGGCCATTGTCACCGGGCTGTTCGCCGGTCTCTATCCCGCCTTTTATCTCTCCTCCTTCCAGCCGGCCAGGGTGCTAAAGGGGAAGATCGTCAACAGCTGGTCGGCTACTGCTCTCCGAAAGGGGCTCGTCGTATTCCAATTTACGATCTCCGTCATGCTGATCCTGGGCGCCATCGTCATTGGCAGCCAGCTGAACTATATGAAACACCAGGACCTGGGATTTAAAAAGGAGCAACAGCTCATACTTCCTATCACCAGCGGAGAAGTAGCCAAAAATTATACCGCGCTGAGGGACGAGCTCGTAAAAATACCAGGTGTCGCTTCCGTAACCAGCGCCTCTACCTATCCCGGCATTAAGAATATCAATGATATGCCATGCTACAGCGAAGGCAGGACATCCGCCCAGTTCACCGATGTGTCGATGGTCGCCACCAAGGATGATTATTTTGAAACACTGGGATTAAAGCTGCTGTACGGCCGCGAATTTGCCCGGGACAGCAGGGCCGACTCAAATAATATTATCCTGAACGAAACGGCCATACGCGACATGGGCTACAATCCCGCCACAGCCGTCGGCAGAAGGGTCAATTGGGACTGGCATGGTGGAAAATATCACATGACCATCTCCGGAGTTGTAAAGGATTTTAACTTCGAAAGCCTTCACACCGCCATCAAGCCGCTGGGATTTACCATCAACGGATTCTTTGCCAACCCCTCCAATTATACCATCGTCCGCCTTCAGACAGGCAACTATACACAGGCCCTGAAGGACGTGGAAAGAATATGGAACAAGATCAACCCCTCCGCACCCTTCGAATATTCTTTTCTCGACCAGGACTTCCAGCGGAACTATGAGAAGGAAGAACGCACTTCCCATATCGTGATTGACAGCACCGCCATCGCCATTTTCATCGCCTGCCTCGGACTGTTTGGCCTGGCGGCATTTTCAGCAGAAAGGCGTACAAAAGAGATCGGGATCCGAAAAGTACTCGGCGCCTCCATCATGAATATCACCATGCTGCTGTCCGGTGAGTTCATCCGTCTGGCCGGGCTGGCGATCCTTATTGCCTCCCCATTGGCCTGGTATGGCATGCACCTGTGGCTGCGGAACTTTGCCTACCCCATCACCATCAGCTGGTGGATGTTCGCGGTAGCAGGCGGGCTGGCCATCGTCATCGCCCTGATCACGGTAAGCTTTCAGTCGATAAAGACAGCGGTATCGAGTCCCGTGAAAAGTCTCAGGACAGAATAAACTATCTTCATCCCATGAAAGTTATCACCTTATTCATAGGGCTCCTGTCCCTCCAGTTCTTTTTTGTCCATCCCGCAGCCGGGCAGGAGCCTCAGCCGGCAGTCGCGCAAGCGTCTCACCTCGGAACCAGGCAGAAGTCTCAGCCCCCGGTCACGCAAAAGTCTCTCCGGGACAGCCTGGAAAACATCGCCAAAGACGCCCGCGGCACCGTAGGCGTCTCCCTCCTGTACAAAAGCACAGACCGCCGCATATCCCTACACGGGAACGAGCACTTCCCCATGCAATCCGTCTTTAAATTCCCCCTGACCCTCTACATCCTCCACGAAGTGGACAACGGCAAGCTTACCCTCGATCAAAAGATCCACATCGACCAAAAAGACTGGCCGGCAAAAATATGGAGCCCTCTCCGCGACTCCCTCAAAGGACAGGCAGCCATTGTCCCCCTCCGCACATTGCTCCAATACACGGTCTCAAAAAGTGACAACGGTGGCTGTGACGTTCTCTTTAAATTGGCAGGTGGCACACGTGTAGTCAACGACTATATTCACCAAATAGGCATCAAAGACATCGCTATAGTCGCCACCGAAGCAGAAATGGCCAAAGCCTGGGATGTTCAATACGGCAATTGGTGTACGCCGGTCGCAATGACATCATTACTGGAGCTCTTTATGAATGGAAAAATACTAAAACCCGCCACCACGAAGACATTGATGCAGCTCATGATCAATACCACCACAGGACCAGCCCGCATAAAAGGCCTGCTGCCTCCCGGTACACCCGTCGCCCATAAGACAGGGACTTCCAATACCAACGATAAAGGCATCACCGCCGCCACCAATGATGCCGGGATCATCACCCTGCCGGATGGCAAGCCACTTATCATAACTGTTTTTGTAAAGGACGCAGCAGCCGATGAAGCAACGAGGGAAAAAGTCATCGCCAGAATAGCAGTCGCAGCTTACAAATGATCTTCGGCGCGGAGTCTGTTAATACAATTGCTCAACGCCCGAAAAACATGGTACGTCCCCTTCCAGATATGCGCCTTTAACGCCGTCCGGCGTTGCGGTTCATTGTCCAATCCCTCCTCATACCAATCCCCATGCTCATGATCGATGAGATAGGTCTGCACATATTGCCAGAGTTTAACCCACCGGTCCTTATAATGCATCGGATCATCGGGATATAGCTCCGAAAAGACCAGCAGGGTATTGAGCCCTTCCGCCTGCGCCCACCAGTTCTTACTCTTATTGATAATAGTGCAGCCCGCCCGGTCCTTAAAATAATAACCTTCATCGTAAAATCCTCCCAGCGCACTATCCCAACCATTCGCCAACGCATGATCCACCATCTTCTTACCAATGGCCATCGTCGTCTTGTCATCCTTCAACCCCAGCGCCTCCGAAGCCTCCTGCATCAGGTAGGTCGTCTCCACATCATGACCAAAAGAGACATGATCCAGGTTCTTATGCCGCAGGATCGACTGTTCCGAAGAATCCCGGTAGCTGACAGGCCGCCAGTCGGGGGTAAAGAACAATTGTAAATAGCCCCTGGGAGTGACGATCCTGTCCCGTATCAGCTCCAGCATCTCCTGCAGTCGCCGGCGTACCAGCGGGTCGGGCCAGACATGATATAGCTCGGTAAAAGCTTCCAGCAGATGGATGGAGCTGTTCTGGTCTTTATATCCCGTCTCGGCGCGGCTATCCACCTCCGCCGTCCGGACCACCGGTGTCCCATCTCTTTCCAGGTGCTGGAAATAGCCCAAATAACGGGGATCATGACTGTGTTTTTCCAGCCAGAGAAAACCAGTCTTTGCCAAACCCAACGCCGCGGTATCCCCCGACGCGGCATAGTATGCCGACAGCGCATAGATGGCGAATGCGTTGCCATACGCTTCTTTTATCTTGCTCTTGGGAATGCCATCCCGGGTGACAAGGTTGTAAAAGCCTCCGTATTGGGCGTCCCACATCTTGTCGCGCAGAAAATAAAAACCATGACGCGCCATTGCGATATAAGCGCTGTCGTGATAGAATCGAGAAGCCTTTGACGTCGACCAGATATGCCTGGCTTGTGTGACGATCATCTTATCCTGTGTCCCGACGGGTTTGAAGTCATAGCTGAACGTACTAAGATAGCCGCCATACAAGGTGTCGACATCGGCAGGATAATATTTGTCGAGCAGCCCTTCCTTGGCTGCATAACGCATCTGCGCCAATATGCTGTCCCCCCCATTCAACGCCTGATTAGCTCCCAGCACCAGCAACAGATAATCCGTCGTGCCGCCCCCCAGCACATACTCTCCCTGCTGCCAGAGATAGGGGAAGGGTAGCAGCTCCGGAAGATCGGGCCGGATCAACGCCGTACCCGATGCGATACCACCCGGTATATAGCTCCAGTCCGCACGGTTGAACCCATAAGCCGGTATCATGGAATGGGCCCCTACTCCCGAAGCAAAGCTGGCCGTGTTCTCTCCCGGATGGACGCCAAGGATAAAATTCAAGGCAGCCAGCATATAGTCCGTCGAAAAGATGGCGGGGAAACCCTGATGCAGGAAATACTGTCTTGCTCCGAAATGCTGGATGTCCCAGCCTGCCCCCCAGATATTGGGTTCATATGGCACCCCATAAGGCGTTCGCTTGCCCCGGGCAACGATGGAATCCCGCAGCGTTGTCATAGCCGTGGTAACAGTCGAAGTAAAGCTCGCATCGTTCAACAATGGCAACACCCGGCCGATGACCCATCCATGCCGATCGACACCCCGGACGATATCACCGCTATGACTGGTCAGGAAATCCGCATACTGTTTATCGCGTGTGGTAAGATACAATTCAGCCGCCAGCTCGATACGCTGCCCCGGATTCATTTCCTTTGTATTCCCCCACACCTGCGTGGCGATGGTCAGGCAGTCATCCGCCAGCGTATCATTGTACCCCTTCATCACCCGATGGGCAGCGGCCAGTGCGGCAGCCACCTGCAAGGCCCTTCCCGGATTGTTCTCCGTAAAGACCCACCGGTCATCAGCTACTCCGGTGCCATCATAAAATTTATTATCCGTGATATTGGCCGCGTCCCCCAATACAGTGTATTGCCGCAACGTAGGCTCGATAATGCCTCGGTAAAATCGGCCCATGCTCTTATATCCGCCCACTATCGAAAGAAGTCCATGTTCTACCTGCTGCAACATGTCAGGTTTCCCATCCGGCTGCTGTATCTCCACCACATGGTTATGCTGGTCGACAGTAGTATTGTCATAGTCGACCCCAAATGCCTCATAGGCCAGCGTCAATCCATACACCGTCTCCGCCTGCGATTCTACCCGAAGGTCGAAATCCCCTGCATCGTGCCAGGCGCCTGCGTTCAGTCCCGGCACGGTCTCGCCGCTCTTGAAGCTGGTCAGCGTGGAAGGGCCCTGTATATAACCGTCAAAATGGTTCGAATCCACCGGCGCCATTCGCGCATCATCCATATGACAGTACCCATGCCATACACGGTATTTATCGTTCACCCGCATATGACACATCTGCGCAGGCAGGAAATATTCCAGTGTGGGCTGCCATACATTACGCACATACACACTGTCCCCGATCTGGAAAGGATGGGTCTGCACACCGCCATACCGCACCACATACATGCCCGGACGCCGGACCGCGCTGAAGTCGAATTGCAGATAATGATATCGTAAGAAATCCCCCCACTCCCGTGGCGTCGTCTGTAGCACCGTCTCGTACGCTCCCCGCTCGCTGATCCGTAACAAAGAGGCCGGCAGTCTTTTCCTGTCCCGCGCATCCAGCTCGATGACAGCTACTTTCTTTTGCAAGGGATGATAACCCACTTGTGAAACCTGCACCGTCGGCGAAGCCTGCCAGCCTTCGATGGCATGGGGCGTGACCAGCCATTCGATAGCTCCCTTCGTCGCTCCACGAGGCACCAGCGAGCGTACGACAAACCAGCCATTGTTATGCTTACCCCGTCCGTCCAGCAGGAAAAGCGCATTCCCTTTCAGGTTCTCGATGGACATCCGCTGTTTGTCGCTCTCTGGCGCCACCACCAGCCGCCGGCCCATTGCCATGGGCGCGATCTGCCATTCACCATCCTCATCCTTATAATGAGGACCGTTGGGCTGTTGCGGAAAGATGCCCGACAGGCTGTCCATATAATACGACCTTCCAAAAAGGACGCCCGGGTACAACTCGAAATTGAACCCTACCTTTCCTATCCAGGCATCAGGCACCACGTTGTCGAGGTCTACGATGATCTTGAATGCCTTGCCCGCAGGCACTACCCGGATGGTATATCCCAAATGCAGGTCAGGATATAGGATAGGATTGAACCCCTTCCTGTCCTTTGTCTCATCCGGATATTCCATATGCACACTGATACTGCCCGTGGATTTGTCTACCACCCGCTTGCCCACCTTGGGTATGGGCTGCCATTGACCCGGCGTAGGCTCCAGCCGTATATCGCCATTCGTCGCCACCCGCTGGCCATGCTGTATGACACCTACTCCGCCCTGGTGACCTTCGGGGTAGAAATCGTACGCCAGCATCACATTCACACCCTGGTATTCCAGGTACTCACGATTGTTGAGATGCATCTGCGCCTGTACACGATAGATACCAGATACCAAAAAAGCCAAAAGAAAAATATATTTCATCGAAAGATCATTTTTTTTCCACCAGTTCATGTGTCAATGTTTGCGGCCTGTCATACACCGTCTTCACCTGCTGAGGACTGTTATGACTAACAATCCAATCGGACCACTCGAGGAACCACGACCATTTCGGCTGCGCATCCAGGATGGCCGCCCCCGGCAGCTCGCCACATTCAGTAAGCGCTATCAATCTACCCTGCGCCAGATCTAACAGCTCATTATAATCTTTTTGCTCATAATCCATATGATATACATCCGTCCCCAGAATGTCTACATAGGCATGCCCCGGATAAAAATTCTTATAAGCATAAGCCTCATCCGCCGGTATATCCCGCGGCCCATTGGCGCCCCACACCCAGAGGAGATTGTTCAGGTGGAAGTGGTTGACATACCGGTCGTACATCATTTTCCAGAGCCTGGCTATCCCATCCTTGCCCGGTTTGTTGCCCCACCAGAACCAGATCCCATTCATCTCGTGATAAGGCCGCCAAAGGATAGGGACATGCGCCGCATTCAGCTGTCCTAAATATCCTGCAACGACATCTATTTGGGCAAGCCATTTCTTATACAACGGCGTTCCCTCCGTGGTCAGCTCCTTCCACTCGGCCTCCGTCAGTTTTCCCTGGATGCTTTCTTTCCAGCGGAAGGGCGGTTCATCCAATGGCCGGCCCTGGTGCCACATCAGCGTAATGATATACCCCTGCTTGTGTTTGCGGATACACTCGTCGACAATGGCCTGCCCGTTGTCCGTCGTCCAGTTCCAGATAAAGTCCGTACCCCAGACAGCCGGGTATTTACCCGTGATGACGTGTACGGAATCGCTGTATTGATCCATGTTCTGATTGAAATTGTGCTGACCGCTCAGCAGCTTTTTACCGTTGATGCTGTATAAATAAGCCAGCAATTGCCTGGCCTCCGGGGAAGCGTCCTTGTTCACAGGGGCAAAAGGCTGGCAAAAGACAGACATACCGACAAACAGCAGACAACATAAGAAGGCGTATCTACGCATGATCAGGAGTTTACCATAAAGAATAGCACAATGTTAAAGCTCTCCTGCCCGGAATGCTGATACATTTTTAGCCAATCCTGATCAGAAATCAACGGCCCGGGCATCAACCCTTCAAGGCCGGCGCGGCCCGCATCGGCGACGACAGGTATAAATGCCAGAGCAGCATCGTCGCCACCGTCCGGTAAGGCTGCCATTTCGCCACCACCTTGGAAAGATGCTCCTTCGGCGTGTCCCCTGACAATTTCTTCACCCGCCGCAAGGCATTCAATGCAGCCAGGTCCCCCATGGGAAATATATCCGCCCTTTGCAGCACAAACATCAGATAGACATCGATGGTCCAATGACCAATACCCTTCAACGTGATCAGCTTCGCCCGGACCTCCTCATCCGAAAGTATCCCCAGGGCATCCAGCACAAGACCTC
Source organism: Puia sp. (assembly GCA_035545935.1). GTDB lineage: Bacteria > Bacteroidota > Bacteroidia > Chitinophagales > Chitinophagaceae > Puia. The sequence continues at coordinate 7,280 of DASZXP010000020.1, read as the reverse complement.
CATCCGTCAAGGCCGTCGCCAGTCCCCGGGAATACAGGGTCTTCTGGCGGCTGAAATAACAGGCCTTCAGCTCCTCGTCGGTCAACTCCAAAAAGCGCTCAGGCGTCACCTCCCCCAGCCGGGCCCTCAACTTATTCAACGCCGCCAGCGCCGAGGCCAATGACACCTGCTGCTCGAGGATGATATGCACGAGGGTCTCGAAAGTATTGGGGCGGGTCCACATGGGAGGGTAGTCATGTGTCCGGATGATCAGCGCCAGATCTTTATCCGTCGACGCCAGCTGATCACAGATCTTTTTAAAATTGCGTTGGGAAAAGGTGGGGATCATCCCGCAAAATAACCTATGTTTGTCCAATTAAATGTGTAAAATTTACACGATATGCCAAAACTAACCGCTTTGCTTGTCGCCCTATGTCTCTTTTTTGCCGTCCATGCCCAGCAGCTACAGTCTCCCAACGGCAACTTCCATATGGACTTCTCCCTGACAGCCCAGGGCGCCCCCACCTACCACCTCACCTATAAAGGCCGGGAGATCATCAAACCCAGCACGCTTGGACTGGCGCTTAAAAATGACAGCTTCTCCCTGACCAGCGGCTTTGTCATCAAAGACTCCGCACGTGGCAGCGTCAACCAAACCTGGGCGCCCGTGTGGGGAGAGGTAAAGACCATCTCCAATCATTACAACGAGCTGGCCATGACCCTGTACCAGCCAAGGGCCAGAAGAAAGATCATCATCCGCTTCCGCGCCTTTGACGACGGACTTGGTTTCCGCTATGAATTCCCCGCACAGGATAACCTCGTCTACTTCACCATCCGGGAAGAAAAGACCCAGTTCGCCATGACAGGCGACCATACGGCCTTCTGGATCCCCGGCGACTATGACACCCAGGAATACGACTATACAACCTCCCGGCTGTCCCAAATTCGTGGATTGATGACGGGATCGATAACCTCCAACGTATCCCAAACCAGCTTCTCGCCCACAGGCGTACAGACATCCCTCATGCTAAAGACGGACGACGGCCTATACATAAATATCCACGAGGCCGCGCTCATCAACTATGCCTGTATGCACCTCGATCTGGACGACAAAAACTTTGTATTCGAATCCTGGCTGACGCCCGACGCCAAAGGGGACAAGGGAAATATCCAGGCGCCTTCCGTCTCACCCTGGCGGACCATCATCGCCAGCGACGATGCAAGGGACATCCCTGCTTCGAAGATGATCTACAACCTCAACGAACCCTGCAAATTGACGGAGACCTCCTGGATCAAGCCGATGAAATACATGGGCGTATGGTGGGAAATGATCACGGGCAAGTCTACATGGTCCTATACGGACGACTTTCCTTCCGTCATCCTGGGTCAGACGGACTATAAAACCGCCCGGCCTAACGGCCGGCACGGCGCCAACAACGACAACGTAAAGAAATACATCGATTTTGCCGCTAAAAATGGTTTCGATGCCGTGCTCGTCGAAGGATGGAACATAGGATGGGAGGACTGGTTCGGTCATATGAAAGAAAATGTATTCGACTTTATCACGCCCTATCCCGACTTCAGCGTCAAAGAGCTGCACGAGTACGCACAGGCCCGGCACATAAAGCTCATCATGCATCACGAGACCTCTTCGTCGCCACGCAATTACGAACGCTATCTCGACACCGCCTTTCGTTTTATGAAGGACAACGGATACGACGCCGTCAAGACAGGCTATGTAGGCAATATCATTCCGGCAGGCGAGAACCACTACAACCAGTTCATGGTGAACCACTATCAATACGTCCTCGAAAAAGCAGCCGCCTATCATATCATGGTCAATGGGCACGAAGCCGTACGACCCACCGGCATCGCCAGGACCTGGCCAAACCTCATCGGGAACGAATCCGCCCGCGGCACGGAATACCAGGCATTCGGCGGATCAAAACCCAACCACGTGACCATCCTCCCCTTCACCCGTCTGCTGGGCGGCCCCATGGACTATACGCCCGGCATCTTCGAGATGGACCTTAGCAAGATCAACCCCCACAACACTTCGTATGTCAACAGCACCATCGCTAATCAGCTGGCCCTTTATGTCACCCTGTATAGCCCCATGCAGATGGCCGCCGATCTTCCGGAGAACTACGAAAGATTCCCCGATGCCTTCCAGTTCATAAAGGATGTGGCCGTGGACTGGGACGACAGCAAATACCTGGAGGCCGAGCCCGGAAAATATATCACCGTAGCCAGGAACGCCAAAGGCACGGGTAACTGGTTCCTGGGCAGCGTGAATGGCGACTCCATCCGGATCTCCAACATCGACTTCACATTCCTCACACCCGGCAAAAAATATACGGCAACCCTATACGCAGACGCGCCCAATGCGCACTACAAGACAAACCCGCAAGCCTATACCATCCGGAAATTCACCGTCACCAGCCAGTCGAAGCTCCGGCAGCAATGCGCCCCGGGAGGAGGATACGCGATCAGCCTCATGGAGATAAAATAGCAGGGTTTTCATTTCCATCATCTATGCCACCTGGCAAAAGCTCACCGGCGACACGCTATTTCTGTAGCAGACGCTACCCTGTTTTCTTACGCCAGTAGTAATAAGATAACACACCCGGTACGATCCACGCCAGCATCATCAGCATCATGGGATCGAACTTGCCTGCCGCCGCCACACCGGAGTAGATCGCTCCGGCCAGGTCGAAGAACAAGCCCGCGTACGCCCATTCTTTGACACGAAAGAGGCCCGGGATCAAAATAGCAATGGCCCCCAGGATCTTGGCAATGCTGAGGAACTGGATAAAATAAATAGGATAGCCCATACCGTCATGCAGGATCTTAATGGTATCCGCATTAGGCTGTATGCCCCCCACGGCAGAAAAGATCATCAGCGCCGCAAAAAGAATGGTAAAGATCCAATAGAGAATGTTGAGTGTTCCGGGTTTCATATGTCAGCTTTATTTGGTTTTATAGTTGACCATCCAGTTGATGCCGAATTTATCGGTGAGCTCACCGAAATAAGACCCAAAGAACATATCCTGCAATGGCATGCTCACATTCCCACCCGCCGACAGCTCGTCGAATATACGCGTCGCCTCTTCTCTCGTGGAAGGCTCCACGCAGATATGCATATTGTTACCCCGCACCAGCGTAAACCCCATTTCCCTGGGGGCGTCCGTCCCCATCAGGATATGGCCTCCTGTGATGGGCAGCTCCACATGCAATACCATTTTCTTCACGGCATCGGCCACAGGCGGATGATTGGCATCGGCCGGCAGATCGCCAAAACGTTGGATGCCGCTGCCGTTAAATTTACTCTTAAAAACTGATTGATAAAAGAGAAATGCTTCTTCCGTATTGCCCGGGAAATTCAAATAGGTACAGACCCTGGCCGTGTTGTCCTGCCTCAGCTCGCTCCGGAGCCTGGATTTCGCCTCCAGGTACTGGTCCAGATTATCCAGCGCCATGGCCAATCCCTCCTTAAAGCCCATGGCGATCACCTTCTCGAGATCGGCCAGGCTATTGTATTTGATCGTAATGTTGACGGTGGTAGTGGCCGCTCCCGCCGCAAAGACATTGTTCCATAAGCTCCGGGGGAAATCCTCATTCACCTTCCCATTCTCGTCGCAAAAGGCATCCAGCCCGCTAAAACTTTTTTTAACCTCGATCTTCTTATAATCCGCCTTGCACCAATGCTCCATATTCTCCGGAGAGACCATGGCATACAGCCAATAGCCGCCTTCCCGGAAATCCATCTTTTTTGTCCGGGTCCGATAGGGTTTGGGCGCCCACCACAGGTCCAGCAGCTCCGGCTTCGTCCAGGCATCCCAGACCAGGTCCAGCTCAGCGGCAAATTCCCGCTGTACATGAATGGTGTTTTCATCCTTGTTCACAGAGAAATCAAAAAGCAGGTTCGAATTCATTTTTTGGAGTTTTTGATGGTGGATAATACATTATCAAGCTGGTTGAATCGGGCCTCCCAGATCTTCCTGAACTGGCCAAGCCATTTATCGATCTCTTTCATTTTATCGATTTGAAGTCGGTAATAGATCTCTCTCCCCTCCTGTTTTTTCGATAGCAGCTCGCACTCCGTCAGGATCCGCAAATGCTTGGATATCGACTGCCGCGTGGTATCGAAATGCTCCGCAATGGCATTCGGCGTCATGGACTGCATGGCGATAAGTACTATGATAGCCCGCCTCGTCGGGTCGGCAATGGCCTGAAAAACATCTCGTCTCATTTTTTGGCGATGGCCACTTATGCAGCCGATCGGTTGCAAATATACGAGCAACCATTCGGTTTCGCAAATTTATTTTAAGAGCCCCTTCCCCGAGAGACCCAAAAGGCGTAAATTATCCCTTATGTTCCGCCACTACTTCAAGACCGCCCTGCGTACCATGCAACGCAATAAGCTGTTCACCGGCCTCAACATCTTTGGTCTGGCCACGGGCCTGGCATGCAGCATCCTCATCTTCCTTTGGGTAAAGGACGAGCTCAGCTATGACAAATTCAACACCCATGCGGAAAGGATCTTCCGGCTGAGCGCCAGGGTGAAGGACGTAGAAACAGTAACAGTTCCACCGGCTTTCACAGCCGCTATGAAAGATGAAATTCCCGGTATAAAAAATACCGCCCGCCTTGTCTCGCTGGCCAGGGTCATAACAGTCGGCACAAAAAAGTTCGATGAAGCCCATATGTATTATGCCGACAGCAATTTTCTGCAAATCTTCGACTATCCACTGCTTCGGGGCAGTAGGCCGAACGTCCTGTCCGCTCCCAACACCGTCGTCCTGACGGAAGCCACCGCCATAAAATATTTCGGTAGCGCCGACCAGGCAATGGGAAAGTCCATCTACATCGACAACGATATAAAAGGCTCGACACTCCAGGTAACGGGCATACTAAAAAACATTCCCGCCAATTCACACCTCCAATTCAACCTGCTCCTACCCATACAGAATTGGGACAAACAAATCGTCGATCCACAGCCCTGGCGGTATTTCGATAGCTATGTTTATTTCCAGCTGGCGGACGAAATACAGCCCACACGCGCCTTACAACAAAAATTAGAACAGCAGCTCAATACCATCCGCAACAATGCTACAAAAGGCACCCCCGCCGTCCCGGCGATCATATCCGTTCAACCCCTCGCCGATATTCATCTGTACTCGCACTTCCGGAACGATGTCGACGGACAGGGCAATGCACAATATGTACGGATCTTCACGCTGGTGGCACTGTTTATTATTTTCATCGCCTGTATCAATTTTATGAACCTGGCGACAGCCCTCTCCGGCGCCCGGGCAAAAGAGGTCGGTCTACGCAAGACTATCGGCGCCTTACGCCGGCAGCTGATCTTTCAATTCATAGGCGAGTCCATACTCCTTGCCTTTCTTTCCCTATGCCTGGCCCTGGTCTTCGTACGGCTGGCGCTCCCCTTCTTCAACACCCTTGCCTCCAAATCCATCTCGCTTGACCTGCTGGATATCCGGCTGATAGGACAGGTTCTCGTCATCACCCTATTGGTAGGGCTGCTCGCCGGCAGCTACCCCGCTTTTTATATCTCAACCTTTAATGTCATCAGGGTCCTGAAAGGTACGCGGGCGCCGCAAGGCAAAACCTCTTTTCTGCGCAATGGACTGGTGGTGGTGCAATTCTCCATATCCGTCGCCCTCATCGTCAGCACCATCGTTATCTATAATCAGCTGCACTATCTGCACAACAGGGACATCGGCTTTAATAAGGAAAACCTGCTGTATATCCCCATGCCCGAAGTGGGCGACCTCCGGAATAATGCCGATGCTTTAAAGTCCGCATTGGACCAGTCCCCGCAGATAGGCAATTATTCCATTGTAAGCGATCTGCCCACCGACCTGAATACACAAGCGCCACTGACCTGGCGCAACATGGAAAAAGGATCGCTGGTCATATGCCAGCGGCTCAATGTAGACGAGAGTTTCGCCCGCACCTTCGACATACATATGGCGTCCGGAAGATTCTATTCTAAAGAATTCAAAGAGAATGACAGCGAATATGTCATCAATGAGACGGCTGCGAGAGCCATGCAGATGGACCCTGCAACGGCTATCGGGAAGATGATCACCGTGCGCGGCCAGGAAGGGGTTATCATCGGGGTGGCAAAAGACTTTAATTTCAGGCCCGTGTTCCAACCCATCGAGCCGCTGGTCATCCGGCACCGTGCCCAGGGCGACTACCTCGTCATCCGGACAGCTCCCAGCGCTATGCAAAAAACCCTGGCGTCGGCAAAAGCATGTTTTCAAAAAGTGTATGGCAATAACCCCTTCTCTTACGGCTTTGTCGACCAGGACCTGGATCATCTTTACTCGGCCGAAACACGCATGGGATCGATCTTCAATATATTCTCCATCCTCTCCATCGCCATTTCCTGTCTCGGTCTGTTCGGTCTCGCCACCTTTTCTACCCAACGAAGAGCTAAGGAGATCGGGGTCCGAAAAGTCCTGGGCGCCAGCGAGACGGGTATCGTCCTTTTATTGACAAAGGAATTCCTGCAGCTGGTGGCGCTCTCCCTGCTCATCGCCTTTCCCATCGCCTGGTATGCCATGCATCGATGGCTGGAAGGATTTGTATATAGGATCGATATCGACGCCTGGGTCTTTATAACCGCAGGGGTTGCCGCATTATCGATTGCTTCCCTGACAGTAGGCTATCAGACGATCAGGACCGCGCTGGCAAGTCCCGTCAATGCATTGAAAAGCGAATAGTCCCCGGTCGTTTGCGGACCACGGCTGTCAGGGGTTGACCTTTGCAAAAACCACTCCCGCCACCACCGCCTGGCACAGTCCATAGAAAAACCAGCTAAGGACCATTACAAACGTGATATCCAACGAGCTGAAAGTGATCCACATGACAGGAACCAACGCAACTACGCTGTATACCAGCCCGAATTCCAGCCCACGCACCACATAATGCCCCTTAAAAAGGACTTTGAACCTGTCCCAAAACCAGGATAAGGCCAGGCTGACGACAAAAGCATGCGAATAGAACAGGATGTCCCTCCCGGTATTGGACGTGAACATCGGATTGATGTACTTCACAAACAGAAAGGGCATAAATTGAACAGCCAGGTACAGCCCCCCATAGCTGACGATAAAAAGGATAATTCCGGCTATCAAGGCCGATTTGAGGATCTTTTTCATTCTCGTAAAACTATTGTCCGAACAATAAACAACGGCTGATAAAAAATACCCGTTTATATGATTTGCATCATTTCCCTTCCCGTTTGTCGATCTCCTGACACGCAAAAAACA
>DASZXP010000019.1:0-19907 GCA_035545935.1 Puia sp. | reverse complement strand
ACAAGCAGGTATCGTAGGATTGCCCAATGTGGGAAAGTCGACTTTATTCAACGCCGTGAGCAATAGCGCCAAAGCGCAAGCCAGTAATTACAGGTTCTGTACCATCGAGCCCAATACGGGCCTGGTCGACGTGCCGGACAGCAGGCTCAACAGGCTGGCCGAGCTGGTAAAACCCCAACGCATCGTCCCTACCCAGCTGGGCATCGTAGACATCGCCGGCCTCGTAAAAGGCGCCAGCAAAGGCGAAGGATTGGGTAACAAGTTCCTGGCCAACATCCGGGAAGTAGATGCCATCGTACACGTCATCCGCTGCTTCGAGGACGAGAACATCCTCCGCGACGAAGGCGCCATCAACCCCGTCGGCGACAAGGAGATCATCGACACCGAGCTGCAGCTTAAAGACCTGGAGAGCGTAGACAAAAAGCTAAGCCGGACGGAAAAAATGCTGAAGACAGGCGATCCCAAGACCAAGGCGGAATACGAGGTCCTCAAACGTTGCAAGGAACACCTCGAAAAAGGCAGGAGCATCCGCGAGCTGGCGATCTCGAAAGAAGAACGCCCGGCCATCGCCGACCTCTTCCTCCTCACAGAGAAGCCCGTCCTCTACGTGGCCAACGTGGACGAAGCCTCCATGCACACAGGCAATAAATACTCCGAAGCCCTCAAAGCCGCCGTCGCCGGAGAAAATGCCCAGGTCATCGTCATGAATAACTCCATCGAGGCGCAGATAGCAGAAATGGAAGACCCCGCTGACCGGGAGCTCTTTATGGAAGAATACAAAATGGAAGAGCCCGCCCTCAACAAGCTTATCCGCAGCGCCTACAAGCTCCTCAGCCTGTACACCTACTTCACCGCAGGCGTACAGGAAGTACGCGCCTGGACCATCCACGATGGCTGGAAAGCCCCCCAGGCCGCTGGCGTGATCCACACCGACTTTGAAAAAGGCTTTATCAAAGCTGAGGTCATCGCTTACAACGACTTCATCCAGTACGGCTCCGAAGCCGCCGCCCGCGACGCCGGCAAGCTACGGATAGAAGGAAAAGAATATATCGTCAAAGATGGAGACGTCATGCACTTCCGATTCAACGTATAAAAAAAGCCCGGGGTTAACCGGGCTTTTTGCTATTTCAGCAATTCATCGAATGTCATGCTCAAATAATACACGGCCCCGATCTTCGGGTTCCCAAACGACGTCTGATAGTAATGGTTCAATACATTCGACCCGCCTATCTTGATGATCGTCTTCACGCTCGGCATCTTATAGCTCACCTGCGCATCTATCGTTCCAAAAGCAGGCACTCCTCCCGTTGCGAAACTGGAGTTCCACGTGAACGCATCCTGCCAGCGATACATCACATTGAACCCGACATTCCTTGTCACATTTTTGTTCGACACCCCGATATTGGCCCTGTACTTGGGTGAGTTGAACGAATTAAGCAGCCCCTGGTCCTTCGAAATATCGTTATACGAGATATTCCCCGAGAGAGCCCAATCTCTATCCACCAGGTAATCCAGCCCCAGCGCGCCGCCCCATGTATTCACCTTATTGGGATTATTCACGTAGGTAGCGAAGATATTGGGATTGGCCAGGTTGGCAGGATTGCCGCCCGGCGCCTGTAACAGCACCAGGTAGGAAAGGAAATCCTTATAGCTGTCATAATAATAATAGGCGTCGATCAACAGCTTATTGGCAATAAGCCCCTTATACCCCACCTCATAGGCCTCTACCGACTCGGGCTTGAACTTCCCGAACGTCCATTGCTGCAACTTGGTGGGATCGGTGCCGCCCGTAGCCTGGAATGCCTGCACGCTTTGCAGGGTATACCCTTTGTTATTATACAGATCATGTCCCGCAATGATCTCCGGCAATCCGCCGATCAGACGGGTATTGGCCCGGATGGGCAGATCGATATACTGGTCCTGGTTCGTAGGATTGCGATAACCCGTCTGGTAGGACAACCGGATATTATGCTGCGGCGCCACCGTAAACACACCCGCGATGCGGGGGGTGAACCGTCCGTCGAAATTCACGTTCTTGTCATATCTGATCGATCCTATCAGGTGGATCCGGTCGTTCACCAGCTTCTTGCCCACCTGTAAAAAACCTCCGTATTCATTGGTCCCGATGGTACCCGCCGTATCCACAAAGATGGTACCGTTGGAATTGAGGGTATAATGACGGAGACTGCCACCCACCTGTACTTCCAGCACTTTTAAATGTTCCGTGAAATCGTACATGCCCTCGTATTGGTAGAGGTTGGTCTTATCATTGAACCTGGCGCCGTTACGGCCCGGACCAACTCCAATATAAGCGTTGGTAATGGCATCCTTCGCCGTGTTGAAGGCCGCCGTGCCCGGCTGCAGCCTGTTCCTGTCCGCATAGGCCCTGGCGATGGCATGTGCATCCGCGTCCCCATGCATAGTCGGATCCCCGGGGATGGCCCCCATCCTGGCGGCGTTGTAGATAGTAGCATAATCTACAAACCACCCACCGGTGACGGTAGTGCCGGTATAGGTCGCGCTGGGGTTATACGCCTCATTCAGCAGCGATCCAAGAGCCGTGGCATTGTACGCCTTGCCGGAACGTTCCTGCGTGGTATAGGCGCGGGCGTAGAAGTGTTTGCCGCGCAGTTCGAGTTTGTACTGACCGATATTGAAATTATGCAGGGAGTACCTGTCGGAACCCGTATACACCGTAGTTCCAGAGCCGTAGTTGCCCTGAACGATGGCCTCGATATCATTGGTGAATTTGTAATGCAATGCCACTGTACCTTTGAGACTCTTGGTATGATAATCCACCAGGTCGGCTTCCTTATAGCCCGTACGGCTCACGGTCTGCCCATTCAGGTATCCTCCCGAAGCATCGTACTTATTGTTGATCTCATCCCCGTATACGTTGATCCCATCATAGTTCGGGTCGGTGGCATGCGAGAAGCCGGGTTTTATTTTCAGATTGCCCCGGTCGAAATTGGAAGAATCGTTTGCCTGCCAGTCATCGGCCTGCAGATAGCTCACGCTCACCTTAAAGGCAAACTTCCCAAAAGCCTTTGCATAGCGCAGCGACAGGTCCGGTATAAAACCCAGGCTCGACTGCTCCTTCTTACCCACATGGTTGACGCCGCCCTGCACCCGCACGCTAAGTCCCTGATAATCGAAGGGGCTCTTGCTGTTGATAAGTAAAGTGCCGTTCATACCACCCGCGCCATACAAGGCGGAGCTGGCGCCTGGCAGCAGTTCCACCGTGGCTACATCCAGGTCGGATGGACCGACGATATTGGCGACGGAAAAGTTCAGACCGGGAGCCTGGTTGTCCATCCCGTCTACATATTGGTTGAATCGGGTATTGCCATTGGCGTTGAAGCCGCGCGTGGTCACCCCCCGGAAGGTAAGGCTCTGAACGCTGGTCTCGACCCCCTTCAGGGCAGGCAATGCGTCGTAAAAAGACGGCGCAGCAATGTTACGTATGGCCGCCGTATTCATTTTTTCGATGGACACGGGGGATTCGAGTATATTCTGAGGCACGCGGCTGGCGGATATGACGACCTCCGTCCCCAGGATCGAGGTCGGCTTGAAGTCTATAGTGACATCCGTGGAACCTCCATTTACCGTCACTTCCTGTTGCTCGAATCCCACAGAGGAGAATACCAGCACGACAGGCAGCGATTGTGTAACAGTGATCTTGAAATTGCCCCTGTCGTCCGAAGTAGTCCCGGAAGTGGAGCCTTTGACAGTGATGCTGACAGCAGGAACCCGTTCTCTGGTAGCGGAATTCTGGACATGTCCGGTAATGGTCGTAGGAGTTTGTGAAAAGGTGGTGAGACAGGAAAAGGCGGCCACGATTAAAGCAGCTACTTTAATTGAGTAGTTCCTCATAGCGCAAGTTTTCGTTTAAAATATTGTGATTTGAAACTATTACTAAAGTACATATTGTAATCTTGTAATGAAAATTTAATTTTGGGCCCTAATTTGGATACATGAAGACTTTGCAGTTCCCCCATCAGACTAATTTCTATCGTGGTAAGGTACGGGATGTATATACCATTTCCGACCAATGGCTGGTCATGATCGCATCCGATCGTATATCCGCATTCGACGTCATCCTCCCCCGCCCCATCCCTTATAAAGGACAGGTATTAAATCAGATAGCTGCTTATATGTTGAAGGCTACCAGCGATATTTGTCCGAATTGGCTGGTGGATACCCCCGCCCCCAATGTCGCCATCGGCAAAAAATGCACCCCTTTTCGCGTAGAGATGGTCGTAAGGGGAAACCTTACCGGACATGCCTGGAGAACCTATAGCTCCGGCAAACGGGAACTTTGCGGGGTGCCCCTTCCCGAAGGAATGAAGGAGAACGACTACTTCCCCACGCCCATCATCACCCCCTCTACCAAGGCGGAGGTAGGACACGACGAGGACATCTCCCGCAGCGAGATCATCCGCCGCGGACTGGTGTCGGAAAAAGACTACGAACAATTAGAAAAATATACCCTCTCCCTCTTCCAAAGAGGAAAAGAGATCGCGGCCAAACAAGGCCTCATTCTCGTGGATACCAAATACGAATTTGGGAAGATCGACGACACCGTTTATCTGATGGACGAGATCCATACTCCGGACAGCTCGCGCTATTTCTACGCGGATGGCTTCGGGGAACGTCAGCAAAAAGGCGAACGTCAGCAGCAGCTCAGCAAGGAGTTCGTACGGGAATGGCTTATCGCCAATAACTTCATGGGCAAGGAAGGTCAGACCGTTCCCGTGATGACGGACGAATGGGTAGAGACCATCAGCAAAAGGTATATCGAGCTGTATGAAAAGGTGATCGGGCAGTCCTTCAAGCCGCAGACGCTTAGTGATGAAGAGACGTATCAGCGCATATTATACTCCCTGAGTAACATTGGCTAATTCCCCGCCTTTGGGGAGCGTGAAGGAGAAAATGCTGCCCTTGCCGGGCTCGCTTTGTACATGCATGCGACCTCCGTTCTTGGAGAGGAATTCCTTGCATAACATCAACCCAAGTCCCGTTCCCGCTTCGCCATCCGTCCCCTTGGTGGTGTAATAGATGTCTTCCATCATCAGCTTTTGAATGATCTCCTCGGAGATCCCCATGCCAGTATCCTGGACATATACCTCGATATGACTACGCATTTCCCTGGCCTCTATGGAGATGGTGCCTTCTACAGGGGTGAACTTGATGGCATTGGACAGGAGGTTGCGCAATACCAGGTTGATCATATCCTTGTCCGCATAGACGAATACAGGCCGTTCCAGCTTGCTGCGTATATAGATGTTCTTGGCCTCCGCCTGCAGACGCAGCAACTGCAATACCTCCAGGGTGATCTTGGAGATGTCCAGCAGCTGAGGCTTCACCGCTTCGGCATACATCTGGCTCTTCGCCCATTGCAGCAGGTTCTCCATCAGACCGGTCGTATAGCCCAGCTCGTTGACCATATCGGGCACCAGCATCTTGATCTCTTCCCCCGGCAGGTCATATCGTTGAATATTCCGGAAGAGGTTCCGCAAGGCATACAATGGGTTCTTGAGGTCATGGGCTATGATGGAGAAAAGCTTGTTCTTTAAGGTATTCAGTTCCGTCAATTGATGGGTCTGCTCCTGCAGAAGGGCCGCCTTCTCGGCGATCTCCGCTTTGTGCCGGAGGATCTTCAGGTTGCTGCGGCGTAATTGAAAGTTCTTTTCATGGCTTTGCTGCTGGAACCGGCTGTTCTCATTCTTTATCAGCAGCAGTCCGTAAAAAATAAAGAAGATAGCCAGCAGGTGATTGAAGATAAAGACGTAATAGTGCGTGTCCTCCAGCCGGTAAGTATAGTGATTCCAGAAGGTGTTCTGTGCGAAATAACAGCCCATCGACAGGGTGAAACAAAAGATGATATTGTACACCTTCCTCAGGAAGAAGACGGATAATACGCCATACAGGACAAAAAAGAACTCTATCCCCAGGTCGATATGCACCGCATAGACCACAGCCGTCATGACAGGATACAGGATGAAATAACAGATGCGGGACAGCTCGTATTGCTGATAATGGGTCAGCGTCAATACCAGGAGACTGATCAGCATGGGACTGCAGGCGATCAGCCAGGCATATACCGGGACATCCTCCTTTGTCAGAAGGACCACGATAGGGATCAGTATCCCCACCACGACACCCACCAAATTCATGAGATTGAAAATACCCAGCTTCCTTTTCTCGTAGCTGCCAAGAGAGGGCTTATATCCAATGTTTCTTACATAGGACTGAAACGCGAAGAGATTTTTAGCAGCCGTATTCATAGTATCAGAGCCTTTGAATTTTGTGCCGCCGGAGTCAACCGGTTTTAAGGGGCTGTGGAAAACGATTTAGCGTTTGTCAGACAATAAGAATAAACGTACGGATTACATTTTTATTTAGATTATCCGCTACGAAAAAAATTATTGAATGGGTTTAGTATCCATACCTTTAACATATTATCTCACATACTAATGTATTCATCCTGTATAGGACAGCATTATGTCTCCCTGTCCAGTCGCGGGCGCAGTCTGGCCTTTGATTTATTGAAGATATGGCGGCCTTTATCGACCCCTTTTCGCCGCTCTTTTTGCTCCTCGGCGGGGAGTTGGATGATCTCATGGCATTCGGCGCTGCAGCAGCCCTCGTATTTGGCCGCACAGGCCTCGCACTGTATAAAGAGAAGGTGACACCCCTCATTCCGGCAATTGGTATGCGTGTCGGCCGGCTGACCGCATTGGTGGCAACGGGCGATGATATCATCCGTGATACGTTCTCCCAGCCGGTCGTCAAAGACAAAATTCTTCCCTTTGAACTTATTTTCCAGCCCCTTTTCCTTTACGGTGTTGGCATAGTGGATGATCCCGCCCTCCAGGTGAAAGACATTGGAAAACCCCCTGTGCAGCAGGTAGGCGCTGGCCTTCTCGCAACGGATGCCGCCCGTGCAGTACATAATGATATTCTGGTCCTTGTGGTCTTTTAGCATCTCCGCCGAAGTGGGCAGCTGTTCCCGGAATGTATCCGAAGGCACTTCCAGCGCCTTGTCGAAATGTCCTACCTCATACTCATAGTGGTTCCGCATGTCGATGACGATGGTGCCCGGATCCTCTGTCAGCCGGTTGAACTGCTCCGCATCCACATACTTCCCTTTGTTACGCATGTCGAAAGTAGCGTCATCGATGCCGTCGGCCACGATCTTATCCCGCACCTTTATCTTCAGCACCCAGAACGACTTGCCGTCATCATCTACGGCCACGTTGAGGCGGAGTCCCTCCAATCCTGCCAGTCCCCGGAGATATGCCGCCAGCTCCTCATAGCGGCTCTGAGGAACGCTGATCTGGGCATTGATCCCTTCCCGGGCGATATAGATCCGGCCAAACACCTTCAGGTCCCGGAGAGCTACATACAGCTCATCCCGGAATTGCTGCGGGCTGGCAATAGGAAAATAGCGGTAAAAAGAAATGGTAGTGCGGGGTTCTTTCTCCTGGTATAATAGTTCTTTCAGCTCCTTCTGGGAGACACGATTATGCAATACAGCCATGATGAAATTTTATGGACACTCGCCGCAGGGTGGGCCGCAGGCCCACCGGCCGTAACCACAAAGTTACGAGCGAAGGGGGCGTGACGAAGCAGCCCACTGAAGCTCTAATCCTTTAGCCGAATGGGACATAGGGCTTCAGCCCTTAAATGGCCCATTCGTTCCTTGTGCAAAGTTACAATTTTACCATTTTAAGCATCCTAATAAAAAAGAGCCTGCCACTTGAATGACAGACTCTTCAAAGACTTACCTGCAAACTTGAAAACCCTGGGACAAACCCTAGGCTATTCAGCGGCATCGCAGGGATATGCCACAAAGTTATAAATTTTATCCTGGTTTTTCTTATTAATTTTACGCCCCTCGTCAACTTATCCTAAATGACTAATAGTCAGTTCCATACAGCAATATCAACTCCTAGGTTCAACAGGTACCTTACTGCTTGTAATAATCACAGACGGCGTGCAGAAACGCTTTACCGTGTAAATCTACGACTCTCCCAAAAAATGTACTCGGTAATAGGGCTTTTCGAAATCATCCTGAGAAACTCTATAGATAAACATCTTATTGCTACCAAAGGTCCTTTCTGGTTAGAAGAAGCTGTATTACCAAATGGTTATTTAGATATATCGCAAGGTTGCGAACGATCTTTTCATGCTGTGCAAGAAATAATACAGGAATTAGGCCTGGATTACACTCACGACAGGCTAATAACCAAACTGACTTTTGGCTTCTGGACATATCAGTTTTCAAATAAGGAATATGCAGCAGCAGGCAACACTTTGTTACAAATCTTTCCTAACCGGCCAGGTGGCGTTAGCCAAAAGGATGTCTTCCAAAACCTTTTCAAGATCAATCAAATCAGAAATCGGATCGCTCACTACGAACCCATCTGCTTTGAAAGATCAACAAGCCTGATATCTTCCATACCCATTCAAAAACGCTACAATCTCATCATTGAAATGCTTCACTGGTTAGGCTGCAATCCCCGAAAAATTCTTTATGGCATAGATGGGGTTCCAAAGGTCATCGACGAGCTACATAGATTCTAAGTCTATCATCTCCCCCTCCCCCTCAACCCATTCCCCAGCAACCCGCCCATTCCTATCCGTACGCCCGTCTGCCCATAACGCCCATTGAGATAGGACGCCACCACATCCACCCGGAACAGCTTGAAGATATTCTCCAATCCCCCAAACACCTCCGTATAATTATTATCCCTGTTGACATAAAATGCATTCGCGCCCGCCACCAGATACCAGTTCAATCGACGGAACAACGGGATCTTGTTCGTCAGCATCCCATTGAAATGCTGCTCGATATGTCCCGTAGCATAAAAAGCCGCCGTGGTGCTGTTGGCATAATACGGCGCCAGCTGGAACCCATTCATATACTGATTCGCAATAAAGGTCTGGTTGCCGTTGAAATGCTGATAGTCCTGTATGAATACGCTCCTGTCATTCAGGAATCCCCCTATCCCCAGCCGGTAGCGCAACATCCCCTTCAATCGCAGGTTCACATCATCCCATACGGAAAATTGCCACTTGTCGAAGTTCACATCGCTGCCCAGCACTCCGCTCCACCCTTTCTGATACGCCAGGGAGAAAGTAGGATACTTGCTGCCGACCGCCACCTTGCGCCGGGGGAATTCGATATACCGCTGTCCCGGCTGGTACTGCACTTCCACACCCGTCAATACAGCCTGATGCCGGGGGAACTGCGCAGGTATCTTCTCGAAAGGATAGTTGGGCGTAAAATCCCTGTCGTTATAATGGATCAGGGAATAATCCGTGGTATTATTGATCGGCAGCCTGTCCTCGTACGCGGCATTTGCCTTGATCGTCATCCCATTGTCCATACGCACGCTATAATCCAATCGCCCAAACCGGCTTTCATAGATCTTCATATAGTTCCGCCGGAAGAACAAGGTATACAGCCCATTGACATATTCCGATATAGGGTTGTCCTGGTTGAACTGCAGCACCCGCTTGCCACCCGACACGCTCCAGGACTGACGGGTGGAAGAAAAATCCTCTCCATCGCCGAAGAAGGATCGCCGGTCGAAAGACAAGCTCGCCCATGGGTTCAGCCGCGTATTATGAAATCCATACCGTATATGGGGAGACAACGTCACGCTCCGTGTGCCTTTATGGAAGGATTTGGACAAAGCTCCGTCGATATTGGCATTGAGTCCCTCCACCGTATTGTACTCTATATTGGACAACAAAGGCTCCATGGAATACTGGAATGGGGACGGCTGTTTGAAATTGCTGCGCGTGAACCCCGTGCTCGTCACCTGTAGCAGCTTGATATGCCCCTGTCTTTTCAACAGCGAATCCCTGTTCCTGCGTGACCCCAGCGAATCCAGGCTGCTTTGGTAAATGCTGTCCCGTATGATATAGTTGGTGATCTCTTCCGGCTCCAGCGGCAGAGGCCGGATCGAATCCCAGTACGAGCGTGTCTTTTTATTCGCCGACGTATCGAACTTCATAAAGACATTATTGAACCACTTCTTCCGCCAACGCGGCGCCACGTCATAGTTGTTATATA
Source organism: Puia sp. (assembly GCA_035545935.1). Lineage (GTDB taxonomy): Bacteria > Bacteroidota > Bacteroidia > Chitinophagales > Chitinophagaceae > Puia. Next base: position 9,820 of record DASZXP010000019.1, on the reverse strand, counting down.
CGTTGAGGAAATTACCCACCGCATCGAAGCCCATTATGCTAAAGGTAAAATATACTACCTGGTCCTTCACCTGCCATACATCCCCCGCATCCTTGCCGATAGGCGCATGGATCTGACGTATCGACAACGTATCCAGCAGCTCCAATTGCGACTCTTTCAGCAACAGCAGGTCCAGGCTATGTATCCGCCAATCGCCTTCCGTGATATTGATGGTGCCCGAGAACAAGGGCTCGTATTTCCGGCGGGGTATCACCTGGATCTTATTGATCTCTTTTCCATCCTCCCAGAAAGATCCCAGGTACTTGTATCGGTAGTAATGGAGAGCCGACTCGGCGATAGGTGAAACAAAGCCTCTCGGATTCAGCTGCTGTGCCAGCACATATACATTATTGTCATAGAAATTGACAAAGGTGGGTATCGTAAATCCATAACCGTTGGAGCCGCTTTCCCGCCCCGAAAGCACTTCCAGCTTCACCTTGCCCGGCTTTTTATAGGACAGCTTGGTCAGCGATTCCGACAGATAAAGAATGCCTTTGCCGGCAGAGTCTACTCCCATCTCCTTCTTGTCTTTATCCTCTATCTTTTGTCCCAGGATCTTTTTAGGGATCTTCCGGCTTTTGATCAGTGTTTTGATATAGGCCTCGCAGGTAAAGGAGTCGAGAGGGGATTGGTAGTCCTTTCGTTTTTTAATGGCATGCCGGATGATCTCGTAAGCCGGGTCTTCTCCGCCCGGGCGGACCACTACCTCCGCCATGGACAGCTGTTGGGGCGCCAGCTGAAAATTGACGACAAGCCCATCCTGTTCCACTTTGATCTTTTTTTCCTGCCGGGCATATCCCACATACTGGCACACCAGCGTATAATCGCCGGGTGAGAGGTCCAAAAAGTATTTGCCTTCATTATTGGCCGTAACGCCATGGGTGCTGCCCTTTATGAGGATGGAAGCGTAAGGCAGCGCATTCCCTTTATCATCCTTTACGATACCTGTGATCCGCGTGGCCTGCGCAGTGATCATTCCAAGGGTCGTCAATAGCAATAAGCCAAGCTGCTTCATCATTCCATGTCCGGGTTAACGGCTTTTTTCTTTTGCAGGAAGCTCCCCGTAAGGGACGCAAGCCCTCCTACCAGGGCGCCTACCAGCGCCGTGACAAGGATCAGGGCGACGGAAGAACCTCCAAGAGGTAGAATTTCGGCGATCTTCCGGGACAGGATGCTGTTATTGGGAGCATCCATGCTCCACGATAAGCCTGCCCATAATAAAAAGAGGGCGGTGAATCCGGCGAGAAAGGCGAGCCCGGGCCGTTGCTGTATCAGCGCGCTGACGAGACAGGCTGCCAAAGCGAAGCCCCACCATGGCAAATAAAGGCCGGAAAGGAAGCTTAATAAGGCTATCAGTAGTGTGGTGATGACGAATTTCATTGGTTACTGGGTTTTAAATGCATTGTCCATTTGATCCTTTTGTCTCTTATCTCCTCCATATCCATTACCCATAGAGGAAGATATTTGCCCGCCGCCCAATAGTCCACGAACGTGTCATAATAGGGACTGCCGGGGTTACCGCTCTGCCCGCCGGGATAGATGCCATAGGCTTCCGTCTTGTTCGTCAGCTGTACGATCATCCGCCAGCTGGGCCCATGGAATTGTTTGGCCGCATTGATACAATGGGTGCCGCCTCCGATAGGCAGGTGCGTACGGCTTAGCGCCGGGATGCGTAGCAGATGACGCGCCCAGGTGTCCTTGTACTTGGCCCAGGTCAGCTTATCATCCTTGTTTGCCTGGATCAGGTCGGGTATCGACTTCACAAAGGCTTCGGTGATCACTTGTCCCAGCGTCTCTTTTTCGGGCGTGTTGATATTGTCGATAAAAGAATAAGCGGTGTCCTTCAGCAGGGCTTCCAGCAAGGTGCTTTCAAAAGGACGCATCAGCGGCACTGTGTACTTGGAAAATTCGTCGTTATACACCTCGTCCTGCAGATGCGACCACCAGTATTTAAAGATCACAGGCCCCTGCTCGATGCTGTCGTTGCGAAGGTTCCACAGCTTGAAGATGTTGAGATATTTCTTCCCTTCCTCATCCACCTTGGACATATCGATATTGCGCAGCAGGAGCGGTCTGGCCATCTCCGCGAATACGTCATAATTATCCGTTTGCAGCTTCATCATATCGGCCGGCGTGATGCGGCTCATCTGGCTCAATCGGCGGTTGATGATCAGTCCACGGTAAGGCGGGAAGTCGCTGCCTAAAAAATAAGGATAGCTCGTATCCACCGCCACCTGGTTGGCGCTGCTGACAAACCCTCTGTCCGGGTCCAGCATATTGGGGTTCTCTTCCGTGCGGATACTGCCCTGCCACATATAGGAGCTGTCCTCGCCCGGCATGACATAAAGACCCTGTCCCTTCCATTTGGCGGGGAACTCGCCCATTTGCCAGATGGCGATATGTCCGTCCTTGGTGGCAAAGATGAAGTTCTGTCCGGGGCATTTGAAATGGTCCAGCGCTTGCTTATAATCGTCGTAATCCGTGGCGGATTGCAATGCCCCGAACGTGGCTATCTCATTGGAGGAGTCGGCCGCTTTCCAATGCACCGCATAACTACGGGAAGAAGTGGCTGTGGCAAAACCGTTAAAGGTCGGGTCGTACATGACAGGTCCAAAGACGGTGAGCGCCACCGTATCGTAGTAGTCCGGCCGGCCTTTGATCCGGATAGTATCTATCCTTCTGTCCGCCATTTTCCAGGCGCTGTCGAACCAGTATTCCCGCCGGGTGTCGTCCTTGAACTTTATCGCATAGTAATCCCGTACGTCCCGGCCCGCATTCGTCACGCCCCAGGCGCAGTTGTCGTTAAATCCAATGACGATATAGGGGGCGCCGGGGAAGGATACCCCATACACATTATACTTGTCCGTCCTGATCTGCATCTGGTACCAGATGGCTGGCAGATTGGTGCTGAGATGCGGGTCGTTGCAGAGGATGGGCCGGCCGCTCAAGGTCTTTGTACCGCTGACCGCCCAGTTATTGCTGCCATTGCTTTTCTCCGGCTTCATCTCGGCGGCCGTCAGCGTATCCCTGTTGGAAAAATACAACGAGTCCGCCGTGGCAGGCATTTTCGGCACGAACCCGGGAGGAAGGAAATGCGTACCCTTGGGTATAATGGGATCTGCGCTGTCGATGACGGCAGGATATAGCTTGGCCAGGTCCGTCTTGCTGAAAATGCCCTTGGCATTGGTCATCTCGAAATCATTGTCCCCACCCGCCAGGTCGAAGGCCATGTATTTCACGAAGAGGGCGATCTTGAGATTGCTCCAGGGCTCGGGCTGATAGTTCAGCAGTTTGTATTCCAGGGGCAGGTCGCCGGCTTTCAGGCTCTTGATATAGTCATTGACACCCGCCGTATAGGCATCACAGTCCCGCTTGGTGACGCTGTCCTCTTCCATCTTTGCCAGGGCCCGTTGCGCGGCATCCACCATGCCCAGCCGCCGCATGCTCCGGTCGTATTTCACCAGCGCGTCATTTTCCCCCGGTCCCAGCACCTCGCTCAGCCTTCCCGCAGCGGCAAAGGTCTGGAACTCCATCTGCCAGAGACGGAACTTCGCATGCAGATAGCCCTGTATATAACAGGCGTCCGATTCGCTGTTGCTGTATATATGAGGGATAAGATACTGATCCAGGTACACGCTGGCCCTATCTTTCAATCCTGGCAGGGACAGCTCGCCTGAAAAGCTTTTGTCTATGGGTTCGGCATTCTGCCAAAAACCATGCTGAGGGCTGAGGAACTTACCGAGGGGCGGGATCTTGCCCCATTGGTTGTCGAGAAAGTAGATAAGGCCTGCCGTCAGCAGTAAAGAAATGAGGAAAGGGATTATTCTCATACTTAAAAGTAGTATTTTTTTAAAATACAGGCATTTAGGCAGGTAAAAACACTACCCACTAAGTGTAATACCACAAAATGGTATTGTACATGTGCGCGCGATTATCAAAATTTGCATTCACGATCGCACCCTAAAACAGAATTCTAACCCTTATAACAAGCAACCCCTAAAAACCCGAACCTTTAAAATATTACGGACGGGTACAAACCAACATCAACGCCCTACCCTAATGAACCGTAGGTTCATTGCCCGGGACCGAAGGTCCCGACCGAGGTAACCGAGGCGGGTCCAACAGTGTTGGAACCAACGAAGGTTATGAGCGAAGCTCCGTGACGAAGCAGGTCCGACGAAGGCCTCAGACATTAGAGGTTTCCGGAAAACGGGTCATATTTTGTCGGAACCCGTTTTCCGGACATATAAATGCAGTTCAGGTGGTTCAGGTAGATAATAGGCCGGTCTCAGTGGTGAGCCGGCTTATTTATTTCCATGCAGCGGCATTTTAACACCCCAGCAGATGAAAGAGCCTGTCCAGCTCTTCCATCGTATTGAATGAATGCAGCACGATCCGCAATCGCTCCCTGCCCTTCGGCACCGTAGGATACAGTATGGGACGAATATCCAATCCTCCCGCCTGCAGCCTGTCAGCCAGCGCCTTTATCGCCTCATTCCCCGGCGCCACCACGCCCTGTATGGGTGTTTCGCTATGCAGCTTCTCGAAAGCGAGATCCGCCCTCTGCAGCCGCGAGATCAACGCCTGTAAATGGATCCGCTCGGCGCGCATGCCCGGAAAAAGCCGGTACGCAATACGGATAGCCCATACCGACGACTCGGGCAGGGCGGTAGTATAAATAAAGCTCCGGGAGAAATTGATCAGATAATCCCTCAGCCGGTGGCTTCCCAGCACGATGGCCCCATGACATCCCAGCGCCTTGCCAAAAGTATGTACCCGGGCAAAACAGGCCGCCTCCAGCCCCAACGCCTGCACCAACCCTTCTCCCCTTTCTCCTACCACTCCCGTGGCATGCGCCTCGTCCACGATCAGATGAGCCCCATACCGCCGGCAGAGATCGGCCATCTCCCGCAAGGGCGCCTGATCCCCATCCATGCTAAAGACCGATTCCGTCGCGACAAAAACCCTTCCCTCCGCCGCCTGCAGCCGCTTTTCCAGGTCCTGCAGGTCATTATGCCCAAAAGAAAGAGCCCTGGCAAAGGACAGCCGTATACCGTCCCGCATGCTGGCATGGCTCAGCTGATCGTAAAGCATGGTATCACCTCTTTGAGCGATACAGCTCAAAAGTCCCAGGTTGGCATCATAGCCGGAATTGAAGATAAGACCCGCCTCCGCCGCATGAAAAAGAGCCAGCTCCTTCTCCACCTCTTCGATAAGGGGATAATTTCCCGCCAGCAGCCGGGACCCGCCGCTGCCATGACGCATCGCCTTCGTACCCCTATGGCCCATCGGGCCATCGACGGCTTCCTTCCCCGATAGGCCTGCCTGCATCCATGCTTCCTCGATCAGCCCATTGGTAGCGATGCCCAGATAGTCATTGCTGCACATATCCACCTTCCCATCCGGCAGGCGCAGCCGCCGCAATGCGTTTTGATCCTTTTTCTCCCGTAATTTTTTATTGAGCCAGTCTTCGTTCAAAGGTTTCCGATTTCCGGCAAACCTACATAATTTTGACGCATGCAATCGTCCTCACCGTCCCAACAGAAGAATATCCTGGGTCTTCAGCTGCCCACGGACCCCCGCTGGGTGGATCTCGCCAGCCTGTCCCTGGAAGCCATCCTCACGGACCATGCCTGGTGCGAACAAAAAGCCGCCACCAGCTGCATCTCCCTTATCCAGCGCTATTCCGCCAAAGAAAAATTGGTGCAGGAGCTCTCCCCCATCGTCACCGAAGAATGGGGGCATTTCCGTCTCGTGCTGGCGGAGCTGAACAAAAGGGGGCTTACGCTCGGTCGCCAAAGAAAGGACCTCTACGTCAATAAGCTCATGGAGTTCGAGATCAAAGGGGGCACGGAAGACCAGCGCTTCCTGGACAGGCTCCTCATCTTCGCCCTCATCGAAGCCCGTAGCTGCGAAAGGTTCAAACGGCTCAGCGAAGGACTCGACGATGAATATCTTCGGCAGTTCTACCGCAGGTTCATGGAAAGCGAAGCCGGCCATTATCATCTTTTTATCGAGCTGGCCGAAACCTACCTGGATAAGGCAGAAGTGCGTCGCCGCTGGCAACAATGGTTGGACTACGAGGCGGATATCATGTCATCACAGGAGATCAGGGGTGATAGGATTCATTAACGGGTCCGGGTCGTCAGGCCGGCCGCAGTCTCTCCACATACAGCGCGGCATACTCCTCCATCTTCTTCCTCCTGTACTGCATCACCCAGCGTGGATGCGGCAGCGGTATGATATCCTTGAAAAACGCATGCTTGTCGTTGAGCCTTCTGAACTGTTTGTAATTCTCCCCCTCGCCCAGACAATAACAGACATCCCGGGTAGTAGCCATCGTGTCCAGCTGCTGATGGATGCATTGCAAAATAAAGGGCTCCGACGCCTTCAGCAATTCCCGGTCATCATAGTAGTTCAGGTTCTTCCCGTTCCAGGTAAATCCCAACGGGGACAGCGCCGTGATATAATGGTCGCCATAAAACCGCTCCACGCCGCCATATAGATCGATCATGGCATAGATGAATTGTGAGGACAGCTCCGGCAGCTTCTTCAGGTCATTGGCAATACCGCATTTCTCCTGCAAACGGATAGGGTCGGTGAAAGGGACACCCGTGACCCCTCCGCCAAACCGTCCCGGATTGATGCCGAAAATAAAATGTCGGGGACGTGCATCCGAATAGAACTTCTCGTAAAAGGTCTTCGCCAGCCGCCATGCAGTGGCGTCGGTAAAGGGGTTCATAATAGCAATGCCTCCTGGCATGGAGAAGGAAGGGGATAATCCCTTATAAAAACTGAGGATCGCTGTCGCCTGGGTGGTATTTTTTGTTAACATGGGTACGCTAAGGTCGTAAACGTTTTCCAAATAGATAGATCACCCGTATCGAGCCGGGAAGATAAAAATTATCGGCCTCGTATTCGATATCATGGATATTTATGTCCACCGACCGCCAATAATTGACGAATTCATAGCCGGGAGGAACCCCATGCCGTACGACTTTCCATCTCCGAATACCCAGACCGCCCATCACTTCCAGCTGAAATTGCCCTGTCTTGTTCAGATTGAAACGCAATCCCATTTGCAGGGCGCCTCCCCAGAAATAATGTCGGGAGAAATTGGAGAGGCCAAAAATAGTATCCTGTAGAGAGTAATTGACAAATACTTCCGTATCGCGATATTGATAGGATTTATAGCGTAGCTCCATCGCAAAAAAGAAATTCCCGTTTTTAGTGGGAAAAAACTTCCCCTGTAATATCTGTTTTATGCCCGTGACAGGCCCCTGGGTATTATACGGACCATTGAAAAGGAAGGAGCTTTCCGACCACAGCTCTACATGGTTGTTCCACCGGTAGCTTATACCCACTCCTGCTGCCGACGGCCACTCCAGCAGACCGATAGGAGTATAGGTAAGTCCCCAGCGATAGGCAGACGCCGACCAGGGCCGAAAGATACTGTCCATACTGATCATGTCAGGGCGATGGGGCTTTTGCCCGGCACAGACGATAGCCGTCAGCATCGTGACAGAAAGGAGGAAATTCCGCATAGGCATATAGTAAAGGCTATAATTTTTCTCCGAATGCCCAGATCAGCCGTATCGATCCGGGCGCATAGACGCCGGCCGGCGTAATCCCATCTTCCAACCCATTGTCCACATTGGTGTGCCGATAGCCTGCCGGGAGACCCTTTTCCCTGAACACATATTGTTTGATACCAAGCCCCGCGGTGAACTCCACATAAAGCCCCATATCCTCTTTCAAGGTCCTTCGAAAACCCAGCTGCAATGCTTCTCCCAAAAAATGCCGCTGCACCGTGTACATATAGTTCTCCAGGTATTGGGTGATAGCGGGATTGAAGAATTCACCCCCTACACGATATTGATAGGTCTTGTATCGCACTTCAGCCGCGATAAAAAAATCAGGATAGCCATGCGGGAAATACTTTATCTGCACAATTTGCCGGATGCCTGTAAGCGAACTGTCGCCGGCATAGATCACCGTTCGTAACAGCGAGGTTTCCGACCACAGCTCCACCTGTTTGTTCAGCTTCACACCTATTCCTGCCCCCAGGGCTCCCTTGGGCTCCAGCAAACCCAGGGGATTAAAGGATAATAACCAGCGGTTGGATTGACAGGTTGCAGAAAGATAAAAGAGTACCAATACCAGGGAACATATGCTGGTTCTGATAAGCTTCATAGCCGGCAGGGCCAGGCAATAAACAGCTCGTTTGGCAGGGGTCATACACGTTATGACCGGTGTGCCCGGCGGAATGTGGCATGGGAATTCTTATAACTTTGTTAATCCGGCATAAAAAATCCGCCTGACGGCGGACGATAAATTATTTTGTAAGAAATATCGATCTATTTACTATGCAGCTCGGCTTTTATCTCATTGACGACCTCTACAGCAACGCTCGTAAGAGAAGCGATCTTTTCCACGGATAGATCAGAGTCCTTCAAAAGGTTCTCGACTATTCTCTCCCGTTCCTCCATCCTGATATATTCATCGATGCCCATAGTATTATTTTTATCTTGTACATTAACCCTCTCCACAAAATTACGATTCATTTCCGGGTCTTCAAAGAGTACATAATTATACAGGAATTTCATAATGGCCCTTATTTTCTTCACATTAAACCCCTTCCTCAATAAATTCCTGGCAATGATCGTTGAAATGTCGAAAAGGATATAATAAAGGTAGTAATGAGATATAATCTCAAAAAAAGAAGTTTTTGTTCAACACAGGATCAATGCCGTCCACCGGCGAAATACTCCATCTCCTCCCCCAGATCCAGAAAAGGACAACGCTTCGCCAGGTCCCTCGCCTTCTCCAGCTGATCCTCCAAAAATCGCTGGTGCGCCTGCGTGGTGGGCTGAAAAGGCTTATGCCGCCGTGCAATGACGATCTTCCTTACCTCTTCCAGCACAGCCTGCGATCCCTTATCGATATAGTGACGGGTAAAATGCTCCAGCACGAACTGCGTAGCCGGATAGTTGGGATGCACCATGTCGATATCATAAAACCGATAGTCCCGCAGCACATCGATCACCAGCTCATAAGCCGGAAAATACCACAGCCGGCTGAACTTATTCACCAGGTGATGCACCACCTCTATCAGCCGGGCCTTGCTGCGGTTGTTCTCCACCACCCCATCCCGTATATGCCGTACAGGGCTCACCGTAAAAATTATCTGTAAGGAAGGATTGAACTGGAACAATCGATAAAGACAGTTATCCAGCGCCGTATTGATCTCCTCGATGGTCATCAGGTGCTTGCGAAAGACCTGCCCCGGCGCCCGGTGACAATTAGCAACGGGCATGCCGCCTGCCACTAGTCCGGTCAACGTATCATTCCCGTCCGTCAACCACCCTCCCGGGCGAAATTGCTCGGGCGCATCCGGCGCCAGCCGGTAAGAAAAAGAGCTCCCCAGCGTAATGATCAGCCACTTCGCCTCTTTTAAAAATGTATGCGCCCGCCCCAGCGATGCATTGATCCCCCGCAACGCCTCACCCTTATCCACATGCGAAAAATGGCTGTGGTGCTGCCAGCTTTGCCACAGCTCGTTGAAATATACCAGGTCCTCTTCCCTGTAAGGGCGATTGTCCATATAAGCCACCAGGCTCGACGCTACGCTGGCGGGGTCGAATAAGATGCCATGGGGGTTCTGCAGCACATCGAACTTCCAGTCCCGCAATGCATTCCCGATATGTTCCGTAAAACAGCTGCCCGTCAGCATGATCTTGTCCGGATAGCCGATAGGATCAGGCAGCGATTCGATCTGTAT
>DASZXP010000018.1:0-14328 GCA_035545935.1 Puia sp. | reverse complement strand
TGATGAGGGACTCCGCCTTCTCCAGGGCCACGACCTCCGGATGCAGCTTGTCATTATGATAATAGGCCGTCAGCCAGCCCTGTTCACCATGTGCCGAATACAGTCGTAAAGCAGACAATTGCTTATATGGCCGGATATCCCCCACCGTGGTAAGGGAATAATTATCCCAAAGGATGCCATAGTTCCTGGAAGAGAGCAAAAAGGGAATGGCCACCTCCGTATTGTTCTGAAAAAGACTGACCTGGTGTCCCTTATAGTTGACCAGACCGTCCTGATGCTGTCCCAGTCCGTAAAAAGCCTCGTCGGGAGTGGCAGCAAAGGTCTGCCGGATATGATACGAAGGCGCTCCGTCAAAAACGGCGGCGTCAAAACTCCGCCCCCCGGACCCCTTTTCTGCCAGGATAGGCTGGCCGGCCGCATCCGTAAAATGGACGGCCCCCGTGGCGATGATGACGGTGGCGGTAAGCAGCCGGGTGTGCAAAACCACCTTTTCCTCGTCATGGGTCATATCCCATTTCACGGAGGGATCGACTTTATAGACGGTGATAAGACTTTTCCGGTCCGCCTCGCCCTTAACAGGGCTCGACAGGACCCGAATGATATTCTCGGCAACGACGGATAACTTGACGGCGGCGGTATTCCCGGACCAATGCATATCGGGATAGACGATGACCCCATCCGGGGTGCGGGTATAAGTACCTTCCTTGCCCGGACCTGTCCGCCCCCTGTCCGGACCTGCCTGCAATACCTTCGTGAGCGTAAGAAAAAATAACAAACCGAGCAGTTTTGGTCCTGGCATAGCAAGCTGTTTTACAAGACCTAAAGCTATACATATACCCTGAAGACCAGGTACCTGGAATGTTTATGTGTAGGGGTCGGAATGTTAACCCAAGACCCCAGTGGGCCAGGATATTAATTGTTTTTTTGCCACATGGACGGTAGGACGCCGAACTCTTCTTTAAAATATCTTGAAAAATACTTAGGGTTATTAAATCCCACCTGATACGCGATCTCCGACACGGTGGCCTGGTTTTTCTCCAGCAGCTGAGCCGCCCGCTTGAGACGAACGCTCCGGATAAATTCGATAGGCGTCCTGCCCGTAAGGGAAAGCAGCCGTTTGTACAGAGCCACCCGGCTGATAAACAGCTCCCGGCTCATTTCTTCTACGGAAAAGTCCGTGTTGGCCATATTCTTCTCCACCAGGTCCAATGCCTGCCGGATAAACTTCTCGTCCGTCGACTCCACCTTGGGACGGGACGGGGACGCCTCCACCTGCTTTTGATAGGTCTTACGGGATGTCTCCTGCTGGGTCAGGAGATTGCGGATCTTGGACAGCAGGATCTCGAAATTGAAGGGCTTGGTCATATAATCGTTGGCCCCGGTCTCCAACCCCCTCAGCTGCTGCTCCTCTCCCGTCAGGGCCGTCAGCAGGATCACAGGTATAAAAGCGGTCCGTTTGTCCTCCTTTATCTTACGGCACAGATCGATGCCATTCATCTCCGGCATGCTGATATCGCTGACCACCAGATCGGGATGCGCCCCCAGGGTCTTCTGCCACCCTTCCTTGCCATTTACCGCCTCCTGGATATTGAAGTATTCCCGCAGGTTGTCCTTCAGGTAAAACCGGAAATCCTCATTGTCCTCCACCAGCAGCACGGTCTGCTTTTTATTCCCTCTGCCCCTTTTCTCCCCTTCCACCGCCGCCGCCTCCCTGGGCCCGGCCGCCTCTCCCTCCGCGATCACCACCGGCAGCATCACCGTAAAACAGCTCCCCTCGCCCGGCTCGCTCTCCACTTTGATAGACCCATTATGCAGCCGGACGAACTCCCAGGTGATCGCCAGACCGATACCGCTGCCCTGGTTGACCATCGAGCCGGGGATCTCGTTCTGGAAGAATCGCTCGAAGATCTTCTCCTGCTTGTCCTTCTCGATCCCGATGCCCGTATCCTTCACTTTCAATACGAGCATCTTCTCATCAAAATCCAGGCTCACCCCAATCTCTCCCCCTTCCGGTGTGAACTTAAAGGCATTGGACAGCAGATTGAAGATGATCCGCTCCATCTTATCCGGGTCGAACCAGGCGCAAAGGGAAGAGACGGTTTCTTTAAAAGCAAAAGATATATTCTTCTTCTCCGCAATGTCCGTAAAAGAATACGACAGCTCTTTTATAAATCGCACGATGTCCCCCTTGCTCGTGTTGAGCCGCAGCTCCTGCGCCTCCAGCTTGCGGAAATCCAGCAGCTGGTTGACCATATTCAGCAGCCGCCGGGCATTCCGGTGGATGAGGTTGAACTGCGCCTTACGAGAAGGGTCATCCGTATTTTGGATGATCTTATCCAACGGGGTCAATATCAGCGACAGCGGGGTCCTGAACTCATGGCTGACATTCGTGAAGAACCGGATCTTCATCATATCCAGCTCATGCAGCCGGTGCGCCTCCTTTCGCTCCTGCTCCAATGCAAACCGCATCGCCGCCCGCTGCAACAGTATATGCCGCGCCAGCAGCAGCCCCCCTATCAATGCCAAAGCATAAAGCACATAGGCCAGCGGCGTCTTCCAGAAGGGAGGCAGTATCTTGACATGCAGCTCCAATACCTGCTCGTTCCAGGAACCATCCTCATCGGCCGCCCGCACCTTGAACGTATAGTCCCCGGGATCGAGGTTCGTATACACCGCTCTCCTGCCATCGCCTACCAGCCAGTCCTTGTTGAAAGGTTCCAGCATATAGGCATATTTCACTTTTTGCGCATCCAGGAAATCCAGTGCGGCAAATCCGATGGAAAATACATTTTCATTAGGCCGCAGCGTGATCTGCCTGGACTCGGTAATGCTTTGGGGAAGGACCACATGCCCGTTCAGCTTCTCTCCTATCCCCACGGTCTTGTTGAATACCTGCAGGTCCGTAAAGATCAGCTGAGGATGATGCGAACTGGTACGCAGCTTCTGCGGATCGAAAATATTGAACCCATTCCCGCCCCCAAAGATCAGCTCCCCCGCACGCGTCTTCAACGCGGCATTCTCATTGAACTCCTTTCCCTGCAACCCATAGGACTGATCATAATTGGTATAGCGGCAGCTGACATGCCCCGTCTGCGGGTCCACCCGGACCATCACACGGGAAAGCCCGTTGGGTGTGCTAAGCCATAGCTGGTGATCGTTGTCCTCCAGAATATTGAGAATGGTATTGTCGGGCAGCCCATCCCCTCTGCGGAAGATGGTAAAACCCCTGTCCTTCTTATTAAAGACATTCAGCCCCTCCCGCGTGCCCACCCAGATCAGACCACGGCTGTCCTCTTTGATGGATATGACATTGTTATTGCTGAGACTGGCAGGATTGCCGGACTCGTTGACATAATGCCGGAACTTACCGGTGGCCGCCTCGAGCACATCGATACCGATGGAAGTGCCGATCCACCAATCGCCCTCCTTGTCCTCCACCAGGTCGGAGATATAGCCGGAATGCACGGTCGATCCCACGCCGGCAGAATAAGGGTCGACAGACGGGTCGGGCTGATGATGGATAAATACATTCTTCTTTTTATCGTACAGGTCCAGTCCCGCGGCCAGGGTTCCTACCCAGAGCCGTCCATGCGTATCCTCGCGGATCTCCCATACCCTGTCGTCCCCGATGCTGGCGCTGTCGTCCTCGTTGTGGCGGTGATGGATAAAGGTTCGGCCGTCAAAACAATCCATCCCTCCATAATAGGTGCCGATCCAAAGCTTCTGCTCCCGGTCGATACACAGGCTGACGATGACATCATTGCTCAGGCTGTTCGGTTTCGAGGGATCGTGCTGATAACGGGTATACTTCCCCGTTTGACGGTTCAGATAAAGGAGCCCTCCGCCATTGGTGCCGATCCACAGATTGCCTTTCGCATCCTCTACAAATCGATTCACATCATCATAAGGCAGGCTGTTCGGATCGGAAGGCCGGTGACGATAGAGCGTGAATATTTCGTTATTCTCCTGGTAATAGCTGGCGCCCTTCTTATAGGTGCCCACCCATATGATGCCCGTATGGTCCTTATAGAGATAGTCGACGGCATTCTGACTTATGCTCTTGTCATCGTCATCCCTCGTGAGCAGGTATTGCATCGTCCGGGTCGTCTTATCCAGCAGGTTGATGCCGCCATGATCCGTGGCGATCCAGATCATCCCCTTATTGTCCTGTACGACGCCCGTCACCAGGTTGGTATTCAGATGCAGGCCATTGCTTTCTTTCCGGATGACCCGTACCTCTCCGGACGAAGGACGGAACCATATCAGCCCGCTGAGCCCCGCGGAAGCATATGCCCAGCAATCTCCCTGCGCATCTGCATATAGATGGTAGTCCTGCGTCTTTACAGGCAGTACATGTTGCAGGGCCGGACTGCGGACAACGACCCGGCCCGTCTGTATATCCATTTTCTCCAGGACGCCATCGCCGTACAGGATCCACCAGTCCCCTGACGGATCGGCCGCCATCGAACGCATGCTGCCGGGGCGGGGAAGAAAATACGTGGTCATCTTCGACGCCGCCTCGTATCGATACAATCCCCCGCCGGCTCCCGTCATCAGGAACCAGTAATTACCGTTCCTGTCCTTGCGGACATCGGATACCGTATCGCCGTTGATATGCATGGAATGAAGCACAGCACGAACATTGTGTTCAAACTTCTCTGTTAGGGGGTTGTAAATATTGAACCCTTCCCGGGTCGACACCCAGAGCGTTCGCTCCGGCCCCTCCAGTATCTGGACGATAAAATCGTCATCAAGGGAGCTGGGATCCCGCAGGTCATGTCTGAATATCTTAAAGCCATATCCGTCCCACCGGTTGAGTCCCGACATGGTACCCAGCCAGATAAACCCCTTCTGGTCCTTGAAGATGCTGGTAACCTCGTTGTTGGACAATCCCGCGGAAATATCCAGGCGGGAGAACCTGTATTTATCGTATTGGGCCAGGACGGAGCCTACCCCCGGCAGACAGATCAGACAACATATGGTAAGAATACGCCGCATTATACCTCCCCCGGCCGCCGGACCCCCGGCGGGTTAGTTTTGGACCCCTGCAAATAATGAAAAAAAATCCGTAAATTGGAAAAAACGATTGCGGGCCCGAGGGTCCACTCAAAAATTCATTTCTCACCAAAACTTGACGTATGAAAAGGGTAGCTGATATTCTTTCACACAAGGGCAGCAGGATCACTTCTGTTAGCCCCGAGACCACCGTCCTGGATGCGCTGCGGATCATGGCCGATCAGAATATTGGCTCGGTGATGGTATTGGATGGCCAGCAGTATCTGGGTATCATGACAGAACGTGATTACTCCCGGAAAGTGATCCTGAACGGGAAATCCTCCACCGACACAAAGGTCTCCGAGATCATGACCAGGGACCTGCCGCACGTTAAGCCGCAGGACACCATCGAATTCTGTATGCAGCTGTTGTCCGACAAGAACATCCGCTATCTGCCGGTGTTCGACAACGACACGCTCTGCGGCATCGTCTCCATCAATGACGTCGTAAAGGAAACGATCCTCACCCAACAGGAGACCATCACACACCTAAAAGACTATTTGCATTCGGGCATTTAGACAGCCCCCGATCGGGGCTTGCCGTCAGCTCATCCCCTGTCCGGAAAATAGCTTTTTAACAATGTCCTAAGCCTATCGGCCCGTAGCGGTTTATTCTCGAACCCGCTGACCTCGGGTATAGCCCTTGCTTTGGCCTCATCGTCAGGATTGAGGGAAGTGGTGAGCATGATCATCACGACAGGCGCTTTTTGCTCCGGCTGCAGCTGCCGGTACTTGTCGAGGAACTCCCAGCCATCCATAGCCGGCATATTGACGTCCAAAAAGATAAGATCGGGATGGGGGCATTCAGGGGCTTCCCGGTACTTCCCTTTACGAGCCAGGAAATCCAGCGCCTCCTGCCCGCTTTGTATGACCTGGATATACTCCGTACAGTCGGCCTGCTCCAGGGTCATCCTATTGAGAAAATTAGTAGGCTCATCGTCATCGATGAGCAGAATACAGCTGAGTTTCTTTTTCATAGATGGCAAAATGGTAATGGTTCTTAAATTTACGTCAATCTGGTTTGTCCCCCAAGATTCACCATACGTTAACCAATAAATGGCCTGGAAAATTTGTAAATTTGCAGGGTAAAAATTGGACTGTCACATGGCCGAAATACTTCAAAAGGATGAGATCGTAGTACGGGATATCATTGACACCGCCAGGACCCTTTTTAAGAAATCCGGGTTCAAAAAAACGACCATGGGCGACATCGCCCGCGGTCTGGGCAAAGCCAAGAGCTCCCTCTATTACTATTATCCCAGCAAAGAGGACATCTTCGAAGCCGTCCTTCACGCCGAAATGGCCGAACTCCTGGACCAGATCCACCAGGCCATCGGTCAGGCCACCACGTCCAAGGAAAAGCTGATCGCCTATTGCAGATGCCGCCTGAACAAGCTCAGCCAGCTCAATAACCTCAGCGACGCCCTGAAAAGCGAGATCGCCGAACTGCACTGCGTCATGACGGACCTGAAAAGCAGGTTCGATACCACCCACGTCGAGCTGGTAAAAGGCATACTGGAAGAAGGCGTCCGTAATGGAGAATTTAAAAAGCTCAATACCGATAACATAGAGCTCGTGGCCTATCTCATGGTCAGCAGCTTCAGAGGACTCGCCATGCCCCTCATGCTGTCCGGATCACAAAGTCCTCGCCTGGACCTTCAGATTGATTCTATAGTAGACATTATGGTTGAGGGGATAGGACGCTAAACGGCCGGCCAACCGTCCGGAGGCCGGTCGCCCTGAACGGCCGGAGGCCGTTCGCTTTCCGCTCGCGGAAAGCAATCAAATATGAGCTCAGGACGCTTCAGCGTCCGTCGTAACAGAAATCCTTCTCACACAGTTCGCAACAAAGCTCCTAAACCAATCTGCCCGATCATACAACAGATTGAACAACCCGATCCCCGCCAGCCCACACGTGATCCCCGCCAGCACATCCAGCACATAGTGATGACTGCTATACACCGCCGCAAACCAGATCCCCACCATCACCGTCCCAAACAAAAGATTGATCCACCCCTGCCGGGTACGGATCCCAAAGTAAAGGGTCACCAGCGGGTAGCTCGCATGCAGCGAAGGCATGGCCGCAAAGACATTGGAACTTTTCGCATACAGGGAAGAGAACACCGACACATGCAGCAGACTGTCGAACCTTCCAAGACCAGCCGTATTCCCCGGCGTATGCGGGTTGAAGCTGAACCCATATTGCTCCACATACCACGGCGGCGCGGCAGGATACGCATAGTAGATAATAAATCCCAGCAGATTGATCAACAGGAATGTCAGCGCAAATCTGAAAAAAGCATTTTTATCCTTATAAAAAAGATACCCCGCGAATGCCAGCGGCAGCGGTATCCAGCAGATATAAAAAAGCCCCGCCAGCACATCCAGCACGCTATTGGAATGCGCCAGCCAGTATTCATTGGGTGTGACCCGCGCACCTCCACCCAAATTTATTCCAAACAGGCTCTTTTCCGCGCGATAAATGCTCTCGATATGCACCACATTATACCGGTAGTTCGGGAACGCCTTCATGGAGTCGAAGAGGATCCAGAATACGATGAAGACGGAAAAGCCCAGTATGAACCGGCGGGTAGGCCCCGAGAGATAAAACAGGGTATTGAACAGCGCCACCAGGAACACCTGGTCCCCCTTGAACCCGATCAGCCAGGCGGAGAGCAGCAGGTAGCCCGCCGATATGGCCGTAACGATTAGAAAAGTTTTGATATTCAGGGACACACCCGGGGACTTGGCAGTGACTGGATCCATTGCCGCTATATTTTTACACGTTGTAGAAATTCTTTGCCATTGGACGTATCGATACCCCTGAACTCGAAATACTCGACATTCGGGCTCCAGAAAGAGCCGCCGGGATTGATCTTGATAAAGACCCTGCTCAACAGCATTTGTTTGTTGTCGATGTTCACATAGACATGATGCAGATTGTCCGCGGGCGATCTTCGGAGATACATGGCGATCTTCTTATAGGAGACGAAATGCAGCTCATATTCGCCATTGCCCAATGGTTTGGACTTGATGCCATACGCAAAATGCCGCTGGATAAAGCTCAGCTCCTCCCGTTGTTTCTGCTCGGTGTACCGGATCCACAACACATGCACCGGGTCATCCGGATCGGGCTGGCCGTTCTTTTCATTCAGCTCGCAGATGATGGTATTGATATTGGGAGTACGTTGCAGATAGAATAAGGAATTGGAACGGTGCGGCGGGACCGGGAAACTGTCAGCCGCGGCATTCAACGTAGTCGACACGGCCACTTTTTGCTTCTGGGCCAGCACATCGGAGGACAGCAGGCTGGACAATGCCAACAGCCAGACAAATGTGCTCGCACCCGGAGGTACTTTGGCAGACCCCAGCTTGGAGGGGGCTTCGGCCTGTTTCGTCGCGCTATCCGTCTGTTGCTGCGCCGCCGCCTTCCGGTCCTGTTCTTCCAGCGCCTTCTTCGCATCTCGTAGCCTGCCGATGGCCGTGGCATTCGCCAGTACAGCCATCACGGTCAGCGGTATGGTGAAAATGGAAATGGTCTCGAATATGGGGAAATTGCTGTCCGGCCAGTGGATCTTATAATTGCCGCCCATCCACTTGGAGGCGATGCCACAGGCAAGGGCCGATACGCCGATCAATATGACCCGCTCCGGCCGCTGCATCAAACCATCCTTGCACTCTATACCCAACCCTTCCGCACGGGCCCGCGTATAGCTCACCATCAGACTGCCGATCATGCCGATAAAAGCGACCAGGCTGCTGAGAAAATAATGATGCGCCACCAGGTAATAGCAGATCCCTAAAAAAAGTATCAGCTCGCTGTATCTGTCCAGCACCGAATCATACAATGCGCCAAATCGGGAACTCATATTCCCCAGCCGGGCCACCTGCCCATCCAGCATGTCGAACAGCCCCGCGAATAAGATCAGCGCACCCGCCCATCCCACATAGGAAAGATCGCCCCGATTGCCTTTCTCGGCTCCCTCGATGAATATGATGCTGACGCCGATGTTCAATACAAGCCCGATGGTCGTCACCATATTGGGCGTAAGACCCGCACGGATCAAAACCCGCACAAACGGATTGATCACCTTGTATATCCCCTGTTGTAATTGATTCCGAATACTCATGTTCTCGTTATGCACTGGGTCTGTGTTATTCCTAAAAGTACCCATCCCCAGTGCACGTCTGATGATGGGCCTTCGGCCGTCGGACCCTTGGTCCGTCCGCTCCTTAAAAGTCAAATTTAGCCCTTGCCCGGATCCCCCAGGTCGGTATCTCCGGATGCTCCAAATAGGTGAATCGCTTGATAAAGTCTACCCTTATCAGCTTGAAAATATTGGCGATGGCAAAACCCGCCTCCACATAGGGCCGGTGATCCAGCGAAAATGTCTCCATCACGCCATTGGTCAGCGGGAACTGGATCAGGTCCGGGTGTTTTCTCGGATCGTTCTCATCACGCAATCCGCCATAAACCAGCTTGGCCTCGATGACCTCCCTCCATTTCAGCTTTTTCAACAGCGGTATCTTATTGAAGAAAAACCCATTGAAATAGTGATCGATGTACAGGGCCGCGGAATGGTCGGTGATGAACTCCATAAAGTTCATCAGGTTGAAGCTCTGCAGCTGATAAGCATACGTCTGGTTGGCATGCTGGATATTCGCCAGCGGCCAGGGCACTTTGCCGATCAGGTAATTCCCATCGACGGTGATATCCGTGTATCCCAGATAGGATAAGTAAAACCGCTTGAAAAATTCACCGTTGAAATTGTGATAATTATATTCCCCGTTGAACAGCCCTTTTACACCCGCCGTATACCTGACTGTAAATATCGGATATTTATTGAGGATCGGTACACGATAGAGCTTCCCGATATAGAACTGCTCATGCGGGGCCCAGCGGAACTCCGTGGAAAACTCCGAGGTAGTTATGTTGGGAAGGATAAGGGTATCCGTCCCGACATTCTTTACATAGGAGATAGTCCCCGCCGGCGCCTGCTGCCACCACTTGAAACCAAAGGCATAGGAGAAATGATCTCCGAACTCATGCTTATAGTCCAGCCGGAAGATCCTGTTGTAAAGCCATTTGTCATTATTACCCCGCTTGAAGGACAGGAGGAAGTTGTCCTCTTGTACGAACTGCAGCTCCTGCCCGGGTATCTTCGTATCCTTTTGATAGCTGGCCCGGATATAGTTCTGCGGGAACCCGTAAATGCTCTTATTGTTCAATGAATACGTGCCGCTGAGAAAGTATTTCCATTGCTGGTCCTTGAACCCATAAGCCGCATAAGCTTCCGAATAAAAACGGGTGCTGAGTTTCACCGTCGTCCTGCCGCCAAAACGAAGCCGGAAACCTTCCACGGGGTTGAAGCTGTAGAAAGTGCTGGCCGGCCCTATCTCGAAGATGCCCGCCTGCTTATAACCCGCCAGCAGCAGCGTGCCCCAGTCCATCAGCCGGCGGAAGGATTTCATATGCTGCAGGCTGTCGATATTGGCATACACCTTCGACTCCGCCCTGGTCAGCGTATCATGCCGGTAGGCGGACCAGAAACTATCCCGCTGGGTCTCGGCGCTGTCCAGCACCACCGTCGGCGAACCACGGAACACACTATCCTGGATAGGCTCGTTCATCTTGAAATCCTTGAACGAGACGGTTCGCTCCCCGAATAATCCCGTCCCCGACTTGTTGATCCCGAAGTCCCCCAGTACATCGCTTTTTTGTAAGAGATAACGCCCATCCGGCATACGTTGAAAATCCTGGTCGATCTTCATCTCCCGGACAAAGTTGAAATTGATGCTCTTGCTCACCAGCAAACGCAATTTCTGGATGGCATAGTTGCCGTCCAGCGTGATCCACATGGTCCCCCGGAACAACAGATCGTTGGGGTTCCTGGGACGGAACGACAGCCGTATCAGCTTCTGATTGTCCACCACCACCGTGTCGTCGATGAAATACATGTAAAAGGTGGGGCCCATATCCGCAATGGGGCTGAGGAAAAGATTGGTAAAGACGGAAATGTTATTGTCGTATACGTTGAAATCCTGGTACAGCCGGTTGAGATACATGCTGATCCCCTGCATATCCACGAATTCCCCAAAGTCCACTTTTCTCTTACCCTTGACAATGGTCTTCGTCTTTTCCGGGTCCTTGCGATAATATACATCCGACAACGATTCTTCCAGGTACACAGGCGACAGCACCCGACCTTCCAGCTTGGTGGTATCTCCGTTCTCTACGAGGAAATGATACGGCTTCAGGAGCTTGTTCTTGGCGATCTTGGTCTCGTTGGCCTTGTTGACAGAGACCTGCAGCTTCTCATATTTTTCGTACGTCGCATAATTGTAGGCCTCCATCCTGTTGGCGTTCTTGTGATCGATGACCGCACGGATCAGCTCCACCGCAGGATTGCCTTTGTTACGGTACTTGATCCTTTTGTTCCTGACGGTGGCCTTCCCCAATTCCTTGAACTGCCGGTTGAGCATGATCTGCATGTCCAGTTTGGGAAAAGAATCAAGATGGATGGTGGTAGGGTCATAGCCGACATTGCTGACGACAATGTCGATGGGAAATTTATCCGCCGGTATGTGAAACCTGCCTTCCGAATTGGTGCGGGAGCCTCCATGCTGACCTTTTATGGCCACGCTGGCATTGGATAAGGGAGCACCGGTTGCAGCATCCTTGACGTACCCGGTCACCGTCTGTGCAAGGCTGTTGATAGCGAAGGTCATGACCAACAATGCCAGGGAAGTGGTTCTAATAGGTCCTTTCGATTTCATCCTGTCTTATTTAAATACAAACCTTTTCTGTAATACGTAATTGTAGAACACAGCTATTCCAATGGCGGTAGCAATCTTGGCAGGCCAAAAGGGCCATCCCACTATACTCTTCAGGAACCACAGACCCGATGCATTCAGGATCAGGTTCCCGATCCACACCGGTATATAGCGGGACAGCTGACCTGTCCATTTTTTCTCTTGTGCGCTAAAAGCCCAGTTTCGGCTGATCAAAAAATGAGTGACCCCGCCGCATATCGTACCCGTCACCCCACCGGCAATATAAGGTACCTGTAACTGATTGACGAGCAACCAGCTTACCGAAAAATCGACACCGGAAGCTATCAACGACGCCACCTGTGCCTTGGTAAAGGTCCTTATGCCTGCCATATCTTCATCAACACAATTAATTGTAACACAAGATTGGAGTAGATCCCTGCCAGTACGTCGTCCAGCATAACACCCCAACCCCCATTTAGTTTTTCCATGCGACGGATATATAACGGCTTGGTAATATCGAAAACCCGGAAAAGCGCCAGCCCGATCAATACATGCTGCCAGCGCACAGGCGTCCCCAGTAAGGTGATACACATGCCGGCCACTTCATCTATTACAACTTTAGAGCTGTCTTTCCCCCATTCCCGCTCAACTTTTCCTGCGCTCCAGATCCCTAATGCCACTATGACCACCGTCACCGACACCTCTATAAAAAGAGACTCATTTCCACCCATCCCGGCAAGATACCAGGCTATACAAGCGACGGCGGCGGCTACGGTGCCCCCTCCTTTGGGTGTATAACCTATTCCAAGACAAGTAGAAATGAGTCGATGGAATCTTTCCATCAGGCTGTTATTTCTTCCTCCGCATACGTCAGCCCCTCGCCATTCACCAGCTCTTCACCCATCAACCTGCGCAGGGCGTTTTGAAGATTATGCAGCTGCTTGAAAATATCGTGCTCTGCATGGAAACCAGGTACAGTTTGAGGAGATTTGAAATAGAACGACAGCCATTCCTGTACTCCGCTAAGACCCGAACGCTTGGCCAGATCGCCGAACAAAGCCAGGTCCAGCACCAGCGGAGCGGCTAAAATGCTGTCACGGCACAGGAAATTGATCTTGATCTGCATGGAATAACCCAGCCATCCGAAAATGTCGATATTATCCCAGCTTTCCTTGTTGTCACCATGAGGAGGATAGTAGTTGATGCGTATCTTATGATACAGCTCGCCATAGAGCTCCGGGCTGAGGTCCGGACGGAGTATATCCTCCAGCACGCTGAGCTTGGAAACCTCCTTGGTCCGGAAATTATCGGGTTCATCCAGCACATACCCATCCCGGTTGCCTAGTATATTGGTAGAGAACCATCCCTTCACACCCAGCGCACGAGCCTGTAGCCCGGGAGCCAGGATGGTCTTCATCAATGTCTGTCCTGTCTTGAAATCCTTGCCCGCAATAGGGGTCTCCGTCTGCTTGGCCAGCTCCACGATGGCGGGAATGTCGACGGTGAGATTGGGCGCGCCGTTCAGAAAGGGGATACCCAGCTTGACAGCGGCATACGCATAGATCATGCTCGGAGCTATCCGGGGATCGTTCTCCCTAAGCCCCTTCTCAAAAGCAGCCAGGCTCTCATGCACATCGGATACTTCCGTATATTTCTCCGTGCTGCCACACCATACCATCACCAGCCGGTCGCAGCCGCGCGTATCCTGGAATTGAGCGATATCATCCATCAGCGCCTCGGCCAACGCATACTTGGTGGCAGCCTGCTTTACATGCGTGCCATCCAGGTTCTTGATATATTGCTTGTCGAAAACAGCCTTCATCGGCTTGATAGCCTCCAGCTCGGGACGAAGGGCCGCCAACATGCCGGGCTCCAACACTTTTGCCCTGCTGGCCGCCTCATATACATTATCTTCATAAACATCCCAGCCGCCAAACACCATGTCCTGCAGACCGGCCAGAGGGACGAAGTCCTTGATCTTAGGGTAGTTATTGCCGGTCTTGCGATTCAAATGAATATTTCCCATCTGTGTGATGGATCCAATGGGTTGGGCTATCCCTTTTTTGATCGCCTCGACACCCGCGATCAATGTGGTTGCTACAGCTCCCAATCCAGGGATCAATACGCCAAGTCTGCCATTCGGTTCTTTTACTTCCATGGTTGTATAGTTTTGATTTGATTGATTGTGCGGCACAAAATTATCGAATTAATAATTTTTCGAACAAATAAGTTTTTTGGTCGAAAAAATGCATACTCGAGTGGCATTGAGCTATTTACAACATCTGCTAAACAGAATGATCTGTTAAAAATAACTCCTTTGACGCTTAGAGGAACGTGAATCTCGGCGAATGGGGACTTTTAACAGGTCAGCCCCCGGGAAAGGTCGGTCGGCGCCCCACCCGCTTTCGATAGATCGGTAGGCGAAAAGTTTAAAAGCTGATCTTCTTATCCCGGGCGGTATTCCTCCATTCCCCCGTCACCCGCCCCCCCGCGGTGGTAT
>DASZXP010000017.1:0-8829 GCA_035545935.1 Puia sp. | reverse complement strand
CGCTTCGTCGCGACCGCTTTCCGCACCCCGCAGCTGAAAATTCGCATGCGCAATGACGAAGTCATATCCGGCCAGATGACAAAGCTCGCACAGCGCTACGGAATCCAGGCCCCCGCTGACAGCCAGCAACAGGGTCTCCTTGGGACCAAAAAGTCCTTCCTTTTCCACAAACTCTTCCAGTTGCTTTAACAATTCCATCAGATGTTATTTAGATGCCGCCTCCCGCGGGCCATGTTAATCCGCCAGGTCCTCGTAGGCTGCCTGCAATTCATTATAGGTTCGCCTTTCTCCTGCCCGCCTCGCTTCCTCTATCCCCCGCTGATACCATTGAAGGGCCGTCTCCTTTTCCCCCATCTGTTCCAGTAATTTTCCCAGGTGATAATACGATCCTACATACGCAGGGTCTCTTTCCAACACCTCCTCCCACAATTTTCTGGCCTTATCATACTCACCCAGCTTGCTGTATTCAAGCGCAAGCGCATGTTTCACGAACGCATCATGCGGATCGGCTTGCAGGAACTCTTTCAGCTTCTCTATCCTATCCATGCCCGGCAAATTTTCTTTTTCAATTATTGGGAATTATCTTTATAAAGTTTATCTTTGTTTTAGTTGCATAAACAACTTTATTGCTCACCTTAAATTCTTTCGGCATAATGAAGATATTAGTCTGTATCAGCAAGACGCCGGATACAACGGCGAAGATAGCCTTCACTCAGAACAATACGAAATTCGCAACGGACGGAGTTCAATGGATCATCAACCCCTACGACGAATGGTATGCGCTGGTGCGGGCGATAGAGCTCAAGGAAAAGGACCCTTCCACCGTGCTGCATCTCGTCACAGTAGGCGCCGCCGATGCCGAGCCCATCATCCGTAAGGCCCTTGCATTGGGTGGTGATGAAGCCATCCGCGTCAATGCCGACAACCACGACAGTTTCTACATCGCCAGCCAGATCGCCCATATCGCCAAAGAAGGCGGCTACGATCTTATTTTCACCGGTAAAGAGACCATCGACTACAACGGCTCCTCCATCGGGGGCATGGTAGCCGAGATCCTGGACCTGCCCTATATATCCCTGGCCACGAAGTTCGACCTGGAAGGAACAACGGCTACGGTTGTCCGCGAGATAGAAGGGGGCGAAGAGACGGATAGCGTACCCCTGCCCGTGGTAGTCAGCTGCCAGAAAGGTGTCGCCGAACAACGCATCCCCAATATGAAAGGGATCATGGGCGCCCGGACCAAACCGCTCAAGGTGGTAGAGCCTGCAGCGGTGGAACCGCTCACCAGCGTGGTGTCGTTCGAACTGCCACCCGCCAAGGCCGGCGTCAAGCTGGTATCGGCGGACAACCCGGAAGAATTGATCCGGCTCCTGCACGAAGAGGCAAAGGCATTTTAATCACTATCCACTCATCCAAACAAAAAACCATGTCAGTATTAGTCTTTATAGATCATTCCGAAGGTCATGTAAAAAAAGCTTCGCTGGAAGCATTGAGCTATGGCGCCGCTCTCGCCGGCCAGATGAGCACCACCGCCGAAGGCATCCTGCTGGGCACCGTCACGGAAGACCTCGCAGCCCTGGGAAAGTATGGGGTTAAAAAGATACACCAATTGGCCCAGGAAAACCTCAATCACCTGGATGCCCAGGTCTACGCCAGGATCATCGCCGAAGCCGCCGGCGCCACGGGAGCCAACGTCGTCATTTTCTCGAATAACCTTAGCGGAAAGGCCGTGGCGCCAAGAGTAGCCGTCCGTTTAAAAGCCGGATTGGTGGCAGGCGCGGTAGCCCTCCCCGATACGGCTAATGGTTTTGTCGTAAAAAAGAATGTTTTCTCTGGCAAGGCATTTGCCAACGTATCGTTAAATTCCCCTATCAAGATCATATCCCTGAATCCCAACTCCTATCCTGCCAGGGCGGGTGAAGGACAGGCGGAGGTCGCTGCACTGAACATACAGGCGGGTACTCCCAAAGTAAAGGTCGTTTCGGCTACGCAGGCATCCGGACAGGTACCCCTGACCGAGGCCGAGATCGTCGTCAGCGGCGGCCGAGGGCTCAAAGGACCGGAGAACTGGGGCATGGTCGAAGAGCTGGCTAAATTGCTGGGCGCCGCGACAGCCTGCAGCCGTCCCGTAGCAGACGCGCATTGGCGGCCTCATAACGAACACGTAGGACAGACAGGTATCGCCATCGCCCCCAACCTCTATATCGCCATCGGCATCTCCGGCGCCATTCAACATTTGGCGGGAGTAAACCGTAGCAAGGTCATTGCCGTTATCAACAAAGACCCGGAAGCGCCCTTCTTCAAAGCCGCCGATTACGGCATCGTTGGGGATGCCTTTGAAGTGGTGCCGAAGATGATCCAGGCCGTGAAGAAGTTGAAAGGCATCGCGTAAATAATACACTTATAGTCAATAATTGATAGCCCCGCCCCCCAGGACCGTACCAAGTTCCAGGGGGGCTCGTTATTTGTTAAGACCGGCCACCCACCCAAAAGGTAAAGCCTTTGGCCTGTCCACCTTTTTTTTTGGATAAAATCCCTTAGTTTCGTGAATTATTTATGAAGAAGATAGAACTGGAAATAGTGGCCCTATCGCATAGCATAACGCAAACCCACTCCTATGCTGTCGTGTTGGGAGAAGTCAACGGTCTGAGGCGCCTGCCCATCGTCATCGGCGGGTTCGAAGCCCAGGCAATTGCCGTGGCATTGGAAAAAATGCACCCCAGCCGACCCCTTACGCACGACCTGATGAAAAATTTCATGAGTGCTTTTACGATCGACCTGCAGGAGATCATTATCTGTGATCTGCAAGAAGGTATTTTCTACTCCAAGCTCGTATGTGTCAGCGAACACGATACGGTGGAGATAGATTCGCGGACCTCCGACGCACTCGCCCTGGCCGTCCGCTTTGGATGCCCTATCTATACGTACGAGCATATCCTCGACAGCGCCGGCATACTCATGGAGGACAGCTCTTCCAAGAAGAAAAAAACAGGGGTCACCGCGACGACCACCACCTCTTCCGAAGGCGGCACACGCGAAGACCTGAAAATAATGACCATCGAAGAGCTGGGCAAATTGCTGAACGAAGTGCTGGAACAAGAGGATTATATCCGGGCCATCGCCATCCGCGACGAGATCAACAGCCGCCGTAAGGCACGATAGTATGTTATCTTTCCCCAACTGCAAGATCAATCTTGGACTGAGGATATTACGCCGCCGCAACGACGGCTATCACCAGCTGGAAACAGTATTCTATCCCCTTCCCGTAAAGGATGCCCTCGAGACCATTCGCAGCGAGGAGCTGAGCTTTACGGCCACCGGTCTGCCCATCCCGGGTGACCCCGCCGGCAATCTCTGTCTCAAAGCCTGGCATCTGCTAAAAAAAGACTTCCCCGAGCTGCCCCCCGTCCACATTCACCTGCATAAAAAGATCCCCATGGGAGCAGGTCTGGGCGGAGGATCGGCCGATGGCGCTTTTATGCTGGCGCTGCTCGATAAACAGTTTTTTTTGGGGCTGTCCGTGGAACGGCTCATGAGCTATGCCGCGCAATTAGGCAGCGACTGTCCGTTCTTTATCCTGAACAAACCCTGTCTGGGTGAAGGACGGGGAGAAGAGCTCCACCCCATCGACCTGGATCTTTCCCCTTATAGACTGGCCCTGGTCAATCCCGGCGTACACATCGGCACGGCATGGGCCTTTTCCCAGATCACGCCCTCGGACAAAGGCAGGTCCATACAGGATCTTATCAAAGAGCCGGCGCCTGCCTGGAAAGGACAGCTGATAAATGATTTCGAGGCGCCGGTATTGCACGCTTATCCTGAACTAAAAAAAATTAAAGAAACTTTATACGACGCAGGAGCCATCTTTGCTTCGATGACAGGCAGCGGTTCCAGTTTTTTTGGGATATTTGAAAAAGAAGATATACCCTCTGAAAAGCATATTGCGCAACTGCCTGGATTCCTGCTGACCTAGACCTAAAACACATTCCATGAAAGTAGTTGGCTTTTTATTTATCCGGAACGCCATAAAATACAACTATCCCGTCGAGGCTTCCATACGAAGCCTCCTGCCTCTATGTGATGAGGTCATCGTCAGCATCGGCAACTCGGACGACGACACCGAAGGGCTGGTACGATCCATCGATTCCCCCAAAATAAAGATCTATCACACCGTCTGGGACGACACCCTTCTCGAAGGGGGCAGGGTATTGGCCGTCGAGACGGACAAGGCCTTCGACAAAGTACCCGCGGACGCCGACTGGTGCATCTATCTGCAGGGCGACGAGGTCCTTCATGAGAACGACTATCCTGCCATCCGCCGCGGTATGGAACAATACAAGGATGACACGCGCGTGGAAGGCCTGCTGTTCAAATACCTGCATTTCTACGGCAGCTATGACTATCTTGGCGACTCCCGCCGCTGGTACAGCCATGAGATCCGCATCATCCGCAATGACAGATCGATACGGTCCTACCGGGATGCACAGGGTTTTCGTAAAGAAGGACGCAAGCTGCAGGTAAAACCCATCGACGCCTATATCTATCATTACGGCTGGGTCCGCCATCCCATGCATCAGCTGCAAAAACACCTGGACTTCGAAAAGCTCTATAACAGCGACAGGAACGCCAGGGAGATCTCCGCCAATCAAGCCAAAGAGTTCGATTACTCCTCCATCGACAGCCTGGTAAAATTCACCGGCGCCCATCCCGCGGCCATGCAGCCCATCATCCGGCAGCAGAACTGGCATTTTGCCGCCGACATCAGCAAAAAAAATTTTAACCTGAAGACCTGGGTTCTCTATTACATAGAGCGTTATACGGGCCGCCGTCTCTTCGATTATCGTAATTATAAGATCATATAGGATTCCCGGGGGGAAATGCTTATCTTTGCAGCATCTTGTTGCACACAACCACCATATCGTTCCTGGATCAGAATCTCGATTTCCTCGACCACACGGTCTGACCATATCATCTATCCATCGGAGCGTATCGCTCCTTAGCCATCTTTCCTCATCTGTAATATCATTTTATGAACGCTATGTCCCTATCCCCTACTATGTCGGATCTTTCCCGTCATTATCTCGAGCTGGAAGAAAAATACAGCGCCCACAATTATCACCCTCTTCCCGTCGTCCTCGACAGAGGAGCCGGTATCCATGTCTGGGATGTGGACGGACGTCGCTATATCGACTGTCTCAGCGGGTATTCCGCCGTCAACCAGGGGCACTGCCATCCGAAGATCATCCATGCGCTGGTGCAGCAGGCGGAGAAATTAACCCTTACGTCCAGGGCCTTTCATAGCGACCTGCTGGGAGAATATGCCCGCTTCATCACCGGCATCTTCCGGTATGACAAGGTATTGCCGATGAATACAGGCGTAGAGGCCGTAGAGACGGCCATCAAGCTTTGCCGCCGCTGGGGCTACCAGGTAAAGGGCATCCCGGAGAATAAGGCTAAGATCATCGTCTGCGCCGATAATTTCCACGGCAGGACCAGCACCGTCATTTCTTTCAGCACGGACCCCGATTCCAACAGACAGTTCGGCCCTTATACGCCGGGCTTTGTCGTCGTGCCTTACAACGACACCCAGGCGCTGCTGGAAGCATTACAGGACCCGGATATCGCAGGCTTCCTGGTGGAACCCATACAGGGCGAGGCGGGAGTGGTAGTGCCCGACGAAGGATATCTGCACCGGGCATGGCAGCTTTGCAAGGAGGCGAACGCCCTCTTCATCGCGGACGAGATACAGACAGGACTGGGGCGCACGGGCCGTATGCTGGCCTGTGATCACGAACATGTCAGACCGGATATACTCATCCTGGGCAAGGCGTTGAGCGGCGGTGTGCTGCCTGTCTCCGCCGTACTGGCCGATGATCCCATCATGCTGACGATACGCCCCGGCGAACATGGTTCCACTTACGGAGGCAACCCCCTTGCCTGTCGTGTGGCCATTGCCGCCATTACGGCCCTGCAGGAAGAAAAGATGACGGAGAACGCCCAGCATCTGGGCGAGCTGTTCCGCCAGGAATTAAGGGAATTGAAATCCCCGCATATACGGCTCGTAAGAGGCAAAGGGCTGTTGAATGCCATCCTCATCAACCATTCCAATCCCGCCGCGGCCTGGGAGCTCTGCCTGGCCCTGAAAGATAACGGCATGCTGGCCAAACCCACCCACGGGGACAAGATACGCCTGGCTCCACCGCTGGTGATCACCCGTAAGGAAGTGCTGGAATGCATCGATATCATAAAGCAAAGCCTGTCCGTGTTGGATCATCTGGTATAATGCCGCGAAAGCCCTTAATTTTGCAGCTACTATGAACAGCCATACACAGGTCCCCCACGTCGAAACACATATGCGAAGCTCAGCCATCCTCACCGACATCGTCATCGGCATGTCGGATGGCCTTACCGTTCCTTTCGCACTGGCGGCAGGGCTCAGCGGGGCCGTCAGCCCCAATCACCTCAACCTGATCTGGATCGCGGGTATTGCGGAGATCGCCGCGGGGTCCATCGCCATGGGCCTGGGGGGCTACCTCGCCGGACGGACAGAGGTCGATCACTATAACTCCGAGCTGAAAAGAGAATACGATGAGGTCCGGGATGTACCCGACAAGGAAAAGGAAGAAGTAAAAGAATTCTTTTCCAACCTGGGTCTCAGCGAAGACGTACAAGAGCAGGCCGTGGAAGAAATGACCCGCGACAAGGACAAATGGGTGGACTTTATGATGAAATATGAGCTGGGACTGGACAAGCCCGATCCGCAACGGGCACGCAAGAGCGCTTTCAACATCGGACTCTCTTACATCGTGGGAGGTCTTATCCCTCTTAGCCCTTATTTCTTCGTCCACGATGGCATCACAGGCCTAAAGATCTCGGCGGTGATCACGCTGATATGTCTGTTCATCTTCGGCTACTTTAAAAGCAGGATAACGGGCGTCAATCCACTGGCGGGCGCCATACGTGTAATGATCATCGGAGCGCTGGCCGCAGGCTGCGCCTTTGCCGTAGCCAGGGCGATCCAACATTGACGATCCGCCCTCGTTCCATCACTACTATTTACTATCCTTCAGCTTGATATCGGGCAGGGCAGCCGCCGCAGTCATGATGATGGGCGCCAGCAGCACGAGGAAGATCCCTATATGCTTTTGCGGACATAGGCCCCTATAGCAGGCCGTATACAGGATAAAGGTCTTCAGGCCGAATGCCAAGGTCATAGCGCACACGATGAGGTTCGTTCTTTTCGCCCAGACACGAGGGATGAGGAATAGAGGAACGACGATGCAGCAAAAAAAGATAAATATCTTTCCCGGCTTGCCATAGGCATTATTCTCCGAAAAAAATCCGGTAAAATCCTTTCCTACATCAGGAAAATAAGCCCATGGCATATAACAAACCCAAACAAGCAGTAATGCCGCGGCGATGCCGATCCATTGAGAGTATTTCATAATCAGAGGGCGCAAATTACATCAAAACCCTCATCCACTCAAATTTCCAGCTGCACGGGCACTCCGGCTTCCAGCCATACGAGCTCATTTTCCAGCCCCGCCGCGATGATCTGGCCATGGGATACCGCACGATTTTCCTGGAAATGTTCCCAGCCTTCCTGGTGAGTCGGCACCAGCTTATTGACATGGAAAAGCTTGGCGACGCGGATGGCTTCCTCCGTAGTAAAGGTGAGGTAACGATCCCCCAGGACGGGGAACCCTGCCCTGCCGATATGCAGAATGGCCGTGTCGACAGTAAAACGCCGCCCCACCTCTTCGACCCCTTTGAAGTAAACGGTGTCCCCCGATATATACAGGACGCCATGCTGCTGACCATCCCATTCCAGGACAAAACCCAGCACATGCCCCGCCACCCGGTGCAGCTCTTCATCCGAACCATGCATACATGGCGTGCCCGTGATACGCAGACCAGGCACTTTTTCCGTATCGATCCGCACCGTCTCCCAATCATCGATGCCCGTCACGGTGGCCAACCCCAGTCTTTCACGCGCCTCTTTGGTGGAGATGATCTTTGAGACTGTCTTTAAGAATTCTTTGCCGCTGTCATCCAAATTATCCTTATGCTGATCATGACTTAGCAACACCAGGTCCACATGCCCCAGCTCTTCAGGATGCAGTGCGGGTGAACCTGTCTTCCGGAGTATCCTGCCTGATCCTGATTGGTAAGTTCCTCCAGCCGCATCGAAAGTCGGATCGGTGACGATGCGAAATCCATTGATGTCGATCAGCATGCATGCCGTGTCGATCTGTGTGATAATAGCTTTCATAAATCCTTTATTTTAGTAACTGCAACTGTAATTCGATCAGCGGACGCAGCGTCTCCGGATCGGAATGCACCCTTCGGGTAATATTCAGCCCATTCCACATCGTCAGCAGATACACTGCCAGCACAGCGGGGTCTTCTTTTGTCTGTAATTCCCCCGAGCGTTGCGCCGCCTCTATATAGGTACGGAACAGCCCTTCCAGCTTCTCCAGCTTTAATCTACTATGAAAAAAATGAAGGTCCTACTCCCCTTTCTTCTCCTGCTTCTCTCTATACCAGGCTTTACACAGTCAAGACCACGCTTTCCCGACGGCACGAATGCAGCCGATTGCGCGTCTTGCAGGATGACTGTCAACAAAATGCCATGGCCATACTAATAGTCTTCACGCTCCTAATAAAAAAAAGGCCGTCCTTGTCATGGAAATGACGGGCGGCCTGATCCTAGAACAACCTTAATATGTGTATCGTACTCCGTGAAATCTGTTTTGTTATTCTCTCACTCCTTATCTCTCATCCTCTATATATTTATTAGTACTACCCAGCTATAGTATTGTAACTACA
>DASZXP010000016.1:0-16326 GCA_035545935.1 Puia sp. | reverse complement strand
CTGGCTTTTTTGAGAGGGGCGCTTGGTGGTGAAGAAACAACTGTGGTGGTGACCCACCATGTTCCGACGCTGATGAATTATCCGTGGGTGTATAGGAACAGCCCGCTGACAGAGGCGTTTGCGGTAGAGCTGTTTGATCTTATAATGGATTCGGGGGCTGTGGGTTGGATATATGGGCATCACCATGTGAATACACCGGAATTCAGTGTCGGGAAGACGAAGATGCTCACCAATCAGTTGGGGTATGTGCGGCAATATGAGCATGGGTCGTTCAGGAGGGATGCGGTGGTGGAGGTGTAATTCTCGACTTTAATGGTCATCCACAGCTCTTCTCATAGAGATTGCTATTTTTCCTTTTCCTGATGAAACAGTCCGTTCGCTCACGACGGGAAGACGGTATTTGTCCATTATGATTATTATAGCCCGGTGGTCTTCGAAGGTCATATCGGTGAAAGTTTCGAGGTCGACGTCGGGGTGGCTCGTTTCTGGAATGATCCTTTTCAGACAGCTGTCCAAGTCATGAATGTTGTTGAGTGCGAATGATTTGTCTTTGAAACTGACGCGTAAGGTATCTTTTAGCGCTGTTATTTTTATATGGTCCTCCTTGCCGAAGGGATTGAATTGGGCGAAGGCGAAAATGGATAAGGACAGGCAGGTGAGGAATAGAAAGGTATGTTTCATGTAACGTGGTTTAGCGTAAAGATGCCGGGATTCGGATAATTGCATAAAAAAAGGCCGCATTTCTGCGACCTTAAAGCTGTGGTGTGGGGCGGGATCGAACCGCCGACACAAGGATTTTCAGTCCTTTATATACGGCCCACGTTGATTTGAAATGGTCTTAGTTGATTGTCTGTCATGATATTATATCTAAGTTCAATTCAACTTGAGTTATCCCCAACCACCATTTGCCTGACCTATAACCTGACCACCTCCAAGCAGTTTGGATAGCCGATATTAAAAAATTAAATTTGTGAAAACATAATTGAAATGAGTGCTGTGACGCCCTTAGACAGACAGATCTCCAATTACCTGGCGCAATTGAATCCTCGCCAAAAGAAGGCGGTATTAACGGTTGTTAAAACTTTTGCAGAGGAACAAGACCAGGAATCCAGTCCGTGGAAGGATGCTGGCTTTGTGGCTGAAATGGATCGGCGTATGGCAGAATTGGAAAGTGGTAAAGTAAAAGGATATAGTTGGGATGAAGTCAAGCAAAGAGCCAGAGATTCAGTAAAACCCAAGAAAGGGAAATGAGCTATCAGCTAATTCTCCATCCTGAGGCTGATAGGGAATACATGGAAGCATATCAATGGTACGAGAAGGAGCAAAAAGGATTGGGGGCGCGTTTTGAAAGAATGGTTGGCCTACACATACAGAAAATAATAGACGCTCCTGAAAATTACCATTACGGCAAAGCTCCTTACAGGGAAGTGTCTATCGAAATTTCCCCTTATGTGATTGTTTACAAAATCAATAAAACGAAGAACTTGATTTTTATATCGGCCATTTATCACACCAAACGAAACCCAAAGTACAAATACAGAAAGTAAACTGTATTGGAGGGACTCTATAATTTATGGGATTTTGGGACATTTTTAAAAAGAAGGAACCTCATAATCCAGAAGAGGACTACAAGATAGCCATTACCGAGTCTGCCGTTTCTGTGGTGCTGCCAGATGGGAAGACTATGGAAATTGAATGGGATAAAATTCAGGTGATCGCACTTTCAAACACTGATCAGGGACCCTGGCAGCCAGATATCTGGCTGATCATGGCCGGCGAGGGGCAGGGAGTTATATTCCCGCATGGCGCCAAAGGATTTGATGAGGTTATCGAACGGGTATCCAAATTTGAAGGCTTCGATCATCACGCAATCGGCCTTTCGATGTGTTGTGCTGAAAATGCGGAATTTATTCTTTGGGGAAACAGAGCCAATCTTACCGGATTTAAATAAAAAGAAAAGGTCACACAAATGTGACCTTTTTGCTGTGGTGTGGGGCGGGATCGAACCGCCGACACAAGGATTTTCAGTCCTTTGCTCTACCGACTGAGCTACCGCACCTTCCATCCATCGGGGAGGTTAAATTCCCTTTTGGGGTAGCAAAGGTATGGTTTTTGGCTGAAAACCCAGTCAAAAGGGGTAACTTTTTAAAGAATAATCGGTGCGGGCGGGAGATGACTGCCTAGAACTTATGAGATTCGACACTTACATACCACAGGATATTTTACGGCCTTATATCAAGCATTTTGCCATTACGGAGTCGGCCGGGGAGGCCACTTATAAGGTGCTGCCGGATACGGGGATCGTATTGGGGTTCCAGTACAGGGGCCGGCTGTCGCAGGTGAAAGATGGGCAAACGACACTGCTGAACCCATTGGGACTTACGGGCATCCATGACAGCTATCGTATATTTAAGAACTCGGCGGATATAGGAACGGTGCTGGTCTATTTCCGGGAAGGGGGTGCTGCGGCTTTTTTCCGACAGCCACTCCACGAGGTGTTCAGGGAAAGCATCTCGCTAGACAACTTTATGCTGCGATCGGAGCTATTGATACTGGAAGAACAATTGTGCGAGGCGGGAGCAGATGCCGGGAAGATCCGGGCGCTGGAAGAATGGCTGATCGAACGCATAAGACAGATCACGCCGGACCCGCTGGTCATGCAGGCGCTTGCGCTGATCCATCAAAGCAAGGGCAATATCCGGATAAAAGAGCTGGCAGTACAGCTGCATACCAGCCAAAGCCCCCTGGAGAAACGATTTCGCCAGGTAGTGGGCGCCACCCCTAAAAAATTTGCATCCATCGTCCGGCTTAAACACACCCTCCAACAATACCATCCCCGGAACTCCCTGACAGATTTGGGTTATGAAGCGGGGTTTTATGACCAGGCACATTTTATAAAAAAGTTCTCTCATTTCACGGGCGAGACGCCGGAGGAGTTTTTTTCGGGGAAAGACGGGGCAAACGATAAGAAGGACGAATAAAACCTGAAAAAGAGAAATAAACGATTTTTTACAATTGGCTGCCTGGAGCAAAGAGCACCTTTGTATAAAAAAAGGTACTATATGTTTACCATCGAACAGATCAAGGCAGCTCACTCCAAGGTTAAAAGCGGCACAGATTTTCCCAACTATATCCAGGATCTGATGAAGCTGGGTGTAATGGGGTATGAAACCTATGTCATAGATGGACATTCCTTATACTTTGGGAGAGGAGGATATACTATTGGGTCGGAAGCAAAATACCCGTCACTGACAGTGGCGGATACCAGCGAGGCCGATGCATTCGTCAAAGGGCTTAAAGCACATCAACACGGACAAACGGATTACCCCAGCTTCTGCCGGATGTCGGCGGGACAAGGGGTGGAGAAATGGGTAGTTGACATCGAGAAGATGACCTGCACTTATTTTGACAAGGCGGGTAGGGAAATGCTGGTGGAACAGATCCCGGGAAGTTAAAAAGCCTTTAGAGCTTTGCGCAGCCGGACTTTTTATTTATTTTAACCCCCTATGGAATATCGTATGGGTATAGGCTGGAAGATCTTTGCAGGGATCTTTGGAGCGCTCTGCATTGCCGGGGCGATCTTTTTTCTCAGTAAGCTGCTTTCATCATCTGGCCGCATACCGGTAGGGGTACTGTTGTTTGCATTTGTATTTTGTGTTGGCCTGGGTGGGTTACTTTGGCTGGATACGATGCGCACCCTGGTCGCCGTCACAGGCAAAAGGATAAGCTCGGGTAAGAGCACCAGCTATTATGTGTCGCTGTCTCCCTGGGGGCGTTATACAGCCGATGATGAGGTATCGGTCTCCAAGAGCTTTTACCAAAGCGTACATACGGAGGAGTCCCTAAGGATATTCCTGAACGATGGAAAATGGGGCGTACCCTGGTACAGATTGAGACGATAAAATTATGCTATACACATCCATCGCTCCACATCCCCTATTGGCGCCGTATATCGATGCCTACTGGTCGGTGCGAGGCGCGGAGGAGGGATCGACGGTGAGCAAGATCCTGCCGGATGGCTGCGTGGATATTATTTTCAATCTTGGAGACGATGCGGGCGATATGAAGAGCGGCAAAGCCTATCTCATAGGCGCCATGACAATCCCTATCGACAGTCCCGTTTCTCCGGGGACGAGGTTGTTAGGTGTACGATTCAAGCCCGCGGGCTTTTCGGCTTTTTATGCATTTTCTTCCCTTCATGAAATTACGGACGGCAGTGTGGAGTGTGAAAGGTCGTTGTGTGTGGGGAAGATGGAAACCTCTGCCGAGGGATTGAACCAATTCTTCCTGAGCAGGCTCTCCCGGCCAAAGCATATACTTTTTCCTTTGTTAGAGGATATCCGGTCACATCACGGACAGGTGCGCGTGGAAGAGCTGGCCAAAAGACATTTTATCACGGTGCGGCAGATGGAGCGGAATTTTAGATATCACATCGGCATAAGCCCCAAGGAGTTTGTCAACCAGGAGCGATTCAGATATACATTACAGCGGGTGCAATGCAGGCGGCCAGGCGAGGGTTTGGCAGATATTGCTCTGGAGTGCGGATATTATGATCATTCGCACCTTGTCCACGAATTAAAGAGATATGCGGGGGAGACACCTGGCGAGTTGTAAAAACAGGGCAGGCCGGTGGGTGCGATTTTGTCGCATTTTTCCAAGCCGGGGTGAGGGTGCAGCTCCTAACTTTACGCCCATGATAAAATTTGCATATACCATCCTGTATGTAGCGGATGTAGAGAAGACCATTGAGTTTTATGAAAAGGCGTTTGGCTTTTCAAGGAAGTTCATCGCTCCGGGTAATGAATACGGAGAATTGTCTACGGGGGATACTACCCTCTCGTTCGCGTCCCTGTCGCTGGTTAAACAGAACCTGTCGGCGGGATTTGTGGAAAGCCGGCCGGGCGGGAAACCTTTTGGGATAGAGATCGCCTTTGCCGTGGAAGACGTGGAAGCTGTCTTCCAAAAAGCCCTGAAGACAGGCGCTGCCGCTGTCGAAAAGGCGAAGACCAAACCATGGGGGCAGGCGGTGGCGTATGTGAGGGATCCGAACGGATTCCTGATCGAGATCTGCACGCCGATGGAGTGAAAGCCTGTCGCCGACCGACAGGTACTTACATCCCGTATTCGCTAAGGAATTTGATCCGCATGAGCTTTAGCTGTTCCCAGGTGAAGTTCCCTTCGGAAAGCTCCTGCTGCGCCACTTGCAAGCTGCTGGTCTCACAGCCCTTGAAGTAGTCGATGATCTCCTCCTGTTCGTATTCATCCAGCATCTCGTCGATGGCATAGCCCAGGTTGAGCTTGGTGCCGCTGGCGGCGATGGTCTCCATATCTTCCAGCAAAGCGTCCAGCCGCAGGTCCTTGTTCCTGGCAATCGTCTCCAAAGGTATTTTTTTGTCCACCTGTTGTATGATGTAGACCTTGTTGACACTTTTGTTGACGACGCTCTTCATCACGAAGTCATCGGGCTTTTCGATATCGTTCTCCGCCACATATTTGGAGATCACTTCGATAAAGGGTTTGCCGTAGCGGATGGCTTTGCCCTTGCTGACGCCCTGGCATTTTTCCAGCTCCTGCGTAGTGGTGGGATATAAGGTAGCCATGTCCTGCAGAGAGGTTTCCAGGAAGATGACGAAGGGGGGCAGCCCCTTCTTCTTAGCCTCTTTCTGGCGCAGGTCTTTTAATAGTTCAAATAATTTTTCGTCCGTGGAGGCGGTGCCGCCTGTCTGTTCGCCTTCCTCTTCATCATCCGCGTTGGCTTCTTCGAAGAGGTTGTTAAGCACGATCTTGAAGGAGCGGGGCTTTTTGAGGAAGTCCTCTCCTTTCTTCGTCAGCTTGAGCACACCGTATTCTTCGATGTCCTTTTTCAGAAGGTCTTCGAGCAACAGCTGGCGGATCAGCGAATTCCAGAAGTGTTCCGGTTCTTCCTTGCCAATACCGAATTCGGCGATGCCTTCGTGACGGAACATCTGGATCTGGGGGGTGAGCTTGCCGAGGAGGATATGGACGGTGTAGGTGGTGGCAAAGCGTTCGTCCAGGGCCTTTATGGTCCGCAGCACTTTTACGGCATTGTCCTTTGCCTCTATCCTTTCCTTTGGATGAAGACAGTTGTCGCAGTTGCCGCAATTCTCGGTGGTATATTCTTCCCCAAAATAACTCATCAGCACTTTCCGGCGGCAGACGCCTGTCTCGGCATACCCTACCGTCTCGTTGATGAGCTGTGCGCCCACTTCGCGTTCGCTCAGCGGCTTGTCCTTCATCAGGTGCTCCAGCTTGGCTACGTCCTTATGGGAGTAGTATAAGATGCAATTACCTTCCAAACCATCACGGCCTGCACGGCCCGTCTCCTGGTAGTAATTTTCGATGGATTTGGGGATATTGAAGTGAATGACGAATCGAATGTCGGGTTTGTCGATGCCCATGCCAAAGGCGATGGTGGCTACGATGACCTGTACGTCCTCGTTCAGGAAAAGATCCTGTCTTTCGGCCCGGAGCTTGCTGTCCAGTCCGGCG
This sequence comes from Puia sp., assembly GCA_035545935.1. Lineage (GTDB taxonomy): Bacteria > Bacteroidota > Bacteroidia > Chitinophagales > Chitinophagaceae > Puia. The sequence continues at coordinate 9,816 of DASZXP010000016.1, read as the reverse complement.
TGATAGGCTACGGCCTTGATGCCATTGGCTACCAGCATGTCTGCCAGCTCTTCGGTGGTTTTCCTGTTCAGGGTGTAGATAATGCCGCTCTTGCCCTTTTGCTGTACGATGTAGCGGACAATGCTCTTGATGGTCTGGTCTTTTTTGATCTTGGGTTGGATCTCGTAGTAAAGATTCCCACGATTGAAAGAGGAGATAAATATTTGGGGGTTGCGCAATCCCAGGTTCTTTACGATGTCGCTTTGCACCTTGGGGGTGGCGGTAGCGGTCAACGCGATGACAGGGATGTCGGGATTGATCTGATCCATCATTTCCCGCAGACGGCGGTATTCCGGACGGAAATCATGTCCCCACTCGGAGATACAGTGGGCTTCATCCACGGCAAAGAAGGAGATCTTCAAATCGCTAAAAAACTCCATATTTTCCTGCTTGGTCAGCGTTTCGGGCGCGACATATAACATTTTGGTATGCCCGTTGAGCAGGTCTTCGTGGACTTCCCGTATCTGTTTTTTATTAAGCGTGGAATTCAGGAAATGGGCTACATTGTCCTTGCTGCTATAGCTGCGTACCAGGTCTACCTGATTTTTCATCAGGGCGATGAGCGGGCTGACGATAATAGCCACTCCTTCACTGATCATCGCGGGCAGCTGATAACAGAGACTTTTTCCTCCCCCTGTGGGCATGATGACAAAGGTGTCTTGCCCGGACAGCAGGTTTTGGATGATAGCGTGCTGGTTGTCTTTAAAGGCGTCAAAGCCGAAGTGTTCTTGTAATTGAGCCTGTAGGGAGTCTGAAGGTTTAGGTCTCTCTTTTACGGACTTGCTACTGACGGCCTTAGTTTTTCTGGTAACGGTTTTTTTAGTTGTGGTTGTTGCCATGCTCGAATATTTTCCTCCTCACTTTTTACGATAACCAAGATACCCTTAACAGCCGGAAGTTATTATTCACGAGTTGGGATTAAAATGTGCGGGAATTGGTCTTCGCACCAAAAATAGCCCAATTCCCACAATCCGGGTCTTCGTCGGACCTGCCTTGTCACGGTCCTCCTCAATCAGAACCTTCGCAATTGCTCGGTTCTATCTGTCCTTCGGACGAGCACCTTTCAGGTGCTCCTGGGTGAACAAGGGCGTCTGTCTAAGAACTTGGGAGCCCGGCTTAAGGGTTGGCGAAGTTACACAAAAACGGGGTAAGGAGCTAGCTGAATGTGTTAAAATATGGAACCAGCAGTATGAATATAAGAAAAAATAATATGTATGTGGTGAGAAGATATTAACATTGTAATTTGCTCATAATGAATTCATAAAACACCTATATCCGTAGAAAGCCCGGGTGGCAAATAGTTGAATACACTTACCCGGGATAGTAAAGCCGCGGATATGTGGATCAAAAGGGAGTTTTATGGTTGGCAAGTCAATTTGCCGTAGGTTTGCGAAATTAAAAGGGCCGGCGGCCAGACATTAGCGCGTATACTTTATGACCAAGGGCATCAATATTCTCGAAACAGGCAGGAATACCATACGGATGGAAGCAGCATCGGTAGCCGCATTGGAAGGGCTTTTGGACAGCCAGTTCGAAAAGGCCGTGCAGATGATCGCTGCCTGTAAGGGCCGGCTGGTCATCAGCGGTATCGGTAAGAGCGCCATCGTTGCCCAGAAGATCGTCGCTACGCTGAATTCTACGGGAACGCCGGCTATTTTCCTGCATGCGGCGGATGCCATTCATGGGGATCTGGGTATGGTGCAGCCGGAAGATATCGTCATGATCATCAGCAAGAGCGGGGAGAGCCCCGAGGTCAAAATGCTTCTTTCTTTTATCCGCAATTTTGGCAATCCGCTGATCGGGATGGTGGGCAATACACAGTCCATCCTGGCAAAGCAATCCGATATAATACTGAACACGACGGTGTCGCAAGAGGCGTGTCTGAACAACCTGGCGCCTACCAGCAGCACGACGGTGCAGATGGTCATGGGCGATGCTCTGGCGGTGACGCTTATGGAGATGAGGGGTTTTGACAGCGAAGATTTTGCGAGATTCCACCCGGGGGGCACACTGGGTAAGAAATTATACCTGCGGGTACAGGATTTGTATGTCCATAACGAACGTCCGCAAGTGCCTATCTCAGCCTCGCTACGGGAAGTAATTATGGAGATCACTTCCAAACGGCTGGGCGCCACTGCCGTCACTGACGAAAAGGGGAGCCTGCTGGGTATCGTCACCGATGGGGACCTTCGCCGTATGCTGGAGAAAAATATCAACACAGACGGGATGACTGCCAGAGATATTATGACCGCAACCCCAAAAACGGTGGATGCGGATGCCCTGGCGATCGAAGCGCTGGACCTAATGCGTACGCATGATATAACACAGCTGGTCGTTACCGGAGCGACCGGCTATATGGGCTTTATCCATTTGCACGATCTTATCCGGGAAGGGATCATTTGAGACGCCACAGGCAGCTCGTCCGATAGGACACATTATAAAACCAATTATGAACAAGCACAACTATGTAGTAATTATGGCCGGAGGCATCGGTAGCCGATTCTGGCCTATGAGTCGCCAAAATTATCCCAAGCAATTCCTGGATATTTTGAATACGGGAAAGACCCTGATCCAGTGGACTTTCGACCGATTTGCCTCTTTTATTCCAACGGAGAACATATATGTCGTCACCTCGAATGAATACAAGGACATCGTCCGCAAGCAGCTGCCTCAAATACCCCAGGAAAACATTTTAGGCGAGCCTTCCCGGAAGAATACGGCTCCCTGTATCGCTTATATTTCCTTTAAGCTACAGCAAAAAGATCCGAAGGCGTCCCTTATCGTGGCGCCCGCCGATCATCTCATCCTGGATACCAAAGGTTTTACGAAGGTGTGCCTGGAAGCGTTGAGCTTTGTGGGTAAGCACAACGCCTTTATCACCCTGGGGATCAAGCCTACCTATCCGAATACAGGGTATGGCTATATCCAGCATGAACAGCATTCGGTGTCGGACAATGTATATAAGGTAAAGACTTTTACGGAGAAGCCCAACCTGGAGCTGGCAAAGACCTTTTTGGCCAGCGGGGATTTCTTATGGAATGCAGGCATTTTCGTCTGGCAGGTAAAGAATATCATTCAGGCCTTTGAAAAATATCTGCCGGAGATGTACGATGTCTTCTCCGCCGAAAAAGACAAGTTCAATACGCCCGGTGAAAAGAAGGCATTGGAGCATATCTATCCTCTCTGTACGAATATCTCCATCGACTTTGGCATCATGGAAAAGGCGGACAATGTCTATGTGATCCCTTCCTCTTTTGGATGGAGCGACCTGGGTACCTGGAACAGCGCGTACGAAAATCTTGAAAAGGATTACCTGGCCAATGCCGTGGCGGGGGACAATGTCGTGATCATCGACGCCACCAAGTGCGTGGTAAAAGCTCCCAATGACAAGCTCCTGGTCCTGCAGGGACTGGACGACTTTATCGTCGTGGATACCAAGGATGTGCTGCTTGTCTGCAAACGGGACAAGGAACAGGACATCAAGGAGTATGTGGCGGAGCTGAAACGCAGCAAAGGGGACCTGTACCTCTGAAGGAGGCGTGCAGCGGCACAAGCCGCGGTAGCGGTCGTAGCCCGAGGCTCGGCAAATCGCCAGCCAATGAGTATACTTTAGTTGTATATTCGCCTGATGTCTCCACACCCACTCCATAACATTCTTTTTCTGGATATCGAAACGGTGTCCCAGCATCCCACGTTCGCGGAAGTACCGGACGAATGGAAAGACCTGTGGCGGCATAAGGCGGAAGCACTGTTACGGGACAAGCCGGAGCAAACTCCCGACGGCATCTATGATCGCAGCGCCATCTACGCGGAGTTCGGCAAGATCATCTGTATCAGCTGTGGTATCATCTCGGGCACGCCTACGGACCGGAAGCTGTCGCTGAAGTCCTTCTCGGGGGATGACGAGCGGATCTTGCTTATAGAGTTTGCGGACCTGCTGCGCAAATGGGCCCCTGATCACCAGAAATTCCTTTGCGCGCATAATGGGAAAGATTTCGATTTCCCCTATCTCTGCCGCCGGATGGTCATACATGGTATCACTATTCCCGCGGTGCTGAATATTTCGGGTAAGAAGCCCTGGGAGGTCACCCATATCGACACCATGGAGCTTTGGAAATTCGGAGAATACAGAAGCTTTGTTTCCCTTAACCTGCTGGCCCATACGCTTGGCATCCCCACTCCCAAAGACGATATCGATGGCAGCAAGGTAGGAATGGTATATTGGACGCTGCATGACCTGCCCCGTATCGTCACCTATTGCCAAAAGGATGTGATCACCGTTGCACAGGTGTATCTTCGCATGCATGGAGAGTCCCTCATACGGGAGGAGAACATAGAATATAAATAAGAACCAGTACCATGACTATTCCTTCTATCGTCAGCAAGCTGCCCCGGGTGGGAACGACCATCTTTACCGTCATGAGCTCGCTGGCGTCGGAATTAGGCGCCGTGAACCTGGGGCAGGGATTCCCCGACTTCCCCATGAGCGAGGAGCTGATCGGATTGGTGGATAAGGCTATGCATAAAGGGTATAACCAATATGCGCATATGCATGGTCTGCAGTCGCTGCGAGAGGTGCTGGCGGGGAAGATCGAGTATCTTTATGGAACGGCTGTCGACCCGGCCACCCAGATCACCATTACGCCCGGAGGGACTTATGCCATTTATACGGCGCTGACGACCATTTTGCAGCCAGGAGATGAGGTCATCGTATTCGAGCCCGCCTACGACAGCTATATACCCAATATCGAGATCAATGGCGCCATGCCTATACGGATCCCGCTGAGCTTTCCGGACTACCGGATAGACTGGGCGGAGGTGAGACGACGGGTGAATGCTAAGACGCGCATGATCATGTTCAACACACCACATAATCCAACCGGGTCGGTGCTACGGGAGGACGATATCGCCACGCTGCGGGAGCTGGTGAAAGGTAATGACCGGATATTTATCCACTCAGACGAGGTGTATGAGCATCTGATCTTTGACGGCGTTCCGCATCAGTCCATTCTGCGATACCCGGACCTGCTGGCGCGCAGTTTTGTCAGCTTCTCCTTTGGGAAAGTATATCATTGTACGGGCTGGAAGCTGGGCTATAGCGTATCGTCCCCGGAGCTGATGGCGGAGTTCCGGAAGGTGCATCAGTTCAACTGTTTCAGCTGTCATACGCCATCGCAGGCAGCCCTGGCGGAGTATCTGACGGACAGGAGCTCCTATTTAGCGCTGGCGCCTTTTCTGCAGGGGAAAAGAGATTATTTCCAGGACCTGATGCGGTCTACCCGGTTTACTCCCCTCCCCTCCTTTGGGAGCTATTTTCAGCTGTATAAATATGACAGGATCAGCGATGAACCGGATAAGGATTTTGCTATCCGCATAACGAAGGAATATGGGGTGGCGATGATACCGGTGTCGGCTTTCTATACATCGGGGAAGGATGATAAAGTGGTGCGATTTTGCTTTGCCAAGAAAGAAGAGACCTTGCAACGTGCGGTGGAGAGGCTGCGCCGGATCTGACAGTACAAGCGAGTGACTTGAGCGGCGCCGGGCGATGGACGGATGCCGGTGAATAAACAATACTATGCATAAAAAAATTAATACGGTAGTCTTTGATCTGGGAGGCGTCCTTGTGGACTGGAACCCTGACTACCTGTACAAGGAGATCTTTCCAAACGAAGAAGAACGGCGCTGGTTCCTTTCCAATATCGCGACGCTGGATTGGAACGAGGAGCAGGATGCGGGCAGGAGCCTTCAGGAGGGTACGGAGTACCTGGTGAATCGATACCCGGAGCATGAAAAAGCCATACGGGCCTATTATGACCGATGGAAGGAAATGCTGGGCGGTCCTATCCATGAGACGGTGGAAGTCTTCCGCGAGCTGAAAGAGCATGCGGGCGTGCGGCTTTATGCCTTAACCAATTGGAGCGCGGAGACTTTTCCTATAGCATTGGGGATGTACGAGTTCCTCCATTGGTTTGACGGGAGACTGGTGTCGGGCGAGGAAAAGATCCGGAAGCCATCACCGGAGATCTATCGATTGCTGATACGCAGATTCGATATCGACCCGACCCGGGCGGTGTATGTGGACGACAACCTGCGCAATGTGCTGCCGGCGCGAGAGCTGGGTTTTTATGGGATCCATTTTCAAGGTCCGGCGCAGTTCCGGGAGGAGCTGGAGAAGTTGGGAGTTTTGTAGGCCATTGACGGGGACAGCCCTGGGCTTATTTGAACAGCCAATATACGAGGAGACTTGTGACGTAGGCGAGACCGGTCATATAGATCAATTGGATGGCCGGCCATTTCCAGCTACGCGTTTCGCGCCGGACCACGGCCAGGGTGCTCATACATTGCATAGCCAATACATAAAATACCATCAGCGACAGACCTGTAGCAAGCGTGTATACGGGTGTCCCGTCGTCGCGGCGGGCGGAACGCAGGCGTTGTTGCAGTGTCTGGGCATCGGCGTCCTTTCCGCCTTCCACACTGTAGAGCGTGGCCATAGTGCCTACGAATACCTCCCTGGCGGCAAAGGAGGTGATGAGGGCGATACCGATCTTCCAGTCATATCCGAGCGGGTGGATAACGGGCTCGATGGTCTTACCGAGGATGCCCGCGTAGGAGTTCTCCAGGCGCTCGGCCTGTCTTTCTTTATCCAGCGCAGCGGCCCGGTCCGGACTTTTTTGCACCTGCTCCGCATATTGTTGTTCTACCTTCTCCATCCGGCTGCCTGGTCCATAGGTGCTAAGGGCCCATAGGATGAGGCTGATGACGATGATCACCTTACCGGCGTCCACCACAAAGATCTTTGCTTTATTGATCATGGTGACTACTACATTGTTCCAGCGGGGCGCGCGGTAGATGGGCAGCTCGAGGATAAAAAAGCTTTTTTCCTTCATCCGGATGAACCATTTGGCTACATACGAGACGATCATGGCCATGACGAGGCCCATCATATAAAGCCCCATCATCACCAGGCCCTGGAGGCCAAAGATGCCCAGCACTTTTTTATGCGGGACGGCTACGGCGATGAGCATGGTGTATACGGGCAGGCGTGCGCTGCAGCTCATGAGGGGGGTGATGAGAATGGTAAGCAGGCGCTCCTTCCTGTTCTCGATGTTCCGGGTACTCATGATAGCGGGTACGGCACAGGCGAAGCCGCTGATCATCGGCATGACGCTCTTGCCGTTGAGTCCCACCTTTCGCATGAGCTTGTCAGTGAGAAAGCTGATGCGGGCCATATAGCCGGTGTCTTCCAGGATGGTGATGAGCCCAAAGAGGATCATGATCTGGGGTACGAATACGAGGATGCCGCTAAGGCCTGCAAGCACGCCGTTGACGAGGAGGTTGCTCCACCAGGCTTCGGGTAATATATGACCCAGCCAGGCGCCGAGCTGGGAAAAGGACCAGTCGATGAAGTCCATGGGGTATTGGGCGATCCAAAATACGCTTTGGAAGAGCAGGAAGAGCACGCCCAGCAGGATCACATAGCCCCAGGTACGGTCCAGGAACAGCTTGTCCAATTTTTCCGTGAAGAGGGTTTTTTGCAGCGGATCGGGTTCGGAAACGGTGTGCTGCATGATCTGTTTGATGCGGCTGTAGCGCTGCATGATCTCATCGGCCTGTACCCGGGTGTGGTTGAAGGCATGAACGCCTTCTATATGTTCGATCTTTTGTTGAAGTGGCGGATCGAAGTCGAAGTTCTCGTGGTTGATCAGGTAATGGATGGCGGTGTAGTCGCTGATCTCTTTTCCCGGAAAGAGTTCCTTGACATCCTGGACGGCTCCGGTGGTTTGGGCGTTCTTAGCGATAAAGTCCCGGGGAGGCGCCTGCCGGAGCTGGCGGGCACGCAGCTCGATGATCTTTTTCAGCTGGGGTATGCCCCTGTTCTTTCTGGGATTGACGGAGACGACGGGTATGCCCAGCTCCCTTTCCAGTCCTTCCACGTCGATGTCGATGCCTTTGGAGGCGGCCAGGTCCATCATGGTGAGCGCGACGACGACGGGTATTTTGAGGTCGATGATCTGGGAGCAGAAAAGGAGGTTTCTTTTCAGATTGGACGCATCCACGAGCAGGACGACCATATCGGCATGAATGGAAGGGTCTTGTCCCAGGAGCACTCTGTAGGTGACCCATTCATCGGCTCTTTTGGGGTAAAGGCTGTAGGTGCCGGGGAGATCGATGATCCGGACAGTGTGTCCGGGTGTAAGTTCGGTGGCGCCCGTTTTTTTATCGACAGTGACGCCCGGAAAATTACCTACTTTCTGGTTCAAGCCGGTGAGAGCGTTGAACAAGGAGCTTTTTCCCGAATTTGGATTGCCTACCAGCGCAATATGTAGCGATTTCTTTGACTTTTCCACCCGGATGATTCAGTCGGCAAATGTAGGTGATATTCCCGCCTCGTTATTTACGAAATCGGGAGCTTACAATGTTATTAGCTTGCCGTTCTCATATAGGGGGAGAACAGGCGCGACGTCGGGGGTCAGGCAATAACGGATATCTTTTTCCAGACCATAGCCGGAAAGTCGTTGATAATGAGAAGCATTTTTGTCCTTCATGAACTCATAAAGGTCTTTTTGGGCCTCCAGATATACTGTCTCGGCCACCTGGGAGGAGTCGCAGTTGATATGGAAGTTTTGTTTGACCTTATTGATGACGGCTCCGGCGAACAGCATATCCTCGATGTTGACCTTGTCCTTCCATGCTGCGCAGGCCAGGAGAACGGGCATGTTTTGTGACAGCAGGTAGTCGCAAACGGACCCCAGGTTGGGAAAGGAGCCTGTAATGATCTGTCCGGCGCCCCTGTCGAGGGCCATGTGGAGCAGCTTGGTGCCATTGGTGGTGGTAAGGACCAGTGTTCTGCCACCGATGAACTCCGCCGGGTATTCGAAGGGAGAATTGCCATGTTGGAGCCCTTCCGCGATCATTCCATCCCGCTCCCCCGCGGTAATGCCATCGATCTGTCGTCCGAGCTCTATGCATTTGGCGACGCTGTCCACGGGGATGACACATTTGGCGCCGTTGTGAAGGGCGGTGGCTATGGTGGAGGTTGCCCGGAGAACGTCGATGATCACTACGATCGCGTGGTTTACATCATACAGGTGCAGCAATGCGGGAGATAAGGCTGTATATAAAGCGGGTTTCGAATTTGTCATAGAGGAATAACCGCAAATGTACGGCATCGGGGGCAAAAATGAGCTCCGCTTGTTGTCCGGATCGAAGGTTATCTATTCAAAATAAACTTCCACTTCTCTGACTCGGCGTATTCCCGGATAGTATCATTGCGGGACTCCAATAATTTTTTTAGATAATCTGTAAGGAACAGCCGGTTGGCCAGTTTGCCGAGGCCGCCATAGGGGCTTTCGAAGTGGAAGAGGTCGATGAGGAGGGTGCCATTGCCGATGCTCTTGAAATAGTGTTCGTGTTTCAGGCTTTTAAGATCTCCTTCGACCATTTCGTCCGTGAAGGAGAGGGGGCGGTTCATGGCGGTGATACGGCTCCGCAAGATCCTGGTCTTGAAGAAATGCCGGGCCTTCCAGGTGACTGTTTCATCGGGGCCGATGAGGCCGGAAACGGTGCCGGCAATGGCTTCTTCGCCTGTATGCGCCATGGATTTCCGGTGCAGGTCGATGCTCCTGGAAAGGTCGAAAACCCTGTCTACGGGGGCTGCGACAAAGGTCGTTAAGTGAATAGTTGGCATGCGCCATAGAACAAGAAAAAATCATTCCAAGCTTGATTTTTACCTGAAAAAATGTCGGGCAGAGGGGTTTAAGCGTTGGTCCG
>DASZXP010000015.1:0-17501 GCA_035545935.1 Puia sp. | reverse complement strand
CAACTGTCTGGTCCGTGCGGAGCTGCGGCTGATCAATATCGTCAATTCTTTTTTCCAATCAAGCCACAACATGGTTGATGATCGCCCGCATGAGCGCGTGTAATATCGTCAATTCTTTTTTCCAATCAAGCCACAACCATTAGGGCGCTGTGATACAGTCGTATCGGAATATCGTCAATTCTTTTTTCCAATCAAGCCACAACTTGTATTGCTCGACAATGGTTACTATTGCGAATATCGTCAATTCTTTTTTCAAATCAAGCCACAACTTCGACAATTGTGACGATTGCGTTGATCAGAATATCGTCAATTCTTTTTTCCAATCAAGCCACAACATTATGAAGCCTGGTTCGTTCACTTTGATGAATATCGTCAATTCTTTTTTCCAATCAAGCCACAACCCGTCCACACGATACGCGGACTGGAGGTATAATATCGTCAATTCTTTTTTCCAATCAAGCCACAACCAGCAGTTTGCGCAGGAATTCGGCTTCATAAATATCGTCAATTCTTTTTTCCAATCAAGCCACAACCTAATGGTATTTTCCCCCTTCCGGATCTTAAATATCGTCAATTCTTTTTTCCAATCAAGCCACAACGGCGCGACCATTGCGGTGTCAGGCCCCACGAATATCGTCAATTCTTTTTTCCAATCAAGCCACAACCTGAAGCTGGAGGGACTGGCACTAACCGTAATATCGTCAATTCTTTTTTCCAATCAAGCCACAACCCCACGACGGGTATAGGTTCCGTTCGATCAAATATCGTCAATTCTTTTTTCCAATCAAGCCACAACCCGTCGGGTGCTCAATGGTGGCGGGCAGGAATATCGTCAATTCTTTTTTCCAATCAAGCCACAACCAGTGTCGTTTGTTCAAGGTTCTGAGTGCTAATATCGTCAATTCTTTTTTCCAATCAAGCCACAACTAGGTTATGTGTCGAACGTTGGTAATTTTAATATCGTCAATTCTTTTTTCCAATCAAGCCACAACCAGTGTCGTTTGTTCAAGGTTCTGAGTGCTAATATCGTCAATTCTTTTTTCCAATCAAGCCACAACCGTGTTGCCCACAGCCGTAGCTGTGGGTTTAATATCGTCAATTCTTTTTTCCAATCAAGCCACAACCTTGGTTGTTGCCGACGATTGTGAGTGGTGAATATCGTCAATTCTTTTTTCCAATCAAGCCACAACGCGGGTTATCCCATTACCTCACAAAGTATAAATATCGTCAATTCTTTTTTCCAATCAAGCCACAACAACAGGACCCCTTCACCCAGTCCCTGCTGAAATATCGTCAATTCTTTTTTCCAATCAAGCCACAACACAATTCGCTTCGCCAAATCCTGGGCACCTAATATCGTCAATTCTTTTTTCCAATCAAGCCACAACGTGTAGTATTTGTGCATATCGATCTTTAGGAATATCGTCAATTCTTTTTTCCAATCAAGCCACAACAAATTGTCCGGGCTATAGCTGTAATGGACTAATATCGTCAATTCTTTTTTCCAATCAAGCCACAACGGACGGACACAAATCTTTTAAAACGGCTAAAATATCGTCAATTCTTTTTTCCAATCAAGCCACAACCAGTTCTATGAGGTCCCTTTTTGAGCCTGTAATATCGTCAATTCTTTTTTCCAATCAAACCATAACGGCAGCTTATTACGGCCAAAAACTGGGAACAGGGTTCCTAATAAAAAAAACCAAACATCCACAACGGCACTTTATTACCATACCCGATCTCGATATCGTCCGCCACTATATAGGCGTCTTGAACCTCTTCTATCTGCCGTTTTTTCTTGCCTCTTCCCCCTACTTCAAAAGTATATTTATCCACCTTAAAGTCACCATCCTCGGCATAGCTGACAGGCTTGACTGAGCTGACCTGATTGACAAAAAAACTTTCCCGAATGCTTCCCGTATCTGCGCGTCCGGAAGACAACGCAAAAAAGAGATTTGGATGATGCAAGAATACCTTCTCCGGCTTTTGCATAAGCGTGGCACCCTTGCCAGAAGAATACAATCCATGAATGATACGCAGATCTTCCAGGTATCTAAAGAAATTCATCAAGCTCTGCCTGGTAACGTCGATATGTTCGCTGAGCTTGGACACATTAGGTTTAAAAGGCACCGACTCCGATATGATGTGCAGCAGTAATCTTATTTTTTCAATACTGCCATAACTGATGGGGTGGACAACCGGTAAGTCACTCACAAGAGCCAGGGATATAGTCTCCGCCAGCTTCTGCAGATAGGATTTTTCATTCTCCAGAAAGTATGGATAGTACCCGTACTGCAGATACTTTTTAAAATGCTCGATAGGATGGATCTTCCCAACAACGCTCCGCGCATATTCGACATGATGCTCCAATAAATCTTCCATACCTATCGGCTCAAATTTATGTCCGGTCGCCACCTCTATAAATTCTCTAAAAGACAATCCCATCAGCTCGTACATAACAGCACGGCGGCTCAGATCACCTTTAGCCTGATCCAAATGAATAATAGACGACCCGGTAAAAATAACAGTCAGCTCTCCAAAGTCGTCGTAGATATTTTTTATCTCTCGCGACCATTCCGGATAACGATGCACTTCATCCAATAACAGATAACGCCCACCTTGTTTCAAAAAACGGTCAGCCAGATCATATAACCTGTTCTCCGTGAAATAAAGATCATCCAGACTGGCATATAAAGTTTTGTCGCCACCAGGGAGGCTTTGACGCGCATGCTGCAATAGCAAGGTCGTTTTTCCGGCCCCCCTGGCCCCTTTAATACCTATGATCCGGTTGTTCCAATCGACTTGGGTCGATAATGACCTCCTGAAAGTCAATGACACCTGGTCCAGCTTCCTATAATATTTTTCAAATAGACTCTCCAAATCGATCTTTATAAAGTACAAAAATACAAAAAATTGCACTTTCAAAAGAACAAATATTCTAAAAACTGCACCTTCCAAAGAGCATTTTTTAACCACATAAATGCAACTATTTGATAATCAAGTCATATTATTGCACCACCTTCACCGTACCCGCTCCATTATAAGAATGATACTCCCCATTATACATCGCATCCGCCCCTATCGGACCCATCCGGTATACACCCGGTGACACCGCCCTCACGGCATAGTAATACACCTGCCTGTTATCCCGCATATTCACAAAGAAATTGATCCGGTCATCCCGCACGTCCAGAGCCGTCGGAGCATCCTGCTCCTTGATCCAATCCATACCCGGTATATCCTTGGTCCGGGGATTCTCGATCTCGAAACCCGCCGGCAGCATATCCGTGATCACCACATTGTCGATCCATGAGGAATAGCTCTTCTCCAATGTCACCTGCACGATGATCAGATCGTTCTGATGGAACGTATTGCCCGTAAGAGGCCGCCCATTCCTGTCGAAGAAACGCTTTCGCACTTTCAGATATCTGTCCTCTTCCTTGTAGGCGCCGGTCGAGCTGATCCCTTCCGTCTGCCAGAAATAATAGACCCTGCCGCTGCCCTTGGTCGCAATCTCGATCCTGGGCGCACCAGACCCGCCCTTCAACACCGCGGACCCAAGCTTTATCGGCGCCCCATTCATCGAAGCCACCGTCCGGCCATCTACCTTGATATCAGCCGTCGCCGTAGACCCGGCCTCCCGTCTCGCCACCTTGCCCATACCCAGGAAGCTAAAGGCCAGCTCCTGCGTGCTGAACCATTCACGCTGCTTCAGCTTGTCGGAAATATGTCTTACCATCGTTGGGATCTGCGCATTATCAGGATCCACATCCACCAGCACATCCAACGCCAGCGACTCGTCACGAATGTCGGAATAGAAGCTGCCGCCCGTCTGCGCCACCGATTCTTCTCCCGCGAACTGCGTAGGCAGGAACTCCTTAAAGCTCTTCTTATCTCCCGACAGGGCATAGGCAGCCGACAACAGGTATTTACAATCCAGGCTCAACAGCGAAGGATTGGCCTTGTAATAGTTCATCACGCTGACATTGGACTTGCCCGCCAGCGCCAATACATATAATCCATACACCACCTCTTTCGGGGCTATCTTCCGGTTCTGGTCCCTGTTATAATAATAGGTAATGGTCTCTCTGTTCTTGAGCCGGCTGTTGATATAACCCAGCATAGTCTCGATCAAACTCTTGTCCACATCGAAGCCCGCCTTTTGCGCCTCTATGAGGAAATGAGCGGCATAGATGGTAGCCCACCAGTTCTCCGTATCCTCATTGTCCCAAAGGGTCACAGCCCCGTTGTACAGCTGACGCATCTTGATCTTCCGGATGGCTTCCTGTATATTGGAATTGGCTCCCGCCTTCAATCGGCCATCGCCCTTGCCCTGCCGCATCAGGTCGGCCAGGTCGCCATAATACAGCTGCGGGAAGGCCGCCGATACCGTCTGCTCCGTACACCCATACGGATACTCTACCAGCCAGTCCAGGTATTTCGACAGACCGATAGCAGGATTCCGGCTCACCATCAGCTCATAATCCACGCTGGATGGGATAAGATCGCCGGCGCTCCCATTCAGTGTCTGCGTACTTCCCGCCGTCACCGCACCTGCGTCGGTGATCTTTTGCAAGGGGGCCGATGGACGTACGCCTATCTCCGTCTCGTCCGTAAAATTCTCTCCATTGCTGGCCACCTCTACGGAAACCTTTCCGACCCCGATAGCCGGCGGCGCCACGATCTGGAACACGGCTCTTCCCTCACTATTGGCAGAGATACTGACGGACTGACGATCCTCGCCCGCTACCCGCACGGCGCCGCTGACCTTCACATGCGCATTGGCAGTGGTCGAGTTGGACGTAGTATTGGTAATCGTCACGGGCATGGTCACGGTGTCTCCGGGACTGAGGAACCTGGGCAGGGCCGAACTAAGCACGATGGGATCCGCCACGGTCATCGCTGCATCCTTCGATCCGAACTGCTCATTTTTATACGCCACGGCCATCAACCTCACTTCTCCGGAGAATTGTGGTATGTCGAATTCGAACTGCGCCTCGCCGCTACCATCTGTCCTGGCGATACCGCTCCAATAGCTGACGATCTTGATCCGCTTGGCGGGCATGGGGTTGGTCCGCTTCTTCATATCCCCTTCCGCGTCGCCACCGGTGCTGCTGAGGCTGGGCTTTACTTCGGGGAACAGCAGGGGATAAAGGTCATAGCCATTGACCTCCAAAGCTCTTTTGGCATAGAAATGCTCGTAAGGATCAGGCGTGGAGAAATCCGTGATCTGCAGGACACCATTGTCCACCGCAGCCAGGGTCACCATGCTGCCGGGCGCGGCCTTGACGGTTACTTTCTGATGGGTATGGCTCCGCACGGACCTGGCGGCCACTATGTCCACATTCATCTTCCGATCCTTGGCCTCCACCTTGACGGACTGGTAGCCATGCGCCACGGTCAGCGGAATCTCCGACAGCTCATGCGGCTTGATCAGCGTGGCGGTGATATATACATTGGGCAGATCGTCTGCCGTCAGCGGCAGGTCGAGACGTGCATCCCGTTTATCCACGTTGACATATTGATAGGACACTACTTTATCCGTCTCCATCGTGACGAGCATGCGACCGCTAAAAGGCGTTTTGAAATGGGCCGTTACCGTCTCACCGATATAATAAGAAGCCTTGTCGAGATCGATATCGATATGCCCTTCACTATTCACGTCGAAGGAGGTGTTGTCGCCGCCCCAAATACCATAGCTGTAAAAGCTCTTGCTGACATACGCGTTGGCGCCGGGGATCGACACCTGCAGCTCATAGTCGCCGGGACTGCGGGGGGTAAAGGAATAATGAGTATTATCTCCGCTGACGGTGACAAGACTGGACGATATCAGCTTATCTTCTTTCTGCGACTCGTACCTAAAATAGCTGCCGCTCTTGGTGAGCACGGTCCGGTATTCGTGTTTGATCACCTGCACACGGGCTTGCACCCCGTTCAGCACCTTGGCATCCCGGTTCAACGCCACGATAGGGAACTGCACCGGCTGATTCAACGCATAGAAATAATAGCCGTCATCCGCCACGCCAAAAAATACAGGCTGCGTGAATATATCCACATTCGTCCTCCGGCTGACAGGCCGCCCCGTCTCGTCAAAGATGGTGGTGAAGAAGACGGCCTGCAGAAGCCCCAGGTTCCTGTACATATCGGGCACCTCGTATTTTTCCACCGCATTGCCCTGCTCGTCCGTCTTGCCCTCGCGTGTCACCTTGTCGAACAAGGTACTCTGATTGGCCAGCCCAAACGCATAATTATTATACCCCTTGGGATTGAACACACGCTGCCGCACCTGTATCTCCGTCTCGTATTTGCGATTGGCGGCGGGAGGGCCAAAGAAATTGACGGCGTTTATATTCAAATGGGATATATCGCCTGCTTCCAGGTAAGGCCTATCCAGCTTGGCCGTCACCTTGATCCTGTCCGGGACGAACTCTTCTATCCGGAAAGGCTTGGTAGCCAGCAATACGTCATTGGATGTATATACTTCCAGGGAATAGCTGCCGGTAATGGCCGTCTGCGCAAGGTCTACGCTGCCATCCAGCGACCCCTGGTCATTGAGGGATTTGCGGAAGGTCTTTAGCTCCTTACCATTGGGCAGCAGGAATTTCAATTTGACAGGCAGCTCGCCCGGCGATTTCCATTGCCTGTCACGCACCACCACGGAGAAGTTGAGTCTTTCTCCCGGTCGGTAAATATCTCTCTCCGGATATATAAAGGCGTCGA
Organism: Puia sp.; assembly: GCA_035545935.1. Taxonomy (GTDB): domain Bacteria; phylum Bacteroidota; class Bacteroidia; order Chitinophagales; family Chitinophagaceae; genus Puia. The sequence continues at coordinate 10,781 of DASZXP010000015.1, read as the reverse complement.
GCCCCGTGCTGTTACTCCTTCTTCCTCCTACCTCGAAACGAGACGTATTCACCCTCGTCGTATTGAATGGCAGATAGTTGAAATCTTCCGCCGTCTTGGCGATGATCATGGCGGGTTTGAAGCCGGCCATATCCTTACGGGTATAGGCGATCTCGGCCACCCCATCCGCATTGGTAGACCCCATGCCAAGCAGCTGGTTATTGGACCCATAGGCCAGCACGTTCACGCCGGGCAGGGCAGCCGCTGTCTTGATGGAATTAGCAAAGACCAGCATCTTTTCATTGCCCTCACGGGCGATAAGGCCGATATCGGACATGGAGACATACCGATAATCCCGCACCCAGTAATCCGTCAGGCTGCGTATCATGATATGATAGATTCCCTTGAACTCAGGCAGCTTGTCTGCGATATTGAAATTGAATATTCTATTATTCCCGCTCTTGGGCAGGCTCCGGGTATCTACCTCCTGTTCGTAAAATACATCTCCCAGCGTGACGTCGGAGCTATTGTAATAGCCGCTATAGTCCTCGCCCTCTTCCCCATCGCCCCCGCTGCGGAAAGGCTTCTTCTCGTTGGGCTGGTAATCGTAACGTTGCGTCATGAGCAGGTTGTTCTCATAGATCTTGGAAACGATGATCTTTACCTTGGGTACATTGATGATCTTTACTTCGATGTTCTGAGCGCCTTTGCCGGAAAGATAAACGCCTTTCCCGCTGACAAAGCTGATGGAAGGAGCCAGCTCGCCAAAAGTTACATTGGTGACATACTCTTCATGCAATACGCCTCCGATACGTCCCTTGAGACCCTTGGTCAGGGTAAGAGCATAGCTCTTCGACTGATCGAAATCATCACTATGGATGAGGAATCCGTCGTCCACTGTCTCGACGGTAAATTTTACGGCCGGGTCCAGCTTGATAAAGGAGGCCAGGTTGGCCGCGACCACCTGCTGGCTGGTCAGGACCTTGAGAGTGCCCGTTGTTCCATCATGTTGAGTAGTAACATCGTTGATCTGAAGTACAAAAGGCGAGGGTATGACAGACTTGGTCTCTAATTTCTCTTTCAATCCGGTGGTTCCCCCTTCAGGTATAAGTCCCTTGTCGACGGATATGATGGCTTCCTGGTCTTTATCTTCCATTTTCAGGTTCAGCAGACGAAGGGTGATCTTGTCATCGGCGGAAAGGGTTTGCAGGGTATACGATATGGGTGCTCCGCCGATGGAGATCTGCAATTTGTCCTTCAGGGAATTGGGGTTGACGGGGTAGTTGAACTGCAGATCTATTTGGGGGATGGCGGTAGTGCTGTTCTCGTCCTGCAGCACCCAGGTGGTATTGGTATTGTCCAGCTTAAGGTCAGGGGTATGAAAGACAAGGTCCTCGGCCTTGGTGATACGTCCGTATTTGCTGTATTGGAGGATGTCGTTTTTAAGGGTAGCTTTAAAGGTAGTGGCCGGTGTCAGGGGCTGGGACGGCGAAAAGACCAGCTCGTCGGGATGCTCCCAGCGGAATCGGCCGGGGATCTTGGGCTCGAAGCTGATATATTGAGTGGAATCCCAGCGGTCCAGCAAAGAATCCTTTACCAGGTCCTGGTCAAACCGGAAGACGAGATTGCCCAACGGCGGCACTTCATCCCTGGCATTGGTAAATTGCAGACTGACGGCGCTGCGGTTACAGGCCGTGATAAGGATGGATGTGGAAAATACGATGGCAAAAAGGGTTATGACGTGTATGGCTGACAAGCCGGTTTTGATACGCATAGAAGAGGTTATATAAAATCAAGATACAAAAGACAATAAAAAGACAGCCGGTGAGTTTTCCCCGGCGGGGGAAAAATCGGGCAAGGACGGAAAATGTATGTAACGGGAAAGCTAAGGGGGAATTGTTGGGGGGTTCATAATCGTTGGAAAAAATTTCCATGGTGAAGATATATTACGAGCATGGGTGTTTGCAAGAGGCAATGATGTAAGAATTTGTTAAACCCGTATAAACAGGCGCAAAAGCGTATGATCTTTATTCGGTCAAGATTGAAAAATATGTTTCGACATATCAAAAAATGGTCCATCCGGCGCATACTCATAAAGTCGCTCATCATAGCCGCCGCGTGTTTCCTGCTTTTCCTCCTCCTCAACCGGATCTTCCCCCTGCCCGACAAGATCGAATATTCCACCATCATCGAGGACAGCCGGGGGGAAGTGGTCAACTCCTTCCTCACCCGCGATCAGCAATGGCGCATGAAGACGGAGCTGCAGGAGATCTCCCCTCTCCTGCGCAAGACCATCGTGGAAAAGGAGGATAAATATTTCTACTATCATCCCGGCGTCAACCTGCTTGCCATGAGCAGGGCTCTCTTCATGAACATCCTGCATATGAGACGCACCTCCGGCGCCTCTACCATCACCATGCAGGTAGCCCGTTCGCTGGAGCCCAAGCGACGTACCTATTGGAACAAGTTCCGGGAAATGTTCCGGGCCCTTCAGCTGGAATGGAAATACAGCAAGGACGAGATCCTGCAGATGTACCTGAACAAAGTACCATATGGCGGCAACATCGAAGGGGTAAAGTCCGCCGCTATCCTATACTTTAAAAAGAACCCCGACCACCTGTCGCTGGCGGAGATCACCGCGCTGTCCATCATCCCCAATCGTCCTTCCTCGCTGGTGATGGGAAAAAACAATGATCGCATCGTAGAAGAACGCAATAAATGGCTGCACCGCTGGGCAAAGGAAAAGGTCTTTACGGAAAAAGAGATAGCCGATGCGCTGGCGGAGCCATTGACCGCTACGCGGGGTTCCGTACCCCACCTCATCCCGCATCTATCCTGGAAACTGAAAAGACAGGGGACGGCGGAAGTCTACCGGACCGCCATCGAGATGAATACCCAGCTAAAGATCGAGAAGCTGGTAAAGGACTACTCCCGCAGCCTGAGCCTGAATAATATCCGCAATGCCGCCGTCATCGTGCTGGACAATAGCACCCACCGGGTCGTCAGCTATGTGGGCTCGGCGGACTTCCGCGACACGGCCGATGGAGGACAGGTGAATGGGGCCGCTGCCATCCGGCAGCCGGGCAGCACCTTGAAACCACTGCTGTACGGGCTCTGCATAGACGAAGGCATTCTCACGCCAAAAATGATGATCACCGATGTATCCGTCAACTACGAGGGCTATGCGCCCGAGAACTACGACCGCAAGTTCAATGGCTATGTTACGATGGAGTATGCGCTGGAGCATTCGTTGAATATTCCCGCCGTAAAAAGCCTGAAAGCCCTGGGCAGGGACAAGCTGATCCAAAAGCTGGGCGCCTGCGATTTTCGCCAGATAAAAAAGGATCAGAACAAGCTGGGCCTTTCCATGATCCTGGGAGGCTGCGGCGCCACCCTGGAAGAAATGACAGGATTGTATTCCATTTTTTCCAACGGAGGGAAATATGTTCCGCCCATTTATACACTGGATGGCCCGGCTACGGCTTCTACCCCTGTCAAGGCTTCTCCCCCGTTTCCCAAATCAATTCTTAGCCCCGCCGCCGCCTTTATGATCAACGAGACCCTCTCGAAGGTCAATCGCCCCGACTTCCCCCTCAGCTGGTCAAATACCGTCCACCTGCCGAAGATCGCCTGGAAGACAGGCACCTCCTATGGAAGACGCGACGCCTGGAGCATCGGCTACAACAAAAAATTCACGGTAGGCATCTGGGTAGGCAATTTTTCGGGCCTGGGCATCCCCGAACTCAGCGGCGCCAATACAGCCACCCCCCTCCTCTTCCAGGTCTTCAATACCATCGACTATGACGACGATCAGCCCTGGTTTGCACAACCAAGGGATTGCGATGTTCGCATGGTCTGTTCCGAGACAGGACTGCCGCCGACAGATCATTGTACCAACCTGGTGACGGATTATTTTATACCCCTGATATCCCCTTCCCGCAAATGCGACAATATGCAGGAAGTATTCGTATCGCCCGATGAAAAGATCTCCTACTGCCGGAGCTGCCTGCCCGAAAACGGCTATAAGAAAAAGCTCTATAAGATAATCTCCCCGGAGATGAAGGATTATTTCGACGAGCACAAGATCGCCTACCAGGCCATTCCTCCGCACAACCCCAATTGTGAGAAAGTATTCAAGGAAGGCGCGCCCATCGTCATCAGCCCCAACAACGGGAGCGAATACCTGATCAACCGGAAAGATCCCGAGCCTTTACAGCTGCGCTGCCGGGTCAGCAACGACGTGGGAAAGGTCTACTGGTATATTAATAATAAGTTCTATAGGGCCAGCGAGGCAAGGGACAAGCAGTTCTTTATTCCCAACGAAGGACCGGTAAAAATATCCTGCACGGATGATAAGGGGCGCAACCGGGATATATGGATCAGGGTGCGGTATGTCAATCTATAGGTCCATGGTTTTGTTTCATACCTATCTGCTTCCAGCCCTTGGGAGTACGATGGAATAGTATAGTAAATCCATAGACGGGGATGGGCCGGTACTGTACATTGACATCCATCACTACATATTCACCGTCGTCCGTAAAATAAGGGCGGGACAGGCTGTATACCCTTGAGCCCGATGGAAGGGCCAGTAGCGAGTCGGCCGTTTTTGCCGTAATGCATAGGACATTTTGTAGCTTACCCTGCTGCCAGTAATAGGGCTCCTTTGCAATATGGACTTTATATGCCAGCTCATTCAGCGTAGTCAAAGGCACCGTCTCTTCCAGGTGATACTTGATCCATTCGTCATAATCGAATTTTTCAAACCGGCAGGTATCCGACCCCGCGATCAGATAGCACGAACTTATCCCGCTGTCATGCATTTGCCGGAACACCTCATTCAAAAACTCCTCATTGGAAGGCAATGTCTGCGCCCCCGCCCGGCCGGCGACAAACATCAAAATAAAAAAGCAGATGCGTTGCATCTGCTTCCAACGTGCCCCCAGGCTTCTCTGGTATGGCAAATATGTTAAATTAATTCACCTTATTCACGCTCCCTGCCCCGCTCACACTCTGGCTCACTTCCGCATTGCCCTTATAGTTGACGCTGCCTGCCCCGCTGACATCCGCCTTCAGCCTGACACTGGCATATACTTCGGCGGACCCGGCCCCCGTGATATCCACCTTCGTGTTCTCGGCCAGGAGCTCATAGCAATGGGCATGTCCCGCACCCGTAAGGTCCAGCACCACATCCTTGGTCTGTCCTTTCAGGTAGATAGAGCCGCTGCCCGATACCTCCGCCGCCAGTTTGGGAGCATCCACTTCCATTTTAATATCACCCGCCCCGCTGACATGCAGGGAAAGATCTTCGGAATTACTGATCTTATTCTGGCCGACGATATCACAGGCGCCGCTGGCGCTGATATTGCTGAAGGTGGGAGAGCTTACATAGACCAGCAGATCGCCCGACGGGTCGAGATTGAATCCCTGCTTCTCCTTCACATATATCTTATCACCCTCCTGGAACACTTCTACATATGGCAGCAGGTTCTCATCACATTCTATCTTGACAGAGGATTTGTCGCTCTGCGTAACCAGCACCTTGGCGGCGCCGCTGACCTCTACCTGTTTGAAATTGCTGACGGTCCTTTCTTCCGTCTTGATAGTCCCGTTGCCATGAACCCTTTTTCCCAAAAAATTGTGGCAGGAACCAAGCCCCAGCAGCAGGGGGGTGGCCAGCAATAACCAGAAAATACGACTAGAATGTGCAGTATAACTCATATTAGGTGTTTTGATGATTTTTTAAGGATCGCTTTCGAACCCTGTAAAAATCAAACTTTTTAATGGCATTTTAAAACCCTTCTTTGGACGCTGGCGCCCGCGAACAGGTTACATCTCGCAGCCGTCTTCCCGTCGGCAGCCCCATCGGACCCGACCCGCCCCGTTCGGGGAATTTTTTTTACCTTCGCGTCACCATGACGGAAAAAATCCTAATTCTCGACTTTGGCTCCCAATATACACAATTGATTGCCAGGGCTGTACGTGAAGCGAATGTATACTGTGAGATTGTCCCCTACCATAAACCCGTCGTTTTCGAACCTTCCCTCAAAGGCATTATCCTCTCCGGCTCCCCTTTTTCTGTCAACGATGCCAATGCGCCGCTGGTAGACATTGCCGCACTGCACAAACAATTACCGGTGCTGGGAGTATGCTATGGCGCGCAGCTGACAGCCAAACAATTCGGCGGAAGGGTAGCCAACAGCAGCAAGCGGGAATATGGCAGGGCCCTGCTCCACAGACAAAAGGAAGATGTCCTGCTGAAGGACGTGTCTGAAAGATCGCAGGTCTGGATGAGTCATGCCGACACCGTGCTGGACCTGCCCAAAGGATTCGAGGTCCTGGCCACCACGGAGGATATCCCTTATGCCGCCTTCAGGAAAGACAGCAATGGCCGGTCCGGAGAAGAAAAGCCTTTGTACTGTCTGCAATTCCACCCCGAAGTATACCATTCCATCGAAGGGAAAAAGATCTTGAAGAACTTCCTCGTGGGGATCTGTGGCTGCAAGCAGGATTGGACGCCCGCGCATTTTGTCACCGACACCGTCAACGGCCTGAAGGAACAGATCGGTCAGCGAAAAGTGATCATGGCCCTGAGCGGTGGCGTGGATTCCACGGTAGCCGCCACCCTTGTCCACAAAGCCATCGGCGACCGGCTGATAGGCATTTTTGTAGACAACGGCGTTCTCCGCAAGAACGAGTTCGAACAGGTGCTGGCTACGTATAAAAAGATAGGTCTCAACGTCAAAGGCATCGATGCCAAACAACGTTTCTACAACGATCTGAAAGGGAAGACGGACCCCGAAGCCAAACGCAAGACCATCGGCAAGCTCTTTATCGATGTCTTCCAGGAAGAAGCCGCCAAGGTACAGGGCGTCGAGCTGCTGGGCCAGGGCACCATCTATCCGGACGTCATCGAGAGCGTCTCCGTCCACGGGCCTTCCGTCACTATCAAATCCCACCATAACGTAGGAGGTCTTCCCGAGAAAATGCATCTTGGACTGGTAGAGCCATTGCGCTTTCTGTTCAAGGATGAGGTGCGCAGAGTAGGCGCGGAGTTGGGCATACCCGACGACATGCTGCAGCGACATCCTTTCCCCGGTCCCGGTCTGGCGATCCGCATCCTGGGCGAGATCACGGAAGAGAAGGTCCGGTTATTGCAGGAAGCCGATCACGTATATATACAGGCATTGAAAGATCATCAGCTCTATAGCACGGTATGGCAGGCAGGCGCGATCCTGCTGCCGGTGAAGAGCGTAGGCGTCATGGGGGATGAAAGGACCTATGAATATACGGTAGCCCTCCGGGCTGTGACGTCGGTGGATGGCATGACGGCGGATTGGGCGCACTTACCCTATACCTTCCTGGCGGACGTCTCCAACGGCATCATCAACAGCGTAAAGGGGATCAACAGGGTAGTATACGACATCAGCAGCAAGCCGCCGGCTACCATCGAGTGGGAATAACGACATTAGCAATATTCAGATGAAAGCTACCTCCAGATATCTCCTGTTATGCATATTGCTGGCAGCCGGCACGACCCTTTATGCGCAGGTCGACACGACCCATCGGACGCAACGCGATACTACCCGCTCCGTCAGCGATACCTCTCTCCTCCCTGTTGATTCGCTCAACGGTCGTCACAAAGTCGCGATCTTCCTCCCCCTCTATCTGGACTCCGCCTTTGATGCATCGAACAACTATCGTTACGACAAGAACTTTCCCAAATTCATCAATCCGGGACTCGAATTTTATGAAGGAGTGCAATTGGCGCTGGATTCGCTCCAAAAAGAAAATGCGCGCCTGGATGTACACATCTATGACACGAGATCCGCTACCCAGCCCGTCGCACAGGTCCTGCAAAGCCCGGAATTCAAAGGGACGGAACTGATCATCGGACATGTGGTGCCCGGCGAGATGCAACAGATGGCGTCGGTGGCGGCTCAGCTGAACATCCCCTTTATCAATGTCAACTTCCCCAACGACGGAGGCATCACCAACAATCCGGAATTCGTCATTCTCAATAGTACGCTCCGGACACACTGTGAAGGCCTCTATCGGTTCATACAACGCAACTACCCCACCAAACCCGTCGTCCTGTTCCGGAAAAAGGGTACACAAGAAGATAGGCTGAAAGCTTATTTCGACGACATCACCAAAACCACCAATTCCGTTCCGCTGAAGATAAAATATGTCACGCTGGACGATGCCTTCGACGCAACGGCATTGACCTCTTCGCTGGACAGCTCCACCCAGACGATATGCATAGCCGGCAGCCTCGACGAGAATTTTGCCAGGATGCTCTGCCAGTCGCTGGCCTCCGTCAACCAAACCTATACGACATTGATAGTAGGTATGCCCACCTGGGACAATATCGACTTTACCAGACCCGAGTTCAAAGGCGAGGAGATCGTCTACTCGACGCCTTTCTATATCAATCCTGCCGACAACCTCGTCAAATCCATACAACAGTATTTCAAGACCAAATTCTATTCCCGGCCCAGCGATATGGTCTACCGTGGCTATGAGACGGTCTATCGGTTCTCCAAACAATTGCTGCACATCGGCGGCGGCGGAAAAGGCCTCAACGGCAGCCTGGGAGAAAAGAAGTTCAAGGTCTTTACGGACTTCGACATCGAACCCGTATTCCTCAACAGGCAGAACATGACGCTGGATTACTTCGAGAACAAAAAGCTGTATTTTATCAAAAAGCTGGATGGGAACGTGACGGGCGTGTATTAACCCGTTCGGCGTAATCTTCCCAGGCTTCTCCGGCGCCCTCCGCAGACAACATTTTCCGCCCCGGCTTGTTATTTGCATTATTACCGGCATGCCGCTCATCGAATTTACAGATCGTGGACTATTCTGCCCGCAGGGCAACTTCTACATAGACCCCTGGCGTCCGGTGGACAAGGCGGTCATCACCCATGCCCATAGCGATCATGCCAGACCCGGCAGCGGCTCTTATCTCTGTCATACGCTCACCCTGCCATTACTGAAACTCCGCCTGGGCGATAATAGCTACCAGGCCGTGGAATGGAACGAACCCGTCCTGATCGATGGCGTACGCGTCTCTCTTCATCCCGCCGGACATATCATCGGCTCTTCCCAGGTACGGGTGGAATACCAGGGCGAGGTCTGGGTCGTCAGCGGGGATTACAAGACGGAGAACGACGGCATCAGCGGCGCATTTGAGCCAGTACCCTGTCATACCTTCATCACCGAATCCACCTTTGGTCTGCCCATATATAACTGGAAGCCGCAGCACACCATCTTTGCCGACATCCAAAGCTGGGTGCGGAAGAATCAGGCGGAAGGCAAGACCTCGGTGCTGATAGCCTACAGCCTCGGCAAGGCGCAACGCATCCTGCCCGCCCTCGCCGCCGTCACGGATAAGATCTTTCTCCACGGCGCCGTATGGAATGTACACCAGACGCTGGTAGAGGCAGGCATCGACCTGCCCGCCGTACAAAAAGTCCACCTCGACGCTCCCAAAGAAACATTTAAGAACAGCGTGGTCATCGCCCCCTCCGGTGCGGACGAATCTCCCTGGATACGCCGTTTCCAACCCTTCGAAGTAGGCGTATGCAGCGGATGGATGCAGGTACGGGGGAATGTACGCCGCCGGAATGCGGATGCCGGCTATGCGCTCAGCGACCACGCAGACTGGAAAGGTTTGCTGTCGGCCATCGAGGCCACGGGTGCGGAAAAAGTATTTGTTACCCATGGATTTCAGGCAGCCCTCAGCAGATATTTGAATGAGCTGGGCCTGCAGGCGGGAGAAGTCAAAACCGAATACGGCGAGGATGAAGAAGGAGCGCCAACGGTGGACGAAGAAGGCGCCCCCGCACCGACAGAGGATCCCAACCCCGCCGACCAGCTTAATGACGCCGAAAAAGGAGGTGAAGAGCAATGAATGGCATGCGTCTTTTCTCCGAGCTCGTCGTGCTCCTCGGCACCAGCACAAAGACCAACGACAAGCTGGATGCGCTGATTCGGTTCTTCACCGACGCCGCCGACAAGGACAAAGTGTGGGTAATCGCCCTGTTCAGCGGACGCAAACCCAAACGAACCGTGAACGCCACACAGCTGGCCCAATGGAGTCTTGAAATGACCCATATCCCTTCCTGGCTCTTCGAAGAAAGCTATCACACGGTGGGCGATCTGGCCGAAACCATCGCGCTCCTTCTTCCCGACGCCGAAGATCCTGTCTGGACAAAACTCACACAGGTGGAACCCACCGAAAATTCCCTCTCCTATTATTTGGCCCGCCTGATGGAAATAGGCAAGGAAGAAGAGCTCATAAAAAAAGATTTTATCCTCCGATGCTGGGCGCATATGAACAAGGATGAAAGGTTCGTCTTCAACAAGCTGATCACCGGCGGCTTCCGGATCGGCGTCTCGCAAAAGATGATCGTCAATGCGCTGGCCAAAACCACAGGCGTCACCGCCTCCATCATTGCACATCGCATCAGCGGCAATTGGGACCCATCCACCGTTTCTTTCGACAGCCTGCTCAGCGAATCCGGCGCCGGCGCCGATATCTCCCGGCCCTATCCCTTTTACCTGGCCTACGCGCTGGAGGACGAACCCTCCACCCTCGGCAACCCCGAAGACTGGCAGGCCGAATGGAAATGGGACGGCATACGGGGCGAGCTGATAAAAAGAGACAACCAGCTCTTCGTATGGAGCAGAGGGGAAGAGCTGATGACAGACAGATTGCCGGAATACCAGGCTTTCCACCAGGGCCTCCCCGACGGAGTGGTACTGGACGGAGAGATCATTGGACTACAACACCGGCCCGATCT
>DASZXP010000014.1:0-11948 GCA_035545935.1 Puia sp. | reverse complement strand
TCCAACATCCCCTGAACTCCTCCCACCCCTTTGTCCCCGATCAGCCCACCTTCGCCCCCGTCCGGTCGCGCCCAATTTCTCTCGTTCAAACAAAACCGCACAAAAACGCATATTCCCTTGTTTTTCGTAATCTTATGGATTAAAATCACGCATAATCTCGAAATATTTTGGCTAAACTTTAACGATCATGCATTTTTATGCGGTTTTTTGCGCTAACTTCAGCCCGGGTTAACCGAACTATCATGCAAAAACCAGCAACCTCCTCCTTCCATTGCTACATTCTTCTGTCGCTCAGTTTACTATTCCTATCTTCCTCTTGCTTTTCCCAACGGCCTGATCCCGGCAACCACGGCCTTCGCATCGCCTTCCTAACGGATATCCATGTCTCCCCAGGAGCCCCCAGCGAATCCAACCTCGAGAACATCGTCGCCGAGATCAACGCAGGAGACTATGATTTTGCCGTCCTCACCGGCGACCTCTCCAACACAGGCGTAGACACGGAACTGGTCACGGTCCACCGGATCCTAAGCCAGCTCAAAATACCCCTTCATGTTGTCCCCGGCAACCACGAGACCAACTGGTCGGAATCCGCCTGCCAGACCTTCCCCCGCCTCTGGGGCAACGACCGCTTCGTCTTCTCCTCCGGCAACTATCTCTTCATAGGCTTCGACACAGGCCCCTTCCTCAAAATGGGCGACGGACACGTAAAAGAAGAAGACATCCAGTGGATCAAACAAACCCTCGCCAAAGAAGTAAAACCCGGCCAGACAGTCATCTCCCTCGCTCATTATCCCCTGGGCGACGGTCTCGATAATTGGTACGAAGTGACGGATATATTGAAAAGATACAACACCCGTCTGGTCCTTTGCGGACACGGTCACCGCCTGTCCCTCCACAACTTCGACGGACTCCCCGGCCTCATGGGACGCGCAGCCCTCATCACCGGCTCCGATATCCCCGGCTACAACATCCTCACCCTCCGCAACGACAGCGCCTATCTCTATGAAAAACGGCTGAACCAGCCCATCGGCAGCCCCTTTATCGCATTCTCCCTCTCCGATCCCTCTCCCGTAACAGGCCACCGTCCCTCCATGCCACGCCCTGACTCGTCCATCAATAACGCTGCCGCCTATCCGCCGGCTGTCATCCCCTTCCGGATGAATGACACCGCCTCCATCTTCACGTCCGTCCTCCCCATCGATAAACACATCATCATATACGGCAACTCCCGGGGACAGGTCATCGCGCTCGACCCTCTCACCCATAAAGTCCGCTGGCGCAACCAATACTCCGGCTCCATCTATGGCACGCCCGTCTATGGTAAAGGCATCGTCGCCTTCAGCACCGTCGACGGCTATATCCACGGCCTGGACCTGAGAACAGGCAAAGAAAAATGGAGTCTCTCCACGGGCCAGCCAGGTATCAGCGAGGGTCTGGTCAAGGACGACGCACTCTACATCGGTACGGGCAGTCATTTTTACAAACTCTGTATCGCCGACGGCAAGCTCCTTTGGAAGAACACCACGCCCGAAGGACAGCTGCAGGCCAGACCCGTTCTCTCGCCCGCCGGCGATAAGATCATCTTTGGCGCCTGGGACCGCCATCTCTATTGCCTCGACGCGGCCACAGGTCAGCTGACATGGCAGTGGGACAACGGCAAACAACAAAAGCTGTACTCTCCCGGCAATGTCGTCCCCGCCATCGCCAATGGAAAAGTATTCATCGTCGCGCCGGATCGCTATATGACAGCCATCGACCTTGCCACCGGCAAAACCCTCTGGCGCAACAACAGCCGCCATGTCCGGGAATCCATGGCCATCTCCACAGACGGACGGCAGGTATACGCCAAACTGATGAACGACACCATCATCGCTGTCAGCACCTCGACGGACTCCTTCCACATCAACTGGGAGGCTAATGCCGCCTTCGGTTACGAACACAATCCCTGCCCCATGCTGGAAAGTAACGGTATAGTATACGCGGGCACGAAGAATGGGATCTTCATCGCCACGGACGCCGCCACAGGCCGCATCCTGCTGGAACACAAGGCGGGCAATTCCTCTATCGACGGCATCGTCGCCGACAAAGAAGGCAATATCTGGATCAGTCTCATCGAAGGCAGCATCATGAAATTCGTACCGCCGGCCCGGACAACGTCACATTGAGACCACAAACAAGTAAGACATATCTTATCCATAACCACGTAAACCTTTGTTATGAAACAAACACTACTCAGCCTATTAATCTTATTGATGTCCTTTATCAATTCTTTTGCATCCAATGAAAAGCTGGGCGTCCAGCTGTCAGGCCCCAGCGGCGACTATTTCGAGACCATTGACGGCAACATCGGCGTGCAGGATCCCTGTAAAGTTTTTTTGTTCAGGGTGGTTACTTTTACGGCCCCGACCGGCTACACTGTAAAACAATTTGACTGGTATGTAAATGATGTTTTTCTGAGAACGACGAACTCATCGACAGATCACACTTCCATTGCGATATCCTTTGAAAATACCAAGGTGGTTTGCAAGGTCATCTATCAAAATGCCGGCGGCGCCACGTCCACCGGCGCTACGCCGGTATTCCAAATAAACGGCAAGCCCTTGAACCTTAATCTCAACGGTCCGGATAATGTCGATATCCTTACTCAAACCCCATCCTATTCCATTACTGCCGCATCAGGCAATCAATTCCTGTACACGCCTGCGCCAGGCACCTTCAGCACTACATGGCAACAGCCATCGGGTTGGACAGCCGGCACGCCTACCAACAATGGCAATAACATCACATTTACCACCGACAACTACACCGGCGGCGCCATAACGGCTACTACTGTCCTCACTGCCTGCGGGTTCCCGCATACAGCCACAAAGACGGTCACCAGGACACATCCCGGCCCTACCTTCCCCTCCTCCGATGCGGGCAGGATATGCGGCTCGTCCCTAGGCGAGCTTGTTACCGCGGTCTACTCGATCAACCCTGTAGCCGGCGCAACCAGCTACACTTATGGCCTGCACATTAACCCATCGGGAGTACCGGATAACATCAGCTTCGACAATAACGGCCAGACCTCGCTAACTACATCCAGCACGTCGGTAACCCTGTATTGCACCAGCACAGCCGATCAGTTCATTTATCTCGATGTAGTGGCCCATTTCCCGGACGGCGGCACATCCGGCAATAGCCTTGGGATCAATTACAGCACGCTGTGGTGGACGCCGACCTTTACCTGGTATGGTTGTTTTACCGACCCGGGATCATCCATTAACGTCGCCGTCAGCCCCGAAGTCCCCGGAGCCACCTATTACTGGTATCTGGACGGCTTCCTTATGGACGAAGGCTTTAACCGCAGCACGACAGGCTGGTTCTGGAATGGTGAACATACCATATCCGTCAAGATCTCCACCGAATGCGGCGAGTCAAACCTGAACTCCGAGACGATACCGACCAACGGCTGCTATAATACGTTCGCGCCCAATAGTGCCGCAAGCAGTCTGACGGTTTATCCGAACCCAGCTTCCAGCCAGGTCGCCGTCAGCCTGAAAGAGCTGAACAAAAACGAAAAAACTCCCGGTACAGCGCTTAAGGACATCCGGGAGATCAAAATAGTAGACAAGCTGGGTAATGTAAAAAAGATTAACAGGTATGCGCCAGGCAGCAAGAAGGTGCAGGTCGATCTGGGCGTTCTGAACAACGATCTGTATATACTACAGGTATCGGACGGCATCAACAGAGCAAGTATCAGCGTGAATAAACTATACTAATTCTGTTTTCCAAACACTCACCATAAACAAACTCAACTAAGGAAAAACTTAAAATCAACATTATGAGAAATTTTAAAGCGCTGTCGCTCGTCGGATTGCTTTGCTGGCTCAGCAGTCAGGCATTCGGGCAGCAGATCACGGGCGAGGTCCATGACCGTGTCTCGCACGCCCCTATCGCAGGTGCGAGCATCATCCTCTCAGGCACCAAAGGCGTCACTACCGACGCCTCGGGTAAATTCGCCCTGGAGACCAATGGCGCCAAGTCCTTTATCGTATCCTCCGTGGGATACAATCCCGTCACCGTGAACATCACGACCGCCACTTTCTATGAAGTCACCATGGAAACTTCCGACAAGTCGCTGGACCAGGTGGTCGTGGTAGGTTACGGCACACAAAAGAAAGTGGACCTCACCGGCTCTGTAGCCGTGGTAGACGTCAAAAAGACTTTCGACAGCAAGCCATTCAACGATCCTACCAAGGCGCTGCAAGGCATCGTACCCGGTCTCACCATCCAATATGGAAATGGTGGCCTGACCACCGGCGCAGATATCAAGATCCGCGGCATCGGCTCCGTCAACGGCGCAAGCAGACCGCTGATCCTGGTTGACAACGTACAGACGGACGACCTGTCTGTCATCAATCCCCAGGACATCGAAAGCATCTCGGTGCTGAAAGACGCTGCCTCCGCCTCGATCTATGGCGCCAGGGCCGCTTTTGGCGTAGTGCTTATCAAAACAAAGACAGGTAAAAGAAATGAAAAATCCACCATTTCGTATTCCAACAACTTCTCCTGGAATACACCCACGATCCTCCCCGACTTCTCGGACCCCGTTCCGGAACTGGCAGGTCTGTCCCAGGCCGACAAACGCGCCAAGCTTACTCCCGAGACCTTTGGCATGAACCTGGACACCCTGCATGACGCTATTGCCTACTGGGAAAAAACCTATGCAAAGACCAACACGGGTCTGGAAATGATAAAAGGCCAGGACTGGGATATCCGGCCCGACGGCAAGACCTATTTCTATAAAGTATGGGACCCCAAAAAAATGTTCCTGAACAAATACACCTACTCTCAGCTGCACAACATCAATATCTCCGGAGGTTCGGAAAAGATCAACTACTATATCTCCGGCGGCTACAGCGAAGATGGCGGTATCCTGAAGCTCAATCCGGACAATGTAAAGAAATATAATATCACGGCTTCTGTCAATGCGGCTGTCACCGATTACCTGGATGTCAATATCAAAACATTATACCGCAACTATCAATACGACTATCCCTATCAATACCAGGATTACTGGTACTATTTCTGGCGCTGGGGCTCCTACTTCCCTTATGGCACGTACCAGGGAACCTACTTTAGGGTCAACTCTGCTTATATGACGCAGGCGCCTACCCAGCGGCTCACCGACAACTATTCGCGTATCGATCTGGGCGCCACGCTGAAGATCTCCAAGAAATTAAATTTCCGCGCCGACTATACCATCGGAAGAGATAACGCACTCCGTCATGAGAGCGGCGCACCTGTCAATGCATGGGACTTCTGGACGGCCGGCAAGCTGTTCCTCAGCAATATCGCCAGCGCCAGCTCCGATGTCGCGGCATATACTTCCGGAAGGGCTATGGTCAATACTTTCAACGGATTCTTTACGTACCAGGACGCCTTCTCCGACCATCACATCAAGGTCATTGGTGGTATCAACGCGGAGACAGATCAGAACATAAACTTTTATGCGGCGCGCAATGGCCTGCTCGATCCTACCCAGGCAGAGCTTGGTCTTACCTATGGCAACCAGACGGCTACCTACACCGCGTCCAGCGTACCGCAGGGCTGGAGCCAGAAAGGTCATGGCGATAAGGCTTTTGCTGGCTATTTTGGAAGGATCAACTACGATTACAAGGACAAATACCTGCTGGAGATCAATGGCCGTTATGACGGCTCTTCCTATTTCCCGCCGGATCAACGCTGGGCCTTCTTCGGATCGGCCTCCGCCGGCTATCGCATCATCGAAGAGGACTTCATGAAATTCATCAAGCCCACTTTCTCCGATCTGAAGCTGCGTGCTTCCTATGGCGAGCTGGGCAACCAGGACGTGACCTCGGACGGCAGCAATATATACGCCGCCATCATGAGTCCCACGACCGTCAACTGGGTGGGCAGCACCGGACAAAGCGTACAAAGCATCGCCCAGCCCCAGGCCATCGCCAACGCCCTGAAATGGGAAAGGATCAGGACCCTGGACATCGGTGCGGACGCCCGTTTCCTGAACAACCATTTCGGTGTTACGTTCGACTGGTATCAACGCGAGAACATAGGCATGATACAGCCCACTTCCGTACCTTCTACCTTCGGCACCACCGGCCCCCGGATCAACGCCGGCAATCTGCGTACACGCGGCTATGAGATCAGCGTCGATGTGAATTACAGCATCGGCAAAGACCTGCAGATCTACGGTTCTGTCGGCTTCACCGATTACAAAGCGGTATTTACCAAATGGAGCAACCCCACCAATTCCCTGTCCACCGCCCAGAACTACGTAGGCAAGACCTATGGCGAGATATGGGGATTCGAGACAGAACGCTTTTTCACTGCCGACGACTTCCAGAGCGATGGCTCTACCTACAAGCCCGGTGTTGCCAGCCAGAAAGGTCTCGAGCAATCGGGTAATTTCCACTACGGCGCCGGCGATATCAAATACAAAGATATCAGCGGTCCTAACGGTCATCCGGACGACAGCATCAGCTATGGAAATTTCACGCTTGGCAACCACGGCGACCTCAAGGTCATCGGCAACAGCCAGCCCCGTTATATCTACAACGCCCGCGTAGGCGCCACCTGGAAAGGATTTGACATCGACATCTTTATACAGGGCGTAGGCAAACGCAACTGGTGGGGCACGGGCCAGACCATCCTTCCTCTCTGGCAGAGCGTCGATATCCTCTATGCCAATCAGCTGGATTACTGGACGCCGGATCATACCAATGCAAAATATCCGAAACTGTACCCGGGCAATTCGGGAGGCGTTATTGCCGGATTGCAACCCGGCGGCAACAACTTCTATCCGCAGACAAAGTACCTGTTGAACCTGGCCTATATGCGGCTTAAGAACGTCACCGTCGGTTACGCTTTTTCCAACAAGCTGCTGACCAGGGCCAGGATACAAAAACTGAGACTTTATTTCAGCGGCGAGAACCTGGCGACGATATCCAATGTGGGCGCTCCCATCGATCCCGAGATCACAGATGGTGCTGTATCCGGCAGCATATCCTACACAGGAAGGACCTGGCCATTTAACAGAACCTATTCATTTGGTGCACAGATCACCTTCTAACCATTTAATTTTTGCATCATGAGATCAATAAAAATATATCTGCCGCTTGCATTGTTTATTCTATGCATGAGCACGGCCTGTAAGAAATTTGTCGATGTGGATAACCCTGACTCATTGCAGGACCCCACTTTCTGGAAAAATGAGAACAATGTCCGCGCCTATAACTGGGAGTTCTATAATCTGTTCCCCGGCTTTGGCAATGGCAGCAGCCTCAACGGCGATTTCTATTTCCCCAGCATCACCGATGACCAGGTGCCTGCCGGTCTGACCCAGTTCCCCAAGGCAGCCGCTACCACCAACGGCGACTGGTTCTTCGGCTATATCCGTAAGGCCGATATCATGCTCGAACGCATCGACATCGTACCCATGGCCGACGAAGCCAAGAATCATTGGAAAGGGGTGGCCCGTTTTTTCCGTGCCCTTCAGTATTTCAAGCTCGTACAGGAATTTGGCGACGTACCCTGGTACAGCCATTCCCTGGATATTTCCGACTCCAACCAGATCTACAAATTGCGCGACCCGCATCAGTTGGTAATGGACAGCGTGCTGGCTGATCTTAATTTCGCGGCGGATAACCTCCGCGCTGCCGACCAGGCCAACACCGTGAACAAGTATGTCGCGCTGGCGCTGAAATCCAGGGTCTGTCTATGGGAAGGTACTTATCGCAAATACTGGAAGGACAAGAACATGCCGGACCAGGACAAATGGCTGCAGCAGGCAATGGATGCGGCTAACCAGGTCATGACCAGCGGCAACTATTCACTGGCCGCCAGCTATCAGACTGCCTACAATTCCAACGATCTCTCTACGGACAAGGAAATGATCCTGTACAAACGCTATGAAGCTACCTATCTTACCCATTCGCTGATCGCCTATCTGTACAGCAGCACCCCCACCGCCGGACCTTCCAAGTCAGCCGTGGAATCCTATCTGTGCAAGGACGGGCTTCCCATCGGACTGTCGCCGCTGTATCAGGGCGATGCCACGATCACCAATGTATTTGCCGACAGGGACAAACGCCTTGGGATCACCATCGACAGCACCTGGTATTATTACGACGGTCATGGTAAGAACGGTCTTACCGCCAGCTCGGGCTATCGTCCTATCAAGTTCCTGCCGGACTCCAATACCCTCCGGAGCATTCAGACGGGCATCGGCACCAACCTCACCGACGCACCCCTCTTCTGGCTGGCTGAGGTATACCTCAACTTCGCCGAAGCTGCCGTCGAACTGGACAAGGATGGACAGTATACGCTCACCCAGGCGGACCTGGACGCTTCTATTAACAAGCTGCGGGACAGGGCTGGCGTGGCCCACCTGATCCTGGCAGGTCCTCAGGACCCTGGTTTCACCGATCCGAAGAAGGATCCCGATGCGGACATCACCTCGCTGATGTGGGAAATTCGCCGCGAACGGAGGATCGAATTGTTAATGGATGGCTTCCGCTACCAGGACCTGGTCCGCTGGAAGAAAGGACCGCTGCTGGATTATAGCGTCAACCCGGATGCCATGCTGGGCGTAAGGATCACACCGGGGACGAATACAGATCCCAATGGATATGTAATGCGCTATCCCGCCGGCTCCGTAAGACCGTTCGTGGACCCCAGGAACTACCTGACGGCAATCCCTACGAACCAGATACTGCTATATCCGGCCAGTGTGCAGCCCACGATGCAAAATCCTGGGTGGTAATGAAAACTGTGAACGAAAAAACACTATTTTAGGGTGAGAATCAAATTCGTTATGCTGAAACAGGAAAGGCAGGCTTATATTCTGCATCAGGTGAACCTTCATAATCAAGTTCTGTCCGCCAACCTTAGCCTGGACCTCAATGTCTCCGAAGACACGGTCCGGCGCGATCTGCAGGAACTGGCTGACAATGGCAAGATCATAAAAGTTCACGGAGGGGCCCTTTCCCTGTCTTTCAACGACTTCCATTACCCGTCGACAAACGTATATGCCCATCCGCAGAAAAAGCTGATCGCGCGCAAGGCAATACCACTGATCGATAAGGAAATGACGGTGATGACCACGGGCGGCACTACCCTGATCGAACTGGCCAAGGCCCTCCCCCAATCGTTGAAAGCCACCTTTATCTCGGGTAGTATTCCCGTCGTGATGGAATACACGCACCACCCCAACATAGAGGTGATAATCATAGGCGATAAGGTATCCAAGAACTCCAAGATCACCGTGGGAGGCGAAGCGGTCGCCAGGATCAGACAAATAAAAGCCGATCTTTGTTTCCTCGGCGTCAACGCCATCGACGCCGACCACGGGATCACGGACAACGACTGGGATGTAGTGCAGATAAAAAAGGCAATGATCGAATCTTCAAAAAAGGTAGTTTGCCTTTCGATTGCGGAAAAGATCAATTCGTGCCAGCCGTTCCATGTCTGCCCCATCGAAGAGATAGATACCCTGATCACAGAATTACGGCCTGACGACCCCTTATTGGAGCCCTATAGAAGAAAGGGCATACATATTTTATAGAGTCACTTGAGAAAATCGACCAACAAGAGCCCTCGCCCCATGCGGGGGTTCTTTTTTTGCCCCGCCCTCAGGCCAGCGCCGATCCCGGACAGCCGGCCGGCATCTTATCCAAAGAACAGGTAACACAGCAGGATGGAAACGATAATGCTTACCAGGTCCGTCAGCAGCATCGCCCCGATGGAATAGCGGGTATTCCTCACCGACACAGCCCCGAAATATACGGCGATGATATAAAAAGTACTGTCGGAAGACCCCTGCAAGATCCCCGCCAGCCGGCTGGCAAACGAGTCCGGACCGGGATAAGTCGACATCGTGTTCACGAGCATCCCCCGCGCCCCCGCCCCGGTCAGCGGCTTTATCAATGCCGTCGGCAGCCCCTCGACAAAACGGGTATCCACCCCCATTCGGGTAAAGACCCACCGCAGCCCGTCGATCACGGCATCGAAGGCCCCGCTGGTACGCAAGAGACTGATCGCTACCAGCATTCCCACCAGGTAGGGGATGATACGCACCGCCACCTCGAAACCACCTTTTGCCCCCTGTACAAATGCGTCGAATATATTTATCTTCTTATATAAGCCGCCCAGGATGATCAGTAAGAATACCAGCAGGATCAATCCATTCCCTAACCCCCGGCCAAAGGATTGCACCCCATCCGCGTTCAACGAACGGAGATAGACGACCAGGGCCCCTATCAAAAGGCTCAACCCGCCAATCCAGGCCAGGATGACGGACTGGAATATATTGATGCGCTGCTTGAACGATACGATAAGCATGGACGTCAGCGTGGCGATAAAAGTGGCGATGACGATGGGGATGAATACATCCGTGGGATTGGCGGCCGACATCTCCAACGCCCCAACCTTCACTCTCGATGCTCTCAAGGCGATGACGCTGACGGGTATCAGCTGCAACCCCGACTGGTGGAGACAAAGGAACATGATCTGGGAATTGGAAGCCCTGCTCTTATCAGGGTTGATCTCCTGCAGGCTTTCCATCGCCTTTAGGGCAAAGGGCGTAGCTGCATTGTCCAGCCCCAGGAAGTTGGCCGAGAAATTCATCACCATATGCCCCATGGCCGGATGCCCCGGCGGCACTTCCGGGAATAGCCGGGAAAAGAAAGGACCGACGATACGGGACAAGAACCGGATACCACCCGCCGCCTCCGCAATACCCAGGAGCCCCATAAAAAGGGCCATGATCCCGATCAGTCCCAGGGACAGCGTGACGGCCCCCCGGCAGGTTTCGATGACCCCGTCAGCTTTTTGGACCTTATAAAGCCCCGCCGTCGGCGTACCCACCGCGGAACGCACCCGTAAGGTGTCGCCTGCCTTGCCGATCACCATGGAGCTGAAGATCTCCTTATCCGCCGGTGAAAACACAAACCTTATCCCTGCCACGAGCACTGAAATAATGATAAAAGCCGCCCATATCCTGCTTAATGCCATGCGTTTGCTGGTTTCAGCCCTGAAAATAGCACTAATTGCCTATAAATTAGCTACCTTTGCGCCCGAATTTCGACCTGGTGAGCAGTCTCTACCCGGGTTCGTTCAAAAAATAGAAATAATGGGTTTACAAGCAGGTATCGTAGGATTGCCCAATGTGGGAAAGTCGACTTTATTCAACGCCGTCAGCAACAGCGCCAAAGCACAGGCCAGTAACTACAGGTTCTGTACCATCGAGCCCAACACGGGACTCGTGGACGTGCCGGACAACAGACTGAACAAGCTGTCCGATCTGGTAAAGCCTCAGCGCATCGTCCCCACCCAGCTGGGCATCGTGGACATCGCCGGCCTGGTAAGAGGCGCCAGCAAGGGGGAAGGACTGGGTAACAAGTTCCTGGCCAACATCCGGGAAGTGGACGCCATCGTACACGTCATCCGTTGTTTCGAGGACGAGAACATCCTCCGCGACGAAGGTCCCATCAACCCCGTCGGCGACAAAGAGATCATCGACACCGAACTGCAGCTAAAAGACCTGGAGAGCGTGGAAAAAAAGTTCAGCCGCACCGAGAAGCTGCTGAAAACAGGCGACCCCAAGATCAAGGCGGAATACGAGGTCCTCAAACGCTGTAAAGAACACCTCGAAAAAGGCAGGAGCATCCGCGAGCTGGCGCTCTCGAAAGAAGAACGCCCCGCCATCGCCGACCTCTTCCTCCTGACGGAAAAGCCCGTCCTCTACGTCGCCAACGTGGACGAAGCCTCCATGCATACGGGCAATAAATTCTCCGAAGCCCTCAAGGCTGCCGTCGCCGGAGAAAACGCCCAGGTCATCGTCATGAACAACTCCATCGAAGCCCAGATAGCGGAAATGGAAGACCCCGCCGACAGGGAGCTCTTCATGGAAGAATATAAAATGGAAG
>DASZXP010000013.1:0-25613 GCA_035545935.1 Puia sp. | reverse complement strand
TCATTCAGGCTGCTGTATGTATGCAGCTCGAGCACAGCGATCAGCTTCCTGCCCGGGAATTGTCTTTTGACGGCCTCCATGGTAGCTTTTACCTTGGATGGAGCATGAGCAAAGTCCCTGTATATATTAAGGCGCTCATTCCTGGCCAGCAATTCCAGCCGTTTGGCCGCGCCTCCAAATACGGTGATACCCTTTAAAAAGGCCACGGGGTCAACTCCCAGCTCCTTACAGGCCAGAAAAGCCGCCTGCAGATTCAGCAGGTTATGCTCTCCAAAAACCTTTAGGGCTCCGGAATGTCCTTCCAGCGTAACAACTGTTATGCCGTTTTCGATCCGGTGGGGAGGGATGCCGTATGGTATTTTTCGCACGGATGACGGGTGTTCTTCCACCAGCTGTTTGAGCACCGGGTCCGTCTGATTATAGATAAGGACGCCTCCCGGCTCGATCTTATCGATAAAGATCCTGAACTGTTGCAGGTATATATCGAAGGTGGGAAAAACATTGATATGGTCCCAGGCGATCCCTGTTATAATGGCAATATGGGGGAAAAGAAAGTGGAATTTAGGCCGTTTTTCCAGGGTGCTGGCGGGGTATTCATCCCCCTCGCAGACGATCACCGGCGCCTGGGTAATGTTCACGGATTGAGAAAACCCTTCCAGCCGGGCCCCTACCAAATAATCGAAGTCCTTACCGGTGCTTTTCAGGACGTTCATGATCATGGAGGTAGTGGTGGTCTTGCCATGGCTGCCCCCTATGACTACCCGGGTCTTGTCCTTGCTTTCCTGGTAAATATATTCCGGAAATGAATAAATGGGCAGTCCCAGCTCTTTTGCCTTGAGCAGCTCCGGGTTGTCCGCCTTGGCGTGCATCCCTAATATAATAGAATTCAAGTCTTTATGAATCTTCTCCGGGAACCAGCCGTCTGCAACGGGGAGAAGCCCCTCCGCAGCAAGATTCGACCGGGCCGGTTCGAATATCTCATCGTCGCTGCCTGTCACGATATAGCCTTTTCTTTTAAGGGCGATGGCCAGCTGATGCATGACACTGCCCCCGATGGCGATAAAATGTACCTTCACGTGTTTTCTTATTAAAGGATAAATGTATTCAACCCCAATCTATTAGCAAAAAAATTAAACTAATATAAATCTAAACGCTACTTGCAATATTTCATTTTTTGTGCTTTCTGTATACCCTTAAATTTGTCATTGCATGATAACTTTTTGATTTGCTCTTGCATTAGGCCATACAATACATTCCAGCAACCATTTTTTTAGCAACTTCTTAATCATGCTAATAATTATCTGATTATCAATTTATTAAAAACATACATACCCATCACCATGCCTCCACCCACAAAAAATTCCCCGCCGGGCATCCCAACGCTTGCAAGAACGAATTTTTTGTATTTACTTTGTATCATCGATTCGCAATTATTCTTTCTCTATCCTTCGAAACTACCTCCCTACATCATCCGGATCCCTTCCTCTGAATTACCTGGTCCCAATTCCTCAAGCCAGGCAATCTAGTTTTAACATTTAAATACCTCTTACAATGAGAAAGATTATCATGATCCTCGCCCTTGCCCTCGCCGTTGCAACTGCATTTACCTCTTGCGCATCATCCAGAGGTGGTTGTAATATGAGCAGAGGTTTCAGTGGCTACGGTGCAAGCCGCTAATCCAATCGTTACTCCTATTAAAGATATAGATATGGAAAGGTTATCCCAACGGATGACCTTTTTTTATTGGATACAACATTCCCGCCCTTTTGGTGTTATAACACCGATATAATTGAAATACATGAATTGGATAGCCTTGCAGTCTGAGTCACAATTAGAAGATATTCGTAAAAATTCCGCCTCCCGTCCCCAGGTAATTTTTAAGCACAGCACCCGCTGTTCTACCAGCGCCCTGGTGAAAAATCGACTGGAAAGAGCTTCCCAGCCGGAACATGTCGATTTCTATTACCTGGACCTCTTAAGCTATCGGCCCGTCTCCAATAAAATAGCCGAAAGCTTCCGGATACACCACGAATCTCCCCAGGTGCTGATCATCCGTAACGGGGAATGTGTCTATGATGAGAGCCATCTGGGTATCTCCATGGATGAGATCGCCGACCGGGCCGCCTAATAGGGCTTTTGACCTATAATATTGCCGGCAGGGGAATACCTGCACACCAGGTAATCCGTTTTACCATTGGTGGCCAGGGCGCAGCCTACGGAAGTCGTGCTTTTCCATATGACTTGGGTATAATGACCGACAACAGCCTTTCCTCTTCTACAGTTGGGGAATACGTCATAAACGAAATCCTTTTTCTCACCCCCCCAGAAATTGACCATATCGGCATAGGAAAAGGCGCCGGCAGTCCCCCACCAGATATTTTCTCCTTCCCGTCCACGGATGCTTTGGTCATGATCCCCTTTGCCGATAGCGGCCAGGTGTACCGCCCAGTCTTTTGCATCGGCAGCCAAATCGTCAGACCAGCTGAGGTCTGATAATTGCATAGCGGCTCTATAGCCGTTATGTTGCTGCAATATTGCGTTGACGAAGCCGGAATCCTTATAGATGGGCTGTCCGGATTGGGCTTTGAGCCCCACGTTGATAAAGACCGCGATGATAAGAGATAAATAGCGCATCATACACTAAACGTATTCATAGACGTGATAGTACAATTCGTATTAGAAAAAAACAAGGGTAAACACGGGGTGGCAGACTGTTTGACTTAAAGGTAATCATGTAGAATTGACATTTTTTTATAGTTGTTTTTGTTGATGTTTGTTTTTTGCCGATATTTAATAATCAAAACCTTGTCTTATTAAAAGACAACCTTTCCTACATACTCTCCGTTCCATTTCTGAATACCGCCTTGCCTATCTATTTTTTACTTTATAATTTTTTTTAAACTGAATGTAAGCCTGGGACTAACCCCTGGTAAACCTTGAACTTTTATGAATAAGAGACAGGTAGTACTGGAGTCTATCTCTGCCCTATTGATAATGCTTTTCCTGTACGCTAGCATAAGTAAATTCCTGGATTTTCAGCGATTCATCGGAGAAATGAATAACCAGCCCTTACCCAATTCCTGGACCCCTTTCCTGGTTTGGACTGTACCCTCTCTTGAAATAGCCATCTCTGTTGCATTGATCTTTGAGCGTACACGTATGGTGGGTTTTATCGCATCCCTTGCTTTGATGACCCTGTTCACAATCTACGCTGCTGCCATCCTCCTTCATTTTTTTGAGTACGTGCCATGCTCCTGCGGGGGCGTGATCAGGAAGCTTTCCTGGCCGCAGCATCTTGTGTTCAATCTATTCTTTGTGACTTTATCGGTCGCAGGCATTATCCTCCAACGTCGGAGTTCATTTAAATCCATATTTATCACAAAAAACAGTTTCGTATGAAAAAGATCAAGTTGAGCATCATGACCCTGGCTATCGCGCTAAGCATTGGTGGCGCGTTTGCAACATCACCTCGACAGGCACAGGAGTGCCAGGCCAATACCCAGTATTACAACAATGGCGGAGCATATGTACTGGCAGGTAAACTGGGAATAGATTATCTCTGTCAATCTTCCGCCCAGGTTTGCACCTATTACAAAATAGGCAGCACCTATGTACCCTGTATGAACGGCATCTACTGCACCGCTAACTGTAAGGCCACTACTAAATCCCCCAAGACCAAAAAGTAATGCTCTGATCCTTGCTGTTTTAAAAAAGCAAAAAAAATTTAGACTGGAGGGC
Organism: Puia sp.; assembly: GCA_035545935.1. GTDB lineage: Bacteria > Bacteroidota > Bacteroidia > Chitinophagales > Chitinophagaceae > Puia. Next base: position 21,875 of record DASZXP010000013.1, on the reverse strand, counting down.
GTCAATGTATACCATTGGCGCCTTTTTATTTCCCTCCGGCTAATTGATATCAACCCTGGGGTTATCCGACATCAAGCCTTTGTTAAAATCAAGCACATCAGGAGGAATAGGTAAAACGTAGTTTAAGGACTTGGCAGGAAGCGTATAAACCTTACCATTCAACCCGTGATAAATAGTAATATTGGCGTCTTTCTTATTCAGCCTGCGCAGATCGCTCCACCGGAGCCCGCGAAAGGCCAGTTCCTTCCGTCTTTCTAAAAGAATGCTATCCCTTGCGTCATCAGCCGTCAATGCCGCAACGGGAACAAAAGTACTATCCCAGCGATGTTCCAATAAGTGATTAAGATCGGCCAGCGCCGCAACTTTATTCCCGGCCCGCGCTGCACATTCCGCTCTTATCAGATAAACTTCATCCACAGCAAGACCACTGAAACAAAAAGAGCTCCCGAAATAACTTCCTTTCAATGTGGGTACATTGGTAGATGTACTGACCCTGTAAAATACCTTTTTCCGCAAGTCTCCGTCCCTGTATAATGCATAGAGATTGGAGTCGACGATACAGGTGGCTTTAACCAGACCGCCCCCCAATATCTCCGAACTGCTCAACAACACGCTTTGATATAAAGTTTCGGGATTGGTTTGTTTGATGGGGTTATTCGAGCCAATAGCAATGTCTTTGCCACTGTTATACATGATCAGCGAGTCGTACAATTGCAGACATCTGTCTGCATTGATCCATGCCTGGTCATAAGCCCCCACGCTCAGATAGATCCGGGCCAATAATGCCTGGACAGCCGGCCGCGATGGGCGGTTAAGAAAATTCATATCCACCTGTGTAGACAACAGCAGGCTATCCGCTTCACCCAGATCCGTTAAGATCTGGCTATAGGTATCGTGTACGCTGGCCCTTGTAAATTTCGCATTGACATCCGGAACTAAAGGAAGAGGTATCCCCATATCACTGACTGCAGTAGAAGAATCATAGACAGAAGCAAACACCTGCGATAAATTGTAAAAGGCATAAGCCCGGATAAAATAAGCCGATCCGCAGACGGCATTCCACCGCAGCCTGTCTACAGTATCTAAATTCATTCTTTTCAGTCCATCCAGCACTACATTGGCATAAAACACCTGCTGATAGGGGTCATTCCAGTCATATATCAGGTGCTGCCCGTTGTATATATCCTTTGCCCAGGTATAAGCATTCTGTGATTTGGCGGTTTTAAAGCTCTGCCAGGAACTATAAGTAATATAATAATCGTCCGTGGACAGCTCGCCCAATTCCGGAGTTTCCTGCATTACATATTGGTCATCTAACAACGCCTGAAAATCCGCCACAGAAGCGGGTACCACTAGTCTCGTATCAGGCTTCTTATCCAAAAAAGATGATTTGCTGCAGCCAGAAATGGCTGCCGCCGTCATCAATAACAGGTAAAAGGTTACACGTTCACGACTTACTCTTTCCATACACCTCGATTTTAAAATTCCAGCTTGCATCCCAGGGCCACTGTCCGGGGATTGGGTAAGCTGTTTATATAATCCGGGTCGATATTCTGATGATTGGCTCTCCAAAGGATGCCAATATTGTTTGCATAAAGATAAAACCGCATAGCCTGCACTGGTAATCTCGAGAAAGCTCCCTTGGGCAAGTCATAGCTCAGTCGGATATCCTGTAGCCGAACATGATCTCCTCTTTCAATAAGGGCTTCTGAATATATGTAAAACTCATCCCTGTTAAAATTGACTGGAGTTGGAGAAGGGCGTGACGGCACATTCGTAATTTGCTCGTCGCCCGGTTTTTGCCAGCGTCGTTCATAATCGGAGTTCCCTTTTGAAACTCCATTATACAGATCGGAATAAGAAATAGAGCTTCTTCGGAAATTATAGCCCAATTTAAAGACGATATTGAATGACAGCTCAAATTGTTTCCAGCTAAAAGTATTCCGCCAGCTGCCAAAAAAGGGTGGGCTGGCAGGCCCTTTATATGCCAGGCTGTCCGCCGGGTAATTGACAATTTGGCTATAGGCCGTATCCGGCGCACCTTTGTATGCCGCCAGAGGATCGCCCGTATCATGTGACAGTCCCTTCCATCGTAACGCATATATCGAATATAAAGGATGTCCGACAAGGGGGTTAAGGGAAGTAACTTGAAAATAAGTATCCGCCGTAGGCTGCTTGAGCCCGTATCTCGTCACCTTATCCTTTACATAGCTCACCAGCCAGTCATTGCTCCACCTGAGTTTACCATTCAGATTCCTCGTATGTAAGGTAAGATCCCAGCCATGCGCCACCATATTGGCGGTATTACCCGTAAAGGTTATGACACCTGATGTAGGATCCATCACCGTCTGTCCGATAAGATCTCTACCACTCTTGATATAATATTCCAGGGCCCCTTCTATCCGATTGCCCTTGCTGGCAAAATCCGCTCCTACATTAAAAATCCCTATCTTTTCCCATCGCAAAGACGGGTTGGGTGGATTGATAATATTGGCAAAAAATTCCCCATAATCATTTCCTACCCCGCTCATATGAGCTGTGGTATAGGCAGATACAGATCGATCCACATTGCCGTTGGCGCCATCCGTAATCCTCAATTTTAGAAAAGGCAACCAATCCGCCTTGTAAAAAGGCTCCTTTGATATTTCCCAGGCCAATCCGGCCGACCATAGGGGTACCCCCTTTTGATTAGCGTCCACTCCAAAAAGATTCGATTCGTCCCTGCGGGCGCTGGCGGAAATTATATATCGTTGACGGAACGTATATGCTGCATTGGCATAGTAAGAAAGAAAACGATCCGAAGTACCATAGCTCAAATTTTGATTAGGGATTTTTATATATTTCGGAGAAAAATAAAGAATATAAGACGTATCTAAATTCACAGGTACACTCGTATGATTCATCGGATCATACCCATACTGCCTGGTGTTATCCGCATGCCCCTCGATGTCCCTTAGCTCCCAGCCTGCCAATGCGTTTAGTTTATGATTGGGAGAAAATACATGATCAAAGTTCAACTGTACACGTACGTTATTGGCGTCATATCGATTGATCATCTCATCCATGATCCCGCCTGTCGGTATTGGGAAGCTATATCCTCCATTGTCATCCGGCTGAGCATATGAATTGATCAGGTTACGGGTATAATAGGTTTGCAGGCTTTGAAAATTCTTTTCGTCCCGTTTCCCATGCTCATACTGATAATACAGGTTGGCGCTTAGCCCATCCCAGATATTATAACGCAGCCCTGTATTCAATCGCAGATCAGTGACATATATCTTATCATCCGCATTGTGCAATTCGTCCAGAGGTCTGTAATGCCAATCCAGCAATTTACCCTCTCCTACTGTATCTACAAAAGGGAGCCGATAATTCCATGGAACCGCCAACGCCTTGCCCATGCCATTCGTCAAGTCAAGGTAGGGGTACAGTGCATTAATAAGCCCGCTATTATTATTCCATGTCACACTACTCACATAACTGACATCCGTTCTCAGTTCCACCTTCTTTGGCACGACACTCCATGTATTGCTCGCATTAAAAGTCGCGCGGTTATATTGATTTCTCACCAGGCTGGATACATCCTTATTATACCCAGCCGATATAAAATAATGATCCTTCTTCCCTCCCGCACTATAGTTCAGCGCATACTGCTGGCTCGCACTTGGTTGATAAAGATATTTCTTCAAATCTCTACGGGTATCGATATTCCCCAATGAATCCAATTTGCCCTGCACATTATTACCAGCCAGCATTATCTCCACCGCTGGTGACAGGGCAGGATATGTCGGATCATTGATCTTCGCATTATAATACCCTGAACCATATAGAAATTGCTCCACCTCGATATAATCCTTAGAAGAAAGAATAGGCTGATAATACAGATCCGGCTTCTCCCCCACCGTCAGGCTCGTCGTAAAATTCCATTTCCTCGCCTGATCATACTTCCCCTTCTTCGTCGTCATCACGATCACCCCATTGCCCGAAAAAGCTCCCCAAATACTCGCAGCCGCCGCATCCTTCAGCACCGTGATGGACTCGATATCCTCCGGATTGATATTATTGAGATCCCCGCTATAGGGGAAATTATCCACCACGATCAACGGATCAGGCGTTCCGAAGATCGTACTCCTTCCCCGTATAGTGATGGCCGATTGATTCAGACTGGGTATCGTATTCTTATTAAAGATCAAACTGCTCGTTATCCCATCCAGCCGATCCAGGATAGTCGTCGACACGCGCCTTTCGATCATCGCATTGTTCACCTGGCTATAGCTACCCGTCGCCCTTTCCTTGGGCACATCATAATAACCCGTATGCGCCGGCCCCACCACGGAAGCTCCCTCCAGCTCGACGATCTTTGCCTTTACCTCCACCTTCAATTCCGTCTGTCCATGGTAGGAGATCTCCTTCGTCTCATAACTTACACTGGATATCACAATACTGGTATCGAGTACACCGAGAAAAATACTAAACCCGCCCAGCTCATCCGTCAGCGCAGTCGAGACCTTGCCCCTTCCCTCCGACATAACAGCAGCCCCGGGCACAGGCTCCTGCTTCTCATTAAGGACATACCCCTTCAACAAATAATCCTTCGATCGGACCACATGAATGGAGATGCCGCCGCCCACCATCTCATACCGCAATGGCTGATCCTTGAAACACATTGCCAGCGCTTGCGTATAGGGCATATCCTTTACGGATATCGTCACCTTACGGGCCACCTGGGTCCATGACGATTCTCCAAAAATATTGATCCCTGTCTGAAGGCTGATTGCGTTGAGCACCTTTTCAAGAGGAGCATTCTTTTCCGATAAAGAAACTTTGGGCTCTGGAGATTGGGAATAAACAGAGATGCTTCGCTGTAAGCAGGCTATAAGCAGTATGAAAGCAATCCATTTTGTCAAGCCCATGTAGGCAGTTTAATAATAAAGTTACAGCTCGCAAGCCATGAGTAAATATAAAATAAATACTTATCATACTTATCTATTTACTTACCCATGACGGCGGGCTGTAACTGGCGGACTCGGTTCAATGGTTATGGACAATATGGTGCTTAGTGCATCACCGTAATTATTTTTCCATCTTGTATACAGTGTATGCCTTGATCCTCTAATTGACTCAAGATCTGGGAGATATTGGATTTACGTGTGAAGTTGCCGGTGAAACGCTTATTCGGCACCCCCGATGGATAGCGTATTTCTACGTCATAGCAGCGGGCAATAGCCTGCATTACGGTAGAAAGGTTGTCATCCTTGAATTGTAATCGTCCACTCTTCCAGGACAAAACCGCATCGATATTCAATCCCTTTATTACTCTCATCGAAGGATCACTCCCCGATGAAGGATAATTGATTTCAGCCTGATCACCCGGCTTGAGCTGTATGACCTCCGAACCCCTGATCACTTTCACCGCTCCGTCCACCAACGTCGTTTGGCTGGTAGACTCCTCGTCATAAGCCTTTACGTTGAAATGTGTTCCTAACACTTCTATCTCCGCCCCTTTGATCTTCACATGAAAAGGCTTCGTAACGTTACCCGTTACTTCAAAATAACCTTCTCCCGACAATTCCACTGTACGCCCACCGTTGAAAGAAACAGGATATTTCAATGTACTGGCGGCATTCAACCATATCTTACTGCCATCAGCCAACACAAATTCCTGCTGCGTTCCACCACGGAGCACCATAAATGTATCATAAAGAGCTCCGGCCTGACTGCCTACAGTCGCTGTTTTCTTCTCAGCAGAATGATTGAACAGGAGATATCCACCAGACAACAACAGTATAACAGATGCTGCTGCTACCCATGGATTCCTTATAAACCTGCCAGGATGCATTCCTCTCACCGGCGCTACCTTAGTCGTGATCTGTTCATCCGCCTGGTCAAGTCTTTGTTCCAGCTGAAGAGCCCATTCCGGAGAAGGAGACACGTCTGGCAATGACCACTGTTCGAATAAAGCCTCGTGTTCGTCCGCAATAATTTCCAACTCTTCTATCGAGGCGTCCTGGAGCCAGGTCAAAAATGCCGCATATTCCTCCGGGGTATATTCCCCTTTTACGAAACTTGCTACAAATTGCCTTGCGTCCTTTAAGATCATAAAAATAAGGTGATATAATAAAGACACGTCCCGTTAGCCGGAGGATACCTCGAAAGCCGGATTTTTTTAAAAAATTTTCAAAAAACTACAAATAGCTAGGAGTCAATGGGTTAAATAAGGGGCTTATTTATCGAAAAGAGAAAGAAAAGCCAGTAAAAGAAGGGACATCTCAGCATGCTCCAGCAAATATTGCCGGACAAACGCCGTCGCGGCATACAGCTGTTTCTTGACGCCCGCCCGGGTAATGTTCAGTTTCTGCGCGATCTCGTCCAGTGTCAATCCCTCCTCGACACTCATCTTCAAAATTTTCTTTCTGCCGGGAGGGAGCTTTTCCATCCCTTCTACGGCTATTGAATAATATTGCTTATACAACAACGCATGCTCCACATGCCGCTCGCCTGCCGGGTCCATCGTCTCGTTCAGCTCACTGGTACGTTGTTGCACTCTCAACGACCGCACATAATTGAAGACCATATTACGCGTCAGCATAAAAAGATAGCCCCGGAAAGACTCCACTCCCACCAAACGTTCCCGCTTCTCCCATACACGCACAAATACATCCTGTGTCAGCTCATCCAAATTATCCTTGGAGGATACAAATAGACTTATATACTTCTGTACAACGGTGAAATAATGCTCGTACAACACCTTAAAAGCCATTCTGTCGCCATTGGCTATACGATACAGCACGTCTTTTTCATTATATATAATCTCTAATGACACAGGATTTTAGCGTAAGATTGTCCTCAAAAAAGGAAAGAGTAATATACTACGGCAACTATCAGGCCATATACGGCGTGTCAACAGGAGAGTGAACGGGGTTTCGAGGGGTAGCATACCAGGGTTATCAGGTTATTACTGTTAAAAATAACGAGATATTCCCGTGTAACCCTAACTGCGCTCAAAAAAATAAGTTACAGTTTTCAAAACTGTAGATCCGGGATAAAATAAGGGACAAAAAAGCTCCCTTATCCGCCGTCCGGCGGGTGAGGGAGCACCTATTATTTAAAAAATATTTAATCCAATGGTGTTGCATCCAGGATCACCACCTTGGCAATAACATCGCCGCTGGGCAGTGACGGAGTCGAACCATTCAACGTGTGAAACCCTATGTACACCGAGCTCTTCCAATGCAGGGTATTATACGATACCCCACCTTCCTCGGCCGGCAGCTCATCATAGGTATTCCCGCCATCGAAAGAAAGATAGACCATTACAGCACCATTGGCGACGATCTGATCATCCACCTCCGGTACATTCAGAACAACAGCATACTGATTCAGCGGACCAGTGCCATTTCCCGTATAGGCGCCGGTGCCCGTATAGGTATCAGTCGTCCAATCCGAGTTGTGAATAGTGTAAATAGCAGAGAACCCCTGGTCTACCACCTGGGTGACATGCTTTGTACAGGAACCTAATCCAAATAAGGATACAAAAAGAGCAACAATCATGGTCGTTCTGGTCGATACTGCGTGTTTAATCATACCTGCGGTTTTACTTTGTTAGTAGTCTTTCCTAAAAATGCCTTTATTCAAATGCAAATAACCTACCGGTTATTGCCTTGAGACGCCCCAAAAAAGAAAAAGTTTAAATTTTCGGCCCTTCGGTAACAAAAAAATACCTGTGGGCCGAAAAATGGCTTATGATGGTCCTTTGGACAACCGACCCGTGGTCGGTTTTGTAAAATTAAGCTAATGATGCCCCAGCAGTATCCGGATACCCACTAACCCCAGGCTGACAGCCAGCGCTCGCTCTATGGCGCGGCCCTTCACACGGTGAGAGAAATAGGCCCCCGCCTGCGCGCCGATAATGGCCCCGATACCCAGACAAAGCACCATTCGCTGTATAGAGGCATCATGGTAGCTGCCCTGTATGACATGCACCACCACGCTGACCAGCGACATGACAGCCAGGATAAAATGGGAAGTAGCAGTGGCGACATGAACAGGGAACTGCAGCCAGTTGATCAGGGCCGGTACATGGATAATGCCACCCCCGATACCCAGTATGGGTGAAATAAATCCCACGATCAGGCTGATGCCCCACCCGATGTGTTTATTAAAAGAATAACGATAGGTCTCTCCATTCTTGTCCGTCAGGATGCGCACCTGGGTCGATCTCCCATACCCTTTGTTCACAGGCGTCTTCTGATGTCCGTCCCTCTTCAACAACAAATAAAAAGCCAATAGCACCAGCAACGATCCGAATACGATCGCAAAAAAAGATCTTGAAATATACCGCGTGATCATCACCCCCAGAATGCTTCCCGGTATCGTAAAAACAGCAAATTGCATACCCGCCTTATAGTCGATCCGTCGCGCCCTCGCATAGGCCACAGTTCCCGAGACAGCATTGCACGCAACGATAGCCATCGAAACGGCTGTGATAGCGTCCGGCTGCAAAGAAGGATATAAAAAAAGCAGGACAGGCACCAAAATAAATCCTCCCCCGGCCCCTATCAATGTACCGAGCCCCCCAACCAATAACCCAATAGCAAACAACAGCCAGACAGAATCTATCATAATTTTTACCGAATTATTTCCATACAAGTACTAACATCCCTGTAAAGATCAGCAGCGTCGCCAGTATTATCCGCGGCGTCAGCGGTTCCCGAAGAAAGAAAAAGGATAGCAGAATGGTAAAGACAATACTACCCTTGTCGATGACGCTCACCTCGGATACTTTCCCCAACTGCAAAGCCCGATAATAGAACAGCCAGGACAACCCGGTGGCAATGGCGGACAGGATAAGAAAAAGCCAGCTGTTACGGGAGAGCCCCGTCACCTCCCTGCCATGTCCTCTGTACAATACGATACCCCAGGTGATCAATAGGACCACCGCGGTCCGCACAGCCGTCGCCAGATCGGAATTGACATCCTTCAACCCCGCCTTGGCAAATATAGCCGTCAGGGCAGCGAAAATGGCAGATAATAATGCATATGCCAACCAGGAAGGAATATTCAGCATATGCCCCAAAGATAGTTTATTTACTATTCCAAACGAGCCGGAGGCTCGTTGTCCGGAACCGAAGGTTCCGACCGAGGTATCCGAGGAAGGGTCCAACAGTGTTGGAACCGACGAAGGATACGAGCGTAGCTCTCGTGGCGAAGCAGGTCCGACGAAGGCCTCAGACATTAGCGGTTAGTCGCAATTGAACTACATTTCCTAAAAGGTCAATTGCGACTATTTCTCAACAAGATAAAGGGCGGCCCCTTCTTCCAGTCCGTCTTCCCCCGGTTGAAGGCAGGCCCTACGCTGCAATTGGCCAGCAAAATATCCGGCCACCCATCCCCATCTACATCCCGTATATCCATGCTGATCCATCGTCCTGCCTCGGTGCCAGGCACAGTGTACCCTTCGAAATCCAGCGCAGAACGAGTCGGAGACCCGTTGTCCGAAGAACGGGCATTCTTATGATGCAGGTACACAAACCCCTCTTCGGGATGACGATCATAATCCGCGAAATACGCAATGGCCGCGATATCCGGCAACCCATCCCGGTCCATATCCGCCGCCATGGCCCGGTAACAGCCATTCATCGGGAAAAAATAACGTTGCGTAAAATGTAACCTGCTGTCGCCCGTAAAAACATATACCCCGTGATAGGGCTTCAGCACGGTGGAGAAATCCCCATTGTCGCCACAGGTATAAAGAATATCCTTCCGCCCATCCCCATCGAGGTCCGCCAGCTCAAAATAGGTAGACCCGTAGCTCGGAGGAAAACGCAACACCTCCCGCTCCTCGAACCGCCCGCCGCCTTTATTGGTATATAAGAAGATCCCCTCCTCCCCCTGTGCAAACAATACCCATATATCAGGCCGTCCATCCCCGTTATGGTCCTCGATGACTACCCGGATAGCGCCAGGCATGCTGCGCAGGACATGTTTTTCGTAATACCCGTTACCCTTATTCTCCCACCAGCTCAGCTCTCCCTTGATATATCCAAACTCACAGACCACGATATCCTCTCTCCCATCCCCATTCAGGTCTGCCGTGGCCATATGCACCGGTCGCATGAGATCGCCGATCACTTTTGTAAATGCCGGCTTGGAAGGATCCCACCTGTCTATGCCGCCGGCCAGCGCATTGTTTGGCTGAAAAGCTCCTATATTACAAGCCAGTCTCCCGCCGGCGTCTTCCTGCATGGCCACCACCGATCCCGGAATGATCACACTGGATAAGGGCCGAAGCTCCTTATCCCACCGGGCAAACGAATGCCCAACGATATCCGACGTTATCACCTGTTGCAAGCCGCTGTCATACTGTATCAGGCAAGTGGCAGGCGGCATCCCAACAGGCAGTGCCCTGGCCGGCTCCACGATCCTAAACCTCGTCGTATCCTCACGCAAAGCCTCCCGCCGCGGCGGTATCGCCAAACTATCCGGCGCCAGCGCGGTATAATATGCGATAATATTCCCCCACTCCTCCGGCGACAACAAAGGCGCCGAAGGATAAAAACCTCTCCCCACATTCGGATCGGCGCTATTGTTGGGATAACGTTGACCCATATGGTCGAATATCCCTAACCTCGGCCCCATCTGCGGCAGAACCCCCTTCTCCCATGTGATGGCATCCAGCTGATCCGGAGAAGGCAGCATATGACAGGACTGGCAATACTTCACGGCCAAAACCTCGCCGCGACCTATATCGACATCCTTCACATCCGCATGGGACCTGTTCTTATGATAAGGGGCAGCCGTGTGACAAGCGGCCGCCCCCATAACACCGGATAACAGTATAGAAAATACTCTCCGGGGCTTTTGCTTTATAGGATTGATAAACATGCGCTTTTAATACCCATTATTCTGCTTCAGCTTCCCCTTGCTCAGATCTATCTGCGCCTGCGGAATGGGAAAATACTCATTCTTATCCGCAATAAAATTCCCCGTCGACAGATCCCCCGTGATCTGACGCTCATACGCATAATACGCATTCATCGTCGCGGCCGCAATCCCCCAGCGCGCAAGGTCGAAGAAACGATGCCCCTCGCAAGCCAGCTCCAGCTTCCGCTCGAAATAGATCGCCGGCAGCGCATTGCTTGCATTGAACGTTCCCGCAGGATAAGGCGCCAAAACATAATTAGCCGCGGGCGTATTCGTAAACCCACCCATCGGATGAGTCGGATCGATATACGTATGCAGGATATTGGCAGGGTTCGCCGCCCTCTTCCGTACATAATTCACATATTCTTCCGCCTTGCTGTAATTCGCCAGCTGCGCCTCGCACTCCGCCGCCATCAGCAGCACGTCCGCAAATCGTATGATACAATAGTTGATCGCCGAACCTGGCGCCCAGGTGCTCTGATCGGAATACGTACCCGAGGTGGCCTGCCAGTAAAGATTCTTCTTATTGGAATAAGGACCCGCCGAACCCTGATCGCGTATCCAGTTATTGCCCGGATGCAGCCCCCAGTCATGTACGGGAATGCCCCTCCGCGCCACTGTCCAGTCGATACGGGGATCGAGGTTGCCGGCATCGGGGGTAAAAGGTTTGTCCGATGCAATCCCCTGGTCATTGGCCACCGGGTGTAAATTGTAATCCGTCACATAAGGCAATCCGTTGGCATCTGTCCGGTACGAGTTCGCAAGATCCACCGAAGGCTGAAAAAAGCCACAGCACCGGAAAGGACTGTTGTACGGGAAGTTCAGCATGTCCCCGCCATTGGCATGGGCAATACTATTGGTCCCATCGTGCGCCGTCATCTGTATGGCAAACACCGACTCTTTGTTATTCTTGGCAGAGGCGTCGAAATTATCTTCGAACCTGTCCGTCAATCCATAGGACAGCCCGTTGGACGTGACCCCGCCGACGCCGGGTCCGCCATAAGCCGTAGGGATCACCTGGTCGAACAACGCCTTGGCCTCCGTATATTTCTGCTCATAGAGATATACCTTGGCCAGATAGCACATCGCACCCCATTTATTTATCTGTCCTACATTAGGCTGGGTGGCGGGCAGACTGTCGACCGCCACTTTCAGATCAGCCTCTATCTTTGGATAGATCTCCTCATCATTGGGTTGATTCATATCCGTGGTAGTCTCGTCTATCCAGGGCACCATATGGAAGAACCTGCGAAGCTCGAAATAATAATGCGCCCGCAGGAATTTCGCTTCGGCGGAAAATTCTGTCCTGTCCGCAACGCTGATATAAGGATCCGTAGAGACGGCCAAAGTCGACAGCGTCACATTGCAACGCGACACGCCCTCATACAAGGCCTTCCATTTGTCATTGAAAAAACCATTGGACGGCACCTCCTGCGCATTGGCGATAGGCACGATAGGCGGCTGGTCATTGATGCTGCTGCCTTTGTGGGAGTCCCCTCCGGCTACGCTGCCATAGATCCAGTTGGTAGGCGATGCCTCCCATGCATTCCCGCCGCCGATGGCGGTATTGCCGGAACCCTGTCCGTCCAGCACCGCATAGGACGCGATCAAAAAGGCGCTGACGCCCGCTTTGTTATTCACCTGGCTCGGCACCAGGGCGCCCAATGCCGGCTTGTCCAAAAAACCCTTGCTGCATCCGAGGATCAGCAGGACGGATGCCACCGATAAAACACTTATATAGGATATATATTTCTTCGAGTACATTTTAAAAAGTTTTTCGTGAGTTAATGTCTGTCCTTCGGACAACGGACCTCCGGCCCGTTCTAAAAAGTGATCTGCAGCCCAAGCAAATACTGACGCGGGTTGGCATAAGCGCCCTCATCCACCCCAAAATCCGTAGCGGAATTCTGTCCATTCATCGTATTCACCGAGATCTCGGGGTCCACGCCGGAATATTTCGTGATGGTGAACAGGTTGGCAGCCTGTAGATACGCACGCACCTTGGAGATACCTACTCTGGTAAGACTGTTGGTGCCGAAAGAATAGCCCAGCGTCATATTCTTGGCCCGCAGATACGACCCTTTTTCTACGAAATAGGAATTAGGTACCGTGTTCGTGCTGCCATTGCTCCCGTTCAAAGCATCCTGTACAGGCGCCTTACCATTGTGGTTTGCAAAGGTCCAGGAATTATACAGGGTAGTCCTGCTGGCGGCAGCGCCGGGGAACGACCCGAAAAAATCCGTCCACCATTTTACGTTGTTCCAGACATCATTGCCATACACGCCATACCAGAACATGCTGAAGTCAAAATGTTTGTATTCCAATCCGAGATTGATCCCATACGTAAACTTCGGACTGGGGTTACCCAAAAAGGTCTTGCTGTTGGCATCGATAAAACCCTGTTTGGTCACATCCGCATAACGGAATCTGCCGACACCCTCATCCGCCTGATAGATGGCGTTGGGATCACCGGTAGCTTTTTGTGCGGATTTATCCGCATCGGCTATCTCATCGGCGCTGTTCCAGAAACCGATGATCTTATAGCCATAGAAGGCGCTCACCGGATGCCCTACCGCATTGCGTACGATAAAGCTGCCGTTGAACCGGCGACCGTCCAGATCGAAGTACTGCGATCCGTTCGCATCTATCTGCAGGATCTTATTGTTGACGGTCGTAAAGCTCAACGAACCCGTCAGCTTCAGATCACGGGTAAGATCCGTCTGCCCGCTGATCATCAGGTCGAGACCCGTATTCTTCATCCGCCCCACATTATAGGCAGGTATGGTAGCGGCCCCATAGGGAGCAGGCAGCGTGATCTGGAACAGGAGGTCCTTGATGCTCTTGTTATACCAGTCGGCGCTGATGGTCAGCTTGCCCTGGAGAATGGTCAGATCAAAGCCCGCATTGGCATTCCCATCCTGCTCCCATTTGGCATCGGGGTTACCCAGCTGCGATTGCGCAAGCCCATATACCAGCGAATTGCCCGTGCCTCCGATATCGTAATAAGTAGTGATTTTGTTGGACCCATACAGCAAATAAGAGTTCGTTCCCAGCGCATTGAACTGATTCCCCATGATACCATAAGAACCACGGATCTTCAGATCAGTGATCCAGTGCGCGTCTTTCAGGAATTGTTCCTGGGAGATCCGCCATCCCACGCTCACCGCATAAAAATTACCCCAGCGGTTGGTGATGAACTTCGATGATCCATCCCGGCGGAAGGTAGCGCCCAGCAGATATTTTTCCGCAAAGGCATAATCCGCCCGGGCGAAATAGGATACGAGGCTCTCGCCCGCTCCCACCGGCGCCTTGTAGTTCGGAGATGTAGGATTATAACCCGTGATAGCATTGGCATTGCTGTAGTTGGTCGGCGTACCCGAACCCGTGGACAGGTTGATATAATTCGGGTTCAACGTAAAATAGCCTATGATGGAGCCCCCAAGATTATGGTTGATGAACTGATAGCTCTCCATGCCGCCCACCAGCTTCAGATTGTGATTCCCCTTTACCCAGCTGTAATTGAAAGTGTTTGTCCAGGTCCAATCCGTACCATTATAGGATGACTCCGTATATCCCGGCTGCGTAAACTGCGGCTCCGCATCGAAAAAGTCCGGCGTGTTGAATGTATGGCTCCACGCGCTGTAATACTCTCCGCCAAAGCTGGTACGAAAGGTCAGCCCCTTGACGATATCCACCTCTCCATATACGTTTCCAAACAGCCGTCCGGCCAGGGTCCTGTCATTTACCGTACCTGCCTGTATAGCCACGGGGTTCCGGGGATTGTTCAAACCCTTCGGGGCCGAACCGGCAAAGTTCCCCTTGATATCATATACAGGGATAATCGGGTTCTCGCGCATGGCATAGCCGATGGCGCTGCCTTCGACCAGGATGCCGCCGCCGACCTGCGGATTTTGCGTGGCGGAATAGGCGATATTCTCTCCTACCCTTACCCGCTTTCCGATCTTATACGAAGTGTTCGCCCGGATGGTATAACGCTTGTTATAGGTATTGATCAGCGTCCCCTGCTGGTTAAAATAATTCAGGGAGAAAAGATAGCTGCTCTGATCATTACCGCCATAAAGGGAGATATTGTGTTCCTGTATGGGCTTCTTCTTGAAGATCTCATGATACCAGTCGGTGCCTGCCTTATTGGCTTTGGCGATCTGGTAATAGTTCGCGCCCGTAGGGTCCGCAAAATACAACGACGGGTCCGTCGCGGGATCACCCGTTGCAAATCCGCCCGTATTCGTTACGCCGCCCGCCGTACCCGCTACAAGATAATCGGGCATGACAGGAGCCGCTCCGTAGCCATAAATATTGCTCCCCACCGGCTTTGGCAGCGCCGGGTTCAACGTGTTGTAGTTCTGTCCGGCCGTAAACAGCAGCTGTCCGTACTCAGTTGGATTCAGCAAATGCCAGACATTGCCTCCCTTTGGCGTCTGCACTCCATAATACCCGCCATAGGCCACCTTCACCTTACCCGAGCCTTTCCGGGTCGTAATGACGATGACGCCATTGGAGGCGCGCGATCCATAGATGCTGGCTGCGCCCGCATCCTTCAGCACCTGCATATTGGCGATATCATTGGGGTTCAGGTCGCTTACATTCTGGGTGGGTACGCCATCGACGACATACAACGGCGTGTTGTTCCCGAATGAGTTGAACCCCCTTATCCGTATCACCGGGGCCTGCCCGGGCTGACCCGAGCTGATCACGGATACGCCGGAAGCCTGCCCCTGCAGCATGTTCACCACATCGGGTACAGGCTGCTTCCTGGCATCCGCCAGGTCGACCACCGACACGGCGCCCGTCAGGTCTTTTTTCCGTTGCGTGGTGTAACCCGTTACGACGATCTCGTTTAAAGCAGTGTTCGACACCGTTAGAGAGATGTCTCCCAGGTCCGGCTGTCCCTTGACAGCGACCTCCAATCTCACAAACCCGACGGACGAGATCACCAATGTGCTGTTGTCGGCAGCCTCGATCGAAAAAGTTCCGTCCGCCGTTGTCTGAGTAGCAGTCTTTTTTCCCTTGACTTCCACGGTAGCCCCCAACAATGGCTGCTTGTCGGCACTGCTGATTATCCTACCGGTAATTTTTTTCTGTGCAAAAAGTTGATGAGTGAAAAGAAATAGGCACAAAAACATACATGCCCGTAAGAGGGCGTTAGTTTTGAATGGCATAGGCAAGTATTTAATGATGTTTATACCCTCATAGTCGCAACTATGAAAATGCAACGTGAAGCTACATTAATAACACCCTGGCAAACTAGTATTATTTTAACTAATTCTTGCGCCTGTATCCTTGCCTTAGATCATTCCACTTATCGCGCGTCTAAATTTTTTGTGTAAGTGTAAAAACACGAACCCCTTCACTGCAACGTGAAGGGGTTCTATTTCGGTTGTCCGTATTCGTTATTGCGGCTGACCGCACTTGCTGCATTAAGTAGTCGCCCAGGCCTTGTCTCCTTTCTTATAATCGATACACCCCTGGTATTTACCCGGCACCGCTACATAACGCAACGCCTTGGTAGCGCCAGGCTCGGAAGTGAAGTACCCCCAGAGGGTTAATTCCTTCATCAACCTGAAATAATGTGGAGGGTCATCCTCTTTTTTCTTATCGGTGTACTGCTTTTGTTCCTTATCCAGGTCCACCAGCAGATCATGTTTCTCTTGTGCGCTGGCATCGAGGAAGGAATGGCCATTCTTTTTCTTGCTGGCTTCATTCAGCTTTTGCATACCGTCGACAAAGACCTTTTGATCCTTGTCCGTATAACAATCACGGACGATAGTGGTCATGAAATCCCCCACCTTCGCCTCCTTGGCGCCCGGTGTATCCGTAGCAGGCAGAATGGTCTCCGCTACCTCATCCAAAAAAGCGACGTCGTCATTCGAGAAATTGATACCGGCGCCTCCGATATTCTTATCAGGCCGGCCACACCCGGACAGAAAAGCTTCCGCCCCCAGGATCGTACCACCCAGCAGCAGGCTTACTCTCGAAATTGCTTCTCTTCTATTCATAATGCAAATTTTTAAATATTACCTTTTTTAAGTTCATTTACGGCAAAATCCGCTGCCCTGGCCGTCAAAGCCATATAGGTCAGCGAAGGGTTCTGACAGGCGGCAGAGGTCATACAGGCGCCGTCCGTTACAAATACGTTCTTGGCATCCCATACCTGGTTATGCCCATTCAACACCGACGTCTTGGGGTCCTTACCCATACGCGCCGAACCCATCTCATGGATCCCATCCCCAACATTATGTCCATTATTCCACGAATGCACTTTCTTCGCACCCGCGGCTTCCAGCATCGCCACTCCTTCCGCCGCCATATCCTTCCGCATCTTCTTCTCATTATCTTTTAGCTCCGCATCCATGTTCAGCACCGGCAACCCCCACTTATCTTTTTTATCCTTGTCCAGCGACACCTTATTATCATGATAAGGCAACAGCTCTCCAAATCCCGTCAGCCCCATGGTCCACACTCCGGGCTCCTGTAACGTTTCCTTCAGCTCCTTCCCAATGCCCATCTCTGCCACATTCCTCTTCCAGTCTTCCCGGCTGGCACCGCCCTGGTAGCCGAAACCACGCAGATAATCCCGCTTGTCTCCAAAAAAGTTGGCAAACCGCGTTATATAAATACCGTTGGCGCGCCGGCCAAAGACATACTTGTCCTCATACCCTTCAAATACCCCCGCTGCCCCTACATTATAATGATGATCCATGATATTATGCCCCAATTCCCCGCTGCTGCTGCCCAATCCTCCGGGCCATATATCCGTTGCCGAATTCATCAATACCCAGGCGCTGTTCAACGCGCTGGCATTGACAAAGACGATCCTGGCATAGAACTCATACGTCTTGTTCGTCTCCGCATCCAGCACCTCCACGCCTGTTGCCTTCCTCTTATCCTTGTCATACAGTATCCGGGTGACGATGGAATGAGGCCTTACGGTCAGCTTGCCCGTAGCCATTGCCGCCGGCAAGGTAGAGGATTGCGTGCTGAAATAGCCGCCAAAAGGACAGCCCTCCCAGCAACGGTTCCTGAACTGACATTGCGTACGACCCGGTATGGGAGCCGTCAGATTGGCCACCCTGCCGATGATCATATGCCGCTGCCCCTTCCAACGCTCCTTTATCCGCGCCGCCACATCCTTCTCCACACAATTCATTTCCATCGGCGGCAGGAACTGGCCGTCGGGTAAATGCGGTAACCCTTCTTTCGAGCCGCTGACGCCGGCAAAACGTTCGACATGATCATACCACGGTGCAAGATCCTTGTATCGGATAGGCCAGTCGATAGCCCAACCATCCCTGGCATTGGCCTCGAAGTCGAGGTCGCTCCAACGATAGCTTTGCCTGCCCCAGAGAATGCTGCGTCCCCCCAGCTGATAAGCGCGCCACCAGTTGAAAGGCTTGGTTTCCGTATAAGGACAGTCCACATCCCTGGCCCAATACTTTATTACGGCCTCCGTAGCGCCCCATGTCCTTCCGATATAAGGATGATCCTTCAATTCCTGCTGCGTTACCTTTCCCCGGTGAGGAAATTCCCAGGGGTTCTTATTGGTGTCCGTATAATCCTTTACATGCTCGAAGTTCCGCCCCCGCTCCAGCATCAGGGTAAGCATTCCCTTTTCGGTGAGCTCCTTCGCGGCCCAGCCGCCGCTGATACCCGACCCTATGACAATGGCGTCATAAGTGTTCATATATTACCTTTTTTAAGCTCGCGCACCGCATGGTCCGCCGCCCTTGCCGTCATCGCCATATACGTAAGGGATGGGTTGACACAGGCCGCGGAGGTCATGAACGATCCGTCGGTGACAAATACGTTCTTCGCGTCCCATATCTGGTTGAATGAATTCACCACGGAGGTCCTGGGGTCCTTGCCCATACGCGCCGTGCCCATCTCATGGATGCCCCTGCCGGGATAAGGATTGCCGCTATGGCTCTTTACATTCTTCACGCCGGCTGCCTCCAGCATCTCCACGGCGTCGGTCTCCATATCCTTCCGCATCTTCAGCTCGTTGTCCTTCAGCTCACAGTCGATGTTCAATACATTCAACCCCCATTTATCCTTCTTCGTCTTGTCCAACGTCACCTTATTCTCATGATAAGGAAGTATCTCTCCAAACCCTCCGATGCTCATCGTCCAGGGACCCGGCTCCGTCAACGCGTCCTTGTATTCCTTTCCAATGCTGTACTCCGCCACCTGGTGATTATACCCTTCACGGCCCCCGCCACCCTGGTAGCCAAAGCCACGCAGGTAATCCCGCTTATCCCCGAAAAGATTACGATAGCGGGGTATATAGATGCCGTTGGCGCGTCTTCCAAAATAATATTTATCCTCATATCCATCCACCGTACCGCCGGCGCCCACACCCAGATGATGGTCCATCAGGTTATGCCCCAGTTCGCCGCTGCTGCTGCCCAATCCGTCAGGCCATATATCCGTGGCGGAATTCATCAGGATCCAGGCGCTGTTGAGCGTAGAGGCATTCAAAAAGATGATCTTGGCAAAATACTGATAGGTCTGGTTCGTCTCCGCATCCAGCACCTCCACACCCGTCGCCTTCTTCTTATCCTTATCATACAGGATCTTGGTAACAATGGACCAGGGACGCAACGTAAGCTTCCCCGTCTTCATCGCGGCAGGCAAGGTGGAAGACTGCGTGCTGAAATAACCACCCCAGGGACAGCCCAGCCAGCACTTGTTCCGGAACTGACAGCCCGGCCGCCCGCCATGCGGTACGGTGATATTGGCCACCCGGCCGATGATCATATGCCGCATGCCTTTATAATGCTCTTTCAGACGGGCCGACACATCCTTTTCCACACAGGTCATATCATAGGGAGGAAGGAACTGACCGTCCGGCAGCTGAGGCAATCCCTCCTTGCTTCCGCTGATACCCGCAAATCTTTCCGCATAGTCATACCAGGGCGCTATATCCTTATAACGTATGGGCCAGTCTACGCCAATCCCCTCTTTTGCATTGGCCTCGAAGTCGAGATCGCTCCAACGGTAGCTTTGACGGCCCCACATCAGCGATCTTCCACCGACATGATAGCCCCTGAACCAGTCGAATCGCTTTGTTTCCGTATAAGGACATTCGCTGTCCTTTACCCAATAGTCCAGGTTGGTCTCGTTCAATGGATAGTCTCTCTTCAGCACCGGGTAATCATGCTTCATCTGCTCGGTGGCCTTGCCGCGATGCGGGAACTCCCAGGCCTCTTTCATAGCATTCACATACCCCTTTCCATGCTCTATATTCCGGCCCCGCTCCAGCATTAAAGTATTTAATCCTTTTTCGGTAAGCTCCTTGGCGGCCCAGCCTCCACTGATACCCGACCCGATCACAATTGCTTCATACGTGTTATCAGCCATAATACGTCGTTTTTAGATATTTGTACGTCTTAAAATTTCAAATTACATCGCCCCCCGGCGGAACTACACATCACAAATGCGCACTCCCTGTTTCAGGCTCTTGAGCTTATCCGGTCTGGCAGGTATGAACTCCTGCGCCACATACCCCTTGAATCCCGTGGCCACTATCGCCTTCATGATGGCAGGATAATAAAGCTCCTGCGAATCGTCGATCTCATGACGGCCAGGCACCCCACCCGTATGATAATGACCAAAATATTGATGGTTGTCGTTGATGGTCCGGATAACATCCCCTTCGTCGATCTGCATATGATAGATATCATACAACAGCTTGAAATTCTCCGAACCCAGCTGTTTTACCAGCTCGACGCCCCATTTTGAATTGTCGCACATCTGATCCGGATGATTTACCTTGCTATTCAACAATTCCATATGGAGTATGACCCCGCTCTTCTCCGCCTGCCCGATGATCTTCTTCAACCCGTCCACACAATTCTTTATACCCGTCTCCCTGTCCATCCCCTCGGAATTGCCGCTAAAACAAATGAGGTTCTTATAACCCGCCTTGGCGACAAGGTCGATATGCTCCGTATAATTCTTTATCAGCGTCTCATGATATTCCGTATGATTCCAGCCCTTGGTCAGGCTGATCTCCGCCCCATTGCACATGGATGACCAGATACCATGCTCTTTCAAAACTGGCCAGTCTTTCGGACCTACCAGGTCGATAGCGCTGAAACCTATCTTCTTTACTGCTGCACAAAGTTGATCCAATGGAATGTCCCCATAGCACCACCGGCATACGGAGTGATTGATATTACCCTTAAAGGCCATGTTCTGTTGATTTGCGTCTTCAGGACTGTCAAAGGATGACAGCATTCCCGCTGATCCCAATACGGCTGTACCCGCTACAATGTTCTTGATAGCGCTGCGTCGGGAGGATGGATTTGGCATAAGATGACTCCGGTCGTTAAAAAAAGTAATTTACAAAATGTTCGCTTGCATCCGGCCATAAAAAGGATGCATGGCATTAAAATAAGATTAATTGACCGGTCCGGGCTGCATTTGCTGTTTGTGAGCAGCATATGTTTTACGACGGACCATATAGATCAGCGCAAATACCACGATCAGTATCGCCGGCATAATGGCCACTTTCATAAATGTATTGGAGCCTGCAACAGCATCGGCATGTGCGGCATCGGTCCCTGATGCGACAGCAGCATCCTTGAAATTCTGATACCATTTTCCCATCAGCGGCAATATCAGCGATACGGAGAACATACCCGCTCCGCCCATGATCGAAAGCCCCAGCGCGCCCGACTTGGGTATATATTCAGCGACAAAACCCAGCATGGTCGGCCAGAAGAAACAGATACCCACCGCAAATACAAAGGCAGCGCCAAATGCCGCATAACCCGTGGCCCTGCTCAACAGGATCAATCCGATGGCGGCAAATATCGCGGAGAAAATAAGCATCCCATTGGGATTCAGACGGTGTACCACGGGCCCCGCAAAGCTTCTGCCCAATGCCATCAGACCATTGATGAATACCAGCACAAGGATGCCGGAGACAC
>DASZXP010000012.1:0-18588 GCA_035545935.1 Puia sp. | reverse complement strand
TAAGATATTCCTACATGCAAATCCTCGTCAATACCAAAACGATTGGGCATGGTTGATGCAGGCGCAGCACTATGGAATACCGACCCGGCTTTTAGATTGGACGTTAAAGCCAGAAGTGGCCTTATATTTTGCGGTAGATAATCCTAACTTCGATCATGTAAGCGCTCAATTCCTAGTCATTTATTATCCTCTTTTTGAAATTATGATTGAGGGTGGATTTCAAGAGCAATTTTTCGAGACGAAACCATCTGCACTGAATAATACTTGGCTTTTAAACCCTAGCTTCTATGCGGAGGCGGATCATGATCAGGCAATAGGAGAAGTAAGACGTGCGAGACAACATGGAAAATTTACCATACAGTCATATGATTGGAGCTTTGTAGGACTGGACGCACAAGCCAATTTCCTGAAAAGCTATGATAGTACAATTAAGACATATGAGCCTGTAATTGAAAAATATATTATACCAGCTCAGTTCAAAGCACAATTACGATTAGACTTGATTGCGAGGGAATGGTATTGCGAGTGGTTGTACAAGGAAGAAGACGATGTAATTAATAGGATAAAAGGCGAATGTAAGACTATTCTGGCCGATTATGTTTCCGCCAGGATTAGCTAAAAATTGGAGCGAGTTCATTTGCTTTTTGTGAATGACGATTAAAGTCTAAATATTGGATATTTTTCAGCATAATTTGATCAGTTAAAAATAGGAATAGGAGTTTGGTGGCTGTGACCATTCCGAGTGCAGAAAAAAACAGTTCTATCATATCAATGTTAAATGCTACGTTCGTGCCATGTTCGATTTTCACCTGTCCCGATAAAAAAACAAGATGAGCACTCAATTCTCGATCCGCGCTAAAACTTGCACCTTGAAATATAATCATCAGGATAGTCGGCATATCATTTTGTCGGAAAATAGCAAGTACATTATTCCAGTTTATCAGCGTCCTTATTCCTGGACAGTCGAAGCAATCCAAAAATTTCTGGGCAATATTTTTGTTTCCTTTTGGGGCAACGATGGGCATGCGCCCGAGGATGCTCTCTTTTTGGGAACAATGCAACTGGCTGAAAAGGATAATCAAGTTGAACAAGAGGTGATTGATGGTCAGCAGCGCCTTACGACTTTCCTTCTCCTTTTAAGAGTTCTGAAACTTAGATTTCCTGACTCAGCAGAGCTACAAAAGATTGGTCTGAACTGGATGGTCACAAAGGTTAATAATGGTGAGCAGCAGAAATATTTGGATGAATTTCTAACCTCGGAGATAACAAATGACGGAAACAAACTTAATCCATACATAGAGAAGTCATGCCATGTTGGGGAAGTTTTGAGCGAATATATTGATGATGAGGAAAATACCGCATTTTTTGACATTGAAGTATTTACTAGATTCCTCTTGACCAATATTTACTTCGTAGTCGTTGAGACGAAAGCAGGACTGTCAAAGACGTTGCAAATATTTAACGCAATTAATACGACTGGATTGGATCTAAACGGTGGCGATATCTTTAAGATTCGATTTTATGAATATTTAACAGACAAGAAGGGACTAGCTGAATCGGTCTTTGATAAGATAAGCGAGCTATACCAGAAAATAGACTGTTATAACCGCCAAGTTGGGTTTCAGGCGGCCGCAATAAATGACATCCTAAGTATTTACCAATATATCTTAATTGCCAAATATGACCTACCAGTAGTATTGTACACCTATGGGGTAGACACTTTTTTTGAACGGTTATTCGACACGTTGCTAAATGTGAATCCATGGGAGCATTACAGAAACAATTTGGATAGCCTTGAGTTGTCGATAGAGGAGATGGATGAAATTATTGAGGCGCGATACGCGTGGGAAAATCAGACATACGCAAGCGTGGAAGATGCGTGCGCGCTCCATTTTATATGGCAGTCCAGGTATGGCAGATATTGGATTTTGATTTTTATATTCCTATACAGATTCCGGGGGGAGAAAGACCATTGGAACAGGATGCTGTATTTCACAAGGCAGCTTAGTAAGCTTTACTTTATATATAGCGTCAGGTTTCTCCGGGCAATAAATGAATTGGCCACCTTTACATATAAAGTCGTTAAGAGCCTAGTCAAGGATACGCTTGATAGCACACTTTCTTTGGTAAATGAGAAAATAGGGACTATTGAAGCGCATCAGGGATACAAAGGGTTTAAAGAAATTCTTAACGGTGAAATTACCGAAAACGCTAAAATGAAGAATCTTATCTGCCGGATGTCGGCAATGCTCGAAGAGAACTATACCTCAACAAGGCAGGAGGACATCGATGAAATTCCAAAAAGAATATTTGAGGCGCCAAGTGACATAGAGCATATACAGTCATATCATGATAAGAATGGTGAAAAAAGAGAGGATATTTGGGCGGAGTGGCAGGGCGACATTAACGCGATCGGCAACCTGATGATTCTTGAACAGTCGATGAATAGGTCTATCGGGAATGATCCATACCACAAGAAGAGGGTTCATTATGCAGGGAGTTCTTTTGCTATTGTGAAAAACCATGCTGCCGCCTATGACGCCTGGATGTTTTCAGACTGTCTGGTGAGAAAGGAAAAAGAGGTCGCGAAGATCATCAACTATCTTTTCAGCATGTAGGAGGTGCTAGCCTTTGTCTCACACCATTTTTATTTGCGCGTGGAATCGACGGGTAAGCCGGTAATTTGTTGACGACAGTCCGCTTTGATACGGCGGCATCGGATTCGAGCAAGAGGCAAACGGGGCAGATATTGGTGAAAGTAATATATTTGGACAAAACATACTATTTTCGACCATCGTTTGCTCGAAATATGAAACAATTGGATTTCAATGAAATTAAAGATGGTCACCGGTTTGAGGAACTGGTAGCGGAGTTCTTTCGCTCTCTTGGGGATTTGGGATCAAAGGTGAATTTGGTGGGAGTTGGACCAGACGGAGGAAAAGATATTCTTTACGAGTTCCAGATACCTGACCTGATTAAGGGAGGAACGAGGCGTTGGGTTATCCAGTGTAAATTCCATAGAAGGAATATTTCCGTACCCGATCTCGGCGGAATAAGTATTAAGGATTTGATCGTATCCCATGACGCATGCGGGTATCTCTTGATTTGCCGGGAACGCCCAACAAGCGGTCTTTCTGAGCATTTTGAAAAACTGGCAAAAAGTTGTAGAGACAGGTATCTCTATGAAATTTGGACAGGGGAACAGTTCAAGCAGAAGCTGCTGCTGGCACCAGAAACGCTGCATCAGCAATTTTTCCCGGAGTATTTTGATTATCTCTTGTCCAAGCCCCAAAAAAGTCAGCAATGAAAGCATTTATATCATATTCTTTCAATGAGGAGGAGCAGTATATTGCGACCTTGCTTTCCTACAGGTTAAGAGAACAAGGGTTTACGTTGATACAGAGTAGCAATAGCCAGGTCGTTGACGCAACAACGAAGTATCAGATATTCTTGTCGCAATTGTTTGTAGGGGTTGTTACTGCCGGTGGACATCAATGGCAGCGCGTGTTGCAGGAATACGATCTGGCGACTCAGCATTCTATACCGTCAGTATTATTAATTGAAGAGGGTATTCCGATTCATCCGCAGTTTTCTGGAAACTATGTTTTTTTTAACAGAGCTAACATAGAAGAGGCAATTGAAGAAATAAGGAGTAGGATGATTCAGCGTAATTCCAAGCCTAACAATGAGGCATTGGGCTGGATATTGGGTGGTGCGGCTGTTCTTGGTGTTATTGCCTTATTATCGAATAATTCTAGAAAATAGATTTAATGCTGTTTACAATTCTATCATAAGTATAGCAAAGTGTGGATTGCAATTTCATGGGCTAAATTAGGTCGACGATGCCTGTGATTTTTTTCAAGCAGTCTTCAAAGACGGGAGAACATTTCCAACTGGCCCCCTTATAAGGGGGCCGAAGTTTCTCGAGGATGAGGCACTGATACTTTATCCGCCAGCGTTTTCCTTTGTAGTCGGTTTGATTTAGCAGGGATTAATTATCCGTTCCCAGTTTTAGGGGAGTAATTGGCTAAAAATCCAACTGCGGAAATGCTTCCACCTCGAGCGGTTGCTCGATTTCGATCTCATTTTCTACCCGGATGAGCTCATAGATGGGAACCTCCTGTCCAAGGACCTCAAAGCTGACCGTCAGGGCGAACGGGACTTCCTTCGTAATATCCTTTTCCCATCCCTTGTGACCGACAACCGCGATGGAAAACTCAGAAGGAAGTTCAAAGGCGCGCAGGATCACCCAGTCCTTTTGCAAAGAGCTGTCCTGTCGTTTGATCCCGTGGACATCGCCCCAGTCGTTTCTTTCCCGTATTTTCCAGTGGATGAGGTCGCCGTCGGATCCTGGGGGCGGATTTGGAAGTTGGTCTTCATCGATGTATTGGATGATCCGACGGCGGAAACGGTCAAAATTCTCTCCCAGTTTGGAGGTATGCCAGTCTAACCAAGTCGATAAATAGGAATCAATTTTCCGTCGGGTACGCCGGGGCTCCGCGATATAGGATAACGTAACCTCGATCATCACCTCGTACTCATTGCCGGCGGCCCGGATGGACTCGGGAATCCGGATCGAATAAATTTCCGCCTGTTTGGCCGATATCGTGGATTCTGCTGTGAGCGTAATCCTCTCGGCCGTGTTTCCCGTGGCTCGTTGCAAGTTCGGGACCCCATAGCCGTAGGTCCGGAGATGATCGATGGTCGGCGTATACAATTTCGGTCGCGGGAGGCGCGCAGATTGCGCAATCAGCGCCCGGATGAGTATCGGATTTTCACTTACCTCTTTATAGATCCGGCCCGCGATATGCGCCACTTTGGGTGCACAGAAAGAAGTTCCGATATCATAGCCGATGGAATTGCCGTTTCCCAGGGTGGTCTTAATCACCTCCGTACAAGTTTCAGGAAGTGTGCTCAGATTGGGCTGGGCTACTTTTTCCCGAATCCAGTCTCCACCTACTTCCACGACATCCGGTTTGATCATCCCCCATAACCCGGGGCCTGTCCGGGTGAAAGACGAAGGCTCACCTATTTTTCCAATCGATTCCCGATCCGCATCGTCAAATTCGCTGGCACAAATCGAGCCGACGGTTAAGGCGAAACAGCTTTGAGCCGGGTTGGAGATCCGGGAGGATCGTTCAAACAGGTACCCAGGATAATTTCTACCACCGATGATATGATCCCGGATTCCGGGGTTGTTGGCTGTTCTCACACTATCCCTGGCAATGTTCCCGGTGGCGATAAAAAAAAGCACTCTTCTGTCCCACATGAGCTTGTCAATGCTTGCCGCCCATTCCGACATATGGGTGGTCCGGCAAGGCCGGAACGAGGTGATCGATAGATTGAAGAGCTTGGTCTCGGCGTAGTCACGCACGATGGTTTCCATGAGTTCAGGCGGGAATAGGGTCTGCGGCATGAGTTTGTTATCCTCCAGCACCCGTGCATTCTGCACCCAGACCTGACTTTTGAAATCACTGCCTTTGGGAACCTCACTGCCAAAGATAACCGCTCCGGCCACTTTGGTACCATGTCCTCCATCCGCAACCCCATCGGAGGTATCCGTCACGCCTGGTAAATAGGACCTTGAAGCGCTGGAATCGAGGGAGAATGCAATCATCCGATGCTCCTGCTGGATGCCGCTATCGATCACACAGATGGCCGGATCCTCTTCGTCCGGTGCTTCTAGTCCGACTTCAATTTCTACTTGCGCTCCCGTCATCGGATGGGCGTAGATTAACGAATCATATTCCGTAACATCGAAAACGTATTGGTATTTTAGAACCAGGAACTTTAAGGCCCAGCCTTTTACCCGGATCCGGCAACTGAAACTGTCCGATAGGCTCACGAAGGCACTGAGTTTATTAGCCCCGATTCGCCCGAGAAACGCGTCAAAATCGGCTTGCCGAGTCTCTTCCAGCTCCGCCTGATGTTGTTCAATACGCGCTTTCCGGGCTTGCCAGTTCTCGTACCGGCGTTCAAAGGCAGCCCGAGACTCATTTCTTTTCTGCGCCGGTTCGGCGGGTATCTTATAGCCGCAGGCAATGCTGACATCGACGATGATATAATCGTTGTCGGCGATCGATTCCCATTGGGCATTTAACTCGGGCGACAAAATGTAATCCAGACGCCATCGGGTCCCGTCTACAATCTCCCACAACTCAGCGATTTGTTTGGATCTGCCCGATCGATCATTGATAAACTTCGTGATCTTATCTTTTAAAGCGGTGAAGTTGTCCGCTGCCGCGCCGATAATAAATCCATCGTCCTCCTCGGCAATCACTTCGATTCCCATATCGAACAGCGAATCCGTTTTGAACAGGTCCGTATCCACTTTCAACAAAACGGGGATCGTCTCTTCATCCGGCAATTCCGGAAGCTCATTTTCCCGGTCCTGTTGACGGGTCGCTTGCCAGAAGGCAAGAATCTGATCGGCCTTTCTTTCCAGCGCTCGACCATACGCGACACGGTTACTCAGATTGCCCTGGGTAATCGGGGACATTTCAAAGTCAATTCTCCGGCGTGGGGGTTTAAAACTTCCGGACTCTTTCCTAGGAAGAGGCAGGTGTGGGAATTCGGGCATAGGCGGTTACTCACTTATTAAAGGATAGGTTTTCAGCTATGGCAATCGTAAGATGTTTTTGTTCAAGAATATTTTTTCCTTCGAGAATCGCAATTTTGGACGCGTCATTGGCCACTTTAACCACCAGCGCTGCGGAAAATCCTGCTAGCTTTTGGGCCATCTCTGGAAGGTGGATGTTTTTCGCGAGCGTCATGGAGGAAAGGGTTTGTCGGAGCAGCCGGTCAATCTCGGCCTCGCTAGGCTTGGGCATTTCAATGATCTCGTCAAAACGGCGAAACAGCGCAAAGTCAATAACCCCTTCAAAGTTGGTGGTCGCCACCAAGATACCGGGAGCCTCATAATCTTCCAGCAGACTGAGCAGGAGATTGACGAGCCGGTGCATTTCCCCCACATCTTGCCCATTCTTGGTCCGGGCCTTCGCAATAAAATCAAACTCATCCAGTAGCAAAACGCATGGAAAACCCTTCAGGGATTCAAATAGTTTTTTTAAGTTGGATGCGGATTCACCGAGGTAAGAGGAGATGATCGCTTCAAACCGCACTTTCAAAAAAGGCAGGCCAATATTATAGGCGATGCGTTCAGCCGTCATGCTTTTCCCACAGCCCGGAGCCCCATACAGCAGGATCTTTTGTTTGGGCTTTAGGCCGAAATGATGCAGCCGTTCCCGAGCCACATACTCCATTTCGATCCGCGAAATTTTATTTTCGATCTCGCGTGGCAACACCATATCGTGCCGCAGCCTGGCTCGTTCAATGTGAGACGCCAGGGGAACATGATTGCGTTTATCGGTTGGGATGGTCACCCCCTTGGGCAGAAGTGTCTTTAGCTGTCCTTTAAAAGACGAATAGGTTTGCAGGTTTTTATCGAGGATTTCTTTTAGGCGTGTGGCGATCTTCGAGTGCCCCTTCTTTTGTTCATCCTCAATGATCTTCTCGGCAATCCTGACTAAATCATCTGAAGAGTCACCTTCAATGGACCTAAAAAGCCGAATAAGCAACTCTTGATTCATGGTTTAGCATTGATATTTTTACAAACTGGCAAAGGTACAACTATTTGGACAAACGGGATTATCGAATCTAATATAGTCAATTTATTTCAAATAAATAACCGGGGCTCCAATGACTCAGCAGATCTTATCCGATTTAACTTGGCAAAAAAGCCGTTTCGTACTAGCAAGAAAACAGTCGGTCTCGATGTTCCGCCCCATAGACTATCATTGCCTATTTTACGCTCAAATTAGAAACATGCGAAATTAGGTATGCCTGTTTTCATCTTGCTATGGAGCGCTTCGGGAATCGACGGACAGAAATTTAATTCGGATCTGTATTAAATACCCACAGGAGTTCAATCAAGAGTCCGCAGCCTGTAAAACCTGAACGACGCGAAAGGGACGGGCGGTACCGCCAACCACGGGCGAAAAGCGATCTATAGCTGAAACTCAGGGCAGGCGAAAGAGAAAAACACCCTTTTTCTAAGATTAGATGGCTAATCCTATACTATAAACCTGGCGAAAATGTATCTTGATTCAAAAACGGAAATGTCTGGTTATCCCCAAACGCTAGTCTATTTTATGTGGCCCTATCAGGTGCATTTTTTGATCTCCTGCAAAGTGGCAGCAGAATACTTATTTAAGCGGATCGATAACAGGTTGCAACCGACGGCCTTCCTATTGGGATTCAAAACGGATGGCGGTAATGAGAGGCCCTCTATTTGCTATGAGCCCGAAAAAATGGAATTTCTGGCAGATGATTTTTTAAACCTAGACAAAGTGCTAACTGAGTCTTATGCGTCGGATCCTCTGAAGGACATGTATTACAGCGGGCTTTCACAGAAAGAGAGGGACGAGCGAGCTTCTCGGCGAAATTTTCAGCGAACATTGAAGGTGATCCTTGATAATTCGGGATCGTTTACCGATAAGATCCATTTCATTGGGCCGGAGATCATAAGAAACGGTTATAGGGTATACGTTGTGCTTCAGTTGAATCGAACCATCTATTCCAGCTATCAGTTCCTTCATTATGTGGATGCGGAGGAGATGTTGAAGAAAAGCATGTCCTTTTTGGACTCCGTAATCGATACCTATTTGGAAGACCGGACCTACCGGCTGCATGCACCAGATGCCGGAAATGACCGAGGGCCGGAACGAGATGAGGATGAACTCCTGAAAGCGGCTGCCAAAAATTTTTCCTATACCATCGCTTATGCAGCTGGACGCGACGTCCACGAACTTTTTCCTGCGTGCGAGATGCTGAGTAAATTAAAATATGAAGGGAGAGAAAACCTGGGTCATCTGATCGTATGCCGCGGGAACCATCCGCACCTGGAAATGACCCTCCAATTTGAAGCTGCCTTTCCCATCACCGAATACCGTAAAGTCAGAAAGTTACTCGAAATGACCACCCAAGAAGTAGGTGTTGTCACCAACGGCGAGTCGATAAAGGGGCTCGGATTGATAAATAAAGCCTATGACGGCGGCAAGGAAGATGTATTCCATATCCATTTTAGAGGATTGTACAGCTATGAGATTTGCCATCAGGAACTGCCCCTGCTGACAATGCACTTGGGAAGCCCGGAGCAAGTTAGGTCCATCATTGTACAAGAAAAATTTGCGGCGGATGCAGCAAGGATTTTCCCGGCTATAACCCAGATGCAAGTGGACCACCTCTATAATTTATCGATGGCAGCTGGAAGAATCCTCCATGGGAGCATGCTCGTCTTCGCAGGCGATGCCGCCCAGGAGGCAAAACGGCTGTCCATGCAATGTATTCCGATCCGGCCAACCCGGCTTTCCGAGGAGGAACTCCAGGCATTGGTCACCATTGACGGGGCCCTAATTATCGATCTGGATGGCAATTTGCATGCGACCGGCGTCATATTAGATGGAGTGGTCGGTATAGAAGGCGATGCATCGCGTGGGTCGCGGTACAATTCCGCGCTCACCTACCAGGAGTATCGCGGGAGCAAATTGCCAACCATGATTGTTGTTGTCTCCGAGGACGGAATGGTGGATACGATTCCTCAGCTAAGACCCATGATCCGCCATTCGGAAATTGTACAGTTCATCAAGACATTGGAAAGCCTCAATACGGCTGGCTCTTTCAATGACCAGGCCTTCTATGATACGATGAAATTACTTTCTAATCGCGCTTTTTACCTGACCAAAGCCGAATGCGAGCAAATTAACGCATTGAAAAAATCCTTAGGAGACCTGGATATCAAGACTGGAAAGACGGTATGGCGCGTATTTAGCGATTTAGAGCCTGATCCAAGAATGAACCCCAGTTATTACATCAAGGAATCATAGGCAGACGCAAAATCAACAAGCAAGTATATTATATTTACCAAATGACGATACCAACTGAAATAAAAAAAAGGTGCAAAATTCTCTGCTTAGATGGTGGCGGCGCGAAAGGCTTCTATTCCCTCGGTGTTCTTCGTGAAATCGAAGGGATGGCCGGCAAACGGCTGTATGAGGTCTTTGATCTGGTTTTTGGCACAAGCACCGGATCCATTATTGCTGCCCTCATAGCGCAAGGGCATGCCGTGGATGACATGCACCGCCTCTACCAGGAGCATGTTCCCCGGATCATGAAGCGGAAAAGGGCTTCCGAAAAAACAAGGGTTTTAGCCGAACTGGCCGATGAAGTTTTCGGGGACGCGATGTTTGGCGATGTCAAGACGGGAGTCGGAATAGTCACAACTAAGTGGATTCATGAAACGCCTATGATCTTCAAGGGGAGTGTCGCCCAAGCCCACGGGCAGATCGGAACCTTTGTTCCCGGTTTCGGCGTTCGGGTTAGCGATGCGGTTCAGGCGTCGTGTGCGGCCTTTCCGTTCTTTGAGCGCAAAATAGTGCACACGGCAAACGGCGACTATATGGAACTGGTGGATGGCGGCTACTGTGCCAACAACCCAACGCTCTACGCGATTGCGGACGCTACCCGTGCCCTAAAGTTCGTTCACGAAGATCTGAGGGTTGTGAGTATTGGCGTCGGCAAATACCCAGATCCCAAGCGTGGGTGGTTCAGCAAAACCCGTTGGGCAAACTACCTGCTGAGTGTCCAGCTCCTGCAAAAGACACTCGAGATCAATACTCAGTCGATGGAGCAACTGCGCACTATTCTCTACAGGGACGTCCCTACGGTCCGGATCAGTGACACCTTCTCGAAACCCGAAATGGCGACCGATCTTTTTGAACACGACCTGACAAAGCTCAATATCCTTCGCCAGCAAGGGGTAGCGTCCTTCGCCAAACGGGAACCCGAATTGCAAAACCTTTTAACCTAATAAACCATGCCCATCCCAGAAACACAGTTGGATACCTGGAGCAGACAGGGCGCGATCACCCAGTCTGCCAATACGTACGCCACTATCCGCCAAACGCTCGCGGACGATAAAGCTCCATACGCTGGCCGGAATTGCAAGGTTTTTCTGCAAGGGTCCTATTGTAACGACACAAACATCTATTCAGACAGCGATGTCGATGTGATCCTCAAGACAGACGCTATCTATTATCATGACACAAGTGCATTATCACCCGAAGAACTCGTTAATTTCAATGCGGCATTTACCAGCGCGAGCTATACAGCCAACGACTTCAAAAAGGATGTTTTTGCACATTTGGATAAAAAATATCCTTCGAAGGTAACCTCCGGGAATAAGGCTATTTATATTAAGGCCGATGGCGCGCGCCGCGAGACCGACGTAGTTCCTTGTGCGCAATTCAGACGATATACCCGGTTTCGTAGTTGGTTTGACAATTCATATGTGGAAGGGATCACCTTTTGGACAAATAGAGGAACACAAATCGTTAACTACCCCAAACAGCACTCCGAAAACTGTACCCGAAAGCATCAAGCTACCGCACAATGGTTCAAGCCTACGGTTAGAATACTCAAAAATATGCGAAATAGCATGATCGCAAAAGGGTATCTTACGGACGGGATCGCGCCGTCCTATTTTTTGGAGGGCATGCTCTATAATGTTCCAAACGCATTATTCGGCAAGTCGTATCAGGAAACGGTCGTGAACGCGATTAATTGGGTCATTGAGTGCCCTGATCGGTCGAAATTGGTGTGTGCCAATGATCAGTATTATTTGCTGCACGAGAGCAGTCCAGTTACCTGGCGGGCGGAAAATCTGCAAGCGTATCTGTCCGCCGTGAGTAAGTTTTGGGATGCCTGAGAAGGAAAAGGTCAGGATATTAAAGTAATGCCTATTGCAATTGATTATAAGGCCCCGGTATCGCTTGCCATCTACTGGTATTTCGGCCGTTTCATACATAGGATAAATGACAAGAGCCGACACTGGATGTAGCTACAATAATTGGGACGCAACGGTTGGATAGAACCACTACTAACTTGTTCGCGCGCATAAAAAACTTCACCGCAACCTAGGCGGGCATTAAATATTTATATCTTTCTTTTGTCTAGAACCCAATCATTCCTAGCTATTATGCCCGCTCCTTAAAAATCATCGTGCCTACGACGACACTATATCAGGAAGAGGAATGTTTGGATCTTCTGAAACAAGGCGCGTGAATATTCATAAAAAAAATAGACAATTGACGCCCTTAAGAACAGTAACCAACACAACTCGATATGCGACAACCTATTAAGTTGATTATAAAAAAAGGTAAGGTGCGTAAGGATGGGACCAGTATGATCTTCGTGCAATACTGCTTCTCTGCTCAGCGAAGGGTCTTGGTTGCTACTGATATTGCCATACATGAATGCTATTGGAACCGTTCAACTTGCAGCATTTCCCAACAACTCCCCGCGGAATACGGCGATGTGGCTGCATTGGAGACAACCCTCAGAGAGAAATTACGAAAGGC
Source organism: Puia sp. (assembly GCA_035545935.1). Taxonomy (GTDB): domain Bacteria; phylum Bacteroidota; class Bacteroidia; order Chitinophagales; family Chitinophagaceae; genus Puia. The sequence continues at coordinate 6,172 of DASZXP010000012.1, read as the reverse complement.
CGAGAGCATGGTAGATTATGCTATCCAAAAGGCGCGTACTTGCCCAATGAGATTTTTGAAACGAAACTTCCGATTAGCAGATAATTGGAAACTCGAACAGATGGATGACTCTAGTAGGCATCAGGATGTTTTTTATCAGCTCGATCAGTATATCCATGACAAAAGCGGCCTTGTGCAGCCGGCTACTGTGGGTGTGATTCGGGCTATGAAAAAACATCTACTCGGTTTTCAAGCACATTCAGGATACATAATTACATTCGATCGGATCGATGCAAAATTTTATGAACAATTCGTCCGGTATCTGACTTATGAAATTCCCTTGATGCGCAGATGCAGGCTTACGAAGGGCTTGAGAGTAAACTCGATAGGTAAGACGATCAAACAATTGAAGACCTTTCTTAAGGACCGAATAGCAAAGAAGATCATACCCTATATGGATCTGGCTGTTTTTAAGGGTATGGAAGAAGAGGTTGAGGGCGTTTTTCTGGATTGGAACGAGCTGTCCAAGGTTTATCACATGAATCTTGCCCTGCAGCCGCACCTGGAAAAGTATCGGGACATATTTATTGTCGGTTGTTTGACCGGATTTCGGTTTAGCGATTATTCAACGCTTGGGTTTGATGAATATAGAAATGGAATGCTACATGTTGTCCAAAAGAAGACACTTACTCCTGTGGTGGTGCCCCTCCGAGTGGAAGCTAAAGCGATCCTGATCGACAAATATGGAATGCATATGCCAAAGATCAACCATATCAAATTCAATAAGTATATAAAGGAGATCGCCAGACTGGCTGGGATTACGGAACCGGTGAAGATTACCCATAAGAAGGGAACCTGGCTGGTGGAGGAAACAAGGCCAAAGTACGCCTGGGTGAGTTCCCATACTTGTCGTCGGAGCTTTTGCACGAACGAGTACCTTGCTGGAACGCCGGTAGATTTGATCATGGCGGTCAGCGGTCATAAATCCGAGAAATGCTTCCGTCGTTACATAAAGGCAGATGGGATAAAAAAAGCCCTTATGATCAAAGAGATATGGGACAATAGGCCGAAACTGTGACCTGCCAGTTAGCTAATAGAACTACTAATAGAACCAGAAATAAGAAACCCGCGACTTGCGCGGGTTTTGCAGGAATTGTTTGCGGACCGGACGGGACTCGAACCCGCGACCTCCGCCGTGACAGGGCGGCATTCTAACCAACTGAACTACCGATCCAACCTTCCGTATCCGGGAAACCGCGCTGCAAGGCGTGGTACCTTTCGTTTTCGGGATGGCAAAGATAGGAGAATTTTGATTTTCTCCAACAAAATGTTCATAGAAAATTACGTTTGCTTAATTTTACACCCAGACCATTGAAAAAACTATGCCCCAAGCAAAAAATCGACAGTTCCTGGATTTTGAAAAACCGATCAAAGAATTATTTGACGAGATCGAAAAACTCAGGCAAACTGCCGAAAAGACGAAGGTAGACCTCAGCGACTCCATCAAGAAACTGGAAGACCAGGTCATCGAGCGGCGCCGGGAAATTACCCAGCACCTTACTCCCTGGCAGAAAGTGCAGCTCAGCCGTCATCCCGATCGTCCCTATACCATGAAGTACATCGAAAAGATGTGCACCAATTTCATAGAGTTATTTGGCGACCGGAATGTCCGGGACGACAAGGCTATGGTAGGAGGATTTGCCCAATTGGACGGACAGACAGTGATGATGATAGGGCAACAGAAAGGCACCAATACCAAAATGCGTCAGATGCGCAACTTCGGGATGGCCAATCCTGAAGGATACCGTAAAGCGCTTCGCCTCATGAAAATGGCGGAGAAATTCGATAAACCCATCATCACCCTCATCGACACGCCGGGCGCCTATCCTGGCATGGAAGCGGAAGAAAGAGGACAGGGCGAGGCCATTGCCCGGAACATATATGAAATGATGCGTTTGCAGGTGCCTGTCATCTGTGTGGTCATCGGCGAAGGCGCGTCCGGCGGGGCCCTGGGAATCGGAGTAGGGGACAGGGTCTTTATGCTGGAGAACTCCTGGTATACGGTGATCTCCCCAGAGAACTGCAGCTCTATCCTCTGGCGCAGCTGGGATCAAAAGGAAAAGGCGGCAGAAGAGCTCCGTCTGACCCCCGACAATATGTACAACTTCGGCCTTATCGATTCCATCGTACAGGAGCCGTTGGGAGGCGCCCACTGGGATTACAACGAGGCTGCCGTCCTGCTAAAGCCCAAGCTGATAGAAACCTTGCATGAGCTCCGCCAATACACTCCTCAGCAGCGAGTGGAGAACAGGATAAAGAAGTTTGGTAAGATGGGCTTCTGGGACGAAGTGCCGGCCTGACCAGAAGCACCCCTGGCGGACGGGACGTCCGCGGGCGACAGCCCATCATAAAACGTGCACCGGGGATGGATATTTTTGAGCGAAGCCATCACCGATGCACCCAAGCCAGCCGGCGGCGCCCGGGTCAAAGCCCAGCAGGGCTCCGGGTATCGGGATCCAATCAGACTGCGACCTCTCAATAAAGTAAGGAGAACAGGTTTCGGGATCCCGGGCAAGGATCTTATAATAACTTTACAACTACTTAAATACGATATTGAAAATGTCTCTTCGTCAAACACTCCGCGGGACCGGAGTCGCTTTAATTACACCTTTTCGACCTGATCATTCCATTGATTATGATGCACTTGGAAAAGTCATCGATCACGTTATCACCGGTGGCGTAGAATATGTCGTTTCCCTGGGCACTACGGGAGAAACTCCCACGCTCTCCAAAGAAGAAAAAATAGCCATCGTCAACTTCACCTACGAAAAAGTGGCCGGCCGGGCGCCGGTGGTCGTAGGCATCGGCGGTAATAACACGGCCGAGCTGATAGAAGAATTGAGATCCTTCCCCCTGGATAAGGCGATAGCGGTGCTCAGCGCCAGCCCTTATTACAGCAAACCTTCACAAGAAGGTCTCTTTCAACATTACAAGGCTCTGGCCGCCGTATCGCCCAAGTCTCTTTTGCTGTATAATGTACCGGGCCGTACAGGCCGGAACCTCAACGCCGCCACTACGATCCGGCTGGCCAAAGAAGTAAAGAATATAGCCGGCATCAAAGAAGCCAGCGGTGATATGGGCCAGTGTATGGAGATTCTTCGCGACAAGCCCGATGATTTCCTGGTTGTCAGCGGGGACGATGCCCTAACCCTGCCCCAGATAGCCTGCGGGATGGAAGGGGTCATCAGCGTAGCTGCCAATAGCTTCCCCCGTATGTTCACGGATATGGTGAGGCTCTGTCTAAAAGGGGACTTCAAAGCCGCTAAGGAGCTGAATGACAGACTGATACAGGGGTATGAGCTCCTTTTTGCCGAAAATAATCCGGCGGGTGTGAAAGCCGCGATGGCGGAACTTAAACTTATCAGCAATCATCTCCGTCTACCGGTGGTGCCGGTGAGCGAGGGGCTACAGGAGAAGATCAAAGCATATGTAAAGGGGCTTTAGGTCCGATAGGTCACGCCTTCCAGGGCCAGGTCGGTGTGGGGGAATATTTCCCGGGCTTCCTGTTCGAATGCCTGGAGCTTTTCATATTTCGAGCTGAAGTGACCGATGATAAGTCTTCCCACTCCTGCCTCCCGGGCGACCGTGGCTGCCTGGGCGGTGGTGCTGTGAAACCGCTTGATGGCCTGTTCCGTGAGGTCCTTTAAATAAGTGGTCTCATGATAGAGCAGGTCTACCCCCTTGACGCTTTCGATGATACGCGCATCGAATAGCGTGTCCGCTGCATAGGCATAGGATTTGGCACGGATGGCAGGTTCGGTGACCCAGCCATTCTCTATCAGCTGTCCCTCCTTCGTAAGATAGCTTTCACCCCATTTGAGCCTGTCGAAAAAGGAAGCAGGTACACCGTATTGTCTGGCTTTATCCGGATTCACACGCCGGAAGGGGCGTATCTCACGGAACTTGAACCCCCAGCAATCGATGCGGTGATAGACGTGAAAACAGCTGACCTCGAACCTGGACTCCCGGACAAGGATACCTTCTTTTTCCAATGGGTGAAAGTGCAGGGGATAGGGGAGCTGTATATCGGCCACCTTCAATTGCAGTTCAATGATGTCCTTCAAGACGGGCGGGGCATAGATATGCATGTCCTGCGACCTGCCCAGAAGCCCCATGCTGGTCAATACGCCGATGAGCCCGAAATAATGATCGCCGTGAAGGTGGGAGATAAAGATGTGATTGATCTTGCTGCGCCGGATCTTGTACTTGGCCATCTGCATTTGGGTGCCTTCGCCACAGTCCACCAGGAATATCTGATCTTCCATCGTCACGACCTGGGCAGTAGGGTGACGATCGAATGCGGGTAGAGCAGAGTTATTGCCTAAAATAGTGACGGCCAGCATTACGCGATTTTAAAAGTTACGATTCCTCTATAGACGAAGACCAAAGCTGATCCGCTGCATTGCCTTTCAACTTAATGACCAACCTGCGGAACGGGCTTCCACCTCTAACGTACATTAAAAGCGTTGAATTGTGTGTAAAATATTTCCCATATAGGATTGGCCGAAGAGGTTGAGATGGATCAACAAAGGGTAAAGATTACAAATATCCCATTGCTGCCGGTGATTGGGCGGAAACGGGTAGTGCCAGGCATATGCTTCATAGAAGGGACGCTCGAAGCCGCCGAAAAGAGTAGTCATGGCCAGGTCCATGCTTCTGTGTCCATAATAAACGGCCGGATCGATGAGCACGGGATGACCCTGGCTGTCGCAGAGAAAGTTCCCGCTCCACAGATCGACTGTATGACCGAGCGAGGGTCCAACAGTGTTGGAACCGAACGAAGGTCACGGGCGTAGCCCTGGCGGGCGGCTCTTTTTCGAAGATGGCGTCCAGGGCTTTATACAATCCCTGAAACTGTCGTATTTCCCTGGCGCCCAGATAGCCTTTGTCCACGGCCAGCTTTAGTTGGGGCTGCAATCTCTGATCCCGGAAGAATTCTACCCAGTTAAGTGAGGGAGTGTTGGATTGGGGGAGGGCGCCCATATAGTTGTGAACAGGCGCAGAAGCAGGAAGGCCGGACGGCAATGATCCGCTGACAAGTCCAAAACAGGCGCTGGTGGCCTGGTGGAGCTGCGCCAGCTGCCGGCCGAATGTTGTCCAGAAATCATTGGACCTGAGTCCTTCCTCTATCCACTCCAGCACCAGCACCTGTTTGCCGGCAATCACTTCGCAGGCAATGACCCCGGGGACACGGATCATGCCCGTAGCCCCCAATAGGGTTAGCCCCTGCCTTTCCAGGACAAATAAATCCGGAAACCGGACTGCATCGTTTATTTTACAGAACCAATGCTGCTGCCGGCTTGTTGTTATAAGTGCGGAAATCGGTCCTGTGTGAAAAATAGCCCGATTTCCGCATATCGCTGACATCTGTCCTTCGGACGAACCGCTTCCAGCGGTTCCTGGCAGGTATGCGTTGTTGATGGAACCTCCGCCTACTGCCCGAATTTGTAAGGGGCTGGTCACCTCCACCCCAGCCGACCGGGCAAGGACCTCAGTAAGAATAGAAGAAATACCGAAAGACATTGTGCTGGTTGATTTGATGCTCTTCTGACTTTCTGTCCTCCAGAAAGATGCAAGGTGGCTATGCAGGAGATTTTGGTTGTAACCGACACATAAACAAAGACTTACAGGTCCGGTCCGTTTAACAGCTCCCGCTCCAGCTCCTCCATTTGAACAATATCCCATGCTTCGCTTTCCGTAGGAGTTACGTTCATCAGCTCAAGCAGTCCGCTGGTCTCCAGGCTCTTTTCCACTTCCGGGGTCAGTTCGCATACAACGAAGGAGGAGCCTGCATCGTAGAAGGATTGCTGGATCTGTACGAGACATTCGGCCGCAGCATCGTCTATGTTTTGAGTGTCTTTAAGGATAAGCACCACGTTTTTAACGTCCCTTTCAAGGATCGGGAGTAAACACTGCTGAAGATCCGCTGTCATATTAGCAGCAAGATTGGATTCATCGATCGTAATGGCATGAAATTTTTCCTTGGTATCAATTTTGACTTGCATAATACTTAAATATTATTAACGGCCGTTAATAAAACAGCGGAAACAGAAGTCAAAAATATTCGTTATTATTGTATAAAGCTCAATAACTTAAAAATGGATAACAATTTTTCAGCCCAGGTAAAGGAGAT
>DASZXP010000011.1:0-4118 GCA_035545935.1 Puia sp. | reverse complement strand
TTCAAGTGGGTGCCGGTGCACCAGAAGATAATGGTATATGCGGATAAGACGCAGCTGAACCGGCTGTTCACCAACCTGCTGCAGAATGCGCTGGAGGCTTGTACGGATAAATCCAAGCGGGTGATCAGCGTCAGCGAGGAGATCCTGGACGAGACGATACTGGTGAAGGTGAGGGACAATGGGGAGGGGATCCCGCTGGAGATGCAGTCGAAGATCTTTACGCCGAACTTTACCACCAAGTCCTCGGGTACGGGGCTAGGGCTGGCGATGAGCAAGACGATCGTGGAGCAGGCGAAGGGGAAGATCTGGTTCGAGACGGTGGAGGGGGAAGGGACGACGTTCTTCGTGGAACTGCCCGTTTTGCGAGCGACCTAATGGTCGGCTCGCAAACTGTCTACGGGGTTGGTGAGAGCGGCCTTTATGCTTTGGAAACTGACGGTCAGTATGGTCAGGGTGATGGCTCCCAGGCCCGCCGTGGCGAAGATCCAGCCTGTGATCGTGGTGCGGTACTGATAGTTCTGTAACCAGCCGTGCATGAAGGTCCAGGCCAGGGGACTGGCGATCAATAAGGAGATCACCACGAGCGTTATAAAATCTTTTGTCAAGAGTCCCCATATATTGAAAATAGTGGCTCCGAGCACTTTTCGCACGCCTATCTCCTTTGTGCGTTGTTCGGCGGTGTAAGAGGCCAGACCAAACAATCCCAGACAGCTGATAAAGATGGCGAGGGCGGAGAAGATGCCGGCGAGCCTTCCGGTGCGTTGTTCGGCCGCGAACCTGCTATTGAAGTTCTCGTCGACAAAGGAATATTCGAAAGGGGTGGTGGGCAGGGTCTTTTTGAACAGGGTCTCTACTTTCTCCAGGGTGGCGGCGGTGCTCATGTGGGGGGCCATCCGCAGGAGGAGGCAATTCATGCCGTCCTTTGCGTATATGAAGAATAGGGTGGGTGTAGCGGCGTTGTAGGGGGATTCCACTACCATGTCCCGGACGACGCCGAGTATGTGGAAGGTCTGGCCCTGTCCCTGGTCCCAGTCCCATCTCACGGTGGCGCCTACCGGATCCTGCAAGCCCATGAGGTTGGCTGCCGCCTGGTTGATCACGAGCCCTGTGGAGTCGGTGGTCAGCTGTTCGGAAAAATCCCGTCCTTTTACTATATGCCAGCCGATGGTCTTTCCGTAGGCGCTGGTGATGTTGATGGTGGCGAATTCGATGTCGCTGGTATTCTTTTTCCCTTCCCAGGTGAATCCCCTGTTGGTGGACCAGATGCTGGTGGCGGGGCTGGCGGAAGAGGCGACGCTGGTGATGCCGGGGGTGTTCTTCAGCTCGCGGGAAAGGACATCATATTTATCGGGCCCGGCAAACGGGGAGATGGGCAGTTGGATAATGCCGGCGGTGGTGTAGCCGATGGGGCGGTCTTTTGCATATTGGATCTGTCGATGGACGATGAGGGTTCCGATGATCAGCATGATGGAGATGGTGAACTGGAATGTCACGAGGACCTGGCGGGGGAGGACGGAGAGGCGGCCTGTGAAGCCTTTGCCAGCCCGTAAGCTTTGGCGGACCCGGAGACCTTTCAGGACCTTTACAGGCTGGAAGGAGGAAAGATATATTGCGGGATAGCTACCGGCAATAAGCCCTGTGAAGACAGTGAAGGCTATGCAAGCGAGCCAGAACAGGGGTGTGGCACAGGGTATGGACAATCTTTTTCCCGCCACCTCATTGAACAGGGGCAGGGCAAGCTGTGCCAGGACGATAGCCAGGATAAAGGCAAGCGCGGCTACTATGATGGATTCGCCGAAGAATTGTTTGATAAGGTGGCTCCGTGGGGCGCCCATTGTCTTGCGGATGCCTACCTCTTTAGCGCGTTTTGCGGAGCGGGCCGTGCTGAGGTTCATAAAATTTATACAGGCGAGGAGGAGGACGAGGGCGCCGATGAGGCCATAGAACCGGAGGTATTGCAGCTGGGTGCTGGTGACCGATACGCCGTTCTCGAACTGCGAATAGAGATGCCACCGGCTCATGGGGTGGAGGAAGAGAACCGGGTGACGGCTGAGGTGTTCGCCTGTGGCGTGTTCTATCAGCGTGTTGCGGATGGAGGCGGAGGCATTGGCGAGGTCTACGCCGGGCTGGAGCAGGGTATAGACGCTGACGGCGATGTTATTCCAGTTCGTGGATTTCTTTTTGGCCCAGTCGAAGGAGGAAAGATAGTTGTCGAAGGGGATGATATACGCCACGTCGTGGAAGTCGGAGTTGTCGGGTATGTCCTCGTATACGCCCGTGACTTTTACGTTGTATTTATTATCTATCTGTACGGTGTTGCCGATGGGGTCTGTGTTGCCAAAGAGTTTTTTTGCCAGGCTGGCGTTTAGCAGGATGGATTGCGGGTCTTTGAGGCCTGCGTGCGAGCCTGCCAACATTTTCAGGGTGAGCATGTCCGGGGCATCGGGTTCCATGTAGTTGCCGGAGCCGTTGAATTGTCGTCCGTCGAAGGAAAGGAGGTGCTGTTCGTGCACCGACATGACGACGTATTTGAAATTAGTGTTGGTGCGGAGCTGTTGCGCCAGGGGCATCGGTTGGGAGGAGATGGTATACGTCCCTTCGGGATAGCGGGCGTGTGTGGTGACCTGGGTGATGGCGTCGTAGTTGGAATGGTATTTATTAAAGGATAGTTCGTCGTGGATCCAAAGGCCGATGAGGAGGGCTACCGCCATGCCTACGGCGAGTCCGCCGATGTTGATGATCGAGGTGGTCCTGTTGCGGGTGAGGTTACGGAAGGTGATGGTGAGATAGTTTTTTAGCATGGCAAGGTTCTCCTTTGCTTAAAGGTAAACAAAAGGAGAAGAATGTTGCTCAGGACCGCCTGGAAATCGCGTTAGATGCCTCTTGCCTTTTTGTGGGCGGCAAGATAGTCCTGGAATTGTTGCAGGGTGAAGCTGCTGAGGTTCTTTTCCGGAGTGAGGAGGGCTTTTTGCGCGGCGAGCACCCCATATTTCGTATCGGCGTATCCTTCGACGGAATGGGCGTCGGGATCGATGGATATGAGAACGCCTTTTTCCAGGGCGTAGCCGATCCAGCGCCAGTCCATGTCGAGGCGGCGGGGGTGGGCATTGAGCTCGATGGCTACGTGGTTGGCGGCGCAGGCGTCGATGATGGTCTTGTGGTTGACGGGGTAGCCGGGACGGCTGAGCAGGAGCCGGCCTGTCATGTGACCGAGGATGGTGGTATAGGGATTCTCGATGGCGCGGAGCAGCCGCATCATGGCCTTGTCTTCGGACATCTTCAGGTTGGAGTGTACGGAGGTTATCACAAGGTCGAAGGTAGAGAGGATATTATCCGTATAGTCGAGGTTGCCGTCATTGAGGATATCGCATTCGATGCTTTTAAAGATATGGAAGGGGGCGAGCTTTTTATTAAGGGCTTCTATTTCCTGGTGCTGCTGTTTGATCCTTTCTTCGTTGAGGCCATTGGCGTAGAAGGCGCTTTTGCTGTGATCGCTGATGACGAGATATTCGAGGCCTTGCGCGATACAGGCGCGGGCCATTTCTTCCAAGCTATTGCTACCGTCGCTCCAGGTGCTGTGGCTGTGTATGATGCCTTTGATATCGCCGGGCTGTATCAGCATGGGCAGGGGTTTTTTGCCGGCGTGGGTGATGGCCGCCTCCTGTTCTCTTGCCGGGGCGGGGATGTAGTGAATGGTGGCCTCTTCGAAGATCTCTTCCTCGGAGGTGTATTTGGGTGTCCCGGGGTCGAGCAAGGTTTTGCCTGTGACCGCGTGCCAGGTGATGCGGAATTCGTCGGAGCAGCTGTAATGAAAGAGGGTGCTGTAAAAATGTCCCGGCGCGGGGAAATAGATATCGACGAGCACGCCTTCGGGGCTGCGGAAGTGGTGGATGGCGGGTTTGTGTCCGGGGTTGGGTTGCTCGTGCGTGTAGCCGAGGGAGGTGAAGTATGCTTTTATCCTGTCTTCGGGAGCGGTGGTGATCCATTCGAGCCGATCGATAATGGGCAATTGCCGGCGGAATTCGCCTGTGAGGGCGAACTGCTCATCGGGGAATTCGTTCAGCAGCGCCTTGTCGAGCGCGAGCGTAAAGGATTCCACGTCGGCGTACAGATGGGAG
>DASZXP010000010.1:0-21851 GCA_035545935.1 Puia sp. | reverse complement strand
CACCTGTGCTTCGACAGGGAAATGATCCGAAGGTGTACGGGCGCTGTACTTGCTCATCCTGATCTCTCGGGGAGCATTCGCCATCGTCTGGCCTTCGGTGGTGCTGTCATTGGCTAGTCTGTATGTATCCGTGAGGATCCCATAACGGGCCACCCGGAATTGTTTGGTAACAAATATATGGTCTATACGGCTATCTGTCTTGCCGTCGGCGCGAAAATTATTAAAAGTGCCGTTGGTCGCCAGCCGGATGGGGGACAATTCATAACAATCTTTTAATACCCCGCTCTCGTTGATCAGCTTATAGCTTTCGCTGGTCTGGTCCACATTGAAATCGCCGGTGAGGATCACAGGCATGCTGGCCGGGAATGTTTTGATCTTTGCCAGGATCAGCCTGGCGCTCTCCGCACGGGCCTTGACGCCTATATGATCCATATGCAGATTGAACATATAAAAAGTAAATCCGGTGGCTATCTCTTTAAACTTACCCCAGGTGCAGATCCGGGGCAGCACGGCATCCCATCCCTTGTTGGGCCTGTCGGTCGTTTCCGACAGCCAGAAATCTCCATGCTCCAATAATTTGAACTTATCGGTCTTGTAAAAGATCGCGGAATGTTCGCCGGCCTGTTTGCCATCATCCCGGCCGATGCCGATGTATGCATAGCCTGGCAAACTGTCGTGCAGACCTTCCAGCATATGGTACAGCCCTTCCTGGGTACCGAAGATATCGAAATCATGAAAGCGGATCATGGCGGCCATTACGGGCAAGCGCTGTCCCCATCCATTCCCATGCAGGGAGTCGCCGTGATTGGCATAACGCAGATTGTACGTACCGATGTTGATCCTTTGCGCAGAGACAGAGGTCATGCAAATAAGGGACAGCAATAATGCTGCCCCCATTGTAGTCAGAACCCTTAATGAACTTCTTTTTGTCATAACAGATTGTTGATATTATTGATCCCAGCCGGGATTTTGGGTCAGGTTTGGATTGAGCTGTCTGTCGTTGTAAGGTATGGGGTACAGCGCCCTCCATTCGTTCCACACACGGCCCGGGTCGCCATTCACCAGCCACAATATATTCCCATAGGTGCCGTGTTCCAGCGTTTGCGGATTGACGGTGGTACCGATGGTCGTAGCGACATTGATATACGTGACTCCGGCGACATTGCTTGGCTTCGTACCCTGGTAGAAACATACATCGGGCGTGCCATTCTGATCCAGGTCCATCAGCTGGTTAAGGGCTGGGACATAGAATCCATTCCAGGGTCTCAGGAGCAGCTTGCCCATGCCCCAGCGCAGCAGGTCGGAATAACGCAATCCTTCCAGCACGAGCTCGATGCTGCGCTCGCGATAGATCTCCAGCAGGATGGGATCGGTGACTCCTGTGTTCCAACGTTGAAAATAGGCTTGGATATAAGGGTCGGCAACGGCAGGCATTGTATTGGCATTGGCGAGGCCGGCACGCGAGCGCAATGCTCCGATGGTCTTTGTCCAGTCAGCCTGTGATAGCTGCCCGCTTCCTGCCAGCGCCAGCTCTTCCTGTGCTTCGGCATAGTTGAGGAGTATTTCAGCATACCGCATCTGGCTGACGGAATTGGTGTTGAGTGTACCGTTGTCATAATATGTATCGTCCAGGCTCCATTTGATAGGCATGTATCCGGTGTAGGAATAGTTGAAAGCAGGAGGCCCTGCGATCACCGATCCACTGCTCAGACGGGTATAGCCCGGAGTACGGATGGTCTGCTGCAGACGCTTGTCCCTGCCCTGTGTTTCTTTCCAAAAGGGCAGCGTGTCATGACCGGGAATATCCGTGAACGCCGTACCGTCGAGGTTGAGATACATATTGATAAAGTCCCTGGTAAAATTCAGGCGTACTCCGTACGTGCTGCTGGTATAATACCAGTTGGCGTCGTTGAGAACGGCCAGGGAGCTGCTGGTGACGCTGGAGAGCATGATCTCATTGGTCACGGGTGCAGTGCTGATGAACAAATTGCGGTAGGAGAGATCCAGGCCATTGGATGTGTTCAGGCTGAATCCCGCGCTATCCATCACCGCCTTGGCGGCATTGGCAGCTTCCTGGAGCCATTGACCGGCAGTACCTGCTACGCCGCTCCTTTTACTGGTAGCCGAATCATACATCCTGTACGTCCCTTCAAAAAGGCAAATGCGGGATTTATAGCCATAGGCCACCCATTTGGTGATCTGGCTGCGGCTGGCGTCCGTGCCAAGGGATATATGTCCGATGGCGTAGTTCAGATCCGCCAGGACGGAGTCCATCACCTTTTCGCGGGGATCCCGTGGTGCATACAGACCGACGGTGTCCAAATTGCTCAACGGTTTGCTGATCCAGGGTACGTCGCCGAACCTCTGCACCATATTGAAATAGAATAGTGCGCGGAAGAAACGGGCCAGTCCCGTATAATTATCCCGTACATTCTGGGCGATCGTTGGATTGGTGTTATTGACGATGAAATAGTTGATGTTGCGCAGCGCGGTCCAGCTCCAGCCGGAGCTTTGCCGTGAATTATAAAATCCGGCGCGGATATAGTCGGGCACGGCATTACGCGCACCGTAATCGCTCATATTGGCGTCCGTCCGGAAGATATCGTTGATGCCGGGCAGCACATCATAAAAGGAATTGGCATATAGCTGCAAACCATCCGCACTGCTGAATATGACATCCTTGTTGGCAGTGGACTGAGGCTGCTGGTCGAGGTTCTTGGCACAGCCGGCGAATAGAAGCCCTATCGACAGCCAGATCATATATTTTTTATTGCGAAGCATAATCTGTTTTTTAAAGTGTTTCAATTGCCGGATTATAAAGTGATGTTCAATCCCAGGGTCAGGCTCTTCAGGATGGGGTAGTTATTACCATTACCATTATTAGAGGTACCCGTTAAGATAATATCCGACTTCCCAATGCTCTCCGGATCGAGGTTCTTTGTGATCTTGAACATGGGTGAATATGTCCAGAGGTTCTCGCCGGATACATATACCCGAATACCCGTCAGCTTCAGCCGTTGCACGGTGGCAGCCGGCAGACTGTATCCCAGCTGTACGTTCTTAAGACGTACATACGCCACATTCTGCAGATATCTTGTCTGGGCATTGTACAGCTCGCCCTGGCTGTTCTGTGCCGTATAGCCACGGTAGCGGGGGAAATAGGTGTTGGGGTTCTCCGGACTCCAGATCTTGCCTTCCTGGTATTTGAAGAGGAAGTTATAGGGACGATTGAGCTGGCCCCAGAATACATCCGCCTCGCTGCCGGGCCACCAGTCCTGCTTGCCGACACCCTGAACAAAGGCGCTGAAGAAGAATCCGCCATAATCCGCGCTCAGGCTGATGCCATACGTATACCGTGGCGTGCTGTTGCCGATGATGCGCATATCGCCGGGATTGGTAGCGGTATTGTTGCCGTTGTTGACCACACCATCCGGCTTGCCGTTGGGACCGCCGCCGATGTCCTTGAACTTGAGATCGCCGGGCAGCCATTTGCCGGTATTGGAAGCCTTGAAGATGGGCTGGAATGTAGGACCGTTGACAGCCGGGTTGTCGGCATCCGTCCAGAAACCATCGTTGGTATAGCCCCAGATCTCACCCAGTTTCTCGCCCGTATAAAAGTCGGTGAGGAGCTTGGTGGAATTGTTATACCGGGTGATAGTGGACTGGTAGTCCGACAGCCAGAATCCGACGCTGTAATGCAAGGGTTTGCCGGCGACATTGAACTGATCCCTCCAGTTGATGGAAGCTTCCCAGCCATTGGTCCGCATGTCGGCATAGTTACCCTTGGGTACGGTAGTACCAAATACAGCGGGCAATGTCTTACCCACCGTAAACATATTGGTAGTAATACGGGTATAGATATCGCCCGTAAAGGTGAGGCGGTTTTTGAGAGTAGAGACATCCAAACCAAGGTCCTTGGTAGTGGCCTTTTCCCAGGTGAGCCCATCGGGGATCACATTGGGCTGTGAAGTGGTCTGCGGACGTACGCCATTGATGACCCTTCCGGACTGGGATATCTTGAACAGCTCCTGGAAAGCGTACGAAGCGATGTTCCCATTACCCAGACTGCCATAAGAGCCGCGTATCTTGATGTCGGAGATCGCATTGGGATCGACATTCCAGAATGCTTCCTTGCTCAGACGCCATCCTGCCGATACGGAGGGAAAGAAACCATAGCGCTGGTTGGAGGGGAATTTGGAAGAGCCGTCATACCGCGCGTCGACCTCTACAAGATAACGATCTTTATACGCGTAGTTCAATCGACCAAATCCACCCAGGATCGCCCATTTCTCATAACCGCCATTGGTAGTGATATTCTGTCCCAATGCCAGGCTCAGGTCCGTTGCATTGGCATAGACCAGTCCATTGCGTTGCGCATTGAAGTTGTTGTACACCGACTGCTCGTAGTTATATCCCACCAACGCCTTGAAATAATGGTCGCTGGCAAAAGTATTTTCATACTCCGCATAGATATTCGTCGCCAGGTATTGCGTCTTGGCATTGCCCATCAGGAGGTCATTGGTAGTGGTGCCTACGTAAGCGATCACACCCGGCGTTACGCTATAGGGTACTTGCACCCTTATTTGTTTCAGGGCGGAATCCGTGTTCTGATAAGTAAGATCGCCCTTGATACGTAGATGATTCTTCATAAAGCTGGCAGTAAAGCCGGTGGTGTTCCGGAAAACCTGGCTTTTCAGGTCGATGCCATTCTTACCGTAGAAGAGGTCGCCCACCGTATAGGCTGCAGAGAAGGTCAGCGTTCCATCCGGGTTCAGCAGCATGGAAGAGGGATGCGCCTCATCCGCCATATTACGCCAGATACCACCGCCCTCGCCGACGTTCAGCGGGTTATGATAGTCGCGTGAGGTATACTGGGTGTAGTTGTATATCTGCAGCCATGGCAGCACCTCTATATTGCCTTTGGCCGTCAGGTTGTACATGTGATAATCATCGGAGTTGTATCGGAATATCCCGTCCTGACCATAATATCGTCCCGTCACATAAAAGCTGGCCTTGCCGCTGCTGCCGGAGATGGACAGGTTCTGATCGATGGCGGCATTATGCTTTTTATAAAGCATCGCATACCAGTCCGTATTGCCATAGTACACGTATTGACCATTGGAACCTACCTCCACTTTCGGGAGACTGGGGTCTGCGTCACGCCTGGCATATTCTGTCAGGTAAGCCTGTGTGAAAGGCTGGGTCTTATTGACGCCGGCAGGTATCTGTGAATAATCGTTCCAGCCCGTCCAGGCGCTGTCGAACATCAGCATATACTTGTAGCCATTGCTCTCTATCTGGGGAACATAGGTGGGAGACTTGATGGAATAATTGGAGCTGTAGCTGATGGTCGTCTTGCCTTTGCTGGGTGTTTTGGTAGTGATCAGCACGACACCAAAGGCGGCCCGGGCTCCATAGATCGCTGCGGAGGCTGCATCCTTCAGCACGGTGACGCTGGCTACATCGTTGGGGTTCAGCAGCGCGGGGTCGCCCTGTACGCCATCGATCAGGACAAGAGCATTGCCCCCCTGTCCGATGGAAGTTCCACCACGAATATTATAAGCCGCGGACGAGACAGGCTTACCGTCCGTAGAGATCAGGTTGAGGTTGGGGATCATACCCTGCAGGCCCTGTGTCATATTGGGGATGCTCCTTCTGTCCAGGACATCACCGCTGACCTGTGCAACGGCTCCTGTCAGATTGGCCCTTTTCTGCGTGCCATAACCTACTACCACCACTTCGCTCAATGCCCCTGACTGGTTCTTCATACGCACGAGAATGGAAGTAGATGCATCCGGCTTGAGCGTATAGCCGGTAAGGGTCAGCTGCTGGTAGCTCACGCCGCTGAAAGTGAAGCTGTATCTGCCTTTGATGGGCAGCTTCGTAAAATGGAAAATGCCCGCAGAATCCGTCTGCGTGCCGGAAGAAAGTCCCGTCTCACTATTGGTCGCCAGCACGGAAACGCCTTCCAGAGGGTCGCCCTGGTCATTGCGGACAATGCCGGTGACGCTACCTGTACGGTCCTGCGCCCGGAGCGTGTATCCAAGGCACACTAATAATAGCCATGTAAGTAGCACTTTGCTCATAATGTAGCTTTTTTCAAGTTTTAGTATAGGAATCCCTTTCACCGTCCAGCGGTGTTATTTACATTCTTTGTCTTGCTTTGTCTTGAGATGGATTAAGGCTTGCCTTTCTTAATGATATACCTACCGTTGAGGGTGGTCACGGATAAATGGTTCAGTATGGCGATATCGCGCATGATCTCGTTCAATGAGTCCCTCTTTTCCAGTTTCCCAATGAAATACATGTCCCTGATCTCGCTATGGGAGTATTCTATGTCTACGTTATAAATGGCCGACAGCTGATCGAACACTTCCGCCAGTGTCTGGTTGTTGAACATATACCAGTTGGAGATGGTATCTATCTTCAGATTATTATGCACTCTGGCTATATGCTCGTCCGGATGCTTCACCGGGTTGTTGATCGCTATATTGCGGGTGCTCTTACTAAAGACCAGCTCCTGTCCGGGCTCCAGATAATATGCTTCCTGTCCCGCAGGCCCCACCGTGTCCTCCAGGGATACACGTACCCTTCCCGTAAATAATTTGACGCTGACCTTGTCGCTGAATGGATTGGCATTGACGAAGAATGACGTTCCCAATACGCTGGTTTGAAGCCCTTCGCTGTACAACGTAAAAGGTTTTTGCCCATTTTTTGCTACGTCGAAGAATGCCTTTCCGGATACTTGTACATCTCTATTGGCAGTTATTCCGAACCCTTTGCGATAACGCATCCGTGCACCCGGCAACAGACGGATCTTCGAATTATCCGGCAGCGTCATCAGTATTTCTTTCTTTCCAGTGTTATTCTTTATTATCCATTCGACTTTCGGCGCTTCATTCATGGCCAGCTGCTCGCCGGAAGCCTTCATAGCAGGCTTGTCCAACAGCCACATTTTGCCGATCACCAGTATGAGGACGGCTGCGGCCCCATACCACCACAAGGGTCGTAGATTTCTGACTTTCCTTTCCACAGCGGCTGGCGGCGTCATCTCCACCAGTATACCCTGATCGGATATGCTTACATCGCTGGTCCCTTCGATCCCGCTGGTACGTTCCGTGATATAAGCCAGCATCTCTTCCTTATAACCCTCCGGCAAAGGAGTTTCCCCATCCGTCTGCTCGAATTCCTTCAGCAGATAGGATTCATCAGGATGCGTACGCAGATAGTTCCAGACGAGTGCAGCTTCTTCTTTAGTGCAATTCCCACTTAAAAATTTCTCTATCAGATCATCTGGTAATTTCTGCATGCAGTCAGGTCAATAATGAGTTCGATGTATAATTATGTACAGTTGACGGAAGCAGTTACCCCTGCCCGGATAAAAATATTTTTATGGCAGGGAGCTCAGCACGATGAACAATAAGGTGATCCCGATCTGCCGGATATGGCGGAATGCCTTGCTGACATGGTCTTCCACCGTCTTGATGGATATGCTCATCTGGGATGCTATCTCCTTGTTGGAGCAGCCATAGAAAGCCTTTAGCATAAGGATCTTTTTCCGCACAGGGGGAAGGGTATCGATGGCGGCGCTCACTTCGCTGGACACCTCGAAATGGATGGCCGGAGAGGGCTGAATATTTTCTTCCAGGGTCTGGTCGTGGACCAGTTTCAGTCTCCGGCGGGTGGTTTCTTTCTTTATATGATTGATCAGCAGGCTGCGTGCGATGACAAAGACCTGCTTTTCCAGGGGGTGATCTTCCGACAAGGTCTGCCGGAATTGCCACAAACGAATAAAGCATTGCTGTGTAAGGTCTTTCGCATTGTCGGGAAGGAGCACACGCTTGAGAAAGAAGCGGAATATCTTGATATGTAATAAATTATATACTTCAAGGAAGGCGGCATGGTCGCCATCCTTAATAGAGATCAGTTTTGGTAAATCAGCAGCCTGCGGCAAATTTTTCATATCAGCATGCAAATTGCATAAAACAAGCACATCGGCATATTGAAGGTAGGAAACTTAACCGAAAGATAAAATGATCAGGCAAGTTGTTTATAAACAAAATATGGATCACCCTTGAACTTATTCCAATCCTCCAGCAGCTGCGTCTTCACTCCATCGAATATCCCCCTCTCCTTCTCCGACAGCTGTATGCTCTTCCGCTCCTCCGGCAGGGACGCCTCGCTCTTCATCGTCTGTTCCAGGTCCAGCACATATTCCAGCAGCTTGGCACAGGTAGTGAATTGCCCGCAGGCCACCACCTTCATCATCCTCTTGTCCGCCGAATCTTTTTTATCATACCACAACGTAGTCCCCATATTCCTCGCATCTTCCGCCACGGCATTTATCTCCAGGCATCCATCCAGCAAAAGAGATTGCGCCTCCTGATTATTCGGGAACTTGCTCTTTATAGACCTCTCCCTGCTGGCCCTGTTGAACACGCTCAATTCATAAATGACATCGAAAGCACGGCGATTTTCCCACACATCCTGTCCATAAAAATTGCCAAAGAATATATCGAAGATGAGCCGGCGTGTCTGTTTGAGATTGATATCCATCACCATGCTCAGCGTGGAATTCGTCCGGGCCTTCACCATCTGCTCCAGCACGCCGAATGGAGCCTTTTTCAAATATTTTGTCAGCGAACCCAGCGAGCTGTCCGACAACACACCCGCCGCAGGGAGCTGTGTTTTCAACGAAGCCAGCATGGACTTATCCGACGCATCCAGCAAGGCCGACAGCTTCCCTATCTGCGGAATAAAATGTTTCCCCACCAGCGCGGCCACCCATAACAACAAAAGTATCACCGCGGGCGACAACAGGAAGAAGCCGATATTTCTCCAGGGCCCCTCTTCATGCTGCACCAGCAATGCCACCGAGCCAGCCAGAAGAATAAGTCCCAGCCAGAAGAATAGCTTTATGATATTGTTGGCCCTGCGCATAGCCTTCCCCAGCCCGTTCAATACATCCTCCACATTCTTCTTCCGCCAGGAACCCGTCGCGGCAGGCGTACAGGGGATATAGGGGTCCATAAAATAGCTGGCCACGTCCGACACGATGATCAGATCGAACCCATTGTCTACTTGATTCCTTCTCCTTCGTGTATCGGCCAGGATGGCGCTGTACAGTCCCTGGTTATCGTCCACGCCGCCATCCATCATTCCAATAGAGCCATCCAGTATCCGGGGTTGATTGTCGTAGTCCGTAACGGTCATTGCCTGTTGCAGCTTGTCGCTGCTGAGTCCGCCACCACCCTTTCTTTCATCCCGGGCGGCAGGATAGCTGAAATCCTCGGGGTACACGATAGGTTCGAAGCCACCGGGGAAACATGAAGACGAAGCCATAATATCCCCCAGCTTGATCTCCTGCAAGGTCTCCAGATGGGATGGCGTCCTCTTGTCGACATAGATATAATTATTCCCTGTCTGTCCGCCCCCATTCTGCCAACGGAAAGAAAGCCCACGGGTAAATTCCGTGGCATTGAAGCAAACCTCCACATTCCGGCCGGCCGGCGAAGCCGCATCGCCTCCTATACCCTTTCCCCAGTATACGCCAAATGTCTCGCCCTTGAACAGCCGTTGATCATAGGTCCTCGCAAAAGAATTGATCAGCGTCCGGCTTTTTACCTCCCCTTCCCAGGCCTTGTCGTTATCCAGCAGCTGTAACACTTCCTCCAACAACCCTTCACCATCCATAAAGGACAGCATATCCTTATACACCGTCCCAAAAGGGATACCCTTCTTCGTATAGACGGAATACAGGATGGCGGGGAAGGTCCCTCCCGAAGCAGAGGAGATGAACTCCACATTGTCCAAAAGGCTCCGGCCATTGTCATATTGTACTTTGTTCAGATAGCTCATGGCGCCGATGCTAAAGCTGGCAGCGCGAAACCCACCGCCGGACAATGCCATCGCTATCTTCTGGAATGGAGTTTTGAGGGCTGTCGATGAAAGCTGGAATCGTTCAGCGGAGAGTTCTTCCATATGAAAGGCTTATTAGAGTTGGATAAATATATGAAAATAAATACTATATTCGAATTTCAACCTTACGAGCGCCTATGAGCCGTCCATTCACACACAAAAAACCTCCTTTCCGCAAGTTGAGGGGATATGCCTTCGATCCCAGCCTCTCGCTAAAAATAGATACGGTCGCCATCAATGACATCGTCTACAAAGTACCCTGGGAAAGGCTCGACCCCGGTCCTGTGGGAGAATATGTCGCCGTCATCGATTATGATCCGACGGTGAAGAAATTTTACAAGGCGGTGGATCTTTGTGACGACTATATCCTGGCCCAGGATGGGCTGGACCCCAGCGAGAGCGACCCGCAGTTCCACCAGCAGTTCGTATATGCCGTAGCGATGACCACTATACGCAATTTCGAGAAGGCCCTGGGACGTAAGATCATCTGGGAGCCCCGGCTTCTTGCCGAAGAAGGTAAATACGAGGAGTACGTGCCCAAACTATGGCTGTTCCCGCATGCGATGCGAAATGCCAATGCCTATTATCACCCTTTGAAAAAAGCCATCCTCTTTGGATATTTTTCTTCCACGCCCGCGGACGAGACCCTGCATATGCCCGACTCGCTGGTGTTCACCTGTCTGAGTCATGACATCATCGCGCACGAGACCACCCATGCCATCCTCGATGGCATACACAATTATTACAACGAGGCCACCAACCCGGATGTACTGGCCTTTCACGAGGCTTTTGCAGACATCGTAGCGCTCTTCCAGCATTTCACCTTCCCCGAAGTGTTGAAGCACCAGATAGCCAAGACGAGAGGAGACCTGGCCGCTCAAAATCTCCTGGGGCAGCTGGCGCAGGAATTCGGAACAGCCATCGGCAGCTATGGAAGCCTTCGCGACGCCATTGGCGAGATCGACAAGACGACAAAGACCTGGAAGCCGAAGGAACCCGATCCCCGCGACTATCATACAGAGATGGAGCCTCATACGAGGGGCAGCATACTGGTGGCTGCCGTATTCGAAGCTTTTCTCAATATCTATAAGGCAAGGGTGGCCGATCTGCTGCGTATCGCTTCCAATGGATCGGGTATCCTGCCACAGGGGGAGCTGCACCCCGACCTGGTAGATCGCCTGGCAGGCGAGGCCGCCAAAGCCGCCGGCCATGTGCTGAATATGTGTATCCGGGCCCTGGACTATTGTCCTCCGGTGGATATTACTTTTGGCGATTACCTGCGGGCCATCATCACGGCGGACTCCGATGCGATCCGCGATGACCAGCGGGATTACAGACTGGCCTTTATAGATGCCTTCCGCAGAAGAGGGATCTATCCTGAAGGGATAAAGACACTCAGTGTCGAAAGCCTCCGGCATCCCGTACTGAACATCGGCTATATATTGGACGACACCGGCAAAGTAATTCATGGCGTCTCTTCCGACAGCATAGACCTGGATGTCAGCGAAGAGACAAAACAGCTGCTGGGCGTTATCAATACCTTCCTGCGTGATTATGGTAATGACATCAAATACATCAATGACAGGCAAAAGATCTATGATATCACCCGCGCTTACATCGGAGGAGGATATGCCCTACCCGACAAACAGGTCAAAGGACTGCACGGGCGTATCAACGTAAAATTCTCCGATTCCGAGGACTTTGCCAGGATCACGGGACTGGCCTTCGTCCATGGGTATAAGGATCTTGGTATCCGGAGCTCCAACAAATACGACGGCCCATCTTATCAGATAACGAAAATGCGATTGGTATCCAGAGTAGGCCCCACCGGAGCGCAGCTCAACCAGGTGGTCATTTCACTGGTCCAACGCTGTGGCGCCAAATTCGAAAATGGCGAGTATGCGCCTTATGTGCCATCCCGTACTCCATTTGTAAACGTGGATGACGCCGGCAACACGCTGCCGGACACCTCCTTCGAGTTTCGCGGCGGCTGTACGTTGATATTCGATCTGGATACGCAGATGTTGAAGTATGCCATCAGCAAGCCCATTCTCGATATGGAGAACCTGGCCGGAGGGGTGGCGCCCGCTATCAACCGCAAGCGCCTGCTATCGCAACATAGCTTTATCTATGGGGATGGCGGCCCGCATCCCAATGAGTTTGCGGCCTATTTTGGGAATTGTATCGTAAAGATGGCAAACCCTTTTTCTTTTCTCCACGAAGAATAACACAACGCAATGCCAACAAAAAAAACATCTTCCAAAGCATTACTCCCGCTTGCTCCATCCGGAAAGATCGATAACGTCTCGATCCGCATGTATTGTCTGGGCACAGGTGATTGCTTCCTGGTAAAATTTCGCAGCGGTGCGCTGGACGCCTTCACCATGATGATCGATTGCGGCAGCTGCAGGGGTGACAAGAACGACTTCATGCCTTATGTGCAAAATTTGGCCGATAGCCTTACTAATAAAACCATCGATCTGCTGGTCGTGACGCACGAGCACAACGATCATGTCAACGGCTTCGATAAATGCTATGACATCTTCAACACCCTCACGATCAAAGAGGCATGGTTCGCGTGGACCGAAGACCCCAACGATCCGACAGGGGCCGCGGCGGCATTGAAACAAAAACAGAGTAAGATCAAGGAAGGTCTGCGCAAGGCCATGACCGCTATCAAGGCGAATCAGGACGCGCTCCTGTCGAGCAATGCGCACAATGCTTATAAACCCCGGCTGGAGGCTACCAATGACGCCTTCCTCAACGGGCTGGACACATTGGCGGCCATCAATCTCTCCGACACCGACACGGCGGGCGAGAGCGCAGCCAATACTTCCCTGCCGGGCATGCGTAAGATCAAGCAGCTGCTGCAGGACAAAGGGGTCAAGATCCGCTACCTGGGCCCTGGCAATTCCTTTCCCCTGTCCGAGCTGCCGGGTGTCGTCTTTCATGTGTTGGGCCCTCCCGCCAAACGGGATGCCATATTCAAAGATGGGAAAGAAGGGACGGATGTCTATAACAAGACGATGGCGCTCAACGACAGCATGATGGCAGTGAATGCGTTGCTGAGCATGTCCGAAGAGATAAATCCCGCCGACTTGCCCTTCTCCAGCATATACATCGAAGAGACGCCGAACGACAAGGCGGCTAAAAAGCCACCCTACTACGGCTTCGCCAGCATCGTAAAAGAAGCCGAGACCGCTGCGGCGCCCGTAGGCAAGAGCAGCGACAATGTCATCAACGACTATCGTAGCCCGGCGAACGAATGGCGCGGCATCGACGACGACTGGCTCAACAGCATAGGCGCGCTGGCTTTGCGGCTAAACAGTCATATCAATAATACCAGCCTGGCATTGGCCATCGAATTCACCGGCTCCGGCAAGGTCCTCCTCTTCCCCGGGGATGCTGAATATGGCTCCTGGGAAAGCTGGCATCTTATTCCCGAATGGATGACAAAGGGCAAGGATGGAAAGCCCTGGGCGGAAGACCTGCTCAATCGCACCGTATTCTATAAGGTAGGGCACCACCTCAGCTATAATGGTACAGCTTTGGAAAAAGGCATCCTGATGATGAATACTCCCGCACTGGTGGCCATGGCCACGCTGGACAGACATCGCATCGCCAAAGGATGGACCAGCACGATGCCCAATAAATACCTGCTGCAGGAATTGATAAAGAGGACACAGGGCAAGCTCTTTATCATGGATGAGTTCGAAGTGCCCGACCCACCCTCCACCCGGCTTGATCCGGCTACGTTGGGAAAAGATGTATATGTCGCCTTTGCAGATACGGGATCACCGAGGGTCCTTTATAAACAATATACTATCACCGGCCTATAACCCATGACACACTTCGAATTTTCGAAAGAGCTCCATCCCAGATACTCCGTAGAAGGCTTTGGCATCCTGGAGAATTGGAAGGTCTATAAGATCCGGCAGGGTGAAAAGCATATCGGGGAGTTCTATTATCATCGCAAGATCTGTTTCTTCGAATTTGGGGATAAGGAGATGGGGATTAAAATAAGAAGGCTGTTCTTTCTAAATACAAGAGCCGCCATCGTCAACCGCAAGACGGAAGAGGAAGTAGGAAAGATCGTGGTCTATAACTGGCGCTGGGGCCGCAACCCTCTTGGCTACATGCAGCTCGGCGATGTCACCTACACAGGTCTGAAGCTTAAATCGGAAGTAAAAACCTCCATCTTAAAGCCACGCACCTGGAACCATCGTAAATATAGTGTTTTCAACTCCCAGGAAGCGGTAGCCTATGCATTCCGGCCAACAGCCGGCGCCACCTCCGCCTTTATAGATGGAAAAATAACGCTCACCGGCGACAACCTGCTGCTCCTTTTCACGGGTCTTTTTTTGGTGGAAGAACAGCTGGACAGGGAAGAGGATTGATGGGAAAATGTTCCCATTACAGGAACATATATAGTGAGGTGACATGTGTAGTCATCTGTGGAATAGCCCATATTATTCCGGCACGTTTTTCCGCTATAATATAATAATTCAATCCCTTATGAAACCGTATTCACTGATCGCTATCGTCTTCATTTTCAACCTCCCGGGTCTTCATGCTCAGAACCTGGTTACCAATTCCGCCTTCACCGGCGGCTCTTCCAGCGGATGGAGCACCGGCAGCAGCATAGAGATCAATCCCCAAACAACGTATGGCGGCCCTTCTTCCAGCATCTATGTTACGGAGATCGACGTCGAGCGAAGCATCAACCAACAGGTATGTATACTGCCTGGTCTGAAATATACTTTTACGTATAGTGCGACCCGCAGACCTCAGAGCGGTACGCCCGCCACACCCGGCATGGTGGTGAAGGTCACCGGTACAAGCTCCAATACCAATTATTTGAACAGCACACAATCTTATACCAACAACAGCTGGCTCGAACTGGACAAAAGCTTTACCATCACTATCCCTTCCAATTCCACTGATAAAAAAGTAAATATTCAATTTTCGTCCAGCAATAACACTACTACGTATGGTGTCATCGTATGGGATATCGAACTGGCCCCAGCCAGCACTAATCCGATATCTATCAATGGACCCACTACCTCAGGTGTTTCAACGCCCAATAACTTTTCACTGAACAACGCCCCGGCGGGTACTTCCTATAACTGGTCGTTTTCCGCCGATGCCAATCATGCTTCGTCCACCAACGCTGCTCCTACCGGTATTTCCTGGGCCAGCCTCGGTGTCAAGAACGTCAGCGTAGCCCTTTCCAATGGCACCTGTACGATGGCTACCTATTCCAGGGCGGTGACGATCTCCACCACGCTGGCCGTGGATTGGACCAGCTTTACAGGAACCATGGAAGGCGAAGATGCGCATCTCACCTGGATCTCGGAACACGAGACGAATGGGAAATATTTCAGGGTCACCCGTTCAACGGACGGTGTTCATTTCGACTCCATCGGCGTCGTAGCTTCCGGCAATGCCAGCGCCGCCTCCACGTATCGATACATCGACAAGGCCATGCCCATGGGGACTGTTTACTACCGGATATGCCATGTCGATCTGGATAATGCCGTCTCCTTCTCAAAGATCATTACGCTGAATAATGAGAACGCTGCCACCGGCAGGAGCGATATACGTCTCTTCCCCAATCCGGCGGTTGCTGTATTGAACTATGATATCAATAGCCCGCAGGCCGGCAGAGTATATATTCAGATCTTCAGCCCATCCGGTGTATTGATGTCGACCAGCCAGGCGCAGCTGTCCTCCGGCGCCAATCATAATACCATCAATATTTCCGGCCTTAACAATGGTAATTACTTTTTGAAAATTGTCGATGCACAGGGAAGCCTGTTGCACACACAGACGTTCGCAAAGATCTGATCATTCCGACCGCAGGCTCTTCACCGGATTGGCCAACGATGCCTGTATAGTCAGTATGCTGATCGTACCCAACGCAATGGCCAGCGCCGTCACACCCGCCAGGGGGAACACCCACCAGCTGAGCGAGATCCTGTACGGGAAGTCCGTCAGCCATTTATTGAGGAAGTACCAGGCAACGGGCGTGGCAATTAAAAAGGCCAGGGCCACCAGCCCGAGGAATTCCTTCGATAACAGCCCCGTGATCCCCGTCACCGATGCGCCCAACACCTTACGGACGCCGATCTCCTTGCGACGCCGTCCGATCACCAATGATACGATGGCGAACAGTCCCAGACAGGACAGCACGATGGCAATGACAGCCGCCGTACAAAAGAGAGTGGACAGTCTTTCTTCTTTGGCATACCAGCGATACGTATTCTCCGTCAGATAGGAAGGATTGGTGGTATTGTCGGGCTCGATCTTCTTATAGGCATCACGCACCAGCGCCATCGCCTGCCGGGGATTGTCCGTACGCACTTTCACCATGATATACCCCAGCGCCGAATGTGGCTTGGCCATCTGCAGCGTGAGAGCGCCGACCTTGTCGTGCAGGCTGTGCAGGTGAATGTCGGGCATCACTCCGATGATATTCCATTTCGGCTCGGCGCTGTCCGAATAAAATGACATGCCCAATACATTTTTTTCCGGGAATTGTCTGGCCATGCTCTCCGAAACAATGACATTCCGGACATCGGAAGCTGTATCGGTGGGGAATGAAGGACTAAAGCTCCTGCCGGCCAGCAGCTTTACGCCGATGCTTTCCAGGAAATCATAATCCACCGTCAGCATCTCCGTCATGATCCCCTTCCCTTTATAGGTGAATCCAATACTCCAGCCGCTGGAGCTATGATCTTCTCCGATACCGATATTGGCGGAGCTGCCCGTCACGCTGACGACCTGAGGCTGAGAAGAAAGCTGCTGACGCAGTTCCCGGATATATCGCAGGGAATTCTCTTCGTTCTTGATGGGTATGCTGATCACCGACTCCTGCTCGAAACCCAGGGGCGCCGTGCGCATATACTGGAACTGGCGGTAGATGACGATGGTGCTGCATATCAGCAGACAGGCCATGACAAACTGGAAGGTAATAAGCCCGTTGCGCACCAGCGAGCTCCGCCCTAAAGACACCTTGCCTTTCAATACTTCCACCGTCCGGAACTTAGCCACCAGCCAGGCAGGATAGCCGCCGGCCATCAGCGATACCAGCAGCATACCCGTCAGCACGAACAGGATGATGGAAGGCTGTATCAGGGCCCCCATGGTCAGCTTTTCGATAAACAGCCTGTTAAAAGGCCCCAGTAACGCTACAGACAGCCCTACGGCAATGATCAGCGCAACAATGAACAACAGCAGGCTCTCGGTCCACAGCTGGAAAAATATCTGGGTTTTGCCTGCCCCGATGGTCTTGCGCACTCCAACCTCTCTCGCACGGGTAAAGGCCCGGGCGACATTCAAATTGATAAAATTGAAGCAGGCGATGACTAATACAACTATAGCAATAAGGATCAGGATAAATAAATAATTCTTATTTACCGCTCCCCTGCCCAGTTCGTCATCGAAATGGAGAGCGCCATAAGGCGCCAGCTTGATAGCGAACATATCGCCGTTGGCATCCTTACGATAGCCTTTCCCTTTCATATATTCATCGTCCGCGAGATGACGTTTTTTGACCAGCTGTCTCAGATTGGCCTCCGCCTGCTGCTGTGTGATGCCGGACCCTACCTGCACATATACGGAGTGATGCTGATGGTTCCATTCATCCTTATCGGTGGCATAATTGCCGTTGAGCTCGATACGCGCCAGCGCGCTGTATTGGAGCGTGGAATTTTCCGACGCATCCTGCAGTACAGCCGTCACCACGAGATCCTTCCACGAGCCGCCGATCTTTACCTGCACGGTCTTGCCAATGGGGTCTTCCTTGCCGAAGACAGCGGCGGCAGATGCCTCTCCGAGGACGACACTGTTAAGGTCGGTCAATGGCGACGTCTTGTTACCTGCCAGGATCGGGAAGCTGAACATGTCAAAGAAGTCAGGACGCACCAGCGTGATATTCTTGTCCACCTCCTTGTCCTTGTAACGAATGCCCCTGCCCGCCGACATAAAGTCCGTGGTCCTTATGATGCCCGGCACCTCCGCCTTGAAAGCAGGCGCCGCCGGATAGCCAAAAACAGATCCTTTCTCATCCCCGTCCGCTGTATGGCTCAGGTTGTACGCCATATACAGGGTATTCACATTCTTATGCCATTTGTCGAAGGAGAACTCAAAATGCACCATCAGGAACAACAGTATACAGACAGTAAAGGCTACAGCCAGTCCGACGACATTGATACCGGCATTCAACCGGTGTGTCTTGAGGTTTCTCCAGGCAGTCAGCAAGTAGTTACGTATCATCAGGGGATTATTTTTTCCCTGTAATTTTGCAAAAACGTCTCCATTTTTATAAGACACTCAGTATCATTTAAATAAACCTTGTTTAACGTGAAATACTGTACGGTTTCGATACAGCGATTGTATGGTTGTGAAGCCCCGTCCAAAATATTATCTTTATATCAAAACAATGCCCCTATTGCTCATGATCCTACCCTTCCTTCTCCATACAGATCATCCCACCCGTCCGGGCTATGACAATTACCCGATCTACCAGGGTAAGGATCTGGGTCTTCACTACACTACCGCCGCCTCGCATTTTCGCATCTGGAGTCCACCTGCCTCGGCCGCTCAGCTATTACTATACCGGTCCGACAACAATGCCACGGCCTACAAGATCATCGACCTTCAAAAAGGTGAGGCCGGCACCTGGTTTACCCAGCTGGACGGCGATCAAAAAGGTGTTTGGTATAATTTCCGTGTCAACATCGATGGACACTGGAACCAGGCAGTACCCGACCCCTATGCCAGAGCGGTAGGCGTCAATGGCAAAAAGGCCCAGGTATTCGACCCAAAGGATACGAACCCAAAAGGATGGACAGCGGATAAAAGCCCCCTCTTCTCCACGCACCATCGGCCCACAGACGCCGTCATTTATGAATTGCATATCCGCGACGTCAGCATCGACCCTTCCTCGGGCATTACGCACAAAGGCAAGTTCCTGGGTCTGGCGGAAGAAGGCACGCATAGCCCGGAAGGTCTTTCCACCGGCTTGTCACATCTGAAAGAGCTGGGTGTCACCCATATCCATCTATTACCCTTCTTCGATTATAATTCCGTGGATGAGAGCCGCCCTGACAGCCCCCAATACAACTGGGGATATGACCCGCTGAACTACAATGCTCCCGAAGGATCCTATAGCACCAACCCCGCCGATGGCATCACGCGGATAAAAGAGCTCAAGCAAATGATCGCCACCCTGCACCGCAATGGATTGCGCGTGATCATGGATGTGGTATACAACCATACAGGTGTGACGGAAACCTCCAGCTTCAACGAGCTGGTACCCGGCTACTACTATCGCCATCAACCCAACGGCAGCCTGTCCAATGCCACGGCCTGCGGCAACGAGACGGCCAGCGAGGCGCCCATGATGCGGAAGTTCATGCTGGAAAGCGTACTGTATTGGGCCCGCGAATACCATATCGACGGATTTCGCTTCGACCTGATGGGTGTACACGACATCACCACGATGAATCTTCTGGCGGACTCCCTTCGCAGGATAAAGCCGGACATGCTCCTCTATGGCGAAGGCTGGACGGCCGGAGACAGCCCGCTGCCCGACAGTCTCCGCGCATTGAAGAAAAATGTCAGCAAGCTCCACAACATAGCGGTGTTCAGCGACGACATCCGGGATGGGATAAAAGGAAGCGTCTTCGATATACATGACAGAGGTTTTGCCAGCGGCAAGGCGGATGCGGCAGCGTCCATCAAATTCGGTGTAGCCGCGGCATGCCGGCACCCGCAGACAGAACAGTCCTATGCATGGAGCCCCGATGAGGTCATCAGCTACTGTGAGTGCCATGACAACAATACCCTCTGGGACAAGCTGGCCCTTTCCTGTCCCGATGTTCCGGAAGGGACAAGGGAACAAATGCATAAGCTGGCGCTGACCATCGTGCTTACTTCACAGGGGATACCCTTTCTTCATGCAGGCACGGAATTCTTGCGCACCAAAAAAGGCATCGACAACTCCTATAAGTCGCCCGACAGCATCAATGCGCTGGACTGGCATAGTAAGTACCAGCACCGGGACGTGGTGCAATATGTAAAGGACCTGATCCGGCTGCGGCGGCAGCATCCTGCTTTCCGGATGTATACGGGAGCGCAGATCGCGGAGTACCTGCGCTTCGACGAACATACGCCTTCCGGCACTGTCGCCTACACACTGGACGGCGCGGCCATGATGGACAGCTGGAAAAAGATCTGGGTGGCTTATAATGGCGGTAACATGGCACAAGAGCTTACGCTTCCAGCCGGCCAGTGGCATACAGGTCTGGCTATGGATGGTTCCCGCGATGTGCATACGAGCACCATCCGGCTGGCCGGTCACAGCGCGGTCATCCTTTATCTGCAGTAAAACTGCGGTGATCAGGCTGAGTTTTGGGTATGAAAAATTAGGTTTGCCATTTGGTTTAAAAAATCTCGAATTTTAATACTACAAGTATGAAAAATAGAGAAAAAATAAACCAAATTTTCAACCTCCAACCAATAGGTACTGTCCTGCAGTCATCCTGGCTTATACAGCAGGGTTACGGCTATCCCCTGCAACAACGATACAGGCAGCGTAAATGGCTGCTGCCCATAGGCCCGGGGGCTTACGCCCGTGCAGGCGACAAAGTGAGTTTTGAAGGAGCCATCTACGCTTTACAGCAGCAAAGTAATCTGTCTATACACCCGGCCGCTGGAACAGCCTTCTACCCGGAACAACGGACGACGAAAATAGTGCTGTTCGGAGGTGCGAAAGAGAAACTACCCACATGGTTTAGCAAGCATGACTGGGAAGTAAAGATCGACTTTCATCCTACCTCGTTTATAGAACCACGAGTAGGACTTATAAATTGGGAAATGAGAGGTCTCGACCTCGCTGTTTCAAGCCCCGCGCGTGCACTTATGGAATGCCTGTATCTGGCGCCCCATCAACAGGACCTTTTGGAATGCTACAAGCTAATGGAAGGGCTAAATGATCTGCAGCCCGAAAATGTGCAAATATTGCTTGAGAACTGTCATTCCGTTAAAGTAAAACGGCTTTTTCTCTACATGGCCGATAAAGCAGGCCACCAGTGGCTTGAAGACATAGACCCAACAAATATAGAGTTAGGAAAAGGCAAGCGCAGTATTGTCAGGAATGGGGTCTACGTAGACGGATACGGGATCACGGTTCCTAAAGAGCTGGAAGAGCATGGAAGGCTATTCTGACCGCAAACTCTCCACCGGGTCCATCGACGCAGCCCGCAATGCCTGATAGCTCACCGTCGCCAGCGTGATCAGCATGGCCCCCAGCGCACCCGCGCCAAACACCCACCAGCTCAACGAAGCCCGGTACTCGTATTGCTGCAGCCACCCATGGAGAAAATACCAGGCAATGGGAATGGCTATGGCGCAGGATATCGACACCAATCCGATAAATTCTTTTGTCAGCAGCGCCCAGATACCGATGACCCTTGCCCCCAGCACCTTGCGTATGCCGATCTCCTTCGTCCGTTGCCCGGCCACAAAAGACACCAGCCCAAACAACCCCAGACAGGAGATAAAGATAGCCAGCAGGGCAAAGACGGTAACGATGCGGCCTATACGCACCTCATCCGAGAACTTCCGGGCATATTCCTCATCGATGAATTTGTATTCAAAGGCCCCGCCCGGCGCCAGCCGCTTGAACACTCCTTCCGCCGCCGCCAGCGCTTTATGCACCGGTGCATCGGACGCCAGTCGCACGACCATGGCATCCAGTCTCGTCGGATCATGCGCCAGCCGGAAGATAGCGGGCTCCACAGGCTTGTACGGCGAAGCCATCACCATATCGTCCGCCACACCGATGACGGTCAGCGGCTGACTGCCTGTGCGTATGATCTCTCCCACAGGATGCTGCAGCCCCATCATTCGTACCGCAGCCTTATTCA
>DASZXP010000009.1:0-37942 GCA_035545935.1 Puia sp. | reverse complement strand
CCAATTTTTTGTTCCGGAAGGTAACTTTTATGGTCCCCGGGGCGTCCACTGAGGGTAGGGGAAGCAACATTTTCCTGTTTCGGGACGACATTACCTGCATTGTTCATGCCGGCCTGTCTGCTGACCCGCCAGGGTGGGCCGGGAAAAAGTCATTCTATGCTAAAAAACTTCTTCAAAGTCGCCATTCGTAATCTCTGGAAGCATAAGGGCTATAGTTTTCTGAACATTTTCGGGCTGGCCATGGGGATGACCTGCAGTCTGCTGATCCTGTTGTGGATACAGGACGAGCGGAGCGTGGATGCCTGGCATGCCAAGGGGGACCGTCTGTACCGGGTGTATGAGCGTCAGTATTACGATGGGAAGATCGAGGCGGGGTATTATACTCCGGGGTTGCTGTCGGTGGAGATGAAGAAGGTGTTGCCCGAAGTGGAGATGGCGTCGGGATTTACCTGGCAGGGGGAGAATACCTTTCAAGTAGGGGAAAAGATCATAAAAGAGACCGGTTGCGCGGCGGGAGCTGATTTTTTTCAGATGTTCAGCTATCCTTTACTGGAGGGCAGTCCGGCGACGGCTCTGCCGGGTCCGACGGGTATTGCCATCTCCCGGAAGATGGCCGTGGATTTTTTTGGCTCGCCACGGGAGGCCATCGGTCGACCGATACGGTATCAGAATAGAAAGAATTTTACGGTGACGGCGGTGTTCGAGAGCGTGCCGGAAATTTCTTCGGACAAGTTCGACTATTTGCTGAACTGGGATCAATACCTGGAGGAGAATGGCTGGGCAAAGGAATGGGGTAATAACGGACCGAACACGTTGCTGCTGTTGCGGAAGGATGCCAATGCGGCCCTGGTGACGAAGAAGATCACGCATTTCCTGGATAATCTCAATAAAGAGCAAAGCAAGAGTTTCCGGATCGAGCTGGGCATGCAGCGGACGAAGGATACCTATCTGCATTCGACGTTCAAGAATGGCGAGATCGTGGGGGGACGTATAGAGTATGTGCGTCTTTTCAGCATCGTGGCCATCTTTATCCTGCTGATAGCCTGTATCAATTTTATGAACCTGACGACGGCGCGGTCGGTGAAGCGGGCCAAGGAGATCGGTATCCGCAAGGTAGTAGGGGCTGTCCGTCCTGCCCTGATACGACAGTTCCTCAGCGAGGCGATCCTGCTGGCCTTTTTCTCGATGATACTGGCGCTGGGTATGCTGGCGCTGGCATTGCCTTTCTTCAATGGGATGACGGGGAAACATATCGCCTTCCCGTATGGGTCTTCTTCCTTCTGGCTGTGGATGGCGGCTCTCACGCTGATGACGGGCGCGGTTGCGGGCTCTTATCCGGCGATGTTCCTTTCTTCCTTCAGGCCCATAAAGGTATTAAAGGGTATGATGAAGTTCGGCAGCGGGGCTGTCTGGCTTCGTAAGGGGCTGGTGATCTTTCAATTCGTATTATCCATCGTGCTGATCATCGGGACGATCGTCATTGCCAGCCAGGTGAATTATGTACGGACGATGAACCTGGGTTTCGACAGGGAGAATCTTGTCTATATCCCACTGGAAGGGGACCTCACGGGTAAGTATCCCACTTTTAAGGAGGAAGCCCTGCGTCTGCCGGGGGTAAGCGATGTTTCGCGTATCACACAGACGCCTACAGATCTGGAGAACGGAACGGGGGGCGTGGACTGGGATGGCAAGGATCCTAATGTGCTGCCTATGTTCACGCAGGCGTCGGTGGGGTATGATCTGGCCAGGACGTTGCATCTGCAATTTGTGTCGGGCAGGGATTTTTCCCGGGATTTCGCGACGGATTCGGTAGGATATCTTGTCAATGAGAGCGCTTTGAAGAAAATAGGATATAAGGATCCCATTGGCAAGCGGCTGACCTTTTGGGGGAAGAAGGGAATGATCGTGGGCGTGTTGAAGGATTTTCATTTCAATTCGGTGCATACGCCTATTCAGCCGCTGATCATCCGGCTGCGGGAACAGGAGGATTGGGGAAATGCATTGGTAAGGATAAAGGCGGGACAAACGAAACAGGCGTTGGCGGAGCTGGAGAGATTATGCAAGCAGCTGAACCCTCAATTCCCCTTTACGTATAAATTTTCCGATGAGGAGTATCAGAAATTGTATAAGAGCGAAGGGGTGGTGCATAGCCTGTCGAATTGTTTTGCTTTTCTGGGAATATTTATCTCCTGTCTGGGTTTGCTGGGTCTGGCGATGTTCACGGCGGAGCAGCGGACGAAGGAGTTTGGGATCCGGAAGGTGCTGGGGGCCAGGGTGAGCACGTTGTTCGGATTGTTGTCGAGAGAGTTTTTGATACTGGTGCTGATAGCCTTTTTGGTAGCGTCTCCGTTGGCGTGGTGGGCGATGCATGCATGGCTGCAGAATTTCGCCTATCATGTGGATGTGCAGTGGTGGGTATTCCTGCTGGCGGGTGTGGCGGCGTTGTCGATAGCGTTGCTGACGGTGAGCTTTCAGGCAGTGAAGGTGGCGGTGGCCAATCCGGTGAAGAGTCTAAGGACGGAGTAGGCCTGCCGGCTGGGAGGGGTGGCGGAAAGACGGTGACTGGCCAGGGAGATGGTGACCCGGCCAGACGAGAGCTAGGAACGAAGGAGCCCATGCAGGCGGAGGTGCTGCTGTACGGCGCGGATCTCTCCGAAGCTGTAGTCGTCGCCCAGGCGGGCTTTGACGGGGCCGATTTTTGTGTCGTCGCCGAGTTCGAGAAGGGCGACCCGGATGAATTCTATCTTGTGTTCGGGTACGAGCTCTTTTATATCTATCTCTCCGGTGGGGATAAAGGAGGCCAGGTGGCCTTCGATGGTGTTGAGGGCGAGGTCCCGGCGGGATGCGATCTCATTGATGGGGATGCCTGCCTTGTAGAGGTGCAGGGTGATGCGGCGGGTCTCTCCTTTGGGCGCCCTGCCCCGGGTGGGGGCGGCGTCTGCGCGTGAGGCTCGTGGGGTGGGGTTTGAGGGAGAGCCTGTGGACCCGGATGGACCTTCCGTCGGACTTCCTGCGAGCGGCGTTTCCCTGCTTTTGCGGCTGTCCTGGAGGTCGGAGAGGAGCTGGTCCGCATCCACTCCTTTCTGCAAGCCATCCACCATGGCAAGCGCGTCTTCCAATTGCTGCTTTTTTCGGGTGAGCATGGTGTTTAGTTCCCGCAGTTCGGTGTGGTATTTCTTTATCTTCTTCCTGATCTTTATTTCCTCCATATGTTGTTGCAGGGGTTGGAGCTGGTCCTTTTGCAGGCTGCGTAAGAACCAGGCGGCGGCGGCCTGCATTCTTTGGTGCAATTGCCGGTAGCCATCCTGCTGTGCGGTGTACAGCAGCTGTTCCAGCTGACGGGAAAATTTGAGGGAGGTGTCCTGTTGATGTACGGCGGATTCCAGCCAGGATGCGGTCAGGATGACGGCACGGGCCTTGTCGGGGATCTGGCGATGGTCGAAGCCTGTATGGTGATCGCGTATGGCTTCGGTGAGGCGCGACCATTCGAAGGTCTTTAGCAGGGTGTTCCGGATATAGATATACTGCTCTTCCCGCAGGCAGTCGAGGAGCCCGGGCTGCCGGCTGTTGGTATAGTCGACGACCCTTGGGTCGGTGCTGATGGAAGCAGGGTGTATACGGGATTGCAGCACCAGTCCTTCGATGGAGCGGAGTCTGCTGAGGGCTACGTATACCTGTCCGGGGGCAAAAGATTGTCCGGCATCGATGACGGCCTTGTCGAAGGTAAGCCCCTGGCTTTTGTGGATGGTGATGGCCCAGGCCAAACGTATGGGATATTGTGAAAAGGCGCCAAGCTCTTCTTCTTCGATCTTGTCTTTTTCCCTGTCGTACTGGTAGCGGATATTCTTCCATGTCTCTTTTTCCAGTATGAGCTCTCCGGGCTCATTGGGGAAGAGGATGGTGATCCTGTCCCCGACGATGTCTTTGATAGTCCCTATTTTCCCATTGAAATACCTGCGGGTCTCTCCTTTGTCATTTTTAATGAGCATGATCTGGGCTCCTTCCTTTAGCTGCAGGACCTTTTCGGCGGGAAAGGCTTTATCGCTGAATTCTCCCGTGACGGTGGCCTCGAAGGCGTGGAGCTTGCCGCGTAGTCTGCCGAGCTCGGCCTGGTTGATGTGTTCGGCGCGTGCATTGTGTGAAGTGAGGGTGATATAGCTGCTGTCCCTGGGTGGCGTGAAGCCGGGTTCATAATGATCGTGCAGTTTTTCCAGGTCGTAAGGGGTAGCGTTATTGTTCCGGATGTTGTGCAGGATCCCGATAAATGCGGCGTCCTGCTGCCGATAGATCTTTTTTAGTTCCAGGTAGACGGGAGGCTGCTCACGGACGACCTTTGCATCAAAAAAGAAAGGGCTGTTGTAATATTCTCTTAGGAGCTGCCATTCTTCTTGTGATACGACGGGAGGAAGCTGGAAAAGATCTCCTATATAAAGTACCTGTACGCCGCCGAAAGGCAGCAGTGGCTGATCACGGAAATGGCGCAGGATGGTATCCACGGCATCGAGCATGTCGGCCCGGACCATGCTGATCTCGTCGATGATGAGCAGTTCGAGCTCCCGGAGCAGTTCCCGTTTGCTGGCGTTGAGACGGATGCCGGAGAGCAGGCTGTTGGGGTCGGTGGCGCCGGAGCGTCCTGTATCCCATCCGTATTGCTGCGCAGGGACATAGGGGCCGAAGGGGAGCTGAAAAAAGGAGTGCATGGTGGTGCCTCCTGCATTGATGGCTGCTACGCCGGTGGGTGCGACGACGGCGAGCTTTTTGAATGTATTGTCCCGGATGTATTGCAGGAAGGTGGTTTTCCCCGTGCCGGCCTTACCCGTGAGAAAAAGGGATCTGCCGGTTTGGTTTACGAACCGGGCCGCCAGCTGAAAATCCGGATTGGAGAGGTCGGACGACATATCGAATGAAGTATTCGGATGAATTAATTCGGGTGCAAATTAGGTAAAAGGGGAAGGAAATTTTTTTTAAAATATTGAGACCGCCGGGGGAGAGATATTGGACGGACCGGCGATACGCGGCGGAAGATTGGGTGGGGCGGGCGGTGAAAGATCCGGCGGACAGGCAGTGAGGGACCAGGCGGTGAGGACATCTATTTTTCGAAGACGAGGGTTTCGGGGTTGGCGCCCAGCTCCGTTAGGAGCTGGCTGATCCCGGCCACCATTTTATCGGGTCCGCAGATATAAAAGGGTTTCGTGAGGTCACCTATCTCGCGGAGAAGAAATTCTTTATCGATGGGGCCTTTGCGATAGGCGGGGTTTTCTTCCCGGGTGAGGATATAATGCGCCCGGGGACCGAGCATGTTGTCGAATTCTTCTTTCAGGATGATGTCCTGGCTGGTCTTATTGGAAAAATAAAGCTGGTTGCCGTTGATCTTTCCGTCCTTGTGCAATTGCCGGAATATGGCGATGAAAGGAGTGATGCCTGCGCCACCTGCAATGAAATAGCCTTCGCCCTGGTAGGAGATGGCGCCCCATACGTCGCGGAGTATCAATTCATCGCCGGGCACCAGTTGGCTGAGCTGATGGGTGACGCCATCGTGGTCGTGATAGGATTTTATGGTAAATTCCAGATAGGGCCATTCGTTGAGGCTGGTGAAGGTGAATGGGCGGCGTTCGTCCTTCCATTTGTCCTTATTGATAGATATTTCCGTAGCCTGGCCAGGCTCGAACCGGTAGCCTTCGGGCTTTTCGATCTGGTAGGATCGTACGTCGTGTGTCACATTGCGGATGGACAGGATCTTAACGATTTTTTCCATGGTGGTACAATTTACGAATATAGTACGGGAATTGGTCCCGTCCGAAAAATAGCCCAATTCCCGCACACCGGGCCTTCGTCGGAGAACTTCGGAAGCTCCTCCCTGGTCAGAATCTTCGCAAGGCCCGGTCCTATCCGTCCGCCGGACAACGGACCAGTGGTCCGTTCTGAGTGCGGGATCTTCCTATCGGCGTGGGCGATGAAAGGGGAAAACCTATATTTATCTTGTATCAATGTCTTTTCAATGGCGAAGATGAACTTGGCGCACGGATCTGCCATTGACCGGCGGTGGATCAGGCTATTCATCCATTGATGGTCGAATGAACTTTATAATGTAGGTTTGATGCATGAAAAGTACAAAGGTTACAATAATCGATACAGAAGTTCTATCCAACAACTGGTATACGCTCCGGAAGGTGACCTATGATTATCAAAAGAAGGACGGCAGCTGGCAGCGGCAAAGCAGGGAGGCGTATGACCGTGGGAATGGGGCTACTATTCTTTTGTATCATGCAAAGGAGAAAAAGGTGATCCTCACCCGTCAGTTCCGGCTGCCGACCTTTGTAAATGGGAATGGATCAGGAATGTTGATAGAGGCCTGTGCGGGGTTGTTGGATAAGGACAATCCGGAGGATGCCATCCGAAGGGAGACGGAGGAAGAGACGGGCTATAAGGTAGCCAGCGTGCGGAAGATCTTCGAAGCTTATATGTCACCGGGCTCGGTGACGGAGATCCTGTATTTTTTTGTGGCGGAGTATGAGCGGAGCATGAAAATAAATGATGGGGGCGGCGTGGCGCATGAACAAGAAGATATAGAGGTATTGGAGCTGGATGCGGAGCGGGCGATGGCGATGATCGGCACGGGTGAGATCCGGGATGGCAAGACGATCATGCTTTTGCAGTATGCAAGATTGAATGGACTGATATAGCGGCGTACATGCTTATTAAAAAAGCCGCCCGTGTGTCAGGGCGGCTTTTTTATTTATTCGTAGAAGTATTGCCAGGTGTATAGTTTTTTATTGATCTGGTCGTTGGCGACGATGCCGCTGAGGCGCTGCTGGCTGTCAAATATATTGGCGAGCGCTGCGGTCATGCCGTAGGTGGTGAGGCTGGTGACGATGTTGCGATTGAAGTATGCTTCAAAGGGGGCAATGTCATCCATATTGAGCCGGCTGGCGTAGTTGAACAGACACAGGTTGCGGAAGGGGTTCTTTTCTGTCCCGTAGGTAAGGACTGCATCCGCCAGCATGATGCCAGTGGACGTATAGGCTTTTATATCGGTGATATTGCTGTCGGAGTAGGTGTAGACGAAGTACGTGCTGAGCTTGAGGGATGCGCTGCCTGTCGATGTGTAATAGGATTTCTTACTGACTATGCCATTGGTATACGTGAATGTGTACTGATAGTTTGACGTGCCTTTTGTGTAGTTGATCTGTGTCAGGGCGCCCGTAGAGTCGTAGGTAAAGCCGGCGTCATAGGGATTGGGGCCTTTGTTGGTGATGGCGGTGAGGTGGCCGCCGGCGTCGTAGGCGGCAAGGAGAGTGTCCTGTTTGATGCTGTCCACAAGGGTGCTGATCCTAAAGGAGTCCTGCCAGGAAAGCTTGTAAACCGTATCGGTGGAGAGGCCTGTGCCCTGTACGATACGCGCCAGATAAATGGGTTTTGGGGTATCGACGACGGGCGGCGGATTGTTGACAGTGGTATCGGTCTTGTCTGGTGGTTTGCTTATATTGCTCTTTCTACAGGCAATAAGCACGGTGAATGCAAGGACGATGGTCCCGCTGTTGCGGAGGTTGCGTAAAAGTCGATTCATAAGACGGATTTTGATATAATAACGAAATTTAGCCGGGTTAAAGTGTGCTACTTTGCTGATACAGTGATAATTAGGAGATAGTGTATCAAACCAATCCATAATATATATGTCGCCTGTTTTTTCTCATGTTGAACCGATATTCCCGGTGAGGGACATCCCGGAAACGATCCGGTATTGGCGGGAGGTGCTGGGCTTTACGCATCACTGGACATGGGGTGAGCCGCCGGGTCATGGGGGCGTGTCCTGGCAAAAGGCCTTTGTACAGTTCCAGCGGGATCCTGATCTGGCGGCTCTTTCGAAAGGGAATGGCATATGGATCCGGCTGAGGCATATCGAGGAGCTGTATGCGTTGCATCGGCGGAACAAAGCGGAGATCGTCGCTCCGCTGGAATTACAGGACTATGGCCTGGCGCAGTATTCGGTGCGGGAGATCAATGGTTATTATGTGCATTTTGCGGGGGAGCCGGCGGGGAGA
The DNA here is from genome assembly GCA_035545935.1 of Puia sp. Classification (GTDB taxonomy): domain Bacteria; phylum Bacteroidota; class Bacteroidia; order Chitinophagales; family Chitinophagaceae; genus Puia. Next base: position 29,900 of record DASZXP010000009.1, on the reverse strand, counting down.
GGAAGGCATGATGGGGGAGGATCTGTGGGAACGGGGCAAGAGCGGGGGGCGGACAGGCCGGGTGAGGTGGACAATGGGGCGGAGGAGGGCGGTGGGCCGGCGGGAAGACATGATGAGACAGGGGGAACTTTTGACGAACAGGCCAGAGAGACGGCGGGGGGCGGCCCGGTGGAGGTGGGAGGTGAAGCCGGGACGGGGTCGAGCGGTGCGGAAATGAAGACAAAGAAGGTGGAACATGCCGTGCGGATCGTGGAAAGGAGGCCTACTATCGTGGAATACCAGCAATTGCAGGCGTCGATATGGGATGGACCGGGTGAAGATCATGCCATTGGAAGTGTGGTGGGGACGGCTGATCTTACGGTGGTGGCGGAGGATGCTGTTACGCGCGAGGTGGTTGGGTGCGCCCTGATGCTGAGCGATCATGCGGGGTTCTATTGCGTGAAGAATGTCATGGTGCGGCGGAACTGGCAGGGCAGGGGCGTGGGGACGGCCCTGATGAAGGAGCTGATGCAGCGGCTGGAAAGCCGCGTCGCGGGTCCTGCGCTGGTAGGGTTGTTTGCACGGGAGTCCCTGGAGCCTTTTTATCAACAATTTGGCTTTTTGTCTTCTTTCGGGATGGTGAAGGAGATCGGGGGGGCGAAATAAGTCGGGATGTGAAAGAGATCGGGTGGTGAAATAAATAAGCTCATCGGAGGACGGTGATCAGCCGGCGGGCTTTACAGCGGGCGGTCTGGCTTGGAACAGCGTCCAGGGATAGGCGTGCAGGGCGGTGAGATATTTTGCCTGCCAGGCATATTCGGGATGCAGCTTATAAAAAGGCGCGGCTATAAAATCCTGTCCGCAGGGATGGCCCATATGCGCCCAGAGCTTAAGGTCCTTTGCCAGGTCGGCGGTGGTGAGCTTGCTTTGCACGGCGCCTCCGGGATAATACGCCGGCCAGTCCCATTCCATACAGCCTTTTTTATCTTCATCCACGTGGCCGCAGACGATGCATTTGCTATTGGCATTGGTGCGGCGTGTGACGTCGAAGTGATCGGCCTCTATCTTCCGGCCTTGTTCAAGATCTATTTTCCCTTTCATATCCACGAGCAGGAGCTGTTCCATCCTTTTCTTACGGGCGTTGGGAGAGGTGGTAGGGTCCGTGATGCTGAAAGTGGTCTCCTCTTTTATCAATTTGGGGTCGCTGGCGAAGTTCGATCCGACGATGGCGGTATCTTTCGACCGCCAAATTTTATAGTCCTTCAGTCCGAGCTCGAGCTTGGCGACCTCGTTGGTCTTGATGTCCCCTATGAGCCAGTCGTTGGCGTATCCGCCGTTGTTGCCTGTTACGAAAAGCCGGATGACGTCGTCGATGCTGTTGGCGTATTGCGCGGACTTGCGGGCGCGTACGAATTCGGGCGTCTGTGTGGAGTCGAAGCCTTTGAATTGTGTGATGGTGGTCTCGGTGATGAGGATACCGTTGCCGGTGATGACGAAGTCGTCTCCGCTGTGGATGTAACCGGGCATGCAGTCCATGAGCATATGGCTGCCTTTGTCGGGGACGATGTCGGCGATGACATTCCAATGCTGGCCTATCATATAGGATGTCCAGTTGTTGTGGCCCATCACGATCTTGCCATCTTTGGTATAGCTGCCGGTGGCGATGAACGCGCTGCAATTGCCGGGGGCCTTGTTGTCACCGCTGCCGGGTTTTTGTTTGTCCATCAATTGGGGAACATAATAATAAGCCAGCTCTTCTTGGGCATTAAGGGCAGTGATATCGAGGCTGTCGTAATTTTTGTGTTTTGCTTTTAATCCGGCCACGATGCCGTTGATCTCGGCCTTGTATTCGGAGTCGACCTTGGGCCATAGGAAGCTGGCGGCGCAGTGACGATAGAAGCTCCAATCCTTTTTTGTCTCGTACTGCAGGAAGGCGGACAGCGCCTGGAGGGTAGTATCGATGTCGTCAGCGAGCAGGTATCCATGCTGGTAGCCGATGTCGGAGGGGCTGCCTTCGAGGTGGACATAGATCCATCCACTGCTGTCTTTTCTGGAGGCTCTGGCCAGCGGGTCGGCGGCGGGCGTGTCTTTTTTGTCCGTCTTGTCCGTGTCTGTCCCACAGGCAAGGGCAAAGAATGGAATAAGGAGGAGGAGCCTTAGTTTTGGCGTGCAGTAGTGCATAATGATGAGATTGCAATAAAGTTAGGATAAAAAACGGTCTGCCGGCAGGGCGGGGGGAATTGCGCTGTATATTTGATATTCAAGCTATTCTTAATGAAGAGACTACTGATTTTTTTATGGGCGGCCCTGATGGGGAGCGTCCTTTATGCCCAGGATGCGCCGAAGCCTTATGGCGTATTGCCGACGAAGCGGCAGCTCCAATGGCATGAGACGGAGATGTATTGTATCATCCATTTTGGGGTGGACACGTATACGGACAAGGAGTGGGGCTATGGGGACGAAGATCCCGCCCTGGTAAATCCATCGAATTTCGACGCGATGCAGATCGTCGGCGCCGCCAGGGCGGGGGGCTTCAAGGGAGTGGTGATCGTCGCCAAACATCATGACGGGCTTTGTCTCTGGCCCACCAAAACCACGGAGCATAATATCAGCAAGAGTCCCTGGAAGAATGGGAAGGGGGATATCATACGGGAATATCAATTGGCGTGCAGCAAACTGGGCATGCGGATGGGGTTGTACTGCTCCCCCTGGGACAGGAACAATCCGCAATATGGTACGCCTGCTTATGTAAAGACCTACCGGGCGCAGCTGCGGGAGCTGTGTACGCAATATGGTCCCTTGTTCATGTCCTGGCATGATGGGGCCAATGGGGGAGACGGATATTATGGGGGTACGAGGGAGACGAGAAAGATCGATCGTACGACCTACTATGGTTGGGATACTACCTGGGCCATCGTACGGCAGCTGCAGCCAATGGCGGCGATATTCGGGGATGTCGGGCCGGATGTACGGTGGGTAGGCAATGAAGAAGGACATGCGGGTGTCACCTGTTGGGAGACCTATACGCCGCAAGCTCCCGATGAGGGCAGGAAGCCCGCCAACGGATATAATAAATATTGGGAAGCTACGGAGGGCACGCGTAATGGGGAGCTCTGGATGCCGGCGGAATGCGATGTGCCTTTGCGGCCGGGGTGGTTCTATCATGCCTCCCAGGATGAACAGGTGAAATCACCTTATCAGCTGTTGGATCTTTATTACCAGAGCGTGGGTCGTGGCGCCAGTCTGGACATGGGGTTGTCTCCGGACAGGAGAGGAATGCTGCATGAACATGATGTGGCTTCCCTGCGGGCCTTTGGGGACCTGCTGCGTCAGACGTTCTCGCTGAACCTGGCGAAAGGCGCTCATTTTACCGCCAGCAATATACGGGGTAACAATGTGGGGATGTTTGGTCCCGGCAAGCTGGTGGATGGCGACCGTTATAGCTATTGGGCGACGGACGATGCGGTGACCACGCCGGAGCTGGTGGTGGATATGGGGCAGGCCGCGACGTTCAATGTGATACGATTGCGCGAAAATATCAAGCTGGGACAGCGGATCGACGCCTTTGTCGTGGAAGCCTATGTGAACGGTGGATGGGAAAAGATAGCGTCGGGTACGAGCATTGGCGCTAATCGGCTGATCCGTCTGGAGCAGAATGTGACTACGAGTAAAGTAAGATTACGGATCACGGGTTCGGCTGTCTGTATCGCCCTGAGCGATCTTGGATTGTTCAAGGAGCCGGCGCACCTGGTGCGTCCTTCCATTACGCGCGATGGGGAAGGAATGGTCAGCATTCATACGGAGAGTCCTGTGGCCAGCATCCGTTATACGCTGGATGGAACGGAGCCGGGGGCTGGGTCGCCGTCGTACAAGGAGCCTTTCTTATCGATGGAGGGCGGGATGGTGAAGGCCCGCAGCTTTGAAGGGGATGGCTCGTCGAGCGAGGTGGCGATAGCGGAACTGGGTTTGTCGAAAAAAGGATGGAAAGTAGTGACGCCGGCGGAAGGTCCGGGCAAGCCTGCGCTGGCCATCGATGACAATGAACGGACGGTGTGGAGTAGCCTTCACGGGTCGGGGGGGGCGGCGCCATTGGATCTTGTCATCGATATGGGGAAGGAACAGCCTATCGGGGCTTTTACCTATCTGCCGCGGCAGGATGGAAAAACGGATGGCATGGTGGACAGGTATGCTTTTTATACGAGCATGGACGGCACGAACTGGCAGAAGGCGGCGGAAGGGGAGTTTGCCAATATCCGTTCGAATCCGTTGGAGCAGGTGGTGCGGCTGGAGCATCCGATGACGGCACGGTATTTCAAGTTCTCGGCGCTGCATGTGACGAGCGGCAATGGGGTGACGATAGGGGAGCTGGGAGTGCGGGCGAAATAATATGCATACTATAGATTCTATTCTTTCCCAGCTTAGGGAAGTGGGTACACCTACCGCCCGGGAGGGGATGCAGCGATTTGGCATCGACACGACATATGCTTTGGGGGTGTCGATACCGGTGTTAAGAGGTCTTGGAAAGAAAATAAAAAAAGACCATTCCCTGGCGCTGGCGTTATGGGCTTCGAAATATCATGAAGCGAGGATACTGGCCTCGATGATCGATGATCCGGCGCAGGTGACGGCCGGGCAGATCGATGCCTGGGTAAAGGATCTCAACTCCTGGGATCTTTGTGACCAGGTGTGCGGCAATCTTTTCGACCGGACGGACTTTGCGGTGGAGAAGGCGATAGCATTCAGCCGGCGGAAGGAGGAGTTTGTCAAACGGGCGGGGTTCGTATTGATGGCGGAATATGCGGTGCATAATAAAAAGGCGGGGGACGAAGTGTTTTTATCATTTTTGCCGCTGATCGAGAAGGAGGCCTATGATGATCGGAATTTTGTAAAGAAGGCGGTGAACTGGGCCCTTCGTCAGATCGGAAAAAGGAATGTCTCTCTGCGCAAGGCGGCTATCTCTGCGGCCGAGCGTATATTACAACAGGATAGCAAGGCGGCGCGATGGATCGCCCGTGATGCGCTTAGGGAATTGAAAAAGGTCAGTTAGGCGTTTTTATCTCCTGTTCTTTGTCATCGAGAAGGATGATGAATTGTTTTTCGTTGTTCATGAGGTAGTTCAGGATGAATTTTGCGGGGGCGGTGGCGGAGGCGTTGTCGAAGTGCGTGATGACGGCGCCCGCGGGTTCGTAGAAGGGGTCGCCGGCCTTCAGGATGATGGCGGAGTCGCCTTTCACCTGGAAGTAGATAGTGCCGGAGACGATGTATCCAACGACGGGGCAGGGGTGTTTGTGCAGCGGGCCTTTTTGACCGGGGGCGAGGTTGATCTCGCGGATGTCGACTTTGGATATGGGGCGGGGATCGAAAGGCGCCAGCATGAGCTGTTTGCGGACAATGGGGGTTTGGGCGGAGGCTTGTGCGGCAGCGGGTTGGACGGAGGACGTTGGTGCGGTGGAGGTTTGGGCGTGGGCGGCGATGCTATACCACGTGAAGAGGATAGTAAGCGCGGAGAGGAGATATTTGCAAGGCATTCTTTTACAATTTGCTGCAAAAATAGATACATGCAGGTGCAATCAGTTCAGCGGCGATTGAACTATGATTGCGGGCCGGCGGCAGCCGGAAAAGAGATATAAAATATGGAGCCTTCCCCTGGCCGGCTGTCCAGACGAATACGGCCTTTATTGGCCTGTATGAATTCCTTTATGAGCAGCAATCCCAGGCCACTGCCTTTTTCACCTTTGGTACCAAAGGATACGGGTATATTGGTCTTTTGAAATGCGGCTTGTTTTTCTTCACTGATGCCTATGCCGGTGTCTTTTACGGAGAAAGTGATCTCATTCCCCGTGGCGGTGACGTCGATCTCCACCCGTCCATGTTCGTGGGTGAATTTAATGGCGTTGGACAGCAGGTTGCGGACGATGAAATCAAAGTGATTGGGGTCGGCATGTATGCTGATCCCGCCGGGCGTCTGGTCGGTGAGGGTGATGGATTTCCTTTCGGCGAGCTGGTGGAGCAGCTGGATGTTCTTTTGAATAAAGGGTTTTGTCTTGAAATCTTCGGCCTTTACTTCCACTCCGTCCAATTGCGCCTTGCCCCATTCAAAGAGGGCCGTCAACAGATCGAAAGATGCGACGGATTGTTTTTTCAATTCGGAGAATAATTTTTTAACTTGATCGGGTGGCAACGTACCTGTTTCCATGATCTCCAGCAGTTGAACGGTGTTGCCTGCAGGGCCTTTAAGGTCGTGTCCAATGATAGAGAAGAGCTTGTCCCTTACTTGATTGGATTCATAGAGCTTGCGATTGAGCCGTTGGACCTTACGGAGGTAGATCCATACAAAGGTAAGCGCGGTGAGTACGATAACAAGGATGACGATGCCGAGGTTACGTTCCCGCCGTCCCTGTTCGTTTACTTCCTGCAATTCGTCGATGGCTTCCCTGGATGACTCGAGCTGATAGCTGGTGTCGAGGGCGGAAATATCGCTGTTGGTCTTGATGATCATGAGGCTGTCGAGGAGGCGGCTATGCTCTTCCAGCGCGAGCAAGGCTTCCTTATAATTCTTTTTTTGCCTGTAGACATCGGCGAGGGCCTGGTAGATATTGGCTTTCAACTGAGCTTCCCGCAGGCGTTCGGCGATACCGAGGGCTTTTTTCAAATATTCCAGGCTACGCGCAGCGCTGTCTTTTTTCAATACGCCGGCGATATTTGTCAGGGCTTTTGCTTCTCCTTCGAGATCATTGTCCTGGCGTGCGGCATCGAGCTCCTTTTTAAAATACAGCAACGCATTTGCGTTCTCACCGGCTGTCTCCATGATCTGCCCTTCTTCCTCGAGCAGGGTGATCTCTGTGTCGCGGGAAACGGGGTCTTTACTGTTGCGGATGCCTTCTTCCAGGTATCTGAGGGCCGCCTGTCTGTCTCCTTTTTGGGAATAGATCCGGCTGATCCGTTGGAGGAGGATGAAATATTCGTCCGTTTTTTGGGCATGATGTTCATAATGGACGAGGGCCCGTAAATAGTAGGTGAGGGCTTTTTCCAGTTCACCTTTTTCCTCGTATACGGTCCCCATGTTCTGATAGGTGGCTGCTATCCCCGTGGTGTCGCGCATATCCGCATAGAATTGCATCGAGCGATCCAGGTCGGCGGTGGCTGCGGACAGATTACCCTGCCCGTCCAGCAGGGCGAGCTCGTTGTAGGCCCGGGCGATATTCTTTTTGTCGCGGAGGTTCCTGAAAATGGAGAGCGCCTCGTTGGTAAAGCGCCGGGCGAGGTCTGTATGATGGTGGATATTGTTGATGTGCCCGACCTGCAGCAGTATCAGGCCCTGGGCTTGCAGGTCATTTTGTTTTTCGGCTATCCTCAAACCCCGATAGCAATAATATACGGCGGAGTCGGGTTGCGTCTGTTCAAAGGTCCTGCTGGCGTCGATGTAGAAGGACACTATATTGCTGTCAGCGGCATGTATGTCAATAGGGGGTTGAGCCAGGATGGGCGAGGCTACGGCCATCAAGAGGGTAAAGATGGTATACTTCATAGTGGATCTTGGAGGTTAAATATAGCGACTATTTTTTAAATGGGGTGGGGGATGGCGGAGCGGGGCATGACAGGCGCGGGCTATGACAGAGGCGGCCAAAGACGGATCTCTTCCTGGCGGGAGAGGAGGGCCCCGGAGGGGTATGCTTTTCCGGGGGACCCAAGGAAAAGGGAGCAGACGAGATACGGGACGGCGGAACTTTCTTCCCCGGGCAGGAAACTGCCGGGGCTGGATAGATGGTGAAGGGGCCGGGCAAGGCCTGTTTTGGATAGATGGTGAAGGGGCCGGGGAGGTCCCGGATCTGATGGATGGTGAGGGGCGTTAAAGGATAAATGGTGCGTGACGGGGGTGGACGGGTGAAGGGGGCAACGACGAATTAAAAAGGGATTTAAATGGGACCGGGATTTGCATAGGGAATGGGATAATCCCTAATTTCATCCCCTGATCCCGGATTGTTGATGGCCTCTCCAACCTTCCACTCCTTTCTGATCTATCGGCCATTACAATAGCCTGTCCGGGAACCGCCTCCGGCGGTTCGCCCGAAGGGCGGACATCAGCCTTACAACCGTCACCTGTGCTGGTATGTGCATTGCATCCTGCTGCAGGTACACAGTTTAAAAAAATAGTCGATAGCCGATATGTCATCATCTGTAGTAAAATGCCTTTTTACGCTGACCTTTTCCCTCTACTTTTTTTCTCGTGCTGACGCCCAGGCCGGTGTGCCGGCGGATACGGTCCATGCCTTTACATTGGATCAGTGTGTAGATTACGCATTGAAAAACCAGCCTCGTCTGAACCAGGCCCTGATCGGGGTGGATATCGCCCGGGTGACCAATTCCATCAACCTGGCGGGCTGGCTGCCGCAGGCGGGCGTTTCGGGCAACCTGATCCATTACAATAGTCTGCCCACCTCCTTTGTAAAAAATTCGGGTGGCACGGTGGTGCAACAGCGTACGGGAGTGGTCAATTCCTTCAACCCGGTGTTGTCGGTGACGCAGACGATCTTCAATCCGGCGCTGCTGTATGCGTCGAAGAGCGCGGATCTCTATGTACAGCAGGCGGAGCAGGTAACGGACAGCACCAAGATCTTTCTCGTGTCGGCGGTGAGCAAGTCTTTTTACAGCCTGCTGCTGACGCTGGAGCAGATCAATGTATTGAAGGAGGATACGTCGCGGCTGGCCAAGAATGTCCACGACACGTATCATCAATTCGTAGCGGGCACGGTGGATCAGACGGATTATAATGAGGCCACCATTACGCTGAACAATTCCATGGCGCAGCTCCGGCAGGCGCAGCTGAATGTGCAACCACAGTATGCCCAGCTGAAGCAGCTGATGGGTATGCCGCCGGAGCAATCCTTCAATGTAGTGTACGACACGTTGCAGATGCAGCGGGATATCGACTTTGACACGACACAAACGCTGGATTACAAGAAGCGTATCGAGTTCCAGGAGCTGCAAACATCCAGGAAGCTGCAGGATCAGACGGTGCGTTATTACCAGCTGGCCTGGCTCCCGACGGTGGGGGCTTTCTTCGACTATGACCTGGCATTCCAAAACAGTAATTTCGGCCAGCTGTGGACCAATACCTATCCCTATTCGTATATCGGGCTGTCCCTGAACTGGCCCATTTTTACGGGTTTTGCCCGGACGAACAGTCTCAAGCGGGCCCGACTACAGAGCCGTCAGCTGGATTGGAGCGAGGTGGACCTGAAGTCCCAGATAGCTTCGGAGTATGAAGGCGCGCTGGCGGATTATAAGAGCAATCGCTACAACCTGGACGTCATGCGCAACAATGCCGATCTGGCGCGTAAGACCTATGATATCGTATCCCTTCAATATCAGCAAGGGGTGGTGGCCTATCTCAATGTGATCACGGCGGAGTCGAACCTGATCAGCTCGGAGATAGGGTATCAGAATGCCCTGTTCCAGCTATTGTCCAGCAAGATAGATCTGGAGAAGTCCATGGGAGTCATTACCATCAAACGTCAAGCATCCAAATAAATAAATCTATGAGCAAAGTGGCATTAAGCCTGGTGTCGGTGATAGGGCTGTTCTTTTTCTCCTGTACGGATAAAAAGCCGGCTGCTACCAATTCCACGATCCCTGTCAATCTGATGACGGTGAAGTCCAAGCCTGTCCTGTACTATGACAAATATCCCGCCACCACGCAGGCATTGATGCAGGTGGATATCCATGCGGAGGTACAGGGGGCGATCACGGGGATCTTCTTTAAAGAGGGCACGCATGTTACAAAAGGCGAGAAGCTATACGAGATCGACGAGCGGCTTTATAAGGCGGCCTATGACCAGGCGGCTGCCAATGTGCAGGTGGCGGAAGGCAATCAGAAGCAGGCGGACCAGGATGCCAAGCGATATGAATATCTGAACCAGCACAATGCGGTGGCCAAGCAGGTGCTGGATCATGCGGAGATAGCTCTTCAAAATGCCAAAGACCAGGTGCAGGCGGCGCAGCAGGCGTTGAAGACGGCGGAGACGAACCTGTCCTATTCCGTGATACGGGCGCCTTTCTCGGGCACGGTGGGTTTTAGCCAGGTGAAGCTGGGGAACCTGGTGACGGTGGGGACGACGACGCTGACGACCATATCGACGGACGAGCCGATGGCGGTGGATTTTTTGGCCAACGAGGCAAACCTGGATCATTATGAAGAGCTACAGCGCAACAAACAGAAGGAGCTGGATTCGCTGTTCACGATCATCATGCCGGGCGGGCGGCTGTATCCATTCAGCGGTAAGATATCCGTTATCGACAGGGCGGTGGACCCACAAACGGGGACGATCCGGATCAGGCTGGTATTCCCCAATCCGCAGTTCGATCTGCGGGCGGGCATGAGCTGTGTGCTGCGGGTGCATAACCTGGAGCCGGGGCCTCAGATAACGATACCGGGCCGGGCGGTGGTGGAGCAGATGGGGGAATATTTTGTGTTTATAGCCAAGGATACGCTTATGCCGCATCATGCGGATTCCGCCGGGGGCGGAGGTGGTGGGGCGTCGGGTGGTGGCCGGGGCGGCGACCAGGGTGGTGGTTCCGGAGGCGGTGGGGGTGAAGGTCATGGCAAGAAGGACGGGGATACCGGTTCGGGTGGTCCGGGCAGTGGCGAAGAGAAAGGTCCGCATCTGACGGCTGTGCAGGTAAAGGTGGAAGTAGGGCAGACGATAGGTTCGGATGTACTTATTTTAAAAGGGTTGAAAGAGGGTGATCGCATCGTGGTGGATGGCGTGCAGGCGTTGCATGATGGATCGGCTATTACAACAGCTAATAAACAGGGGCCTGCGCCCGCGGGAAGGGGGAGGTAATATTCTATGATCGCGAATACTTTTATAAAAAGGCCGGTGACGGCCATTGTCATCAGCATTGTGCTGGTGATCACGGGTACGATCTGTATTGCTGTGCTCCCTATCGACCAGTATCCGGATATCACGCCGCCGCTGGTGCAGGTGAATGCGCAGTTCACGGGGGCGGATGCACAGACGGTGGAGCAGACGGTGGCGACGCCTATCGAGCAGCAGGTGAACGGGACGCCGGGAATGGAGTATATGCAGAGCAACAGTACGAACAATGGACAGATGACGATGAATGTCACTTTCGGTATCGGCACGGATATCGATATCGCCACGTTGGATGTACAGAACAGGGTGAGCATCGCCACTCCATTGGTGCCTTCGGTGGCGAGCCGGCTGGGGATCACGGTGCGTGCGGTGAATCCGAGCATGTTGATGATGGTGGCGTTGTATTCGCCGAAGGGTACGCATAATATTACTTTCCTCGACAATTATACCAATATATTCGTGCAGGATGCCCTGCTGCGTGTGCCGGGCGTGGGCACGATCACCCGATTCACCGACGATTTCAGCATGCGGATCTGGATGAACCCGCAGAAGATGGCTGCCTATAGTCTGACGCCGCAGGATATCATCAATGCCCTGAATGCACAGAATGTGCAGGTGGCGGCGGGTTCGGCGGGGGTGCCTCCGCAGCTGCCCACCCAGACCTTCGAGATCGGCATCCTTGTAAACGGGCGTCTCAGCAAGCCCGCGGAGTTCCAGAATATCATCGTCAAGACGGTGCCTTCCACGGGGGAGCTGGTGTATCTGAAGGATGTGGCGCGGGTGGAGCTGGGCAAGTTCACTTTTTCCAGCAATTCATTTGTCGACGGGAAGCGGGCTTCCTATCTGCAGATCTATCAATCTCCGGGAAGCAATGCGTTGCGTACGGCGGAAGGGATCTATAAGGAGCTGGCGCAGCTAAAGCAGTTCTTTCCCGCGGATGTGGAGTATTCGGTGCCTTTTGAGTCCGTGACGGTGGTAAAGGTGTCGATGCACGATGTGGTGAATACCTTGCTGATGACGCTGGGGCTGGTGGCGGTGGTGGTGTTCCTGTTCCTGCAGAACCTGCGTTCCACCCTGATACCGGTGCTGGCGATACCCGTGTCGATCGTAGGTACTTTTTGTTTCTTTATTCCTTTGGGCTTTACCATCAATACGCTGACGATGTTCGGTTTTGTGCTGGCGATAGGCATTGTGGTGGACGACGCCATCATCGTGGTGGAGGCGGTGCAGCATTATATCGACGAGAAGGGGATGTCGCCGAAGGAGGCTACTTATTATGCGATGAAGGATATTTCCGCGCCGGTGGTGGCGATCGCGCTGATCCTGGCGGCTGTCTTTGTGCCGGTGGGTTTTATACCGGGTATCGTGGGTCGGCTGTATCAACAGTTTGCCATTACCATCGCCATCTCGGTGATCATATCCGCCTTTATCGCATTGTCGTTGACGCCGGCGCTGTGTACGTTGCTGCTGAAGCCGACGAAGATCCGGAAGGATGCGAAGGGGCTCAATAAATTATTTTATCGATATAACGCCTGGTTCGAGCGGGTGACGGATAAATATTCGGAGGGTGTGAAGAAGAGCATCAAGGCGTCCCGGCTGATCCTGGTGATATTGCTGTGTATCCTTATCGGGGCGGTGCTGCTGTTCCGGCATAAGCCTACCGGGTTTATCCCTTCCGAGGATGACGGGAATATCTATGTCACGTTCCAGCTGCCTCCCGCCAGCTCGACGGCGGCCTCGGTGAATGTCATGTCACAGATCATGAAGGTGGTGTCGACCACGCCGGGGGTGGCGCATTATGCGGCCTTGTCGGGGCTGAATGTCATCACGAATGCCTCCAATTCCAATTGCGGCACGATCTATTGTCAATTGAAGCCCTGGGACGAGCGGCATGGTTCGGATGAAGAGGTGCCGGGGATCCTGGATGTGCTGCAGCGGCGTATCGCGGATGCGGGCGTGCGTAATGCCAATGTGGAAGTGATACAGCCTTCGCCCATCCCGGGTATCGGGGCGGGCGTGGGTTTTACGGTGCAGATAGAGCAGCGGAGCACGAATGACGATCTGCATGCTTTCGAGCGGGTGGTGAATAATTTTATCGCGGAGGCAAACAAGGACCCGGCCATTGGGAATGCCTATAGCTTTTATTCGGCGCATACGCCTGCGTATAATTTGTCGGTGGACCGGGAGAAGTGCGAGAAGCTGGGGGTCAATGTGGGGGATGTGTTTACGACCATCCAGGCTTTTATGGGGAGTCTTTATATCAACGACTTCACTACCTATAATAGAACCTTTCACGTGGTGGTACAAGCAGATACGGTGTTCCGGGGCATGATCTCGGACATGGACAAGTATTATGTGCGCAACCAGGCGGGTCAGATGCTGCCGCTGGGGACATTGATCAGCTATCAGCCGACGGAGACGGCTCCGTTGATATCCCATTTCAATATCTTCCGGACGGCGGAGGTGGATGGCGTGCCGGGGACGGGCGTCAGCAGCACGAAGGCGCTGGATGCCTTGAAGCGAGTGGCGGCGAGGGTGTTGCCAACGGGGTATACGTACGAGTTCTCGGGTCTCAGCTATGAGGAGGTGAAAGCGGGGTCGGCGACGGTGTATATCTTCATGTTCTCGATCACCTTTGTGTTCTTGTTCCTGGCGGCGTTGTATGAGAGCTGGTCGGTGCCCTTCAGTGTCCTGCTGGCGGTGCCCATCGGCGCTTTTGGGGCGATACTGGCGTTGGAGCTGGTGCCGAAGCTGACGGACAATGTCTATGCGCAGATCGGGCTTATTACCCTGATCGGATTGGCGGCAAAGAATGCGATCCTGATCGTGGAATTCGCCAAGGTGCGGGTGGACAGGGGTGAGGACCTGATAGCGTCGACGTTGGAGGCGGTGAAGCTGCGTCTGCGTCCTATCGTGATGACGTCGATGGCCTTTATTTTGGGTGTGCTGCCGCTGGTGTTTGCTTCGGGTGCGGGAGCGGTAGCGCGCAGGACGATCGGGCTTACGGTGCTGGGCGGGATGCTGGCGGCCTCGACGCTGGCGATCTTTATCGTGCCGGTGCTTTTTGTGCTGATCACCCGTGCGTCGTATGGAAAGAAGAAGCTGGAATATCTCAAGGCGCATCATGACGAGCTGATGGAAAAGGCGAAGAAGGTGGAAGCGCAAAGCATCGATCCGGAACTTGAATTCGAGATACAAAAATCCCGCGACATCCATTTTGGAGAGGGTGGCGGTGACATCAAACCTGTGCAAGGATGATAGCCAATACTTTTATAAAACGTCCGGTGACGGCCATCGTCATATCGATCGTACTGATCATCTCGGGTACGATCTGCATCTTCAATCTGGCGGTGGATCAGTATCCGAATATTTCCCCGCCCAGCGTGTCGATATCGGGTTCTTATACGGGGGCGGATGCGCAGACGGTGGAACAGACGGTGGCGGTGCCGATAGAAGAGCAGGTGAACGGGACGCCGGGGATGGAGTACATGCAGAGCACCAATACGAATACGGGCAGCATGAATGTGAGCGTGACCTTCAATGTGGGTACGAATGTCCATATCGCGGCGCTGAACGTGCAGAACAGAGTGGGTATCGCCTCGCCGCAGCTGCCTGCGGTGGTGAGCAAGCTGGGGCTTACGGTGCGGGCGCGCAATCCGGATCAGCTGATGATGGTGGCGATCTATTCCCCGAAGGGGACGCATAATATCACGTTCCTGGACAACTATACGAATATATTTGTAGAGGATGCGTTGCTGCGGGTGCCGGGTGTGGGGGATATACAGTCGCGGACGGATCAGTTCAGCATGCGGGTATGGCTGGACCCGGACAAGATGGCGAATTATGGGTTGATGCCAAAGGATGTGGTCAGCGCATTGGATTCGCAGAATGTGTATGTGGCGGCGGGTTCGGTGGGGGCGCCGCCGCAGGTGGGGTCACAGGCGTATGAGCTGAGCGTGTTGCCCAACGGGCAGCTGCAAAAGGCGTCGGATTATGAGAATGTGGTGGTGAAGAAGATCCCGGACAGCGGGCAGGGAGGAGGAAGGCTGGTCTATCTGCGGGATGTGGCGCGGGTGCAGCTGGGGAAGTTTACTTTTTCGGGCAATTCCTTTGTGGATGGGAACAGGGCTTCGTTCCTCATGGTCTACCAGGCGCCGGGCAGCAATGCGCTGGAGACGGCGGAGAATGTCTATAAGGAGCTGGAGAGCCTGAAGAAGTATTTCCCGCCGGATGTGGATTATAAGGTGCCTTTCGAGAGCGTGACGATCATCAATGTGTCGATACACGAGGTGGTGATCACGTTGCTGCAGGCGTTGGGGCTGGTGGCGGTGGTGGTGTTCCTCTTTTTGCAGAACCTGCGTTCGACGATGATACCTATCCTTGCCATTCCGGTGTCGATATTGGGTACTTTTTGTTTTTTCATCCCGCTGGGTTTTACTATCAATACGTTGACGTTGTTTGGTTTTGTGCTGGCGATCGGGATCGTGGTGGACGATGCGATCATCGTGGTGGAGGCGGTGCAGCATTATATCGACGAGAAGGGGATGTCGCCGAAGGAGGCGACCTATCATGCGATGCGGGATATCTCCGCGCCGGTGGTGGCGATCGCGCTGATACTGGCTTCGGTGTTCGTGCCGGTGGGTTTTATACCGGGTATCGTGGGGCGCCTTTATCAACAGTTTGCTATTACCATCGCCATTTCGGTGATCATATCGGCCTTTACGGCGTTGTCGCTGACGCCGGCGCTTTGCAGTCTGCTGTTACGGCCTTCGCATATGGAAAAGAAGCGCAATTTCATGGCGCGGTTCTTTGTGAGCTTCAACCGCGGGTTTGGAAAGATGACGGATCGGTATGGCAACGGGGTGCGGCGTTGTATCAAGGGAGCGCGGTATGTGGTGATCCTGTTGGTGTGCATCATCGTGGGCGCGATATGGCTTTTTAAAGTCAAGCCTTCGAGCTTTATCCCAACGGAGGATGATGGTCGTCTCTATGTCACGTACCAGCTGCCGGAGGCTTCTTCGGTGACGCAGTCGGTGGAGACGATCACGAAGCTGATGGGTATTGTAAAGAGTACGCCGGGTATCAATCATTTTGCGGCGTTGTCGGGGTTGAATATCCTCAATGGCGGATTCAATTCCAATAGCGGTACGATCTTCGTCATGCTGAAGCCGTGGGATGAGCGGAAGACGCCGGAGCAGCGGCTTCCGGGGCTGGTGGGTGTGCTGCAGGCGCGTATCGCCAAGGCAGGGATCAAGAATGCGAATGTGGTGGTGGCGGCCCCTCCGCCTATACGGGGTATCGGCCGGGCGGCAGGTTTTTCCATGCAGATAGAGCAGGGCAATACCAATGACAATGTACATCAGTTCGAGGAGGTAACAAAGAAGTTCGTGGCCGCCTGCAAGAAGAATCCGGCTACTTCCACCGCATTCTGCTACTATGGGGCGCATACACCGAGCTATAATCTGACGGTGGACAGGGATAAGTGTCAGAAGCTGGGCGTAAGCATCTCGGATGTTTTCAACACGATGCAGGCCTATATGGGCAGCCTGTTCGTCAATAATTTCACGTTGTACAACCGGACCTTCCATGTGGTGGTGCAGGCGGATACCGTCTTCCGGGCGTTGATCTCGAATATGGACAAGTATTATGTGCGCAACCAGGTAGGGCAGATGCTGCCGCTGGGGACGTTGATCAGCTATGAGCCGGTGGAGACGGCGCCGTTGATCACGCATTTCAATATATTCCGCAGCGCGGAGGTGGATGGTTCGACGCCGGTGGGCTATAGCTCCGGGCAGGGTATCGAGGCGTTGAAGGAGATCGCGGCGCGGGTGCTGCCGCAGGGGTATAAGTATGAGTTCTCGGGGTTGTCGTATGAGGAGATCAAGGCGGGGCAAACGACCATTTATATTTTTACCTTCTCTATCCTATTTGTCTTTTTGTTCCTGGCGGCGCTGTATGAGAGCTGGTCGGTGCCTTTGTCGGTGATGCTGGCTTTCCCGATCAGCGCTTTTGGGGCGATACTGACGCTGACGTTTTTGCCCATGCTGACCAATAATGTCTATGCGCAGATAGGGCTGATCACGTTGATCGGGTTGTCGGCGAAGAATGCGATCCTGATCGTGGAGTTTGCGAAGGTGCGGGTGGATAGGGGTGAGCCGTTGCTGCAGTCCACGTTGGAGGCGGTGAAGCTGCGTCTGCGGCCTATCGTGATGACGTCGCTGGCTTTTATCCTGGGGGTAATGCCGCTGGTGCTGGCTTCGGGAGCGGGTGCGGTGGCGCGGAAGACGATCGGGTTTGCGGTGCTGGGCGGGATGCTGGCGTCGACCTCGATGGCGATCTTTATCGTGCCCGTGTTGTATGTGCTGTTCACCAAGTGGTCGTATGGGAAAAAGCAGCTGGACTGGCTGAAGGCGCACAAGGACGATCTGGCGGAAAAAGCGCGCCGGGTGGAGGAGCAGAATATCGATCCGGAGCTGGAGTATGAGTTTACCAAGGGGCGGAAGGGGGAAGAAGGGGCCGCCCAAGCGTAGATGTCCGGATGAATGGCGAGGCTGCCGCTGGTGGAATTTTTGTTTCTCCGGACGATATTTGGGGTTATATTGAAGCATGATCCGTAAGATATCTCCATACTATCTATATCAGCTGGCGGGGTGGGGGTTTGTCCTATCGGCTGGAGCCCTGATGCCTACCGGCTTTACAAAGGTGCTGGAAATAGAGGCCCTGGCCGGGTTGATATCCACGCATTTGTTGCGCATCGTCATTATCCGGGCGGGGTGGCTGGAAAAGCCGCTGGTCCGGGTATGGCCGTGGGTGGCGGCGGCTGTGCTGCTGACTTGCATTGTAGCATTCGGGATAAAGCGGGCGGGTTGTTTCTGGCTGACGGAGTATACGGGCGGCCTTTTCCCTGCGGGGGTGTTTGAGTACCTTCTTCTATTGCTGCCCTGGACAGGGATCTATTTCTTCTATCATCATATACAAAACAGCCGTCGGGAATGTGTCCGGACGAGGGAGCTGCAACAGCGGGTAGCCGATATGCAACAGCAGTGTGAAGCGTCGGGCACGGATATGGAGAGCATGATGGCAACGCTGCAGCGGATAGCGTCGTTGATCGAGGCGGACCCGGACAGGTCGCGTGAGGAGATCACGGAGTTCAGCAAGCTGTTACGGTCGGGGTATATGCGGTGAGTTTTAGTTGGGATTTTTGTATATTTAAGACATTCCCAACTATTATATATGAACATCCGACGCCTCCTGATATTATGCACCTTACCGGTATTAGCATTGACGTTTGCCCTGCCGGCGGCCCTGCGGGCACAAAAGCATTATCTCTATGTAGCCACACCTGGCATCCGCGACTACCTGGGATATGGGGGGCATGGGATCCTGGTGTTCGATATCGACAATAATCATCAGTTTGTAAAAAGGATCCCTACGCGGGGTTTTCATCCGGATGGGAAGCCTTCGAATGTAAAGGGGATCGCGGTGAGCATTCCATTAAACAGCATTTATGTAAGCACGCTGGAAGGGTTGCAGCGTATAGACCTGCGGACGGACTCGGTGGTATGGGAGAAGAAGTTCGAAGGGGGCTGTGACCGCATGGCTATTTCGCCGGATGGGTTGACGATGTACCTGCCGAGCCTGGAGAATACTTTTTGGAACGTAGTGGATTGCCGGACGGGTGATATGATCAAGAAGATACCGGTGTACAAGCGGGCGCACAATACGATCTATGGGCGGGCGGGGGATGTGGTGTACCTGGATGATATCGGCAGTCGCTGGTTGTATATGGCGGATGCCAGGAAGCATGAGCTGGCCCGGAAGATAGGGCCTTTTGCGAATAATGTGCGTCCGTTTACCGTGAATGGGCGGGAGACGCTGGTATATGTGACGGTGGACAGCCTGCTGGGTTTCGAGGTGGGGGATTTGAAGACGGGGGCCAAGCTGGCGCATGTGGTGGTGGAAGGGTGGGAGCCGGGGCCTGTGCGGCGTCATGGCAATCCGAGTCATGGTATCGGGCTTACGCCGGATGAAAAGGAGCTATGGGTTTGCGATGGGCATAATATGCGGCTGCATGTATTCAGCGCAGTGGCGCCTTATCAGCAGCTGACGACCATTCCCGTGCAGGATATGCCGGGGTGGGTGCTATTCAGCATGGATGGTAAGTATGCGTATCCTTCGAGCGGGGAGGTCATCGACGTGAAGACGCGGAAGGTACTATTGACATTAAAGGATGAGCTCAACAATAGCGTGGGCAGCGAGAAAATGGTGGAGGTGCAGTTCGAGGGGAATAAGCCGGTGAGCGCGGGGAATCAGTTTGGTATCGGGCAGGTGCGGTGAGGCGGGTCTGCCGGGCGCGTGGGGAGCTGTCAAGCGTGACGGTGGCAGGACATGGCGGAGGCCAGGACATCGCTGGGTGCGGATCTGCCGGAAGCCTATGACGGGAATGCGATGCCGGAAAGCTTTTCGCATTGTTGGAGGAAATTTTCCTGTACTTTTCCATCCTTTGCGAGAGGGTTGAAGGGAGTCGGGCGCATGTGATAGAAATATTCCCCTGTAACGAGCGCGGCCGGGTCGTTGCTGACGGCGAGCCATGCCTGTGTTTTTGGACCGTCTTCCAGGTTGTCGGGCGCGGAGGAGCCTCCCATCTTAGTGGCTACCCATCCGGGCTCCAGCGCATTGGCATATACGTCCTTCCATTTGCGTGCCACGGCAAAAGCGATGATCACGTCGTGCAACTTGGAGTCGGAATAGGCTTTGAAGCCATTCCATTTTGTTTTTTTCCATTCCAGATCATCCAGCCCACCGTCGGTCTGCCGGTGGAGCCCTGAGCTGATATAGATGAGCCGGGTGGGTCTTTTGATCAAGCAAGTGAGGATATAAGGGGCGAGGCTGTTGACGGCAAATACCTGGGGTAGTCCGTCGACAGTGGCTATGCGTGTGGGTTCGCGGTAGCCTACGGCTGCGTTATGGATAACGGCGTCGATGGGTCCGAGCCGGTTGACCTCTTCGGCGAGGCGGATGGTTTGTTGGATGCTGGACAGGTCGGCTGATAATGCTGTGTTGACGCCGGGGGTGGCCTGTAAGGCTTGCTGTGCGCGGGCGGGGTTGCGTGCGTGCAGGATGACGGTGTGGCCTTGCTGAACGAGCAGCGTGGCGGCCATTTGTCCGAGACCGTCGGCGGAGCCGGTGATGAAGATGCGTGCCATAGGGAGAAGTTAGGGGAAATTTTGGATATGACGCAGACGATAAAAAGCCCCGGCATGCAGGTTCGCATGCCAGGGCGGTGTTGAACCAGGGTGTCTACCTATTTCTAATATCCATCATTTTGTTTGAGATAGCCGGGGAGGTTGGATGCCGCATCGATAGCATTTTGCGGAATGGGGAAGATCCTTTTCTTTACGTCGGTGTTGGATTTTTCCGTCCAGGTCCCTTCGTATTTGCCGAAACGGATCATATCGGAGCGTCGTACCATTTCCCAGTAAAATTCAAAGCCTCTTTCCCTGAACAGAAGATCAAGGGTCATGGAAGTCAACGCCGCCGCGGGTGTGGTGGCGGTGCGGGCTGCTCTGACGGTATTTACATCCGCGAGTGCGCCTGCCGCATCGTTGGATCCTCTCAGCTTTGCTTCGGCCCTCATCAGGTAGATATCGGCCAGCCGGAGAATGACGATGTCGGCCTCGCCTTTGTTCCTTCCGGAGTTGGAGCTTTTGCTGAACTCATATTTTTCCACTCTGTAGCCGGTGCTGTAATCACTTCCCGCAGTGGTATAATCTACCTGTTCCGTGAAATTCACGGGCAGGGTGGGTTTGCTCCTGGTGGTATTGAAGAGCATGCTGATCTTGAGCTTCCCGTCGGGACAGGTGATGAAGGCGCCGCCGGCATCCTTTGTGAGGCCGTATTGCTGTCCCCGAAGGATCCCCCGATTGATATTGAAGGAGGCTGCGTCTACACAGCCATCGGCCTGGGGAAGATTTTCCTTATAGAACCGGGGGTCCGCGGCGGCAGGATCGGTGGGGGTGTTCGCATCCACCCAGGTATGATAGAAGTCCGGTGTGATGGCGGGTCCATCGGTGCCATTGGCGGCCGTAAATGCGGGTAATGGGAACTGATCACCGGAGAGGGAGAAATAGGCCATCCTGTTGTGACTGTTGCTCATATCCGGGCGCTGGTCCACGGCGAAGAGGAGCTCTTTGTTGGTGTGATTGTCGTTGCCAAAGATGGAGAAGTATTCCGATGCCAGGACATACTGACCGTTCGCGATGATCTTATTGCAATAGTCGATGACCTTGTTCATGTCATCGCCCTGGAAGGAGAAAGATGCGGCGTAAGGATCTCTATAGACCGCGGCGTTGAGGTACAACCGGGCCAGCAGACCCCAGACGGCTGCCTTTGTGATGCGGCCCGGGCCGGTGGTATTGTCCAGGACGGGCTCGATGGCCAGCAGTTCGGATTCGATGTATTTTACGGCCTCGTCGCCCCTGACTATTTTGGAGGTGGCGTTGGGGTCTTCTTTTATAAAGACTATCCCGAAGAGGTCGAGGGTGAGCAGGGAGTAATAGGCCCGCATGCCTCTGGCTTCGGCCAGGAATAAGGGTGCGCTGGCGTCTTTGTTGGTCTTGAGCGCGGTGATGGCGGTGACTGACCTGGACAGGCCGGTGACGATAGAGGTCCATGTGCCTTGTACGTTGGGGTCGGTGCTGACCGTCTCGTGCCGATGCATGGAAAGATAAATGCCGTTGTCGCCCCAGTCGGTGCCGCCTCTGTATGGCAGGATGGCCTCGTCGGTGGAGATCTCCTGCAGCGTGAAGTAGCGGGTGTGTTGAAAAATATCCGGCAATACATTGTATACGGGAGCGATGAGGCCTTCCGCGAGCTGTTTGTCGTTGAGCCCGGTGACGGAAGATTCATCCAATACCTGTTCATTCAATTTCGTGCAGCCGGCCATGATGATGCCTACCAGGCATATCCAATATTTTATGGTTCTGTTTGTCATTTTCTGTTCGTTTTTAGAGTGATACATTGACGCCAAAGAGGATGGTCCTTGCTTTGGGGTAGCTGTTATAGTCGATGCCATAGGAAGAGACGCCGTCATCGCTCCTGTCGGTGTTGACTTCGGGGTCATAGCCGTCGTATTTGGTGATGACGAAGAGGTTCTGGCCTGTCACGGAGATACGAATGGATTTGGCCCATTTGTCGATGTTGAGCTTCTTCGTATCGATGTCGTACGCGAGGGAGAGGTTATTCAGACGGAAGTAGGCGCCGCTTTTCAGGTACCGGCTGCTGACGGAGGCGGCGTTGTTGATGCTCTCCTTGGGGTCGGCTGCGGCAGCAGCCGTGGTGTTTACGCTTTTGGCGAGCCTGGCTTTGTAAAAGTTGGTGTTGGCGGTGTTATCGTACAGCTTGTTGCCGGCGATGCCGTTGAAGTTGGCCTGGAGGCTGAATCCCTTGAATCCGAAATTGCCGTAGATGCCATACAACAAGTTGGGCAGCGCTGTTCCCAGTACCTGTCTATCCTTGTCCGAGATGATATTGTCATGGTCGTGGTCCTCATATTTGCTCAGGCCGTCGTCGCCGATGCCAAGATATTTGAGCAAATAGAAAGATCCGATGGGGTGTCCGTTGACATATCCGTTGATGGTGGCGGAGGTCAGTCCCGAGCCCTGCGCGGAGCCTGTGGTAATGACGGTGTAGGGCGAGTGTTTTACCTCATTCCGGATGCTGGTGATATTACCTCCTATGGAGAAGCTCATATCCTTACCGACCTTTTTCGAAAAATTCAGCTCCACTTCCAGGCCGTTGTTGTCGACTGTCATGTCCTTGATGTTCGACCAGTATTCCTGTGCAGGCTGTACGGGGTCGGCGGGATAGCCTTTTAGCAGAATGCGGCTGGAGCGTTTTTTGAAGTAATCCACTGTTCCGGTGAGGGCTCCCTGGAACAGACCGAATTCAAGACCGATGTCCGTCTGGTTGGATACTTCCCATTGAAGGTTGGGGTTGGCGGGTCGTACATAGGTGTAGCCCGCGGGGTAATTCCCGGATTCATATAGCGGGTAGCTGCCACCGGAGGCGGTAAACAGCGGTTGTGTTTTTTTGGCGGGGATTTCCTGGTTACCCGTTCTGCCCCAGCCAGCACGTAATTTCAGATTGCTGAAAGGGCTGGAGCCATTTTTCATAAAGTCCTCTTCGGTGATGATCCATCCCAGGGAGAAGGAGGGGAAGTAGCCGTATTTGTTATTGCTGCCGAACTTGGTGGAACCATCGGCCCTGAAGTTGGCTGTAGCGAGGTATTTACCCGCGTATTGGTATGTCACCCGTCCGAAGAAGGATTGCTGTTCGTTGATGATAGCGGAACCTTTGTCGGTGTTATTGGTGGAAGAGGCGGGCTGCCCTGTGCTGGGGTCGTAGATGGGCTGAATATTGCCCACGGGGTAGTTGACTGTCAGGTAGTCCCTGGTCTGGATAAAGAATTTCTGATAAGAATAGCCTCCGAGCACGGACAGGTTATGTTCGCCCTTTGTGAACGTCCAGGTGAGGTAGTTCTCTATGAGGGTGTTCCTGTTGGTGTTGTAGAAGGTCTCCAGGCTGCCAAGGCGGGCGGGTGTCGCGCTGGCCAGGCTCTGATAGTTTCGTGTGCCTGTGGAGTTGTCGATGGCGAAGTTGAGCTTATAGACGAGGCCTTTTGCAATTTTCACCGAAGGAGAAAGGCTGCCGATAAAGCGGTTGATGGTCGCGACATCCTTATCGAGGTTGAAATAGATCAATGGGTTGCTGATGTTGAGATACACGGCGGGCTGGCCTATGGAGTCGTAGGCGGGATAGGTGGGGTTGTTGGTCAATGCTTCCCCGATGCCGAACGGCGGACGGACATTGTTCGTGCTGGAATAGTTCAGGACGGCATCGATGATCAGCCGATCATCCAGGAATTTCTGGGTGGCGTTGAATCTTCCGGTGTATCTGTCCAGGGTATTCTTTTTGATGACGCCCTCTTGTTTTTGAGCGCTGAAGGAGGCGTAGTAAGTGAGCTTATCGGCGCCGCCGCTGAGTCCCATGTTGTAGTTCTGGGTGAGGGCAGTCCTTGTTATCAGTTTCTGCCAGTCTGTGCTGCCGCCTTTGTCGTCGAGGGTTCCGCCAATCTCCGGAACGATCTTCCTGAATTCATCGGCTGTAAAGACGGGGAGCGCCCGGGCCATTTTCGAGACGCCGAGGCTGGCGGAGATCGTCAGGAGAGAGGAGCCGGCCCTTCCTTTTCTTGTCGTTATGATGATCACCCCATTGGCTCCACGGGAGCCATAGATGGCGGTGGCGGATGCGTCCTTTAGTACGTCCATGGATACGATGTCGGCGGCGTTGATGAAGTTCAGGGGATCACCTCCACCGGTGGTTGAGTTGTCCAGGGGCAGTCCATCCACCACAAAGAGAGGGGTGTTGCCGGTGCGGAGGCCGCCGGGGCCGCGGATGGAGATCCCCATGGATGCGCCGGGTTCGCCGCTGGAAGAAGTGACGTTGACTCCCGCCGCCTTGCCCTGGATGAGCTGTTCGGGCGAGGTGACTACTCCGCGATTGAAGTCTTCGGTCTTGAGTGATTTTACGGCGCCGGTGACGTCTCTTTTTGTCTGGGTGCCATACCCCATGACGACCACATTCGTGAGTTCCGTGGAGGCGGATTGCAGGACGACATCGAGCTGGGTCTTGTCACCGACGGGGATTTCCCGGGTGGTAAAACCAACATAGGAGACAACGAGGGTGGCATTGGCATCGGGGACGGATATGGTATAATTGCCGTCTTTGTCGGTGGTGGCGGACTGGCGGCCGCCTTTGACGGAAACAGTGGCCCCTGCCAGAGGGCTGCCGTCTGACTGGCTGATCTTTCCCGATATTCTTATTGCTGACTGAAAGGGAGAAAAGTTATCGAACTTTTCCTTGCTGGCGAACCCATAAGCTGTCTGTAATGTAAGCAGTGGGATCAGGACAAGGCAAAAGATTGCCTGTGTCGCGAATCTAAGTTCTGACATAGTGTTTTAGTTAGGAGTGAGTAACTATAAGTTAGCAGAACGAAGATAGGGAAATGACTATTCTTCCGCGCGCGTGCGAGAGAATCTTTATCGAAGCGTAATACACTCCACAGAGATCAGGATCCCTCCGGGAAAGGGCATCACCTGTGGTACGCTCCGTGCGGGCGGGTTTTCGGGGAAAAACTCACCATAAACCTTATTTACGATGCTGAAATCATTGCCCCGGACCATGAAGATGGTTGTTTTTATTACTTTACTCATGTTGCTGCCTGCCTCTTCCAGGATGGTTCGGATGTTTTGGAAGGCCTGTCTGGCCTGGTCTTCAAAGCTATCGCTTACGAGCTTTCCGGTATTGGGGTCGAGACCGGCGGTGCCGGACAGGAAAATGAATTTATCGGCAATGACGGCTTGTGGAAAGAAGGGGCTCATACGGGGAGCCTTGACGGTGTTGAAATTCTTTCTTTCTTCCATGGTGGAGTTTTCGTTCGTGAAGGAAAAATGCGGAGGTGTGCAAATATAGGTATTTTACTCCGTTGGAGGGCGATAGGGGTTGTTTAGTGCCCAGAACCACTGATAAATGATTATTTTCAAGGCAAATTTTTTGAGTGATACCTCCCGCATTAGCCCAATTCATCGAAGCGTATGATTATGAAGATCTCGATCTAGGCATCACGCGTGTCGTCTTTGATGTGACAGGTTTCTTCTTCGATCTGGCACTAAAGACCGTCAATCAGGCGGAAGGAGAGGATCGGGCGGCCGCATGGAGGGTGGAAGCGAAAGGACATAGGGAAAACAGGATATCATTCGACTACGGGGAAAGTATTCGGATCGAAAGGGATCACCCGTTGCTTTGGAAATATTCCGACCTTCAATGTGACCTTTACTTTAACGGAGTCTGTAGCGATCCGGCCAGGCTCTTTTATCAAATGTATCAGGAGCACGTTAAATTGTTCAGTACCTATATCCCGTTTGGAACCTTTTTAAATATGAGTGATTTCGGGCGATTTTTTCAATTGACGGGGGGGCTGGTAGCCAAAGGGCCGAAAAAGCTGCTGACACGATATGCCCATTGGTTAGAACAGGCCGGTGTGGGTTGGTCGATGGCTAGCGAACGGAGAGCAATGCATTGGGACGGTAGTGAGTACCGGCAAGAGAACAGGGATCTGAAGATTCTTCTCCTCGGGCAGACAGAGACCTATATTATTGCAGAGGATTTTCAGTTTACAGCACTATAAATAAATCCCAAACACCTGTTTTACCTTATGTCTGAAGCTTTCGAGCAATTCCAACGCGATTTCATGAATGCGAATACCTGGCCGCAACGCAAAGATGGCGTGCCCCTAGACCTGCTGGATCATTTGGACCCAGACGAGCGGCTGCTCGCGGAAGATATGCTGATCGAGGCGCTCCATAAGATGGACACATGGCCGGTACGCGGGCTAGGTTACCTTCGTTCGGCGAAAGCGTTGCCTGCCCTCTACGTCTTGCTCGACAAATGGCAACTGGCCATGAAGATCAACGTGGCGTTTGCGATCTATCAGATCAATCGGGATAATGGCATGGTGGAAGTGGTCCTGGATGAATTTCCCAAAATAAACGACGAGTTCGCATTGATCGATACCTTTTATTTGCTACCTATTTTCCAGGACCCACGGATCACCGCGCTGTTGGAGCGCTACACGCACGACAAACGTTATTTGGTCGTGTACAATGCAGCGCGGGCTCTTGGGCGGCCAACGGATGAGGTAGTCAAAGAGTTCCGGAAAAAAGGCAAACCGAAGAGCTGGTGGCAGCGGTGGCGGAAGGGGTAGCCAGGTGCGTCAACGACCCTTGTGTGAAACGTTATCAATCCTCAATCTTATACGGAAAGGTAGCCCTTTCCCGCTCCAACTCTTCCTTTGACAGCCTGCCATAAATGAGCCGCAGCGTATACCCTCCATGCAGAATGGAATCTTTACCATATAGCCAATCCACCACATCGTCATTATCTATGACGGGTCTATCACCAAATTTTACCACCTTCGTCTCCCTCGGCGTGTCGCTTACCACTCCCATATAATGCCCATCGACCTTGGAGATGTCCACCAGCCATATATACTCATTTCCCGCCTGCTGTGGGTATTTGACCTTTATTGAAAACTTATCCTTATCATACTTGCCACTTTCATAGGCGCTGTCAAACGCGCCAAATCTCGTTCGTGCAATATCCATGGCGGCATTCATGGCCGGATCTGCCGAATCAGTAAGGTACATATTCTTCGCGGCATCCGTGCCCGGCTTTGCGTGATCAGCACAAGCAGCAAACATCACTAGCTGAAAAAGTAAAACGAGACGCAAAAAGGTATGGGCCATGACGCAAGGATTTAAGCAAAGGTAAGTGTTACCTCCTTATCCATGGTCCAGGCACGCCATTCTTCATGACCTACTCCGTTCGCAAACTTTTTACCGGATTGGCGAGGGCAGCTTGTATGCATTTGACACTGACGGTCAGGATGGCGACGAGCAGCGTTACTATGCCCGCGACGGCGAATATCCACCAACTGATGTCCGTCCGATAGGCGTAGCCCTGTAAAAAGCCATGCAGTCCATACCAGTGATGTTGATAAAGGAGTAGAGTTTGCTTTTGCGCAGGTGGCGCAGGGCTATTTTGAGGTGGTTGTTGAGCATATGGAGCGGTTTATAGTTTGTATACCGGCTATAGGAGGAATGGTTACATTAAAAGAGGTGCAGGAAAAGAGAATGTTGCATGGGGGAGGATTTGGCCGGGACAGGGGCCTGCCGGCTGTGGGGACATGGATATGGCTGGTAAGGCGTATTTTTGGAGATATGTTACGGCAACAGATAGAGCAGATCGTATCCCTTACGGATGAGGAGTTCGACTTCGTAATGGCTCATTTTCAGCATCGAAGGTTTAAAAAGCGTCAGATCGTCATACATGAGGAGGATCCTGTCCTGTATGAGTATTTTGTTATAAGCGGGCTGATGAAGGTGTCCCGTGTCGACGGGGATGGGAAGGAGCATATCGTTCAGTTTGCCATGGAGGACTGGTGGGTAACGGATATACAGGCATTCCATCGGCGGGCGAAGGCGACCTTGATGGTGGATTGTCTGGAAGATACAGAGGCCTTTGCGATCAGCCTGGAGAACAAGGAAAAGCTGTGCCGGGAACTGCAAAAAATGGAACGTTTCTTTCTTTTCAAAACGACCGAGGATTATATCGCCCTCCAAAAAAGGATCCTGTGTTTTCTCAGTGCGAGTGCGGGCGACCGGTACCACAGTCTGATCACGGTGTACCCGGGTCTTTTACAGCGCGTGCCGAAGTCCATGATCGCCTCTTACCTGGGCGTCACCCGCGAGACGCTGAGCCGTCTGGGTTCACACGTGTGATATTTGTCACATCAAAGTTTTGACAATTGTCCTTTACCGGGATGTCTCCGGCCAGGAGCTTTGCCTTAAAAAAAGATGGAATACAAGAATTTAGGCTTGTCGGGTTTAAAAGTCCCTGTGCTGAGCCTGGGGACGGCTACGTTTGGAGGTACCAATGAATTTTTTGGGCGTTGGGGGAAGACGGATGTAAAGGAGGCCACGAGACTGGTCGAGATCTGCATGGACCATGGGGTCAATTTTTTCGATACGGCGAATGTATATTCCCTGGGAGCATCGGAGGAGATCCTGGGGGCGGCGGTCAAGGGCAGGCGGGACAGGGTGATCCTTTCCACCAAGGGCGTGTTTCGGATGGGAGAGGGGGTGAACGATGCAGGGGCATCCCGGCATCACCTGATAAAGGCGGTGAATGATAGTCTTATGCGGCTGTCGACGGACTATATCGATGTTTATTTTATCCATTGGTTCGACGGCTCGACGCCGGTGGAAGAAACGTTACGGGCATTGGATGACCTGATCACGAGCGGTAAGATCCGTTATATCGGTTGTTCGAATTTTGCGGCGTGGCAGCTGATGAAGTCATTGTCCGTGTCGGAGCGATATGGTTTCGCCAGATATGTAGTCTATCAGGGTTATTATTCGCTGATCGGCAGGGATTATGAGCAGGAGCTGATGCCTTTGTTGCATGATCAGGGGTTGGGGTTGATGGTATGGAGCCCGTTGGGATGGGGTAGGCTGACGGGAAAAATAAAACGGAATGTCCCTTTGCCGGAGGGACGGGTGAAGTCGGGTGGGCTGGAGCGTGGGCCTGTGGTGGCGGAGGGATTTGTATTCGATGTGGTGGAGGTGTTGGAGGAGATAGCGGGGGAGCTAGGCAAAACAGTACCCCAGGTGGCTATCAACTGGCTGCTCGGGAATGATTCGGTGGTGAATGTCGTCATGGGAGCCCGAAATGAACAGCAATTGATCGAGAACCTGGGGTCTGTGGGATGGAAGCTGCAGGAGGACCAGGTGCGGAGACTGGATGCCGTGAGCGCCCAGCGTCCGTTGTATCCCCATTGGGTCACGGCGAGATAAGGGTTGGAGGGTAGAGGGTCACGGCAAGGTAAGTGTTGAGATGCAGAGGGTCACGGCGAGATAAGGATCAAGATGTAAAGGGGGCACGGCGAGGTAGAATGGGTCATTGCGAGGTAGAAGGCTGGGCGGGGGAGGTGGGGAACCAGGTATTTACCTGGTTGTATTTCCCTACCAATACCACCTTATAGAATTGGGAAGGATACTGGCTGATGTCCACCGTTGTGTGGCGGCTGGCGGCCGGGACTTTTGTCAGCAGGAAATATTTATCGGAGCCTCCTTCTTTGTAGGCGTTGGTGGTGCTGATATACACGGAGACATCGCCTTCGGGGTCGAGAGTCTGCCAGCTGACATCGAGCTTGTTCTGAAAGATATCGATTGACGGATGTGCGATGGATACTTTGCCTATCAAGGGTATCCCGTCGACCTCTTTGCCGATGTTGTCGGGGATCCCGACGTGTAAGTACTTTGCCAGGGTGGGCATGATGTCTACGATGCCGGGGTAAAAGTTGACGGCGTAATCGTTGAGCTTCGCGTTCGAAGCGATCCAGGTGTTCCTTTGCCGGGGGCTCTG
>DASZXP010000008.1:0-14792 GCA_035545935.1 Puia sp. | reverse complement strand
AAGCTGAATGGGCGCCGCCTTGGGATTGCTCTCGAAATATTGAATGATGCGCATGGCCTTGACCTTATCCCGCTTGGCAAATGCATCCTGCAGCTCGAACACATTGTACTCCTTGCTGACCCCAACATATTTCTCAATGTCGTCCTCCGTAATATTGTTCCTGCCGGCGAGGTTCACCAGCAGCTTGTCCACTTCATTGTCTATCCTGCTCAGATCATTGCCGATGTGATCTACCAGCAACAGCAATGCTTTCTGCGTGATCGTATATCCCTTCGACCGTACCAGCTCGCTCGTCCAGTCCGGCAGCTGGTTGTCATACAGCTTCTTCGTGGTGAAAAGCTCCGCCCGCTCCTTCAGCAGTTTGGCCAGCTTGCTGCGGCCATCCACCTTCTTCTCCTTATAGGACACAACGAATACGGTCGAAGCCAGCGGCTTCTCGATATACGCTTCCAGCTTGTCGATATCACGCATCTGCTGCGCCTCTTTCAACAGCACCACCTGTCTTTCCGCAAACATGGGATACCGCCGGCATGCATTGATAACAGCCGTCCAGTCTGCATCCTTGCCATAAAAGACTGTTAAATTAAATCCGGCTTCTGCTTCGGACAGGATCTGATGTTCCGCATACTCCACCAGCTTGTCTATATAATATTCCTCTTCTCCCTCCAGCCAGTAGACGGGCTTGAACTTCGATTTTCTCCAGTCTGCGAGTATTTTTTCAACCGACATTCTGCTAAATTATGATCCAAATGTACATAAATCTATAATAATCAATGGCTCCAGGACAATAAAATGATTTTGGCACGGTTTTAGTCAAAAGGAGAATTGGAACTCAAAAAAACAAAATTCTCTGATCAAAAAGTCTTTATTTCATAACTATTGAAAAAACAATAAACCATGAGTACGACAACCAATTATCCATCAGCGACTCCCCAAAGTCAACCTCCTAAAAAGGATTACAAGAATCTGGTTATTGGCTTACTGGCCGCCGGCTTCTTAGGCACCTGGGGCTATCTGCTTTGGAATAACAACAAACAAGAGCAGGTTCAAACCCAACAGCAAGCTCAAATTGCCAAGGTTTCCGACGAGAAAGGACAATTGCAGAAGAATTTCGACGACGCCCTGGTAAGACTGGATTCTCTCACCGGCACCAATAACAAATTACAAGGCCAGCTGGCTGAAGGCAATACCCAGATCGCTAAGCTGAAAGCCAATATACGCGGGCTTTTGAAGAAAGAACATCTGACCGAGGCCGAAAAGAAAAAAGCTGAAGACCTGATCAAGGAATTGAATGACAAGGTCAGCAACCTGGAACAACAAGTTGCTCAGCTGACCCAGGACAACCAGCAGCTCACAGCTGATAAGACACAGCTGACGGCTGATAAGGAAAAGCTGACGACCGACCTGCAAACGACTACTACGGCCAAGCAGGACCTTGAAAAGAAGGTAGACGTAGCTTCTACTCTCAACGCCTCCAACATTTCCGTCACGCCCATGCATGAAAGGAAAGATGGCAAGGACAAGGAAACTACCACTGCCCGTAAAGTAAACAAGCTGGTAATTGGTTTCGATGTATCCAACCGTATCGCTCAGACTGGTCAGACAGATGTATACGTTTGTATCACTGGCCCCGATGGCAAGCCCATCTCTGTACCTGCCCTGGGTTCCGGCACCTTCACTACCCGTGACGAAGGCGACAAGGTTTACACGGCAAAAGTTCCTGTAGACTTCGAAGCTGGAAAGAACAAATCTGTACAGTTCGCCTGGAAACAAAACAGCGAATTCCAGAGGGGTAACTACAAGATCGAGATCTATCACAATGGTTTCAAGATCGGAGAAGGTACTCGTGAACTGAAGAAAGGTGGTCTGTTTGGCTAGAATTGTCCAACAACATATAATTGCGAGGGCTGTCGTCAGACAGCCCTTGTTTTTTTATAGTAATGCCCGTAGGGCCGCCCGGCCCGTATGCACGATATTCGCATCCCCCGCCTTCCTACCCTCGTACTGAATGCTCAGCTCCAGGCTGCTGCCCAGCTTCTTCGTAAGGTCCACATTCCACAGGTAATTCTTTCCCGGCATCAGTCCCTCCAGGATCACATAGGATATGGAAGAGCTCGTGCTGGCGGCGCTGCCGTCCTTTAGCTTATAGGCTATCTGGTTATAGGTGAACTTCGACTGTATGGAAGTGCTTTGAACGATGTTGTACTTGAAGTCCATATTGTACGCGCTGGAAGTGTAATGCTGTCCCCCGAATGCCGGGTCATTCACCTTCGAGCTTAGCTTATATCCCATGCCGATGCGGAAATTGGCGCCCTTGGTATACGTAATATTCGGCTCCGTGGAGAACTGTCGCAGGAAATAATTGCTGCTATCGAAATTGGCTCCTGTATTGCTCAGCTGGTTGGTCCCCTGCCGCAGGACAGTGTTGAAAGCTATGCTCCGGCTGATATTGATCCGTAACCGCGCCATCCATTCTACCAGCTGTCTCGTCTCGTATCCATAGGTCAGAAGGGTCTTGGCCCCATTCCGGGTATTGCTCAGATCGACACCCCAGTGGGGGTCCGTCCTGTTGAAAGAAAAAGTATTCACCACGACCATAGTACGGGTGATCAGCGACGTATCATCTATGGGAGCCTTGAAGGGGTTCAGCTGCACCACTCCCTTTGCCTGCTGCTTCTGCGACAGCTGCATCGAGGATTGAAGCACGATCCTTCCCATCAGACGGCTGAATGAGCTGCCCTTTGCCATATCCACTACGGTACGGGGATTGATCGTAAGGCTGTAGTTGAAAGTATTGTAGTTGGCCTTGATATACTCGTTGCTGGGAGTATATACCCTTATATACTGCGCCTGGTCCTGGAATTGCGCCAATACGAACTCGGTGAGCTGCTGGATGCCGTCATTGTTGACATCGATCCATGCATATTGCCCCGTCCCTGCCGGGACCTGCATATAAGTAAAGTTCTTCTTCTGCTCCTGCCCCGACCCTACCTCATACAGCACATTTCCTTTTACCAACCCCTTCCATTCATTGATGAGATATTCCGCCCGCCCCAGCAGACTGTTGTCCGCCGTCTGGTTGGTCAGACCGCTGCGAACGATGTCCAGCTTGCGATAAGTGGCATTCAAGTGAAATTGATGATGGGGATTACTCAGGAGGTCGGCGGTAAAATTAAAGGTATTGCTGCGGTCCCCGATGATAAGGGATTTTCCGTAAGGATAGCTGTTCTCCCGGGTGGTATAGGACATCCCCCAATGGTTCTTCTTATTATCCGGACTTCTGAGATAGGCCTGAAAGGTCTGAAAAGCATAGCTGGTGGCAGTGATGGTATCTGTCTGATGGTCCCTTGCCTGGTTGCGCTCCATGGACCAGGTAGCCCCGATCATATAGTTCTTCAGATGGGTAAATTGCTTGGACAGGTCTATCGACGGACGGAGGAAATACCCTTTATACGTAATGCTGTCGGTGTTGGTGATGCTTAGCTGATCATTCAAATGCCATCCCCCGATGTTTTGCTTTTGTGTAAAAATATGACGCGTGCCGCTGAATCCATCTCCACGCTCGTACCTCCCGATGTCATACCGGAGAAGGTTCAGCTTTTTGTCGCTGAGCTGAAGTCCCGCATTATAGATCTTTTCCGTGGCGGTCCCCGCATTCAACGACAGCCCCCAGTCACGGTTGAACTCCACGGAACGCAGACGTTCCAGGGGCTTGAAATTATTTTGTACATATTCATAGCCCAGATTGGACGCCAGCTCGCGCCCTTTGGCGGCCGGGCCCATCGGCAGGGCATTCTTAAAGGAGAATTTGGCCGCATAGCCGTCATCATTGCCTTTGTCGATGGAGGACAGCGTATTGACGTCGTAATGGCTTTTGGCGACCTCCGCGCTCAGCGCCGTACGCTTGTTCGGCGTATAATCGGCTCCCACCGTCATCACCTGCTGGGTCTTGGGCGTCACCAGGAACTGTGCTGCCTCATAAGAACCCTGCATCTGGCCGTTGACGGGGGCTACCCAGATATATACATTTCCGTTGACCCCGTTGAGGTCCTGTACATAGTTGCCATAGCCAGGTCCTACATTGGCAAAGGACAGATTGTACAGGGTGACGGTGGCATCCGTGGAAAATACATAGACGGAGTCGTGCACCGCCACGCCCGCCGCATTCTTGTAGGTAGTGTCCACTTTCTTGTACAAGATCTTCCCCGCCGCAAACGTATCTATATTGGCGACGGGATAAAAGGCGTGGTTGATGCTATCCCCCAGCCTGTTCAGGAACTTATCCTGGTCCGGGGTAAGGCTCTGGTTAATGGGCGAATTGCGCGAGTCGCTGTTGCTGAACAGCCCCATCCGGACCTTTAGCTTATTGCTCAAAACGGCCTCGTCATAGAGATAAAGGTTCACATTGAGATAGTTCCTGTCCGCATACTCGAACTCCACCTGTATACGGGCGTCCTGCGTGATCATACGATTGGCCGTGAACGTAACCTCCGCCGTATTGTAGTTGATGACATAATCCTGGTCCTCCCCCCTTTGCATCAGCTGTCCGTCGATGTATACCTTTTCCGTCCCCGCCAGCACGATAAAATAAAGCTCTCCATTCGCGCCCTGTAATTTATACGGCCCCTGGTTCCCCTCCAATCCCTGAAAGATATTCCGCGTGAACTTTCCCTTGGCAATGGCCGCGCTGGCAAGGGTCTTATTGGAAAAATTCTTCGAGAGCTGATTGGTGGTCTCGAAGGAGGCGCCCTGCATCCGTTTGTAAAAATTGAGAAAATAGTTTTGGTTCTGCCGCAGGTCGATATCCCCCATGGAAAGAGCCCAGGTCTTCTTTTTGAATTGCAGAAAGATCTTGTCGAACTCGTTCAGGTCCGCCGTGGTGCCGTCCGGCTGGATAGGGATATTGTTGTCGGTGATGGCCGCAGATATTTCGATGCTGTCGGCCAGGTAGCCGCTGATCTGCAGATTGAGGTTGGAGGTGACTACGGCATCCTGGCTGTTGCCAAAAGTGATGCTCCGTCCAAAGCTCCCGTTGTAGGTAATATTGCCGAAATTGAAAAAGTTATCGCTATTGGCAGCCCTGAACCCGCCATTGAATACATAGGGACTGGCCAAAAAATGGTTCTCGATACTATCATAGCTGAAATGCCTGGCAGGTGCATTCATACGGTAAGGCAGGCTGCGATAGACCACCAGGATGCTATCCTGGCCGGGCGGCGGATGCCGCCAGGTGAGCGTCCCATTGATCCAATCAAGGCTATAGGCCGTATCGCTGACATCCTTCGGAAAAAAGGCGCCGGGCACAATGCTGCAACTATCGATGGGTATCTTACCTTCCCTTACGGGTATATATTTCCGGTGGAGATTCGACAGGCTGGAGACAGTGGGACGGGGTTTATGAGGGGCCGGGACTTCCGGAGGGACGATGCGAGGAGGTCGGCCGGTGTCTGTCCGGGATCTTACCGTGTCGGTCGGCCGGTGGGTCGTATCAGGCCGGACCGTATCGGGCAAAGGGGGACCTGTCGGGGGCTGTTGAGCCATCGTTACAAAGGATACGCCGCACCAAAGCAAAGTCAGTATAAGCAGCCTTACAATCAACAACCTATGATTTCCCTTTAAAATGCTTAAAAATAGGAATTATTGTACAGCCGGGCCCCCCTGCACGTTAATATCGGAAAGGCCCCGAACCCGTTGGTAAAAATTTAACAGATACCTGGTTACGGTTTGCCGGCTCCGATTGTCAATTAGGCGTAACTATAACCAAAACCTCTTTCTTCCAACCATGACTAAACGATTACCCTTACTGCTTCTCGGCGGCATAGCCTGCTGGGCCCTGTCTTCCTGTAAAACTCCACAACAAGCTTTCTATGCAAGCCCGGTCAACGGATATTCGAATCAATACAATCCGCTACCTCAGCTTATAGACAGCTCACATACAGCCTTTTACGCCGGAGCGACCTTCTACTCGGGCAGCGCCAACAGCGGCGGAAAGGACTACCAGAATACGTTTATAGGTTCATTTACCGTCGCTCATCATACAGACAAGTTCCAGGCCTGGTACGGCGGTGACCTGTTCCTCGGAAGCTATCATATGGGAAGATGGGACACTTCCAAATATAATACTACACCCTCCCAGTCAACCGTGGCTTTTGATCAGGATATACTGAATAGCTATTCCAGCGCGCATTCTTTCGGAAGCGTGGGTTTCCACGGCGGCGCCGACTATGTCATGCCGATAACCAAAGGGGAATGGCGGGTCATCGGAATAGAAGGTTCTCTCAACCATGATTTTGGGTCATACTATAACATCCGTAAAAACCTGCCGGACAGCGCCGCCTCCATAATAGCCCGGGGGCCAAATTACGGGACGCTGGGCATCAGCTCCGAACTGATAGGCAGTACAGCTCACGGGGAATTCGGGTTTCGTATGGCGACGGGATGGGCTCTTGGAGCGCCTTACAGGAATTCAGGTGTGTATGATTATAAACGGGAGAAGTATGTCGCTTATGGCTACTTTTCCATGACCACGCATTTTACGCACGACAGGTTTACATTATTTGGACAGCTCCAGTTTGCCACCAAGGCGGATGGGATCAGCTTTGGAATGGCCTACAGGCTGAACAAGCCACGCACCGCGCCACCTTCACTACCGCATAGAAGAAAAGCGTTGCTCGGCAACTAAACCTATACCTTCACCAGGCTTTCCCGGGGATACAGCTCCTCGCGCAATTGTTTCACCCTTTCATCCGCCAGGTACTCGTCAAAGGACATAAGCCTGTCGATGATACCGCCCGGGGTCAGCTCGATGACACGGTTGGCCACTGTCTGTAAAAAGGTATGGTCATGGGACGTCAGCAGGACGATGCCCTTGAAGTTGCTCATGCTTTCGTTGAAGGACTGGATGGATTCCAGGTCCAGGTGGTTGGTGGGCTCGTCCAGGATGACCACATTGGGGTCCTGCAGCATCATCCGGCTGAGCATACAACGTACCTTCTCGCCTCCGGAAAGAACGGAGGTCTTTTTCAGCACCTCGTCGCCGCTGAAAAGCATCTTGCCCAGGAATCCGCGCAGGAATGGCTCATCCACATCTGTGACATGGGGGGGCACATACTGCCGCAGCCAGTCCATCAGGTTGATATCCTTGCCCCGGAAGAACTCGCTGTTGTCATTGGGCAGATAGGCCTTCGTCACCGTGGTGCCCCACTCCAGCTTGCCGCCATCGGCCGCCATGTCCCCATTGATAATATTGAAAAAGCTGGTCAGCGCCAGATGATCCCGGCTGACAAAGGCGATCTTATCCCCTTTATTGACACTAAAGCTGACATTGGAGAAAAGGGCCCTGCCATCCTCCGCCCGCTTGGATAATTTTTCTATGTTCAGGATCTGGTTGCCGACCTCTCTCTGCTGTTTGAAGATGATGCCGGGATATCTGCGGTTGGAAGGTTCGATCTCTTCGATGGTGAGCTTTTCCAGGGCTTTCTTACGGGATGTAGCCTGCTTGGATTTGCTGGCATTGGCAGAGAACCGGGCAATGAACTCCAGCAACGCGGCTCTCTTATCCTCTGTCTTCTTATTCTTATCCGACAGCTGACGGGCCATCAGCTGGGATGACTCATACCAGAAAGTATAGTTACCCGTAAAGATCTTTATCTTCTGCCTGTCCACATCCGCCACATGCGTACAAACGGCATCCAGGAAGTGACGGTCGTGGGATACGACGATGACGATATTTTCATAATCGGCAAGGAAATTCTCCAGCCAGTTGATCGTTTCCACGTCCAGGTCGTTGGTAGGCTCGTCCAGGATCAGGATGTCCGGATTGCCGAACAGGGCCTGCGCCAGCAACACCCGCACCTTCAGGGCGCCCGGGAGCTCCTTCATCAGCGTGCCATGGAGGGATTCCTTGACACCCAGATCGCTGAGCAGCGCGGCGGCATCGCTTTCAGCCGTATAGCCACCCATTTCTCCAAATTCACCCTCCAGCTCGCCCGCACGGATGCCATCCTCTTCGGTGAAATCCGCCTTGGCGTAAATGGTGTCCCGCTCCTGCATGACCTTCCACATATGCTTGTGTCCCATCAGGACAGTATGCAGCACCGTGTTCTCATCAAAAGCAAAGTGGTTCTGGTTCAACACAGCCATACGCTGTCCGGGAGCGATCTCGATGCCGCCCTTGGAAGGCTCGATCTCCCCGGAAAGGATCTTTAAAAAGGTGGATTTACCAGCCCCATTGGCGCCAATGACACCATAACAGTTCCCTTTGGTGAACGTGAGGTTGACTTCATCAAATAAAACCCTTTTTCCAAACGAAAGGGTCACATTATTCACTCTGATCATGCGGTAAATTACAATTGAGCCGCAAAGGTACGACTTTATTTGTCGCTGGTCAACCCCGAAACCCCGTATTCTGCATTCAGGCGGGCAATATTCTGGATGGATATCTCCTTGGGGCAGACGGCTTCGCAGGCTCCGGTGGACGTACAGCTGCCAAACCCTTCCTTGTCCATCTGGGCTACCATAGCCTCTACCCGTGTCTTGCGCTCGGGCCCGCCCTGGGGCAGCAGGGCCAGATGAGAGA
The DNA here is from genome assembly GCA_035545935.1 of Puia sp. Lineage (GTDB taxonomy): Bacteria > Bacteroidota > Bacteroidia > Chitinophagales > Chitinophagaceae > Puia. The sequence continues at coordinate 6,214 of DASZXP010000008.1, read as the reverse complement.
CCTTGGCAGAGACAAACAACAGGGCCGAAGCGTTCTTGCACGCCGCTACACAGGCTCCGCAGCCGATACAGGCCGCTGCTGCAAAGGCGGTATCAGCCTTCTCCTTCTCGATGGGAAGGGAATTGGCATCGACAGCATTACCCGTATTGACGGATATATAACCGCCCGCCTGGATGATCCTGTCGAAGGAGCTCCTGTCTACCACGAGGTCCTTGATTACAGGGAATGCCTGGGCCCTCCAGGGCTCCACTACGATGGTATCCCCATCCCTGAAAGCCCGCATATGCAGCTGACAGGTCGTAGTGCCTTCCCAGGGGCCGTGCGGCCTGCCGTTGATATACATGGAACACATACCGCAAATGCCTTCCCGGCAGTCATGGTCGAAAGCAATGGGGTCCTTCCCTTCCTTGACCAGCCGCTCATTCAGGACATCGAACATCTCCAAAAAGGACATTTCCGAAGAAATATCGCTCACGGAATAGGTCTCGAAACCGCCACGGTCCTTCTTGTTCTTTTGCCTCCATACTTTCAGCGTAAGATTCATCGTGTAATGTTCCATATATTAAATGGTCTTGTTTTTCAAATAATTCAAATAATCCTTATGCCGTATCCTCACCTTGCTGGCCGGGTCGAAATTGTACCAGTAGATCCAGGCCTTTTTCGTCTGCCCCGAACGCATCCGCACATTGGTCTTTTTCCGTACGAACTCGGCTGTTTTGTCCTCCGGCCCTGAAAGTCCCTCATATTTATCCAGCACCTTCAACACCTTCTCCGGATCATTCAGCAGGAACAGGTCCCCGATGACCTCCGTACCCTTGCCGTCCCTGATCGCGCCGGGATATCTTCCAAGATCGTATAGGGTAGCGCCGACCTTCCCCTGTCCTATGTATTGCATATGCTGCACGACCTTATTCTTCAGCTTCAGGTCATACTTCTTCCGCAAGGTGCCATATACAAATAAATAATCGGCCATCGCTATACACGTGCTAAAAGAGCTTTCAATTTTTCAAATCCGTATTTCTCGATCCATACCTGACAGTTCGGATCATCTTTGATCTTCTTCAGGTAATAGTCGAAAAGCTCATAGACTTCCTCGAATTTGATCTGCCCCCTCGAATACAGTACTCCTATAAATTCAAAGAAGTTCAAAAAATCCGTAAACTTCTCCTCATTGTCCCGCTGGTCCAGTCCGGAAAGCTTGCCGGAGAGCTCATCATAATCCAGCCAGCCTCTTACTTCTTTATAAACAGGACTTTCAAAAAACTTTTCAAACAGCGATTTCACCCATTCAGCTCTTTTGATCCTTGTCTGGTTCAGATAATTGATGGCTGCTATAATGGCTGCGACCCCTGCTCCCAGCGGGCCTACCACTTTTGCCATCCATTCTATCCAATCCATCCATGTCATAGACTGTTATTTATAGCTTCGCTGACTGGGATGAGCTACTTCGAAATCGAGGGTCTCCTTATGAAGCTCCCAATTGTCTTCTCCCTTGAACTCCCAGGCAGATACAAATGCAAAATGCTCGTCGTCGCGTTTGGCTTCCCCGTCCTCTGTCTGCATCTCCTCGCGGAAATGGCCTCCACAGCTTTCCCTCCGTTGCAGGGCATCCATACACATCAGCTCTCCCAGCTCGATGAAATCCGCTACCCTTCCTGCCTTATCCAGCTCCGGGTTGAATTCATTGATCTCTCCCGTCACCCGCACATCCCGCCAGAACTCATCCTTCAACGCCTTGATCTCCTGTATGGCTTCCTTCAGACCCGCTTCATTCCTGGCCATGCCGCACTTGTCCCACATGATCTTGCCCAGCCGCTTGTGAAAGCTTTCAGGGCTTTGCGTACCATTGATATGCTTCAGCTGGCTGACCCTGTCGGCTACAGCCTTCTCCGCCGCCTCGAACGCAGGGTGCGAGGTAGGGATAGCCGCGGTGCGGATCTCGCCCGCCAGATAGTTCCCGATAGTATAGGGGATTACAAAATATCCGTCCGCCAGCCCCTGCATCAACGCAGAAGCCCCCAGCCGGTTGGCCCCGTGATCGCTGAAGTTCGCCTCACCCAGCGCATATAGCCCCGGAACGGTAGTCATCAGCTCATAATCCACCCAAAGCCCGCCCATCGTATAGTGTACGGCCGGATAGATACGCATCGGCGTCGTATAGGGATCCTCACCCGTGATCTTGTTGTACATGTCGAAAAGGTTGCCATACTTCTCTTTCACTACGTCAACTCCATGCTGACGGATCTGTTCGGGAGTAGGATTATCAATACTATGTTTACGGCATTCTATCTTGCCATACCGCTCGATCGCGGATGCATAGTCGAGATAGACCGCCTGTTTGGACGACCCTACCCCATAGCCGGCATCACACCTTTCCTTGGCCGCCCGGGAAGCCACGTCGCGGGGCACCAGGTTGCCAAAAGCAGGATATCTTCTTTCCAGGTAATAATCTCTTTCCTCCTCCGGTATCTCGCTGGGCTTGCGGGGATCGTTCTTTTGTTTGGGCACCCAGATCCGGCCATCATTACGGAGCGATTCCGACATGAGGGTCAGCTTGGACTGATGATCCCCCGTGACAGGGATACAGGTGGGGTGTATCTGTGTAAAACAGGGATTGCCAAAATAAGCGCCTTTCTTATGCGCCTTCCAGGCAGCCGTTACATTGCTGCCCATGGCATTCGTGGAGAGATAGAACACATTGCCATATCCGCCGCTGCATAACAATACGGCATGTCCAAAATGTCTTTCCAGTTCGCCCGTGATCAGGTTGCGGGCAATGATACCCCGGGCCTTGCCGTCGATGACGACCACATCCAGCATCTCGTGACGGGTGTACATCTCCACATTCCCAAGGGCCACCTGGCGCTCCAGCGCCTGGTAAGCGCCTATCAGCAATTGCTGTCCCGTCTGCCCCGCCGCATAAAAAGTACGCTGTACCTGGGTGCCGCCGAACGAACGGTTGCTGAGCAGCCCCCCGTATTCACGGGCAAAAGGCACGCCCTGCGCCACACACTGGTCGATGATATTGGCGCTCACTTCCGCCAGACGATGGACATTGGACTCGCGGGCGCGATAGTCGCCGCCCTTTATCGTATCGTAGAACAGGCGAAATACGCTGTCCCCGTCATTCTGATAGTTCTTGGCGGCATTGATCCCCCCCTGGGCCGCAATACTATGCGCCCGTCGCGGAGAATCCTGGAAACAAAATGCCTTTACCTTATATCCCAGCTCACCTAACGAAGCCGCTGCCGAGGCTCCGGCCAGCCCGGTACCGATAATGATCACTTCCAGGCTGCGCTTATTGGCAGGATTCACCAGCTTAACATGTCCCTTATAATCTTCCCATTTCTTATCAAGAGGGCCGGCAGGAATGTTTGATTTCAGCATGACGTATGTATAAGTTTCTGAACGTTGTTGTTATGGTTGGTTATTCGACCCAGTGAAAATACATGGATATAGGCATCATGGCAAACGCCACGGTCACGATGATGGAGAAACCGACGCCTATGGCATTGATAAGATGCAGATAACGGTTGTTGGATACGCCCAGGCTCCGCCAGGCGCTCTGGAAACCATGCAGCAGATGATACAGCAGGGAGGCGCAGCCCACCAGGTAAATGACCACCAGCCATATATTATCCACGAACGTATCCCGCATCAGACCATACAGGTCATGCACCGTGATACCCGGATCATAGGTAGCCTCGGCCATTTCTCCAAATCGCGACGGGACCCAGAAATTCTTTAAATGGATCACCAGGAACAAAAGGACAAAGGTCCCGAGCCATCCCATATACCGGGAATACCATTTACTGCCTTTGTTGCCCATGGGCACCTGGTACCCTACGCCCCTTTTCTTACGATTCTGCAGCTCCAGAACATATGCCTGCACGATATGAATGATAAAGCCGATGAACAGCCCTACCTCCAATACCCTGGGCACTACCGTAGCGCCCAGGAAGTTCGCGGCCAGATTGAACATCTTGCCGCCATCCATGGCCCATATACAGGCATTGACGCTGACATGTACTATTAGAAAAAGGATCAGGAATATTCCCGTCAGACCCATTACGAACTTTTTGCCTACGGAAGAAGTAAAGAATTCAGACCATTTCATAATTAAAACGCTGTATTTTGTTGCCCTTCGGCGTTTACGAAAATTTACGCCTCCGGCCAACATTTGCTAATTATTGGCCTTCGGCCGACAGACCTGTTGTCTGTCCTGTAATGAGATCGACTTCGGAGAACCCCGCAAATTTAGCACACGAATGCTTTTAAAAAATCTTTTACTTTAACTTTTTTGCCCTGTAAGTCAGTCCCTCAGGGGGCGGATATCCGTCCTTCGGGCGAACCGCTTCCAGCGGTTCCTGGCCCATTTTTCATGTTAAGTCCCCGTTGTTTAGTATATTAGCCGCCAATTTTGGGCCGTCCCGGGCCAATAGAACGCCAAAGAACCGATGGTTCTTGTCCCAAGGACAGACATTCATTAAATATAAAGGCGTTTCGTGTAGAGTGGATTAAAAAACAATGTGACAAACATGAAGACCATGAAAGAGGAAGATTTTGAAGCAAACCTGGCAGGAGATGAAGGGCAAAGTGAAGAGAGCAAGAGCGGTTGGTTCAGGCGCATCAAAAAAGGCATTCTGACAAGTACAGCCGAAAAGAAGGAGACTCCCGAGGGTCTTTGGACCAAGTGCCCGAATTGTAATTATATATGTACCGTCACGGAATTGAGGGAAAACCTTTTCGTATGCCCCAAGTGCAGTCACCATCATCGCATCGGCAGCACAGAATATTTTGAGATCCTTTTTAACGACAATCAGTATGAAGTGCTGTTCGAGAACATCCGGTCGAAGGATTTCCTGCACTTCACCGACCTGAAATCCTACCAGAAGCGGCTGGAAGAAACATGGTCCAAGACGGATATCACCGACTCCATCCGTGTAGCCACCGGCGAGATAAAGGAACACGCCATGGTCGTAGGTTGCATGGATTTCGAATTCATCGGCGGCTCCCTGGGCAGCGTCATGGGAGAAAGGATCTCCCGCGCGGCAGATTATTGCCTGGAGCACCGTCTCCCCCTGCTGATCATCTGTAAATCCGGCGGGGCCCGTATGATGGAGAGCGCCTTCTCCCTGATGCAATTGGCCAAGGTATCCGGTAAGCTGTCTCAGCTGACGGACGCCAGGATCCCCTATATCTCATTACTCACCGACCCCTCTTTCGGAGGTATTTCCGCATCCTTCGGTATGCTGGGCGATCTGAATATCGCCGAACCCGGCGCCCTCATCGGATTTGCAGGCCCCAGGGTCATCAAAGAGACGATAAAAAAAGATCTTCCCGAAGGGTTCCAACGCAGCGAATTCCTACTGGAACACGGATTCCTGGACTTTATCGTAAGCCGGAAAGAGCTGAAGGAGAAGATAGCCACCCTGCTGACCCTGTTCAAGGGGTGATCTGACAAAGCTCTCAGGGAAGACCATTATATTTATGAGCGAGATAAAGAACCGTTCGGCCTATCATGATTATTTCATCGAAGACAAATACGATGCGGGCATGGTATTGGCCGGCACGGAAGTGAAGTCCATCCGGGAAGGAAAGGTCAATTTCGTAGACAGCTTTTGCACCTTCCACAACGGCGAGCTCTGGGTAAAGAACATGCACATCGCGGAATACAGAATGGGCACTACCAATAACCATATTGCCGTCCACGATCGCAAGCTGCTTTTGACCCGCCGCGAGCTGCGCAAGCTGGAGAACAAGCTCAAGGACAAAGGCTATACCATCATCCCCCTTCGTATCTTCTTCTCCGAAAAAGGGCTCGCCAAAATGGAGATCGGGCTGGCCCGGGGTAAGAAACAATACGATAAAAGGGAAAGCATAAAAGAACGGGATACGCAGAAAGAAATAAAAAGATACCTCAACCGTCCGTAAGGGACCAGGAATTTACCCTTACTGCCCCTACACTACCTATTACCGTGAAAGACAATTTTTTATCACGGGAAGGCAATTTCCGCCTTCTTATACGTTATATTATCTTAACAACTTGATGCAAAGACTTTTAATCATATTTTGCCTGATCGTCGCACAACGGCTGTGCGCCCAGACGGTCACCGCCACCGGGTCCTGGTACGGACGCGCCGACGTGGAACTGGCCGGCATGCACAACAACTACCTGACAGAGCTCGTCATCAAACAGACAGGCAACCGGGTG
>DASZXP010000007.1:0-14789 GCA_035545935.1 Puia sp. | reverse complement strand
CCGGACGGAGAAGGATGGCGGACCTGTTATTTTATCGGCGGGGGATTGGGGTTTGTGCTGCTGTTCCTTCGTGTGGGCGTCCTGGAGTCGGGCATGTACAAGAATATGGAGCATGCCTCTGTGAGCAAAGGGAATTTCTTTATGCTGTTTACGAACGGGAGGCGGTTTAAAAAATATATGACGTCCATATTGATCGCGTTGCCGAACTGGTATGTCATCGGGGTGCTGATCACTTTCGCGGATAAGTTTGCCAAGGAAATGAATGTGAAGGGGCCGGTGGACCCGGGGTTGGGGATCATGGTGGCGTATGCGGCCATCTCCATCGGGGATGTCGCTATCGGATTTATCAGCCAGTGGTTCAGGAGCCGTAAGATGGCGCTCTGGCTTTTCAATATCATTACCGTCATCGCCGTCGTCTGGTATTTCAATCTGCAGGATGCCACGCCGACGACGTTGTACTGGGCTTGTGTGCTGCTGGGTCTGGGGACTGGGTTTTGGGCGATGTTCGTCACGATGGCGGCGGAGCAGTTCGGTACGAATATCCGGGCGACGGTGGCTACTACGGTGCCCAACATGGCCAGAGGGTCGTTGTCGCTGGTGGTGCTGCCTTTGTTCCATGCCCTGCAATCTTCCCCCACCGTCTATTTCAAGGCGGGATGGATCACGGGTATCATCGTGTTCGCCATCGCATTTATCGCACTGGCGCTGACGGAAGAGACGTTTGGAAAAGATCTGAATTACATCGAGGCATAGATGAAGTTCCTTATTATACGTTTCAGCTCTATTGGGGACATTGTCCTCACGACTCCCGTGGTCCGGTGTCTGAAAAAACAGGTGGTCACGGCGGAGGTGCATTATCTAACGAAGGCTTCTTTCCGGCCCGTACTGGAGGCCAATCCTTATATCGACAAGCTGCATTTACTGGAAGACGATCCGGATGGGCTGATAGAGCAATTGCGCGCGGAGGATTTCGATTATGTCATCGACCTGCATCATAATTTTCGGACGGTGCGCGTAAAAAGGAGGCTGGGGAAGCGGGCGTTTTCTTTTAACAAGCTGAATGTGGAGAAGTGGCTGTACACGAACTTTAAGTGGAACAGGATGCCGGAGGAGCATATTGTGGACAGGTATCTTGCTACGCTGCGCTCTTTTGGGGTGAAGAACGATGGGGCGGGGCTGGATTATTTTATTCCGAAAAAGGACGAGCTGAAGCCGGAGGATATTCCGATGTCGCACCAGGCGGGGTATATAGGGCTGGTGATCGGCGCGGCGCTGGCGACAAAGAGGCTGCCTTTCCATAAGTTAAAAGAATTGTGTACCCTGATAGAACATCCGTTGATCCTGTTGGGAGGACCGGAAGATGCGGCGGAGGGTGCGCTGCTGGCGGCTATCGATCCTGTGCGAATCTACAATGCCTGCGGGAAGTTCAACCTGAACGAGTCGGCGGGGCTGGTGCGGCAGGCAAAGCTGATCGTAACGCATGATACGGGACTGATGCATATTGCGGCGGCCTTTGCACGACCCATCATCTCCGTGTGGGGCAATACGGTGCCGGAGTTTGGGATGTATCCTTATTATGGGGGGAATTATTTGAGTAATTATAAACCGTTTGGGACTGTCAGCTTGAGCCAGCCGTATGATATAGTGGAGATACGGCCCTTGTATTGCCGTCCCTGTTCCAAGATCGGGTATAAGAAATGTCCGTTACGGCATTTTAAGTGTATGGAGCTGATAGATCCGGGGCGGCTGGTGGAAGATATTTACAGAAGATTAAAATAATGTAAAAGCCATCTTTATGAGCATCAACCCGCAAAACGTGCTGGATTATCCCAATAACAATACCATTTTTATGGTATGGGGTCTCAAGAAAGGAGTGGCTGTCAAGGATGCATTCAGCAACCTTTGTGCGCTGATCATCAATCTCAATAATTCGGCCAATACCCGCTTCCCCCATAGTAAAGCCAGCGTGGTCCTGGGGATCGGTTTTGACGCGTGGCATCTGCTGGGGCTGCCTGTGCCGCTGCCCCGGGAATTCGAGGCGTTTACGCCCATCAGGGGTGCAAAACATACTGCCATAGCAACTGGTGGTGATCTGCACTTACATATCCGTGCCGATGTTTACAGCTTTTGCATAGATGTCGCTGCGGCCATTTCGGAAGTGTTGAAGGAGGTGGCGATAAGCGTCCAGGAGGTACATGGGTTCCGGTATTGGGACAGCCGGAGCATTTTGGGTTTTGTAGATGGCACCGAGAACCCGCATGGTACGGACAGGCAGCGTTTTGGGATGGTAGGTGATGAAGATCCAAGGTACAAAGGCGGAAGCTATCTTTTTGTGCAAAAGTATATCCATGATATGCAGGCATGGAAGGCATTGCCGGTGAGCGAGCAGGAAAAAGTGATCGGCCGATCGAAACCCGATGATATTGAAATGGCGGACGATGTAAAGCCGTCCAATTCGCATTCGGCGCTGGCCAATGTGGGGGATGATCTCAAGATCGTACGGGACAATATGCCTTTTGGCAACGTGTCCACCAATGAGATGGGCACTTATTTTATCGCCTATGCCAGCACCTTCAGCACGGTGAAAAAGATGTTGACCAATATGTTCGTAGGGGTGCCGGAAGGCAATTATGACCGGATACTGGACTTCAGTGTCCCGCAAACGGGCACGTTGTTTTTTGTACCTACCTTTGAGATGCTGGCCGGCTTTGGCGGATAGGTCTCTATTATCTTTTATCAATACTCAGCGTATGAATATAGAAGCAATCATTGAAGAGCATGCGCATCATTTCCTGCATGGGTTGAAGACTGAATATACCGGCGACAGGGAGGCGCTGGTCATTATACGGGAGTATATAAAAGTGGGCCGGATAAGTGATGAACAGTCTCATGTCTTAAAGACCCAGCTTGCGGATTCTTTGAAGATCGTGGGTATCGGCGTCCCGTTCGTATTGATACCCGGCGCGTCCATTATCATGCCTATACTTATAAAGGTGGCGGCTAAGCATAATATAGAATTGATGCCTGCGGCATTTTCCCCGGAGGATGTAAACAAAAAACCCGGCTGATGCCGGGTTCTTTTATTTAGAGTGTCTTGAGGACGTCGTTCATGCTCCGGACGGCGTCGGCGCTCTTGTTAAAGAGCGCTTGTTCTTCGGCATTCAGACCGAAGTCGAGGATCTTTTCCCATCCATTGCGGCCGATGACCACGGGTACACCGAGACAGATGTCCTTTTGTCCGTATTCGCCATCGAGGGATACGCAGCAGGTGAAGAGTTTTTTCTCGTCACGCAGGATGCTTTCCACGAGGGCCGCGCCGGCTGCACCGGGAGCGTACCAGGCGGAGGTACCGATGAGCTTGGTAAGGGTGGCGCCGCCAACCATGGTGTCGGCAACGATCTGCTTTTGTTGATCGGCAGAAAGGAATTTGGTAACGGGAGCGCTGTTCCAGGTGGCCAGGCGGATGAGGGGGATCATGGTGGTATCGCCGTGTCCGCCTACTACTACCGCATTCAGGTCGGCAGGGCTGCATCCAAGGTGCTGGCTCAATTGATATTTGAAGCGGGCGCTGTCGAGGGTGCCGCCCATACCGATGATACGGTTCTTCGGGAGACCTGTGGCGGTGAGGGCCAGATAGGTCATGGTATCCATCGGATTGCTAATGATAATGATGATGGCGTTGGGGGAGTGTTTGAGGATATTCTCCGCTACGCCCTTTACGATACCGGCGTTGGTGCCGATGAGCTCTTCCCGGGTCATGCCTGGTTTGCGGGGCAGGCCGGAGGTGATGACTACCACGTCGCTGCCGGCAGTCTTCGAATAATCATTGGTGCTGCCGACGATGCGGGTGTCGAACCCGAGCAGGGCGGCGGTCTGCATCATGTCCTGCGCCTTTCCTTCGGCCAATCCTTCCTTGATATCCAACAGCACGAGCTCCTGCGCGAGCGCTGCACGGGCGATATTATCAGCACAGGTAGCACCTACGGCGCCTGCGCCTACAACCGTTACTTTCATCAATGTGTATTTTAAATGTGATACAATATTTGGCTAATCCCGGCCGAACTGCTTTTGGCGGCTACGGCGCTGCAAAGGTAGGGGTATTGAGCTTGTCAATTGCCAGTTTCCTGCTTTGACTTCCCCGCAAAGGCGTCCAGGATGGTCTCTACTTTTTGGGTGCCTTCGAAAGTGGTGATCAGATTGCCCTTTTTGTCATAGAGAGCGAGATAGGGCAGGTTGCGGATCTTATAGAAAGGGGCTAAAAAGAATTTTTCATCCCTGCCGAGCTTGATATTGGGGTGTTCCGCCAGGTGATATTCGGTGTAGAATTCCCTCATTTCGGAGAAGGGCTGATAGGTGGCCATGACGATCTCCATGTCCTTAAATTTCTTAAAGTTGGAGAGGATGGATTCCGTCTGGTGCTTGCAGTGGTCGCAGGTGGGGCTAAAGAACATGACGATGGTCAGGTGATGTTTCTTCAGATCGTCCTTTGTCAGGTAGGTGGCGCTGTCGAGCTTCAGCAGGTGGAAGGGGGGGATGGTAGGGAATTTCAGATACGGCGCTTCGTCCTGGGTCTGCGTCTGGGTGGCAGGGGCGGCCGGTGTCTGCTGGGCGAACAGGAAGTGGGAGGAAGCGAGTACGAGTACGATCAGAAATGCTTTTTTCATCTTGGTATTAATAATGTTTTAAAAGATCCGGTCTGGTAGGAAACTGCTGTAAAATTAAAAGTTTAACGAAAAAAGGACATTTTTATTTGTTTGTTACGAAAAAATCGTAGGTTTACGAAAACTTCGTAATTATATGGAAAAACTGACCATACAGGAAGAAGAGGCCATGCAGGCCATCTGGAAGGTGGGGGAGGGGAATGTGAAGCTTTTTCTGGAGAATATAGAGGCTTCGAAGCCGCCCTATACGACCCTGGCTTCTACGATCAAGAACCTTGAGAAAAAGGGTTTTCTTTCCAGCCGGCTGATCGGCAATTCCTATCTGTACAAGCCCGTGATCACGGAAGATGAGTACAAGAAGAAGTTCATGAATGGGTTTGTGAAGGATTATTTCGCGGACAGCTACAAAGAGCTGGTGAATTTCTTTGTGGAAGAAAAGAAGCTGAGCGCAAAGGAGCTGAAGGAGATCATCGACCTGATAGAAAGGCCGGGCGGGAAATAGGGTGAGAGACAATAATACGTCGGAAGAAAATATCATTTAAACTTTTGTGTATGCCTACGATCTTTTTGTACTTATTGAAATGTTCGATCAGCCTGGCCATTGTCTGGCTGTTCTATCAACTGTTGTTGCGCCGGCTGACCTTTTATACCACGAACCGCTGGTACCTGGTGGGGTATGTGGTGTTATCTTTTTTACTTCCCCTGATCCATATCGTCTTTCCGGCGGAAGAGCAAATGACGGGCAATCTGCAGGTGATACGGTATATCCCTGCCATCACGGCCAAGCCATCGGCGGAAGCGGCGCGGGAGGCGGTCTATACGGGTTGGGACCTTGTGCTGGCGGTGGTGGCCCTGGGAGCCCTGGCGCTGCTGGTGCGGCTGCTGATACGGTATTTGTCGCTGCGCCGGATACAAAAGGGCGCTTTGCTTATCGGGGATACGCACCTGATCATCTACCATGTGAATGAACGGATCATTCCCTTTTCTTTCGGGAGGGCCATCTATATCAATCCCCGGCTGCACTCGGAAAAGGAGTGCGAAGAGATCATTTTGCATGAATACGTGCATGTGCGGCAGCGGCATACGGTGGACATCCTGGTGGCGGAGCTGTTGTGTATCCTCTGCTGGTTCAATCCTTTCAGCTGGCTGATCCGTCACTCTATCCGTCAGAACCTGGAATTTATTGCGGACAGGCAGGTGCTTGACAGCGGACTCGACAGGAAGGCCTATCAATATCATTTGTTGAAGGTGGTGGGGGAGTCCCGCTACAGGCTGGCCAATAATTTCAATTTCTCATCACTGAAAAAACGCATTATTATGATGAATAAGTCGCGAAGCGGGAAATTTCATCTCGTGAAATTCCTTTTTATCGTCCCGTTGCTGGGGACATTGCTGGTGGCGTTCCGGGATAGGGTGGATATCAAGCTGCCTCATTTTTCGAAAATGGGCATGACGTCTGTAAGGGCTGTGGATGTTGCGCCCGGGAAAGCCATGGATGTGGATACTACGATCCGACCGGCAAAAGATACGTCCAAAGGACCTGTGGCGATCATCAAACAGGTGAAGGTCAAGGATACGTCGAAACCCATGTTCATCATCGACGAGGTGGAGGCGTCTCAGGATGGGATGAGAAAGCTAAGTCCTTCGGATATTTCGTTCATCAATGTAATGAAGGATGATCTGGCCGTGGCCAAGTTTGGGTCAAGGGCCAGGGATGGCGTGGTATTGATCTATACAAAAGCGTATGCGCCCGTGAGGAAGAATGAGATCCTTTTGAAAGATGGCACCAGGGTGAAGCTGGCGGTATCGGACCCACCACCGCCGACCAAGGAGGGTCCTGCTCCTTCTTCGGGCATGGGGCCTGTCAAGACGGATTCGACCCATATAGAGGATGTGAGCATTGCGGAATACCAGGCTTTGAAGACGGCTCGGGATGTAGCGGATACGAGCGCTTTCAAGTCCTTGAGAGAGTCCTTGCTCATCGTGGATGGGAAGCCCTGTTCCTATGAAGAGGTGAAGAAGATCGATCCTAACAGTATAGAGTCCATAAGCATTTTGAGGAACAAGAGCGCGGAGGCCATCTATGGTCCCAAGGCAAAGAACGGGGTGGTGCTGTTCGTGCTGAAGAAAGAGACGAGGATGAAGACGGATACCGTCCATGTGGGGCCTGCCGGCGGGCGTTGAGGGGTGTCTACCGGCGGAACCCCCGGGAGGGGCTTGTCCGTTGGGGGAGATACGATGCTGAAATAATTTATATGATGCTGAAACTATTTATTTGCGTGGCTATGTTTTGTTTGGCGGGCGGCCATGCGTTCTCTCAGTCCGCCAGGGCAAAATGGGTGGGTAAGCCATTCCCCGCAACGGAGTTTACAGATATGGACCACCAGCGTATCAGCACGGAGGATCTGAAGGGTTCGATACTGGTCGTAAACTGCTGGAGCGTGTCATGCGGGCCCTGTGTGGCGGAGATCCCCGACCTGAACAGGCTGGTGGATAGTCTGGAGGGGAAAAAGGTAGTTTTTTTAGGATTGACCTATGATAAGTATCCGGAGATAGCCGCTTTTTTCCAATCCCAGCGGCTAAAGGATCTCCTGCATATGGAAAAGCCTGTATTTAAATTCCGGCTGATCGGGGAGGAAAAGGATTTCCTGGGCACATTGGGGGTGGGGGTCTATCCAACCACCTTTATTGTCGGACCGGATGGGGTCGTCCGGGATGTGATCTTGGGAGTGAGCATGGATAAAGATCACCAGCTGCTGTCCTATCAAAAGATCCGGCCGGCCATCGATCAATTGATGAGATGAGCCAGTAAGTCTTGGCCGGGTGCTGTTTTTGCCTTAGATTTGCCCCCCGCCGGTCCGGGACCGCGGGGTAAAAAATTTTTTGGATATATGGCAAATACAGCTGACATCAGTCGTGGTATGATCATTAAATTGGACGGCAGTCTGTATACTGTCGTCGAATTCGGCGAAAACAAGACAGCCCGGGCCGCCGCAAAGGTTTGGGCCAAGCTGAAAGGCGTGGACAATACAAGATCCATCGAAAAGACCTGGAACAGCGGCGACACGATCTACCCCGTGCGTGTGGAAAGAAAGAATTTCCAGTATCTGTATAAAGACGACTCCGGCTATAACTTCATGGATAATGAAACTTTCGAACAGATAGCCCTTCAAGAACATTTGATCGATGCCCCCCAATTCTTAAAAGAAGCTCAAGAGGTCTCTGTATTGATCAATACGGAGACGGAGCAACCTATGAGCGTTGAATTACCTGATAAGATCGTCGTATTGGTGACGTATTCCGAGCCTGGTGTAAAGGGGGATACGGCCACGCGTACATTGAAGCCCGCCAAAGTGGAGACGGGCGCTACGGTGAACGTGCCTTTGTTCGTCAATGAGGGCGAGATGATCCGTATCAATACGAAGACGGGTGAGTACGTAGAAAGAGTGAAATAGGTCATAGCACTGATTGTCAGGCCGTTGAATTTTGAAATTTCACCGGTGTTTTTGGGTATTTTTAGCTTTAATCCCTTAATTTGCCGCCCAAACACTGTAAATTCATCCATATGGATTTCAAACAGATTCAGGAATTGATCAAGATGATCAATAAGTCAAATATTGGTGAGGTAAGTATCGAGGAGAAAGGATTTAAATTGACTATCAAGCAAAAAGAAGAACCCGTCCAACAAGTGATCGCTGCTCCCATCCAAGCTCAGCCTATAGCTGCTGTTGCGGCTGTGGCGGCTCCTGTAGCCCAGCCTGCCGCGGTCCCCGCCTCTGAAAAGCCTGCCAAAGCTGCTGAAGCACCCGCCGGTAATACGGTCACCATAAAAAGTCCCATGATCGGTACCTTCTATCGCAGTCCGTCTCCGGACAAGCCTGCTTTTGTCAATGTCGGGGACGATATCGAGCCCGGAAAACCCGTATGTATCATCGAGGCCATGAAGCTCTTCAACGAGATAGAGAGCGAGGTAAAGGGCCGTATCGTAAAAGTGCTTGTTGAGGATGCCTCTCCAGTGGAATATGACCAACCTTTGTTCCTGGTAGAACCTGCATAGTTACCACAAAATTGTCAGAATGTTTAAAAAGATACTGATTGCCAACCGAGGAGAGATCGCCCTCCGGGTCATCCGTACCTGTCGTGAGATGGGTATCAAGACAGTTGCGGTCTATTCCACTGCCGATAAGGACAGTCTTCACGTGCGATTTGCCGACGAGGCTGTATGTATCGGTAAACCGGCGAGCTTTGACTCTTATCTGAATATCCCCCATATTATGGCTGCGGCGGAGATCACGAACGCGGATGCAATCCATCCGGGTTATGGTTTTCTGGCGGAGAATGCGCGTTTTGCCGAGATCTGCGGCGAGCATGGCATCAAGTTCATCGGGCCTACGCCTGCCATGATCAATTCCATGGGTGACAAGATCACGGCTAAGGAAACGATGATCAAGGCGGGGGTACCTGTGGTGCCCGGCGGCGAAGGGCTGCTGGAGAGCCTGGATCATGCGAAGGGGCTGGCCAAGGAGGTAGGGTATCCGATCATCCTGAAGGCTACGGCCGGCGGCGGTGGCAAGGGTATGCGGGTGGTATGGGCCGAAAGCGAGATGGAGCGTGCCTATAATACGGCCAAGGCGGAAGCGGGCGCTGCGTTCAAGAATGATGGGGTGTATATGGAGAAGTTCGTGGAGGAGCCCCGTCACATCGAGATACAGGTAGCGGGTGACCAGTATGGCAAGGTATGTCATCTCAGCGAAAGGGATTGTTCCATCCAGCGTCGTCACCAGAAGCTGGTAGAGGAGTCTCCGTCCCCCTTTATGACGCCCGAGCTGCGTCAGCGTATGGGCGACGCGGCTATCAAGGCTGCCTCCGCCATCAATTACGAGAGCGTGGGCACCATCGAGTTCCTCGTGGACAAGCATCGCAATTTCTACTTTATGGAAATGAACACGCGGATCCAGGTAGAGCATTGCGTGACGGAAGAGGTGGTCAATTTCGACCTGATAAAAGAACAGATCAAAATAGCGGCGGGCGAACCCATCAGCGGCTTGAATTATGAGCCGGTGGGTCATGCCATCGAGTGCCGTATCAATGCGGAGGATCCTTATAACGATTTCAGGCCTTCTCCGGGCCGTATCACGGTGTTGCACCAGCCGGGCGGGCATGGTATACGGGTGGATTCCCATGCGTATGCCGGGTATACGATACCTCCTTATTACGATAGTATGATCGCGAAGATCATTGCGGTGGCCCGTACGCGGGAGGAGGCGATCAATACGATGCATCGTGCGCTGAGCGAGTATGTGATCGAGGGGATCAAGACTACCATTCCTTTCCATCTGCAGTTGATGAAGGATGAGCGGTTCCGCAGCGGGGATTTCAATACAAAATTTTTGGAAGGGTTCAAGATGGTGTAAGGTCAAAGCGTACAGCTTTTGTTCACTATCGGACACCTAACAGCCCAGGGACTGCTGTCAACTTATTGATAGACAAAACCCAATAAAACTGGCATTTTCCTGGTGGCCGGATGGTTATGCTTATAACATACCTGAAGACTGCCTGGCGCGGCATCCTCCGTAACAAGGTGTACAGCGGCCTGAATATATTCGGTCTGGCAACCGGCATGGCCGTGGCTTTGCTGATCGGCCTCTGGATCCAATATCAGTGCGGCTTCGACCGATTCACGCCGGGCTATGCCCGCGCCTATCAGGTGAAATACAATTTTTTGGACAATGGCGCCATCACTACCTCGCCGGACGTAGCCATTCCGTTGGCAAATGCGTTGAAGAACGATATACCGGAGATCGACAGGGTGGCGATGGCAGCAAGCTCTTCGGCCCCTGCGGGGCGGAATGATCTAATGCTGGTCAATTATTTCCTGTAAGATATCCGTTGCGTCGAAGTATCCTGCGAGCTTATCGATGACGGCCTCTACGAGGGCATCGGGGCAGGAGGCGCCGCTGCTGATGAGGATGCGTGCGGGGCGTTGTGCGGGCAGCCAGCTGGTGGTCTTTATTTCCTTCTTATTATGGAAGTCGTAGTGCAGTATTTCCTCGGGGGATACTATTTTTTCTTCGGAGCTGATGAAGTAGGTGGGCAGTTTTTCTTCGCACAATTCTACCAGGTGAGAGGTGTTGGAGGAGTTGTAGCCTCCGACGACGATGGCCATGTCGGCGGGCGTATCCAATAATCCCATGATGGCGGATTGGTTGTCGAGGGTGGCATAGCAGAGGGTGTCGCGGGTGTCGGCAAAATGCTGTTCGATGTCGTCGCCGGGCTGGTAGACCTCGATCATGGTCTGTTTCAAAAAGTCGGCGATGGCCTGGGTATCGCTGGCGAGCATGGTGGTCTGGTTGACGACGCCGATGCGACGGAGGTCTTTTTGTACGTCGAAGCCTTCGCTGTACTGGCCTTTGAATTTTTCGTAGAATGAGCCATCGGGCTGTTTTATATATTCCGCCAGGATCTTTGCCTGGGCCATATCTTTTACGACCACGGTGGGGGTGTCGGCGGCGGCATGGGAGAAGGTGGCGCGTGTCTCTTCGTGTCCGGGTTTGCCGTGGACGACGATGGTATAGTCCTTTTTTGCTATCTGTGCGGACCTGTTCCATACCTTCTCCACGAAGGGGCAGGTGGTATTGTATTTTTCCGTGTGGATGCCGATGGCGGCCAGCTTTTTTTCTATCTCCAGCGTAGTGCCAAAGGCCGGGATGATGACGATGTCGTCCGCATTCAGCTCTTCGAAGGGGATGAGCTGCTGTCCATAGGTGTCCTGGAGGAAGCGTACGCCCCTGGATTGCAGGTCGGCGTTGACCTGCGGGTTATGGATCATTTCGCTGAGGAGGAAGATGCGGCGGCCGGGATTCTCTTCAATGGTCCGGAAAGATATTTCGATGGCGTTCTCTACTCCGTAACAAAAGCCGAAATGGCGGGCGAGGAAGATCTCGAGGGTTCCCAGGTCCAGGCGGGTGGGAGTAAAGTCCTTCTTCATTTTGTCCTGCTGTTTGCGGCTGTTCTTGATAGCGCTGATCAGCGGGCTACGGTAGATGATGGGAACGTTGAAGGTTTTCATTGTGTGTAATAAAACAGACCTCTGGTTCGTTTGTGCCACAAAGGTACAAAATCCGGCGGGTAAGAGAATATGTGCTAACTTCCCGCCCCGAAGAAAAGATTGTAAGAACATGAGCGCTTCCTTTCATCGCGCCGCCTGGGTGGCCAGCTCCAATATTTACGAGGTCAATTTGCGACAATATACTCCTGAAGGGTCTTTTAACGCATTTGTCAGGGAAATGCCCCGCCTGAGGGATATGGGGATCGAGATCCTCTGGTTCATGCCTATCACCCCCATCAGCCAGCAGGGGCGTAAGGGAAGCCTGGGGAGCTATTATGCCTGCAGCGATTATCTGGCTGTCAATCCGGAGTTGGGGGTTATGGAAGACTTTAAGCAGCTGGTGCGGCGGGCGCATGAGCTGGGTATGAAGGTGATCATCGACGTGGTGGCCAATCATACGGGGTGGGACCACCGCTGGACGCGGGAGCATCCGGAATACTATCGAAAGAACCAGGATGGTCATTTCTATGACGCCCACGGGTGGGAGGATGTGATCGATCTGAACTACGACAATAAAGACCTGCGGCAGGCGATGATCGATGCGATGGCGTTCTGGCTACGGGAGTGTGATATCGACGGCTACCGTTGCGATATGGCGATGCTGGTGCCACTGGATTTCTGGAAGGAGGCGCGGACGGCGATAGACAAGCTGAAGCCGGAACTCTTTTGGCTGGCGGAGTGCGAGGAGATAGCGTATCATGAGGTGTTTGACGCCACCTATACGTGGAAGTTCCTCCATAAGATGGAAGCGGTGTGGAGGAGGGAGTCGGGGCTGGATGGGCTGGATGAGGTGTTGAACTATTATGCGTCCATGTTCCCGCCGGATGCCATCCGGGTGTATTTCACCTCTAATCACGATGAGAATTCTCACAGCGGCAGCGAGTATGAAAGGTTGGGGCAGGCGGCGAAGGCGTTCGCGGTGATCTGCGCCACGTTGTATGGGATGCCGATGATCTATAGCGGGCAGGAGCTGCCTAATTACAAGCGACTGCTCTTTTTCGACAAGGATTGTATTCCCTGGACGGGGCAGTATGAGCTGCATGGGTTTTACAAGACCCTGCTGGAGTGTAAGAAGAGCAATCCTGCGTTGCGGGGCGGCGATCCTGCTGCTGCTACCCGGTGGATACGTCCGGATGGACGGTGTTTTGGCTTTGTGCGCAGCCTGGGTGCGAACGAGGTGCTGGTGCTGACGAATGTTTCGGGTGAGCCGTTGACGGTGCCGGCGTCGGATGTGCGGGTGACGGGGAATTTCCGGGAGATCTTTACGGGTGCGGAATATTATGGGGATAGGGCGATCGAGATCGAGCCCTGGGGGTATAGGGTGATGGAGAAGCGCTGACGGGCCGGCTGGGATGCTGACGGGTGACGGTGGGAGGGCCGCGACGGGACAGGGGCTGATCGGAGGAGGGCCAAAAAAAAGAGCGTCCCAAATGAGACGCCCTTTTTACATATTGTTTTTTATATTATTCTCCACTGGAGAGTCGCAACGGATACGTATACACTCCTTCATAACCGGCGAATACTCCTTCCAGCTTGACGGTGCCGGATGCTTTTTCCAGGAGGGCCTGCAATTCTTCCACGGACTTCACTTCCGTGCCATTGGCGCGGAGGATGATGAATCCTTCTTGTATCCTGGATTTGTCCATCAATCCATTCTCGGTGATGGATTTTACCACTACACCGCCTTTTACGTCCAGATTAGCGGCGTCCTTTTTAGAAAGGGTTTCCAGCTGCGCGCCGAGCTTATCCAGGACAGAGGTCTTAATGATCGACGTGGTGCCTGAATTATTACGCAGAACGACGGGCACGGTGTATTCCTTCCCATCTCTTTTGTACGTAACGGATACTTTTTCGCCGGGGCTGAAGGTAGCGATCATTCCGACCATTTCGGCGCCGGTGGTTATCTGGTTATTGTTCAATTTGACGATGATGTCGCCTTTCTTAAGGCCTGCGCGGGAAGCTGCCCCATCGGGCGTAACGTCCATCACATATACGCCTTCACCATCCTTGATACCTTGTTCTCTTTTCTGGTCTTCGCTCATATTGTCCCTTGGATACTGGATACCGAGGAACGCCCTTTGAGGAGTACCGAATTTCATGATATCGCTGACGATCTTTTTGACGATGTTGACGGGGATCGTGAAGGAATAACCTGCATAGCTACCGGTGGGAGAAGCAATGGCGGAGTTGATGCCAATGAGCTGTCCCTGGGTGTTGATGAGGGGGCCTCCGCTGTTGCCGGGGTTAACGGCAGCGTCCGTCTGGATAAAGGATTCTATCGGGGTCTGGCTTTGCCGTTTGTTGATGTCGAGCGTACGGCCTTTGGCGCTGACGATACCGGCGGTGACGGTGGTCTCCAGCGTAAGGGGATAACCTACTGCCAGCACCCAGTTACCTACCTTCACATCATCGGAGTTGCCATAGAGCAGGAAGGGGAGGCCCTGTGCGTCTATCTTGACAACGGCGAGGTCGCTGCTGGGGTCGGTGCCTATGACCTTGGCCTTGAATGATTTTCTGTTACTGAGGGTCACGGTGACCTCATCCGCGCCATCCACTACGTGGTTGTTGGTGACGATGTATCCATCGTTGCTGATGATGACGCCGGAGCCGGAAGCCATTTCAGGCATGGAGCGCATGCCATTGCCATTTCCGAAGAAGTCATCGGGGTCGATGCCGAAGAGATCGGAGAAGGGGTTCCTTTTTGGGAGGTTGTTGCTGACGGTGCGTACTGTTTTCGTCTTGATGTGCACGGTAGCGGGTATAGCGGCGCTGGCGGCGTCGGAGAAGTCCGCGGGTCCGGTGTTCTTGTCACCGCCCTCGAAGAATTTGGCGTAATTGGAAGGTACTTTCCCCGAGTCCTGGGAATAAAGATAGGTCTTGCCACTTGTCACGCGATTATAGCCCCACATGGTAGCAACAGCGGTCGAAGCACTGATCAGGATAACAGCTACTACTTGTTTTGCTTTCATAATTTTATTTATAGGTTTTTTCGTTTGAGACGTCGTCTTTTGTAATATTTC
>DASZXP010000006.1:0-15652 GCA_035545935.1 Puia sp. | reverse complement strand
TGGAAAATGCCGCCCATGCCCTCTCCCTCGCCTGGTACATTACTGGAGAAGAAAAATATGCGGCCAAGTCGGCCACGCTGCTGAAAAGATGGTTCCTGGAAGACAGCAGCCGCATGAACCCCCACCTGGAATACGGACAGGCAATACCGGGAAAAAATGACGGAAGAGGCATCGGCATCATCGAGACCATCGCCCTGATGGGGACCGCCGACGCAGCGGGACTGCTGGAAGGTTCCGCATCCTGGACAAGCGCCGACGCAGACGCGCTTCGCGCCTGGTATGGTCAATACCTTCATTGGATGCTCACCAGTGAAAAAGGAGGGCAGGAGCATCATGCGAAGAATAACCATAGCGTCTGGTTTCTCGCCCAGGCCGCGGATTATGCGATGTTCATCGGTGACAAGGACAAAGCCAGGGAGCTGGTCGAAGAAGGCAAAGGCCGCGTAGAAAGCCAGATCGAACAGGATGGGAAGATGCCCCTGGAGCTGGCCCGGACCAATTCCATGCACTACAGCGCCTATAACCTGCAGGCTTTCTTCAACCTCGCCAGGGTCGGCGCGCTGGTCGGCGTGGACCTCTGGGATTATCACAACAAATCAGGTGCGGGCATCCGTACCGCCCTGGACTGGCTGCGCCCCTATGCCATGCGTGAAAAGAAATGGGACTATCAGGAGATAACCCCTTATAACAACAAAGATTTTTCGACCTTGCTGATACAGGCCGGGCTTGCGTACAAGGAACCACAGTATATGGAATACGCGAAAGCCCTTGATGGTGGACAAATTCCCCATTTCCCTTATTAGAAAATACAGTACCTTTTTCTTCATAACAGTAGCCGTACATTAATCATTAAACCAGTGCATTATGAAGAAAAATTTACTACGCCTCGTGGTGTTGGTGACGCTTGCCTTTTCTGCTTCCCCCCTCCACGCACAGGTAAAAGGAGACCCTGCCTTCAATGGCCCTTCACCCGACCAGACAGCCCCTCCAAAAGTTCCGACCAAACTAAGCCCTGAACTGAAAAAACTTTCCGAAAGCTACGGGCCGAATGCTAAGATCGCTCAATCCACAAAGCCTGCCGTACCCACCGATGCGCTGAACAGCCTCCTGCAGATCAAAGGGGATAAGATCGTGGTGGATGTGACGGCGACAGGCGATATCCAGACCACCCGGGCGGAGCTGACAAAGCTGGGCTTCCAGGTAAACGCCATCTATGGCAGGGTGATCTCCGGCGCCATCCCTCTCAGCTCCCTGTCCCAACTGGAGTCAGCCACCTCTATCCGCTGGGTCCGACCGGCGTATAAGCCGCTGCGTGTAGCCGCGCCCGTGAAGATACCCGGTCTGCCCGGTCCGGCCCTCGCTCCCAAACCAATCCCCGTCGTCACCCAGGGCGACACGGCCCAACTCTCCTATCTCGCGCGCAAAAAATACAAAGTGGACGGCTCCGGCGTCAAAGTCGGCATTCTCTCCGACAGCTATAACAACCTCGGCGGCGCCGCCACGGGCGTAGCGCACGGCGAACTACCCGGCCCCGGCAACCCCTTCAACTATAAAAAAACCGTTCAGATCCTGTCGGACCTGGACTCGGGCGGCACAGATGAAGGAAGGGCCATGGCGGAAATAGTACATGACGTGGCTCCCGGCGCACAGTTGGCCTTCCACACTGCCAACAACGGCATGGCGGATTTTGCTCAGGGTATCATACAGCTGGCGGATGCCGGCTGCAATGTCATCACGGATGATATCATCTATTATGCCGAACCCTATTTCCAGGATGGGATCATTGCCCAGGCCATCGACGAAGTAAAGAGCCGGGGTGTCACCTATTTCTCGGCCGCGGGTAATTCCAGCGTACGTTCCTACGAGAGCGACTATCACCCCAGCACCTATGAACCTCTGGGCGCGGGCAGCGGCACGGCGCATAACTTCAGCGGTCCAAGTGATCCTGTCCGTTATTTCCAACCTATTTATATTCCGCCCGGCGGCATATTCATCAGCTCCTTTCAATGGGACCAGTCCTCTTTCTCCGCCAGCGGCGTGGGTTGCGAGTCGGACCTGGATATGTACCTCCTCAACAGCCAGGGACAGATCGTGGCTGCGGGCGCCTCCGATAACATCAGAAGCGGAGACCCTATCGAAGCGTTCGGTTATTTTAATCCAACCAACAGCGTCACCTTCTATCTCGTCATCGTAAAATTTGCCGGCCCCGACCCCACCCGGCTGAAATACCTGCTGTACAACGATGCGCTCTTCTATCTCACGACACCGGCCATACCCGGTATCCTCGCCCCTGCCCTCGTAGGTCACGCCAAGGCGGATGGCGCCATTGCCGCCGGGGCCGCACCTTATTTCCAGACACCTGCATATGGAGTGGATACACCTGTGGTGGAAGGCTTCTCTTCCGTAGGCGGCACCGCCAATTATTATGACATCCACGGCCAGCGTATCGCACCACTCGTCCGTCCCAAACCGGAGATCGTAGCCCCCGATGGCGGCAATACTTCTTTCTTCGATCCGTTCGGCAACGGCGATATCCCGGAGGATTCGGACAGCTTTCCCAACTTTTTCGGTACTTCGGCCGCCGCGCCTCACGCCGCGGGGGTGGCAGCGCTGATGATCGACGCACAGAAACTGCATACCATCACACCCGCGCAGATAAAGGGCATCCTGCAAACACATGCCGTGGATATGGACAACCCCTATACGACGGGGTTCGACAAAGGCTTCGATTATGCCACGGGCTATGGTCTTATCCGGGCTGACCAGTCCGTAGGCGATGTGAAATTCCCCAACCTCTTTGTAAAGAATTTACAGATCCGGCCACTGTGCTCTAACGACCCTAACCATATCCGTAATTGGGAGATCGACAATCCCAATCCTTTCGAGGTGAAAGTAGACTGGCTTATCATCGGGAGCGATCAGCATGGCAGCATCACGGTGTCGCCCGGTGATACGACCTTCTCCACTACTACGCCGTATTTTCATAATACGCTCCTGCCGGCGGTCGCCATCATCGACTGGGAAGATAATTTCGGATTTACCCGTATCGACCTCGCCTACAGCACCCGGGCCGTATGCGGCAAGGACCAGGTCTCCGCTGCCAACAGCGACAAGCTGATCAGCACGGATGCCAATATGCTCGCTACCGACAAGCCCATGAATGTCGCGGAGGTATCTCCCAATCCCTCCCACAATACGTTCCGCCTCTATCTCTCGCTGGCCGGTCAGGGACAGACACGCCTGGGACTATATAGCGCGGATGGCAAACAGCTGCAGGCCAGAATGGTGGCCCAGTCCAACGGCGTGGTGGATATAGATGCCAGCGGCTACAGGCCGGGTGTATATATATTGAAAGTGGAACAGGATGGATTTGTAAAGACGATCAAGCTGATCAAGAATTAGGCTACATGATATATAGGGCCGTCCCTTGTATTAGGGGCGGTCTCTTTTTTATGTCGAACTGGATTGCGTTTGCAGATCAAATCCCAATTGTATCCTTTTTTAAAAAGGGACGTGTGTGATAAGGATTAGGCTTGAAAACCGGCATGTCGGCACTGCTTCCATTCCATCCCAGGGAAGCTATTTGGACAACAGTAGCTTGCTGGAACTGATCCTGCAGACGCCGGTGCAATCACAGTGTACCCTTTACCTCTACGCGAATAACGCTGGCAATAATATCCGGAGCGTGAGCAGGCACCTCCATGACAAGACCTTCCGTACCGGCAGACGTCTTCAATGCACTGCCATCTGCCAACAGTTTAGCGCTGGTGACCGCATTCTTCAATCCCGGCACGGTCAGCTTTCCATCTGCAGGCCAGTCGAATACAGAAAGATACAGGATCGTATTTCCTCTCTGCGCTTTTTTGGTACAACGACCCCAGGGCAACAGACCAAATGGACTCGCTTTTGTGTCATAGATAGCTTCGCCATTGACCTTCATCCATGTGCCGATGGCCTTCAATGCATCCACACTGCCTTGAGGGAACTCACCTTCAGCGGTAGGCCCCACATTCAACAGGTAGTTACCGCCTTTGGATGCAATATCCACGAGGTTATGGATCAGGGTCGTGGGCGTCTTCCAATTGTGGTCGGACTTCTTGAAACCCCAGGTACCGTTCATCGTCATACAGGTCTCCCAGTCCTTACCATCCAGTTCCGACAGATTGGGTATCTTTTGTTCGGGCGTCTTATAATCGCCGGGGAAGTCGGGCCGTTTGAGCCTGTCGTTCGTAATGATCTTTGGCTGCAGGGACAATAGCGCATTCAGCTTCTCCGCCCATGCGTCCGTCATATCCGTAGGTGTATCCCACCAAAGCACAGCCACATCGCCATAATTGGTGAGCAGCTCCTTTACCTGTGGCACCGCCACCTTGTCGATATAGTCGCCCATGGAATCCGTCGTCTGGGCAGGGTCCCAATGTCCCTTATGCGCGGCGGTATAGGCATCGATAGCGGCCGAGTCGGGATTGGCCCATCCTTCGGAAGTAACCTTTCTCGATGCAGCGCCGCCAGGGTTGTTCCAATCCTGCGCTTGCGAATAATAAAATCCGAGCCGCAGACCATACTTGCGACAGGCCGCCGCCAGAGGTTTCAGCAGGTCTTTGCCATAAGGAGTGGCGTCCACCACATTCCATTTGCTGGCGCTGGTCTTGAAAAGTGCAAAGCCGTCATGATGTTTGGCCGTGATGACGATATATTTCATACCCGCATCCCTGGCCATTCTTACCCATGCCTCGGCGTCATATTTTACAGGATTGAACTGATGAGCGAATTGCTGATATACCGCCACGGGGATCTTTCCCCTGTTCATGATCCATTCCGCCGCCTTGCCGATGGTATGTCCGTCGTATTCACCGGCGGGAACAGCATAGACGCCCCAGTGAATGAACATGCCAAAACGGGCCTCGCGCCACCACTGCATTCGTTCATCCCGGCCAGGGGTTTGCGCGGATGCTACCTGGTTTGACTGCGACCGCAGCAGCGCTTCCAGGTAATAATAGTCCGCATAGTTTATAGGCACATCCACTTCCGAGTTGGAAGGCCTGGAGCCCGTACTGTGCAGCAGGATAAATCCGCTGTTGGCGCCGATGTCGCTTCGGTAATGATCCGTCAGGCTCTGCAAGATCCTGTCCGCTGTCTGCCGGTACTCTTTTCCTTTCGAGCTGTATTTGCTCAGTTCATACAAGGCCGATGCGATCACCGCCCCGGCGGAGGCATCCCGCGGCTCGTTGGGTATGCCCGGCGCGTTGAAGTCCCAATACGGCACCTTATCCTCCGGCAATCGGGGAAGTATATACCCGGCAATATGCTCGGCCTGCTGCAGATAGATCTTATTTCCCGTCTCCCGGTAACACATCGTATACGCATACAGCCCCCAGGCCTGCCCCCGCGCCCACGCGGACGAGTCGCTGTAACCCTGCCAGGTCTGTCGCTTCACTACCTTGCCGGTGGCGGTATCATAATCCACTACATGAAAAGAGCTGTAGTCGGCGCGATAATGATTCCGCATAGTGGTATTGGCATGTGTTACCGCTATCCTGTAAAAGGAGGAATCCCCCGTCAGCTTCGTAGCTTCGAACAGCAGCTCCAGATTCATCATATTATCGATGATGACAGGATATCCCCACAGCTCTTTGTGATGGTCCCAGCTGCGGATACATCCCACCCGGGGGTTGAATCGCGTAGATAGCGTCCGGGCGGCTTGTATGATCACCTGCTTGTAGGCTTCGTCCTTTGTCAGCCGGTAACCATTCCCATAGCTGCAATAGATCTTGAAGCCCATGTCATGGGTACCGCCGTTGAACTTCTCCCGTTCCATACACGCGGTATATGTCTGTGCCTCCTTCTTCCATTCCTCTGCGCCGGTGTATTGATACAGCAGCCAAAGCTCGCCCGGAAAAAAGCCGCTGGTCCAGTCCCGTGATGCCACCCGCTTGAACACACCATGTTCCAGCGTCCGGGGAGAAAAAGGACTATCGGGCGACGGGTTGCCTAATCCGCGCAGCATCACGCGGGTTTGCGCTTCCGCATCGGCCATTACTTTTGGTAACGCAACAGGCTGTGCCTTCACAGACAGGCAGGCGACTACCATGCCTGCCAAAAAAAGAGAATGTCTACTCATTTGTAGTATTTGTTTAGCCATATAATCGGATGTCTTACGGGTAGATTGCGGATCACCTCTTCATTGGCCGGAGCATGATCCAGCCGTTCCCAAACATGCAGCCACTCGCCATGCCCTAACGCGCTGGCCCCGAACACCAGCGCCGGCTGCGCCACGGGCCATTCGTTCCAGAACATTACATCGTGCGCATAAGGCCATTTTCCCTTGTCCGCGATAAAGGGCGCCATAAAGCCGATACCTTTCCCGATACCACGTCCATCTGCCGTTTGGTAATTCCAGAGATCGTCCTCCGGTGTCGACAACAGCTGACAGATGGTCGCCATGGCATCCAGATTGAACAGAGAATAGCCATAGGGCTTCGTCCTTTTCAATTCGCGGGGGAAGCTCCCATCCGCATCCATCTGCCCGGGTAAAAGGACCTCTTTATATCGGCGGCGGCAAAAAGCCATCAGCTGCCCATCACCCGTGAAATGAGCAAAGGCCGCCACCTGCATGACCCAGCAGGTGCCATGGTTATTGGCCGCATTCATTTCGTCTTTTCCGTAAGGATGCGTAGTAAGCCATTTCAGATACTCCTTAAACCATTGCCGTATGCGATCCAGCAATCCCTTGTCCATGGCAGCATCGTCTTCCATCGCCTCCAGTCCCATGACCACTTCCATCAATTGTATCGTGTCGATGATCCCGATGCCCCTGCCCGTAGCGCGTCCCTTGATAGCCTGCGCATATTGCAGGTTGGGGTTCATATGGGTGGCGCTGTCCACGAACCAGGCCTTGCAATGCTCCAGGACAGGCCGGATATATTTTGCATCCCCCGTAAGCCGGTAAGCCGTAGCCAGGGCGCCCACGATGCGGCTCAATCGTATCATAGCCAGGCGATGCGCTGTAAAATTCTCCGGATTGGTCATCCCATCCCGCTGGATGTATGGACTATCGGGATGTTTGGGGTCGGGCCACCAGTAGTCGCCTTCCGAATAGAAGTCGTGCGGCCCCCCGGCGCTACGCGGACATCGGGATGCAGTAACGGTAATGGGCGTCTGCTGCAATGCCCGGGCCGCCTCTTCCAGCGCCGGCCCTCTCAATGTCTCTTCTACTATAGCCTTGACACTATCGGAAGAAGCTATGTCCAGGAACGCCGTCGGCAATACTCCCGATCGTGCGCTGACAATGGAATGTCCGTTATTCGTATGCAGTCGGATGATAGCCCGTCCATTGCATGCCTGTACATATCTCGAACCCGTGGAAGTGCCCATATTCTCGATGAGCCTGCCATCGCCCGTCAGGCCAAAGCTCACCCAGTCGGCGGCATCCAGACAGGGAATATTATGCTGATCCAGCAGCCGCACACGTACGGTGACGATGCCGTCTTCCTCATGGACCTTGTCTATTTTCATCTTCGCGGGCTTGCCCCATTTCTCCGTCTGGTATTCGACATGTATCGAATCCTCCACGACAATGCGCCCCTTCCGGGCCGCTACCCGGACGACATTTTCTCCCGGAGAGAAAGACACGTTCCATCGCAGTCCGGCCGCGGGATAATCCTGGGTGTTACGACGCCGCACGCCATAGCTCTTCCCATTGAGGTAAAGCTCAGCCTCGTCGCAATTGGAATAAACTTTTATCTGCCGCGACTGCCCGTCATTGCCCCAGCGCACGGGCCAGGAATGCCCATAAATATGTACCATCGGCTGACGGGACCAGTACGATTGGAATACATAATACCCTTCTTTCTTTGTCAGGTCCCTCTCCACCACTCCTTTTTGATTGACATAAGGCACGGGGTTATCCGGCCGCAAGGGCGTAGAGAAATCCTTAAAACACCATTGCGCCGTCCCCGTGAGCCAGGGCATCTGCTCCTGTTCCTTTAAATGCCAGTCGATGAGATCACACATATAAGTCTCGCTCCAGTCATTCTTTATGGGTTCCTCCGCATGACGCCCCGCATGACTATCCCCGCCCCATTCCACATGCAGGAAATGCGTAACTTTTTTCGACTCCTCCTCCGAGATGCTCCGGTAGTCGGTGTAGACGCCGCGATACCATCCTGCCCAGATGCTGGGCGAATAAATATCGGGGATATCCTTGCAAAAATCACAACGCCGGATGGCAGTACGACGCGACGGGTCCAGCCGGTGCGCCAGGTCGTTCAGCTCCTTCATGAATTGACGGATCTTTTCCTTATCGAATTCCGGGAAATCCCCGGGCCAGTCGTTCTCATTGCCCAACCCCCAGATGATGACGGCAGGGTGATTGAAATGCTGTCCGATCATATGCGTCATCATATCGCGCGCCTGCTGCTGGTATACGGGACCACCCAGTCCCCCTCGACACCAGGGTATCTCTTCCCAGACGAGGATACCAAGGCTGTCACAAAGATCGAGTATTACGGGCGACTGCTGATAATGCCCCAGCCTTATAAAGTTTACCCCCATCTCCTTGATAAGGATCATCTCCTGTCGCATGAGGTCTTCGGTCATGGCGGCGCCCAGCCCGGCATGGTCCTCATGACGATGGGTCCCTCGCAACAACAACCGGCTGCCATTGAGAAAGAAGGGACCATGATCCTTAAAGCTAAAATGCCGGAAACCTATATGTTGGGATTCCACGCAGCTGTCGCCATCCGCCGTTCGCAGAGTCACCCGTACGGTGTAGAGCGCGGGGTCATCGGGCGACCAGAGCCGGGGTTTCTTCACGACCCTATCGGTATCCGTCCCGGCCCACACTACCTTGCCGGCTGGATCTCTCAGCTCCAACGAATATGGTCCCGTTCCCGATGCCAGCACCCTTATATGCACCATACCTTGCCTGCCCAGGCTATCCACTTCCGTCCTGATCGATACCTGGTCGATATATACAGCCGGAACATATTTCAAATACAGTCGCCGATAGATCCCTCCATACAGGTTAAAATCGGACATACCTGAAGGGATCATTTGCAAGTCGCGGGAATTGTCCGTCCGTATACACAACGGTATCTTTCCATGGTATTGGGCCTGGTATGCATCGGTCTTTTCAAAAGCCGCCACAGCATCCGTAATATCCACGGTCCATTCATCATAGCCACCGGTATGGCTCCCCACCTTGGTCGTATAGATATATACCTCCGTCTTTTGCCCTGCCCCTTCAAAATGCAGCAGGATCCTGCCACCCGCATACGGGTTGTGAATCTCCAATTGTGTACGGTACCAGGCAGGCCCACGGTAATAATTACCCGAAGGATCGACGGCATCCTCCGCATTGACACAATGAGGCAAACGCACAGGCCGCCAGAGGGGGACGATGGCAGGATCGTCCTTCTTCGTCACAGGACGTAAAGCCTCCCAGGGACCGCCACCCAGGTCCTGCCGGAGAAATTCCCAATGATCGGTGAGACAAATGGAAGTTTGCGCGGAAGCCCGCGTATAGAAGAAAAGTAAAAAAATAAAACAGCCTATCCGGACTAAGCGATCCCCAATAACCATAAACCTGTAATATGGGGATTTTGGCCGAAAAAACACTCCCCTTAATTACCCGTTTAGTAAGCAATCTTGGCATTTTCGGCGCACCCCGCGGGCCGTTGAGAAAAATACATATATTTGCCCTGCCCCTCCCCAGCCGAAAATTGTCGCCGTAGAATATGAAACAACTTATTCCGGCCTTTATTTTCTTATCCATCACCACCCTTCTACCCTCCCATCGCATAAAGACGGTCCAAAGCGCTACGCCACGCTCCATCCTGGCCAGGAGCAGCAACCAGTTTGCCTTCGCGCTGATGCATGCCGCGCTATCCGACGATACGAGCAGCCGGGTCATCTCACCCGTAGGCGTCTACCTTAGCCTGAGCCTGCTCTACAATGCGGCGGGCAAGGACACACGCGACTCCCTGGCGCAGGCCCTCCAGGTGGCGGACCTGGATATCAACCAGCTCAATGCCCTGAGCAAAAGCCTGCTCCAGCAGCTCTCGCTGGCGGATAAAAAGGCGCATTTCGCCATGGCCAACTCCATCTGGACAAATAAAAAGAAGCTGAAGCTTGCTCCTTCCTTCGGGCAGTTGGGCGAGAACTACTACTATTCCAATATCCAGGCCCTGCCCTTCACAGGGCGGGCGACAGCCGACAGGATCAATAAATGGACCACACAAAATACCGACAAGCTCTTCCCGCCCATTGTGCCAGCTACCAACCCCAACGACCTCCTCTATCTCACCAATGCCTGCTGTTTCAGCTGCAGCTGGCAGCATCCATTCGACAGCGCTGCCACTCAAATAGACTTCTTCTACCCGGCCACGCCGGCGGGTTCGCCGGCAGCAGGCACGCATCGTATAGCCGTCCCCTTTATGAAAAAAGTACAGGTTATGAAAACCTATGCCGACACCTCCTTCACCATGGTAGAGCTGCCCTATGGCGACTTCTCGGCGTACAGCCTGTTTATCGTCATCCCGGACAATGGACAGCAGACGGCGCGGCAATTCTTATCGACCTTCCGGGAAACAAGATTTTATGACGCCATCACACGCATGAATGATCAATGGATAGACCTCTCCCTGCCCCGCTGGGAACATGCGTATGATTCGGGCGATCTGGCGCCGGCGCTGCAACAAATGGGATTGGGTATTCTCTTCAACCAGGGAGGATCAACGGACCTGTCCAATATGTGTACCCGGCCGGGTCGCAGCAATCTGCTCAGCACCTGGGACCTGATCCGGGGCCGCGATGAAACGGATCTGCTAAAGGCAGCAAGTACGCCCATTTCAAAATACTATCACAGGACCTGCTTCAATGTAGATGAGAAAGGTACCATGACAGAGGCCGTGGCAGACCCCGGCAACAGCACACCCCCGGGCCAGCGTCGTTGTCTGGCCATCAAGGCGGACCATCCCTTCCTGTACTTTGTGGTGGCCCGGCAGCAACAAATGATCCTGCTGACAGGGATCATGAACGATCCGCTGGATACGCCGCTTACAAAACCCCACGCACCGTTGAAGTCCCAGAAACCAGCCCCTCGCCTTCTGCACGGAAGGATACATCGCCGGACGACTTCGTAGCATCCGACTGGATGATGACCTGGCATTTGCCATTGAACAGCTTGCGCTGCCAGTCCTGGGCAGCGAACTTATCGGGTTCATGACTGCTGGGATTGCCATTGCCTACGCCGACGATCCGGGCGCTGCCGGTGAGCGAGAAATGCAATAGATTGGACGCATCCGGCACTTCCAGCCCCTGCTTGTCCACCACGGAGATATTGAAGACGGCGGCATCCTTGCCATCCAGTGTAAGATTGCTTTTGGAAGCCTTTACGATGATCCGATAAGCCTCTCCCGTCGTTTGCACCACGGCGGTCAGCTTCCTGCCCTTCTTATAGGCGATGGCTTCCAGTTTGCCGGGAGCATAATCGACAGTCCATTCCAGGTGCCCATTACGCGGCATATCCTTTTTCCCAAGGCTCTTCCCGTTCAGCAGCAGCTCCACATTGTCCGCGTTGCTGTGTACCCACACGGGTATGGGCTGCCCTTCCTTCCCCTTCCAGTTCCAGTGCGGCGCGATATGCAGCACATCCTTGTCCGTCCACCAGGATTGATAGTAGTAATATACGGTCTTGGGGAACCCGCACATATCCATGATGCCAAAATGCGAATTGATATCGGGCCAGGCGTATGGCGTAGGCTCGCCCCTATAGTCGAAACCTGTCCATGCAAATCCGCCCATAAACCATTCCCTGTCGGCGGCTATCTTCCACCAATGCTCGGCGGTGCTGGCCCACGGCGGCGCCACGCTGTCGTAGTCGGGCACATAGGCGTTGACGGTATCTCTGTAATAAATACCACGCGTGCTGACAGTGCTCGCTACCTCCGTACCCATGATCGGTTGCTCGGGATGCTCCTTGCGATAGCCGTCGAGACCGAACAAATTATAATTGAAACCCCGTACAGGTATCACTTCATTGACCCCATGCCAGGTATTGCCTACATTGGCGGCATAGGTGGAAGTACGCGAAGGGTCCAGCTCCTGCTGCTTCAGCACCTGGTTCTGTGCGATGCGTTTACCCCAGTTGGATTGTTGGATCGCCCACTCCTCATTGCCGATGGACCACATAAAGATGGAGGGATGGTTCCTGTCCCGCAGGATCAGCTTTTCCCATTCGGCGCCATATTCCGCACCGCTGTTGAGCAGCCGCGTCTCGTCCAGCACGAGCATACCCAGGCTGTCACAGGCTTCCAGCAGCTCGGGCGTGGGAGGGTTATGGCTGGTGCGATAGCCGTTCACCCCCATCTCCTTCAATAATTGTATCCGATAGTATTGTAAATAATCGGGCAATGCGCTGCCTACACCCGCATGATCCTGGTGACAGCAAACGCCCTGTATCTTTATGGGCTTGCCATTCAGGAAAAGCCCCTTATCCTTGTCCACCGTGATGGTGCGTACCCCGAACTTCACGGTCTCCTGATCCATGACCTTGCCGGAGGCATCCCGTACGATGGCTACCAGCCGGTAGAGATACGGGTCTTCCAATGACCACAGCTGCGGCGAAGACAATTGCATGGAATCCGTTACGTCCCCGATGCCGTTGACAGCCAGGTGCAGCGGCTGCTCCTTTGTCTGCGTCAGCTGTTTGCCCGCCCTGTCGGTGATATACGTGCTGACAGTGGCGCCGGTGGCCTGTATATTTCTGTTCTCCACCCGTGTAGTCACGGTGACGGTGGTCTTGTCACCCGCCGAAGCGGTCCGTACATATACCCCTCCATCCTGTGCGATATGCAAGTCGTCGAATACATTCAGCCAGGCATGCCGGTAAATACCGGCCCCTTCATAGAACCAGCCCTCATACTGGCTGGCGTCGGCACGCACGACTACCGTGTTCTTTGCGTTGAATCGTATAAAGTCCGTGATATCATAGGATGATCCGCTGTATCCGCTGAAATGACCTCCCAAATAACAGTTGTTGATCCAGACCTTGCTGTCGCGGAAGATCCCGTCGAACTGGATGACAAATCGCTTCCCGGAGTCGGCCCTGTCGATGGTAAAGGTCTTGCGATACCACCCAATGCTGTTCTCGGGGAAAAGACCGCCCACGGCACGATAACCATGCGCATCAACGTCCCCGTTGGGAACATGCTCGAACGGAAGGCCCACGGCCCAGTCATGCGGCAATTGGACGGAAGCCCAGTCCTTGTCGTCGAAGTTCATATTGATGGCCGTGTTACGGCCCGCATCCCCCGTCTTGGCCAATATATTGGCGATGCCATAATTGAAGTCGCGATGCGGGTCGCCCGCATGTCCCAAATGGAATTTCCAGCCCTCGTCGAAACTGCGGTGTTCGCGAACAGATTGTGAAAAGACAGTGCCGGTGACACCTAGCAAAAAGATCAGTGAAAGAAAACGCATCGATAGATTACTTTACAGGTTGATAGAAAAATTCATTGGGCGCCGGCATTTTTTTCCCGCCGTCCAGGCTGTATTGCAACGAAAGGTCGGCTTCACCCGCGCCATTGAAATAAGCCAGCCGCAATGCATGAAAACCCTTTTTCAACGGCATCCGGATGGAACGGTCGTCGGAGGCATGAGCCCCGTCGTTATCGATGACGGCCTGCCCATCGATCCACAATCCGCTGCCATCGTCGGACGCAAGATACAAAGTATAGATCCCATCCGCCGGTACTTTCAGATAGCCTTCGAATAGCAGTCCCGCATTCTCCTTCCTCGGCATTGGCTTTCTGTCCACGGTAGAGGCCGTCCCATTGCCCACCGGCGTTAGATCCGGCAGCTGCTTTATGGAATGCAACCCTCCCTCGGGACCTTCATAAGCCGTATAATGCAATCCGGGCATCACCTTTCCGGGCTTGACCGCGGGCGTCCAGTCGAAGACCAGCAGCGGCAGGCTTGCTATAGCGCCGGGCAGCCCTCCGGGCTTGAATCCCCGCACCATCACCGTAGCGGTCTTATTGACGGTGAACGGTTCCGTGTATAAAGAGGAGCTTTCCGTGGGGAATGTACCATCCAGTGTATAAAAATATTTTGTATCGGCCCGTGGCTGTACGGTGATCAGGGGGTGTATGGCCTTGTTGGGATAGTCTACACGGACGACAGGCCGCGCTGCAAAAGCTCCGGTATGGGAGAGCTTGATGACATAGGCATAACTGCTCTTTATTTTCGAAGGATCATAGGCAGGCAGCTCGATGACGCAATCACCACCCTGCTGATGCCAGCTCAACGGCTGATGCGTCTCCAGTAACTCCACTTTTGTTCCAGTCGCCAGCGTTAGGTCATGTATGATAAAGCTGGCCTGGCCGGAAGACCCAACGACGGGCCACCTGGGCAACAACGCATACAGATCATTATTTTTCTCATTATACGTAAAAAAACACTCCTTCACCGCATACCCCGGATCAGGGTCGACGGTGAGCTTCAACAGCAGATCGCCACCCCCGTTCTTTGGCGTATAGTCCTGTCTGCCCGCGCTCCATTGCGACGCCGTCCGCCAACGGCTGGTATTGTAGATGGCTTCGTTATTGATCTTCATCCAGTCTCCTATCTGCAACAGACGCTCCTCCATGATGGGAGGGATCTTGCCATGCTCGTCCGGACCGATATCGAGCAGGAAATTGCCCCCGCGGCTGACCTTGTCGATCAGCTGCAGCACGAGGGATTGCGCGGAATTATAATCCCAGGAATCCTCTTCCCTGTTGTATCCATACGAAAAACCCATCCCCCGGCTCTCCTCCCAATAATGGTCCTCGAAATCCGCATTGGGCTGGTATTCCGGCGTATATACCCCTCCGTGATGAAACCGCACCCCGGCGCCCCATCTGTCATAGGTGACCACCCGATCCTTCACGGGGCTCTCATTATATAGCCAGGCCAGGAACTGCGGGGACTTCCATAAGCTGTCGGGACCATCCCATTCCCCATCCGTCCAAAAGACATCGGGACGATAGGTATTGATCAGGTCCTTCATCTGCGGCCACATATAGTCCGACACATAGGCCCGTCTGTCCTTCTTATAGAGAGGGTTGAACCATTCGTAAAGGGAATAATACATCCCCGGATGCACGGAGGTCTTCCGTATGGCGGTGAACAGATCGCCCAGGAGGTCCCGATGCGGTCCTGCCACGGCCGCATTCCAGGGCATGCTCCAGGTCGTAGCCGTAGCCGCGCTGGGCCAGTTGGCCCATCCGTCGTGATGTTTGGAGGTAAGGACGACATATTTAGCGCCCGATTGCTCGATGATATGGGCCCATTCATCCGGGTTGTACCGCTCGGCCTTGAACTGATCCGCCAGCTGATAATACGTGAGGTCCCCAAACTTCGCCTTATGGTAGCGGATCCGGGCGCTGTCGCCGCTGTTCAGTCCCTGCTGATACCATTCCGCATACTGCCCCTTGCTGCTCCACCCGGGTACGGAATACACCCCCCAGTGGATGAATATGCCGAATTTGGCGTCCCTGAACCATTGCGGCACGGGACGCTGATCCAATGACGTCCAGTTGGGCTGATAGGTTTGCGCAAAAAGTAGTAGCTGGAGTAAAAGAAAAAAGGGGAGCAATGCAAGCTTTTT
>DASZXP010000005.1:0-15713 GCA_035545935.1 Puia sp. | reverse complement strand
ATGGCGGCATCGGGATGAAGGCGAGACTGGATCTCGACAAGTCGTGGAAAAGCATATTTTACTCCGAGGACCAGGCTTTTACGGCCTATGACATGATAGCGGACGAGCTGGGAAAACATTCGCTCAAATGGCCGGAGCATCCTACCAGCTGGGTCAAGCAGGAAGGAGAAGTATTGGAGCAGCTGGCCGGGAAGTTTTAGGAGGGCCGATTCCCGCACATGCTAAATGGCATTTTTCAGGGCTCTGATCGTGGCTTTTGGATCGGCAGATTTAAAGACATTGCTGCCTGCCACGAGAACATCGGCCCCTGCCCGTAAGATAGCCCCTGCGTTCTCTGTCGTCACGCCGCCATCGATCTGTATCAGCGTGTCCAGCCCTCTCTCGTGGATCATTTTTTTCAGGTTGCGGATCTTTTGAAAGGTATGAGGTATGAACTCCTGGCCTCCGAAGCCGGGGTTGACGCTCATGATCAGCACCATGTCCAGGTCGTAGAGGATATCGGTGAGCAGCTCGACGGGGGAATGAGGATTGAGCGCTACGGCTGCCTTCATGCCCAGGGATTTGATCTGTTGTATATTCCGGTGAAGATGCGGGCATACTTCCAGGTGTACGGTAAGCCTGTCGGCGCCGGCCTTTTTAAAAGCTTCCGTATATTTCCCGGGCTCTTCGATCATCAGGTGTACATCGCAGACCTTGGTGGTTGCCTTGCGTATCTGTTCGATGACGGGAAGACCAAAGCTGATATTGGGTACGAAACGCCCGTCCATCACGTCCAGGTGGAACCAATCCGCCTGGCTTTCGTTCAGCATTTTACATTCTTCTTCCAGGCGGAGGAAATTGCTGGCGAGCAAGGATGGCGCTATGATCGGTGTTGGCATTTTGTAAGGTTTATGATTTGTATTATTTGAGTCTTTGTATCCTTTCTCTGGCTTCCGTAAAATCCTTGTCGAGGGCCAGCGCGCGCTGATAGAAGAGTGTGGCTTCCTCTTTATGGCCGGTGGCCTCATAGCAGCGGCCTATCCAAAAATATCCGTCCGCATAGGTATTGGAAACCCTGACAGCCATCTGGAATACATCCAGGGCTTCCGAATATTTGCCCTGGTGGAAGAGCACGATGCCTTTTTCACGGTAGGCGTCGGTGAATTTCCAATCGCGCCCTACACAGGAGTCGAACTGGACGATGGCCTGTTTGCCCTGCCCGATATTGGCATAGTAGATGCCTTTGATGAACAGAGGGTCTATGAGCTCGTGTGTACTGTCCTTTCGTAGTACTTCGTCGCAGAGCCCGAGAGCTGCCGCGTTCCTGCTTTCGGCATAGAGATAGGCCAGTCCCAACGCATAGGTATTGACGGGCTGCAAGGCATAGGCTTTCCGGAGAGATATCACGGCGCCGGCGGTGTCGTGGGTCTCTTCCTGCAGCAGACCTTTTTCATACCATGCTTCGAAGTTGGCCGAGTCGGCGAGGAGCATATCGTTGTAAAGCTGGAGGGCTTGTTTTGTCTGCCCCACCTGTACATAAAGATCGCCCAGCATATTGGAGAAACCCACATTGTCGGGGAATTTTTTCCGGCAGTCTTCCAGCAGCCGGATGGCGTCCTGCGGACGGCTGATGATGCTGAGCGTAGAGGCGTAGCGAAGACCGGTGACCTCGTCGGGATGAAGTTCCCAGGCCTTTTCATAATCGTTGGCGGCCAGCTCGTGCAGGTTGTTCCTTGACAGGAGGTCGCCTCTTCTGAAATACAGACCGGCCTTGTCGCCTGCGTCTCTATCGATGCTGTCGGTGAGCGCTGCAAAGGGAGGCTTCTTCAAAACGGCGTTCTCTTCTTTGGCATTCCCTCCGTGCCCGTTGCAGGCTGTCGTCGACAAACCCAGGCTAAGCAATATATAAAAGCACGATCTTCCAAATTTGCTCATGGGAGCAAATCTACACTTATTGTGCCAATACCGTAAATGTTTGCGTACGTCCGTTGCCGATGACCTGTACGAGCAGGTAGCTGTTTGAAAGGATCGTACCGGGCAATTGTACCGAGTACTGTGTCTGTCCTTTCAGGGAGCTGAGCAGCAGGGGTTGACCGCTGACGGTGAGCACCTTCAGGATGACAGCATCGGTGGAAGAGGTCTTCAGGAAGAAGCTATGTCCTTTTATAGGGTTAGGGAAGACCGCTGTCTGTCCGACGACCGCATCGAGGCTTACCGTAGCAATAGCCGACAGGGCGGAATTTCCATCCTTGTTCACCTGCCGGAGCCGGTAGTAATTAACGCCGGGCTGAGCTTGTGCGTCCTGTATGCTATAGGTGGATGAAAAGTCGTTGACCGTCACTTCTCCAAGGAGTGTCCAATCGGAGCCGTTGGAGCTGCGCTGGATCAGGAAACGTTCGGCGTTGCTGCCCGTTCCGAGCTTCCAGGAGAGGAGCACCTGTCCATTGGAGATATGGGCGGTGAGTTCCGGCACCGACAGGGCGAGGGTCACGCAACCTACTGCGCCGCTGTTGTTGAGGGTGGCGCAACCATAGACATAACCTGTGGTACAGGAGTTGGAATGCCCGGACCCGCAGCTGATGGTGTTGGTTCGTATAGTGTAGCTGTGCGATCCGTCGGTGTAAGTATTGGAGGAGGTGTACAGATAGTTATTGCCGCCGACGATCCCAAATTGAGAACCACCCAGTACCTGCAGCGAATTGTTGGTCATCAGGTGGGCCGTGCTGGCGGAAGTTCCGTCCCCGACGGTGACGACGCTGCCGGATTCGAAGATAAGGGAGCCCTTGGCGTTGGCCCAGGCGTTGCCGGTGACGGTCAATCTGCTTGCCTTGATATCGATGCTGTTGTCGGTGGTCAGGTTGGAAGTACCGCTCATGGTTACCGTACTGGACGCCTGCGCCGTGAAGGAGCTGGCTGTTAGTGTCGTGCTGCCGCCGGTGGTCAGGCTGCTGCCGTCGATGAGGATGGCATTGTCCGACTTCAGACTGGAAGCGCCGGTGATGTCGACCGTGCTGTTTGCTTTCGCCGTGAAGGAGCTGGCTTTGATGGTGCTGCCATCCGCGGAAAAATTGCTGCCGTCGACGGTGATAGCATTGTCGGATTTGAGGTTGGAGCCGCTGGCCAGGGTCATGCCGCTGCCTGTCTCCAAGGTGACGGAGCTGGCCTTGATGTTCATGGCGCCGGTGCTTGTCAGCGTGCTCGACGTCATCTTAAGCGCGTTGTCCGAAGTGATCGTACCGCCCGATGCATCGATCGTAGTGCCCGTAGCGGTGATGGAGCTGGCCTTGACGGTGGAATTGCTGTTCATCGTCATGGTGGTATTGCTGATGGACAAAGCGTTGGAGGATGTAAGGCTATTGGATGTTCCATCCATCGTAACGTTGCTGTTGTTGGTCATCGTGATAGAGCTGGCTTTCATCGTGCTGCCGTCGTGCATGGTGAAGCTGGCGCCGTCGGCGCTAAAAGCGTTGCTGGTAGTCAGGGACGATTTATCGGAAAGAACGACATTGCTGCTTGTGAAAGAGGCAGCATTGAACGACAAAGAGCCGCTGTTGCCTGATACCTCTATAAAGGTAGAGGTGAAGGAAGTGGTCGAATTATTGACCTTGAGCGTCGTATTGGCGACGTGGATCGAGTCGTTGGTAAAATTGGCCGCGTTGAAGGTCACGTTGGCGTTCATCTTCATACGGGTGTGGTCGATGGTAGACGTGCCGTTCGAGCTGGACAGCGCGAAATTGACGGCAACACTGTCGTTGGAAAAGTTGACGGTGTTGAAAGAAGTGGCCTTATTGATAAGGAGCGTATCGTTGTTAAAGGTAGTGGTCCCATTGCTAAAATCGAAGCTGGAAGTAATGTTTACCGTACCGCCATTGAATGTACAGCTTTTACAGGCGCCGCTGGAATTCAGCAGCAGGGTCCAGCCTGCGGGGATATTAATGGTACAATTATTACAGGTGCCGCCGGAGACGAGGGATGCCCAGGTCTGATTGTTACTGGTGACGGTGTAAGTCTGAGCGCTGCCCGTGAGGGACAATGTCAGGGTGAAGATCAATACTGCGGCGAGAGCATAGGTTTTCATAAGGGTATTGTTTTCTGCTATACATGTAGGTCTAAAACGGTGCCATTATTTTAAATAGCTGAAAATCAATTGATTGAAACTAAGTGTATATACTTAGGCTCTCCCATTTTCGGAAAATTTTCCCATCCGTCGCGTGCGTTGTAGCTTTGGGCACCTTTCCAAAATCAAAATTTATTTACATGTACACCGGACTTCTGCACTTACACAGTTTTTTGAGATGGGTTATTCTTTTATTACTTGTTATAAGCATTTTAATGAGCCTGGCCGGCATGACGGGGAAAAAGCCTTTTAGCGGGGGACAGAAAAAAATAGCCCTGTTCCTGATGATCTCGGCGCATATACAGCTGTTGGTAGGATTATACGAGTGGATCTTCGGTCCCTGGGGAGTAAAGCGACTGCCCGATATGAGCACGGACAAGGTGGCAAGGTTTTATGGCGTGGAGCATATTACGGCCATGATCATAGCCATTATATTGATCACCATTGGCAGAGGGGTAACGAAGAAGAATATCCCGGATGCGGCGAAGCAGAAAAGAACGTTCTGGTTTTTTTTATTGGCCCTTGTGATCATCCTCGCGTCCATCCCCTGGCCTTTCAGGGAAGCTATTGCCCGGCCCTGGTTTTAGAAGGCGCTGAGGGAGCTGCTTTAAAAATAAAGATGCCGCGGAGCTATCCGCGGCATCAATCTTTTGTCAGGGCCAACGATCTTCAGGCTAATTTAAGCGATCAACATTTAGTCATCATTCGGACGGATTCACATATCTGGTCTTGCCCAGGCAGGTGTTTCTTTCGGACGATTGGATTTGCACTACTCTTTTTTTCGGTTGTCGGGATAAAGAGATCCTCTGGTTCTTCACATTGCGATTCGGATCGTGGCGGTTTTTCGGATTTGGACTCAGCTTCGGTTTCCCGGACTTAGGATCTTTTGGTTTTCTAGGGGATCTGGATCGGTTTTCTTAGGTCTTGGATTGTTTGGTTTTTCGGATCTGGATCAGGTTTTTTTAGGTTTAGGATCTTTCTGGTTTTTCTTGGATCTGGATCAATTTCTTTCTTCGGATGTTAGGATCTTTTTCGTTGGTTTTTTCTTGGATCAGGATTCAGGGTATTTCATTGTTTGGACCTTTGCCTGGCTTTTCCCGGATTTGGATTTGGTTTGTTTCGTTTGCTGATACAAAGATGTAAAATCCCCGGGGACGCAAAGACTTTTTTCGACCAAAATGCTGTTCTGCCCGACGAAAGAAAGATTTGCCCGATGAAGGGAAATTCAAGCCTGTATTGGGCGGGGAGGGAGAACAATGTTGTAACGATGAATATGGCCTTTAAGGGCCGTCCGGGCGGCTTTTAGGAGGGTTATTGGAGGTTGAGACGGGCTGCCAGCTCTTCTTTATGCCCCTTTCCTACGGGAATAGCATTCCCTTGTACGTATATCGTATTCCCCCTGATGTCATCGATCTTATTGATGTTGATAATATAGGAACGATGCACTTTTATAAAGGAGGGACCCCCCAGTTTTTCTTCCATGCTTTTCAGGGTGCTATAGGTAATATATGTTTTTCCGGGGGTGACGAACTTGACGTAGTCGCGCATGCTTTCCATAAAAAGGATATCGTCCTTTTTTAGTCTGACCAGCTTGTCATCCGACTTGATAAAGAGGAAGTCGATGTCTGAGGTAGGGGCGGCGGCAGGAGTGGGCGTTGTCGCAGAGGCCGACAGACCCTGGATCTTCTGAACGGATTCCAGGAACCGTTTGTAAGTAAAAGGTTTTTTTAAGTAGTCGTCGACATGGTATTGAAAGGCGTCGAAAGCGTATTCCGTCTTGGAGGTGGTAAGTATGATCCTGGGCGAGTATGTAAGACTGTCCAGTAATTGGAATCCATTGGCGCCAGGCATCTCTACATCGAGGAAGATAAGATCGGGCCTTTCCTCGTCGAGGAATACCAACGCATCGGGGACATTGAGGAAATGCCCCTTGACGTCGACAAGACCAGACTTCTCGCAGAATTTTTTGAGAAAGTCCGCGGCGATCTGGATGTCTTCTACTATGATACAAGTCGTCTTCATGCTCCTTCATTGTACCTTTTCAATCTGCTATATTCATTTTCTATTATGTGTTGTGCTTCCTGTTTTTTTCTCGAAAGTGTAGCGAAATCAGTCACAATTTGTTCCGGCGTATGGAGCGCGCATTTGTTCTCGAACTCCTGGCAAAGCTCCTGGAGGTCCGTAAAACCTACATAGCCGAATAACGTCTTGCAGGTGTGGATGTTAGTTGCCAGCAGGGACAGGTCCTTGTGCTCGTAGGATGTTTGCACCTTTTCCCAGTAGGCCGGAAGATCGCGTAGGAAATCCTCAAAGACAGTTTCCGCGTAAATAGTATCGCCTTCGAACAGCTCTTCCAGGAACGTAGCGTTCAGCCTCTCGTGGAAGATGAATTGATCGGAGCGGATTTCTTTCATGGATATCGCAATTTTTTTATAATGAGCCCGTTAAGTGTATATATGTAGGGTAAAACTGCATATAGATCAAACAACGGGATCAGGTACTTATCCATACGAGAAATGCTCGCAATTATTGTTTCAAAATCCAGTTTGTTATGAAAAAGTTTCGACCCTTGCTCATCCTCTTGATCACGCTGGGTGTCTTCGCCTCACCCGTCTTCAGCCAGGTGAAATGCAATCTCTTACAAGCCAACAATGCCACAGCCGAGTCCCACTCGTATGCAGCGGGATATTGGTTCGGTGTCATGGAGCTGCCTTTTCTCTTTATCTCCGTCTTCTTTGCCTTTCTGACAGCCTATGCGCTGAGAGGCGGGAAGTTCGGGAAAGGCATGACCTTTATGGCCTGGGGCTTCCTGGTGATGGCTGTCGGGCATTTGCATATGCAGATCGAGCACTATTATGGGTTCAATCTGTTCAAATCCATTCTTGGATCGTTCAGCGGATCCATCGCCTGGTTTATCGCGCTGATCGTTACATGGGGTTTGTCCGGACTTGGGTTTTATTCCATTTACAAGGCCAGTAAGGGCGCATAGCTGATGGTCTTTTCATGCTAAAGAAGTTCCTCAAAGGAAAAAATAAAAGCGCCGTCCGAGCGAACTCGGATGCGCGTTCCCGTTTATACAGGTGTCTGTTCGACTATCTTATTT
Organism: Puia sp.; assembly: GCA_035545935.1. GTDB lineage: Bacteria > Bacteroidota > Bacteroidia > Chitinophagales > Chitinophagaceae > Puia. The sequence continues at coordinate 8,514 of DASZXP010000005.1, read as the reverse complement.
CCTGTATACCTGTCACGGCTACCGCTCCTCAGCTGATAGAGCTGGGATACAAGGCATCGGGGAAAAAGGTGGAAGAGGTGTTCAATACCTATCTCCTTTTCGAAAAATACCTCACCACTTTCCAATCGGAGCAATTTACCCGCGACATTCTCCGGGAAAGCGTGCGTCAACGATTTCCCGCCATCCTGCAGGACGCTATTTTCAATACCCTCTTTGTACCGGAGGGCGAGCAGAAGAACATCCTGGCCATCGAGTTCCTGCGCAGCTTCCTCGACGATGTGAGTGATAAATTCGGTCGCGCAGGAGAAGGTTATGTAGAAAAGAAGCTAAAAGAGCTGAACGAGCTGCAGGAGCGCATCAGGGAAGCGGAGATCTTCCGCAAGCTGCAATTCCTCAGCTTCGAGGTCTTTCAATTCGTCGGCGGCAACTATGGGGAAGCGCTGGCCGGGAAGATCTTCGAAAAGACATACGAGGCTTTCTCCGGCAGCTATAAGGAGCTGGAATCTTTTCCCTATATGCTTACGCTGATACCCAAGGAGATCGTCGACCGCGAGCATCTGGGCATATTTACACAGGCGCAGATAGAGCAGATCTTTCTGGAAAAGCTTGCTGAATCCGAACAGCTGAACATTGCGCTTGACCAGAAGATAAAGGAGAACGAGCGGACGCAAAAGCTGCTCCGGAAGAATGAGATCATGCTCAGCGGCGTGATCTCTTCGGCAATGGATGCCATCGTCCTGGTAGATGAGGCTGGGCATATCATCCACTGGAACCGGGCGGCTGTAGAGATCTTCGGGTACACGGAAGAAGAGATGAAGGGCCGGCTGCTGGCAGGCGCGATCAAGGATTTCCCGGGCTGGGCGAACGAGTCTTTCGTCAACCAGCGTACGGAGCTCACGGCCGTCCGAAAAGACGGAGAGGAATTCCCCATCGAGCTAACGATCACGGGCATACGGGATGAGAGTGAATCCTATTACAGCGCTTTTATAAGGGATATCTCTTCCCGCCGTCAGCGGGAGGAGGAGCTGTTGCAAATGAAGGAAAAGGCCGAGCAGGCCGCCAAGGCCAAGTCGCAGTTCCTGAGCGTCATGAGCCATGAATTACGCACGCCATTGAATGCCGTCATCGGCATTACGCATTTGATGCAACAGGGCAATCCGAGGGAAGATCAACAAGAGGACCTGCGTACCCTGCAATTCTCGGGAGAAAGCCTGCTGCATATCATCAACGATATCCTTGATTTTACCAAGCTGGATTCCGGGAAGATCGAGCTGTCGGCCATCGACTTCAACCTGAGGGAACTTTCACAGAGCCTTTATCAATCTTTTAGCTATAAGGCCAGGGAAAAGGGCATCGTGTTCGATGTGGAATATGACGAGAAGATGCCTTTTATGGTGAAGGGGGACAATTTCAGGCTTTCGCAGGTGTTGAATAACCTGATCAGCAATGCCATAAAATTCACCCGGGAAGGGTCGGTGAAGCTGAAGATCTGCCTGATAGAGGAAAAGGGCGCCGCCTACGTCACAAAATTTTCCGTTATCGATACGGGTATCGGCATTGCCGAGGAAAAGAAGGATAAGATCTTCGAGCAGTTTACACAGGCGGATAGCAATACCACCCGGCTGTATGGCGGCACCGGCCTGGGGCTTTCCATATCGTCCAGGCTGGTAGAGCTGATGGACAGCGTCATCGTCGTGGACAGCGAACTGGGGCGTGGGTCCGATTTTAATTTTACCATCGTACTCCAGAAGGGCAGCCTGGCCGAGCCGGCGGCGCCTGTGCAGAAGGCGACGGGCAAAAGCAACGAGCCATTCCGCAACAAGCTGATCTTACTGGCGGAGGACAATACGTTTAATGCCAATATCGCACGACGCTTTATCACCGGATGGGGTGCGGATATGGATGTCGTCGCGGATGGCTGGCAGGCGATAGAATTTGTCAGCCGGAAGAAATACGACCTGATCCTTATGGATGTGCAGATGCCTGTATTGGATGGATTTTCCTGTACCCGAAAGATCCGCAAGCATTTTAAAGACGTCCCTATCATAGCCGTTACGGCCTCTCCGAAGAACGAGATCTTGCAGGAGATACTTTTATGCGGCATGAATGATTTTGTGAGCAAGCCTTTCAAGCCGAACGAGCTGCGGAGCAAGATACTGGAGTACCTTTGATGATCAGGGAGCGGGATCAGCGCCGTCCCAGCTCTATCACTTCACAATCCCGCATATTTTTCCCATCGATGGTAAAACGTACGATGGTACGGATATTATGCCATCCCTGGTTGCCGGCGGCGCCGGGATTCATATGCAGGCATTTCAGCTTGTCGTCGTACATGATCTTGAGGATATGGCTATGGCCGCAGATGAACAGACCCGGAGGGTTGGCCGTCAGCTCTTTTTTCACCGTCGGGTTATAACGGGGAGGGTAGCCGCCGATATGGGTCATATACACATCGACCTCTTCGGAGGTCCATCTCGATCTTTCGGGATAGAGGCTTCGGATGTCCTGCCCATCGATGTTGCCATAGACGCCGCGCAGGGGTTTGAAGGAGGACAGGCGCTGCGCCAGCCGGGCCGTGCCGAAATCCCCCGCATGCCAGATCTCGTCGCAGGCGTCGAAATGACGGAAGATATTTTCGTCCAGGAAATGATGAGTGTCCGATATAAGGCCGATGCGCAACATAGGGGTAGGGTTTAATCGATGAGACCGTCGGCTTGCAGCCGGCGCATAACCATTACTACGCCGGGCACCTGCTGTGGCTGGTCTTTGTAGGTATGTGTATTGAAATAGCGGATATCTCCGATCTCGGCCGAGGGGGAAGGCTGTTGGTGCAGATCGCATAGAAAGCAATCCTGTTCCATGACGATGCCGCCGGGCTCTCCAAAGGCTGGGGCGGTGATATGGGTGTAGAACCGGATCTTTTCGGGGTCCAGCGTAATGTCCAGCTCTTCGCTGACCTCCCGCCGGAGGGCGGTTTCCGTAGTCTCTCCTTCATCTGCCTTGCCGCCCGGAAGATAAAATGCCTGTTTGTTGTTGCTGAAGGCCAATAATAGTTTCCGGTCCTTTATCACGATCAGGCCGGCTGTTGTCATGGTGCTCATGCTTATTATTTCGGCTGTAAATTAAGATTTATTAACTTTACCAGGAACCGCAAAAGCGGTTCGTCCGAAGGACAGACATTAGCGATACGCGAAAATTGGGCTATTTTTGGCTGAGACCAATTTTCGCATTTTAACGAACAGCGTATGCCATACTTCCGCAATTTCACTTACTGGATCGACAAACGCAACTGGAAATATTATTTCCTGATGGTGGCGCTGGAAATGGGGAGTTGAAGAGGATCATCCCATATAACCCATTTCTTTTATCTGCGCATCCTATAAATCATCTACATGCCACATTATTATAAGCTGGGATCTATTCCCCACAAGCGCCATACGCAATTCCGCCAGCCTGACGGCGCGCTCTATGCAGAACAGCTTTTTTCCACGGAGGGTTTTTCCAACGATTATTCGTTGATGTATCACTGCCATCCGCCTACGGAGATCATCCGTGTGGATGAGCCTTATGACGCAATGCCTCATATCGCAGAGGAAAAGATGCTGAAGCACCGCAGCCTCGAAGGTTTCAAGATCCGGCCCGAGAAGGATTACCTTCAAAGCCGCAAGCCTGTGCTGGTGAACAATGACTGTCATATCGTGCTGGCGGCGCCGCAGGAAAGCATGTCCGGCTATTTTTACAAGAATGCGGATGCCGATGAAATGATCTTTATCCATAAGGGCAGCGGGACATTGCAAACGATGTATGGCAATTTGGACTTTGGATACGGAGATTACCTGGTCATTCCACGGGGGACCATTTATCAGCTATCATTCAAGGATGCCGATAATCGTCTTTTTATCGTAGAGTCCTTTAGCCCTATCCGCTACCCAAAAAAATACCTGAGCAAATATGGACAGCTGCTGGAGCACTCGCCTTACTGCGAGCGGGATATCCGGCCTCCGCAGGAGCTGCATACAATGGATGAGAAAGGCGACTTCCTTATCAAGACAAAGAAGAAGGGCCGGGTCTATGGTATCCACTATGGACATCATCCATTCGATGTGATAGGATGGGACGGCTGCTGCTATCCTTTTGCGTTCAGCATACATGACTTCGAGCCTATCACCGGTCGCGTACATCAGCCACCACCCGTACATCAAACCTTCGAAGGTCATAACTTCGTCGTATGCTCCTTCTGTCCCCGGCTGTTCGATTATCACCCTCAGGCCATACCTGCGCCGTACAACCACAGCAATATCGACAGCGATGAGGTATTGTATTATGTGGACGGAGATTTTATGAGCCGGAAGAATGTCACCAGGGGCATGATCACGCTGCATCCCAGCGGCATCCCGCATGGACCGCATCCGGGCGCGGTGGAGCGGAGCATTGGCGCCAAAGAGACAAAGGAGCTGGCCGTGATGGTGGACACATTCCATCCCCTGATGCTGACCGTGGAGGCCCTGGAGATCGAAAATCCGGGATATACGATGAGCTGGGCGGAATAAACCGGGCGTACCGGAGGGCCGTTCCGGACTTTAGTCTATATTCGAAGGGAGAAAACAATTCAATTATGCTCCCTCGTCTATTTGTCTCCCCATTTTTATTAGTGGTCCTTTTGTCGGCCTGTCATTCGCGCCAATCCGCCGATCTTATCGTTCACAACGGCGTCGTCTATACGGTGGATAGTGGTTTTTCCGTTGCGGAAGCCTTTGCCGTGAAAGATGGAAAGATCCTGGCGGTGGGTAAAGAGAAGGATATCATGGACGACTATACTGCCGCCGAGGTCGTGGATGCGGGCGGCAAGCCTGTTTATCCCGGCTTTATCGATGCCCATGCTCACTTCGTAGGGTATGGGCAGTCCCTGTCTGCAGCCGATCTTTTTGGAAGCACCAGTTCCGACGAAATGGTGCAGCGGGTGCAGGAATTCGCGAAGGCGCACCCCGGTCTCGGCTGGGTCATGGGTCGTGGGTGGGATCAGAATAAATTCCCTGATAAGGCATTCCCCGATAATAAGAAATTGAACGAATTATTTTCCACGACTCCTGTCTTGCTGGAAAGGGTGGATGGGCATGCGTTGCTTGCGAATGCCCGGGCGTTGGAAATGGCGGGGGTTAAACCCGGTCAGCGGATGGAGGGCGGGATGATCGAGACAAAGAACGGCCGGCTGACAGGGATCCTGGTCGACAATGCCCAGCACCTGGTGAGGGTGGTGGTCCCTCCCATGTCGTTCGATGAGTTTGCCACGCAGCTGGCGGCGGCCGAGCAGCAGTGTTTTGGGCAGGGGCTTACTACCGTGACGGATTGCGGGCTCGACAGGAAGGAGATCGAGGGCATCGACAGTCTGCAACGGGCGGGGAAATTACGTATGCGGATGTATGTTATGATGAGCGACAATCCGGAGAATTTGGATCATTATATACCGCTGGGACCTTATAAGACGGATAGATTATATGTGAAAGGGGTTAAGGCTTATGCGGACGGAGCGTTGGGGAGCAGGGGCGCTTGTCTGCTGCAACCTTATGCTGACAGGCCGGGATGGTCGGGATTCCTGTTGAGCAGTCCTGCTCATTTCGACAGCCTGGCACAACGGCTGCAGGGGACGGATTTTCAGCTGTGCACGCATGCTATCGGGGATTCCGCCAACAGGGTCATACTGACCATCTACAATAAGCATCTGGGAGGTAAGAATGACAAACGCTGGAGGATCGAGCACGCGCAGATCATCAATGAAAGTGACTTCGATCTGTTTGGCAAAGCGTCCATCGTCCCATCCGTACAGCCCACGCATGCCACCAGCGATATGTACTGGGCCGGGGACAGGCTGGGTGCGCAGCGGTTGAAGGGTGGGTATGCGTATAAGCAGCTGTTGCAGCAGAATGGATGGATACCGCTGGGAACGGATTTCCCTGTAGAGGATATCAGTCCTTTCAAGACCTTTTTGGCTGCTGTCTTCCGGGTGGATGCCAGGGGATGGCCGGCGGGAGGGTTTCAGCCGGAGAATGCGCTTAGCAGGGAGGAGGCCATCCGGGGCATGACCATTTGGGCGGCGAGGGCCGATTGCCTGGAAAAAGAGATAGGGAGCATAGAGCCTGGTAAAAAAGCGGATTTTATCATGTTGGATAATGATCTGATGAAGCTGTCGTGGGACAAGGTATTACAGACAAAGGTGATTTCCACCTGGTCCGGGGGAGTGAAGGTGCACTCACTATAATGTGTGTGATCGGCTTGCCGGCGTGGTTGTTTACCTTTATTATCCAAAAAATTATAACTATGGAATACAGGCAATTAGGCGAATCGAAGCTGTCGGCGTCCGCCATTACTTTCGGGGCATGGGCTATTGGAGGCTGGATGTGGGGTGGCGCGGAGAGAAAGGATGCGGTGGAAGCCATCCGGGCTTCTTATGATCAGGGGGTGACTTCCATCGATACGGCGCCTATCTATGGGCAGGGGCTCAGTGAGGAGATAGTAGGGGAGGCGCTGGTGGGGATACCCAGGGACAAAGTGCAGATCATGACCAAGTATGGGATGCGGTGGGATGAGAAGAAGGGCGAGTTCGGTTTCAAGAGCCAGGATAATAGTGGCAGGCCGTTGGAAATATACAAGTATGCCGGGAAGGACAGCATTATCAAAGAATGCGAGGACAGTCTGCGGCGGCTGAGGACCGATCATATCGACCTGTACCAGATACACTGGCCCGACAGTACGACGGCCGTATCGGAGACGATGGAGGCGGTGGAGACGCTGTTGAAGCAGGGTAAGGTAAGGGTGGCAGGAGTTTGTAATTACAATGTGGCGTTGATGAAAGAGGCGGAAAAGACCCTGAGCCTGGCGTCCGACCAGGTGCCGTTCAGCATGGTGAACAGGGACATCGAGAAGGACCTGGTCCCCTGGTGTATAGAGCATAAAAAGGCGATCCTGGCATACAGTCCTTTACAACGGGGGCTGCTGACGGGCAAGATCAGGCCGGGGCAGTCATTCGGGGAAGGGGATACCCGGGCAGGGAGCAGGTTTTATAAGCCTGAAAATATATTGAGTATCAATGCTTTTCTGGATAAACTGCGGCCCCTGGCCGAATCGAAGTCGGCATCGCTGGCCCAATTGGTGATACGCTGGACCCTGGAACGTCCGGGCATTACGATTGCATTGGTAGGGGCGAGGGATGCCGCACAGGCGGTGCAGAATGCCAGGGCCATCGATGTAAAGCTGTCTCCGGAGGAGATCCTCTTTATAAACAGTCAGTTGGCGGCTTTGAAATTGGTTGACTGACAGGTCCGAAAAGTTCTTGGAAATTTGCCCTCAAAAAGACGTAAATTAGGACACACTAAAAAAACGTTGCCATATGATCAGGTATCATGAACTTAAAATTGGAGACTACTTGCTGGCCGATTTCGAAGGCCAGCGCTCTGAAGGTGAAGTAATCGCTCTTAACGAACCGGACAAGATGGCCTGTGTACAGACCAGTGTACAGGACTTCTGGTATACAACGGATCAATTATTTCCTATCCAATTGGATGACAATCAGTTAATGCTTATGGGCTTTGAAAAGGAGGTATATGAGACAGGGATAAAGTACAAAAGGGGACCGTTCCGGATCCTTTTGGCCAGCCCGGGCGATTTCTCTCATTTCGAGATGTGGTACAGGGAGGACAGACGTCATATCAGCCAACCGCTGTATGTGCATGAATTACAGAACCATTTCCGTCAAATGACAAAGGTGGAACTGGTAAGGCCCCATGGGATCCAGGCCTCCTAGGATGCTGTTTTTCAGGGTTTATCACATTTTTAATAAAAAAACTACTTTCTTTGCCGGAATTTTCATATTTCGGCCTGAACCGGGTGTGCCCGGTTCGTATGCGAGGCTCAGGCCGAAGCATACAGACAATATGGTCCTGGTCAAAAAATTAAGTTTCTGGTAATTTTTTGATCCAAAGTAAATTATTCCTATCTTTGCGCTCCCAAAATCTGTATGGCTAAACAAGCACTCATTAAACAAGATGGTACGATCATAGAGGCCTTATCTAATGCTATGTTCAAGGTAAAGTTGGAAAATGGGCATGAGATCCTGGCTACCATCTCTGGGAAAATGAGAATGAACTATATCCGCATCCTGCCGGGTGATAAGGTAGGGGTGGAGATGAGTCCTTATGATTTGACAAGGGGTAGAATTATATTCAGATACAAATAATATAGTTATGAAAGTTCGTGCATCCATCAAGAAGCGCAGCGCCGATTGTAAGATCGTGAGGAGGAAAGGAAAGCTGTATGTGATCAACAAGAAGAATCCTCGTTTCAAACAAAGACAAGGATAATTCGGGGCTGAAAAGGCCTGTAAATAGTTAGTGAATAATAAACAGAAATAAAATATGGCTCGTATTGCCGGTGTAGACTTACCAAAAAACAAAAGAGGGGAGATCGGACTTACCTATATATTCGGTATTGGCCGCAGCACTGCCCAATATATCCTGAACA
>DASZXP010000004.1:0-3086 GCA_035545935.1 Puia sp. | reverse complement strand
AACAGGTCGCGCCCGAAGATCGCGAAGAGCTGCGCATCTACATCGAGGCCAACGCCATGGATTATGCAGTAGCCATGGTGGATCATGAAGAGATAGACAGGATCAACATTCTCAAAGCCTCTTTCAAAGCCATGCACCTTGCCCTCGACAAGCTGAAACTACGCCCCAGGCTCCTCCTCATCGATGGCAATCGGTTCATAAAATACAGACGCACTGCCCACCGCTGCATCGTCCAGGGCGACGCCACCTATGCCTCCATCGCCGCGGCCAGCATCCTCGCCAAGACAGGACGCGATGCGTATATGCGCCGGCTGCACCATGAATTCCCGCACTATCGCTGGGACAGCAACAAAGGCTATGGCACCCGCGAACACCGCGCGGCGATAGAACAATATGGGCTTTGTAAATACCATCGGAAAAGCTTCAACATCGACCCGGCCAACCAAAACCAGTCCGACGACCTCGCCTTGTTCGATAGCTCCGTGGAGGTCATGGACGACGTCAAGGTCGAAGTCTTCACCCCACTACCGTCCGCCTCATCCACCGATCCACGCCCCGTGTGACATCTCCTTATCTGACACCCCTCGTCTGACACCCTCTCCGACCCCCGCACCCGGCATCCCATAGCTGCCATCCGCATCAGCTCGGCAGCCTAATCGACTTCTGTCTCCCAAACCCCCAGTCCCCGCCGGATCACCTCCGGCTCCTCTCTCGTGCAATCCACCACCGTAGAAGGAACGATCCCCCCGATACCCCCATCCACCACGATATCCACCAGCTGCTCGAACTTGTCATGGATGATCTCCGGGTCCGTGTATTCTTCCACCGGAAGCGCCTGTGGCGCTTTGGCCGATGGCCTCCCATCATTAAACTCTCCCGGCAGGGACGAACTGAGTATAGGATGCCCCAGCTCCTTGATCAGCTCCAGGGCTATCCGGTTGTCCGGCACCCGGAGACCGATGGTATCCTTCTTGCTTTTCAATATTTTAGGCACTTGCTTGCTGGCCGGCAGGATAAAAGTATACGGCCCCGGAAGGTAATTGCGCAGCATCCGGTACAGGGGGGTGGAAATGCTCTTGGTGTACTTGCTTAAGTCGCTGAGATCGTAGCAGATAAAGGAAAGTTGGGCCTTGGCCGGGTCCACATGCTTGATCTGGCAGATCCGCTCGATGGCCTTATGCTGGAAAATATCGCAGCCCAGCCCGTAAATAGTGTCTGTAGGATAGATGATAACGCCACCATCCAGCAGGCATTCCACAATGGTCTTGATATTTCGGGGCTGGGGATTATCCGGATGGAGGTGGAGCAACATATGGTAATTTACCAAAAACTCATGAAATTTGACCCCTGTTTCGCTCCAGCGACCGATTTGTTAAAATTTGTTAAGTGATACCTAACAATTTGGCAACGTTTTCTTAACCTGGAATTAGTCTTAAATTTGCGAAAACTCGAAGACCCATGTATTTAACGCCAGTAGACAGGGTGGATAATATCAGTCCCGAGGACTTTAGAGAGAATTATTACAACCCGATGAAGCCCCTGGTGATCAGGGACCTGTCAAAGGATTGGCCCGCGACTACCCGGTGGAACTGGGATTTTTTCAAATCCATTGTGGGCAATGTGGAGGTAGGCTTGTACAACAATATAAAAAGCGACGCTTATACGCCTATCAATACGGCCGACGACTACATGAAATTCGGCGACTACATCGACATGGTCCGCCAGGGACCCGCGGAATGGCGTATCTTCCTTTTCAACATCTTCGAACACGCACCGCAGATCACCACCGACTTCGAATGGCCCGAACACCTGATGAAAGGATTCGTAAAACGTTACCCCATGCTGTTTGTCGGCGGTAAAGGCTCCATTACCCATATGCACTTCGACATCGACCTGTCCCATATCATGCATACGCAGTTTGGCGGCCGTAAAAGGGTGCTCCTGTTCCCCTTTGAAGAACAGCACAAACTCTACCGCAAGCCCTGGGAAGTGCTCAGTTTCGTCAATTTCGAGCACTATTTCGACGCCCGGGACAACAAGCTGGAAATGGAACGCTACCCCGCCCTGAAGCTGGCAAAAGGCTATGAAGTGATCCTGGATCATGGCGATACCCTCTTTATGCCTGCAGGCTACTGGCACCATATGGAGTACCTGGACAGCGGTTTTGCCATGAGCCTGCGCGCTTTACAATCCTCCCTCACCGGCAAGCTGAAAGGAGCCTGGTACCTGCTGGGTATGCGCAACATCGATACCCTGATGAAAAAAACAGCCCCTGAATGGTGGTTCAACCTGAAAAAAGAAAAAACCTTCCGGGCTGCTAATAAAGAGCTGGAGACACACTAATGTCCGAAAAACGAGCCCTGGAGAAATATAACCCGTTTTCCGGAAAAATCTAATGTCTGAGGCCTTCGCCGGACCTGCTCCGGCACGGTCCTCCTCGGTCGTAACCTTCGGTCCTCGGTTACGGACAACGAGCCACAGGCTCGTTCTGGAAAAAAACTTTAAAAAAAATATTGCTTTTATCCGAAATCGTCTTTACTTTTACCCCGCTTATACTCTGACAGCGTACATCTTAATACGCATCACGCCACGGAAGAATCTCATCCGATCCAATTTCCGCTTTCCGACTATCCAATTTCCGTGTCCAAAGATTCCAATTTCCAAAAAACTTACTGGATTATAATATAATTGTGTGAAGGAAGTTAGCTCCATCCCAATTTAATATAACGATCTTCTGTCCTATCATTACCGGACCACCAGGTCCGACGGCCCCAAAGGCCCATTATCTATACCTTTTGAAATTTGCCCCTGGTTGATAGGACTATCAAGCCTCTCACCAATGATCTTAACCCTCGGTCTTACGGTTTTTTGTTCTCATGGACTTACCCGGATCATATTCTGGCTAAACAGGATTCGTGTCACGAGAATGGATATGCGGTAAAGGAGAATTTTGGAATTAAAGAAAAGCGTCACTAAGCGAACATGTGTTCTATAAAAAAATATTCGAACTTTTTCTTTTTGTGGTTTCAGAGGTAAGCACAGGCCGGCGATGTCTATCGCTGGCTCTTTTTTTTATACCTTTTTAA
>DASZXP010000003.1:0-19047 GCA_035545935.1 Puia sp. | reverse complement strand
ACCAATCTTCACAAGGCTTTCGAATATGGGCTCAGCGAGGCCAAGGCATTGGAAGCCCTTACGAAGACACCCGCTACGCTCCTGGGCGTATATAACAAGGTAGGCAGTCTCGAAGCCGGCAAGCTGGCCAATTTCCTTATCACGACGGGGCCTGTTTTTGGCGAAAAGACCAATATCGTCGAGAACTGGGTACAGGGGAAAAAATATGAGGTAAAAGAAGACGGCTGGAAAAATGTTCGTGGTCAGTACGATCTTACCATTACATCGGCCGCGGGTGTTACGACGAGCTATGTCCTGGATGTGAAGTCGGCCAGTTCTGCCAGCGTGATCGCGCGGGATACTTTGACGGGAAAATTTTCTTATGACGGAAGGCTTGTTTCACTCAGCTTTGGTCCTGGTGGCGCGGCTGGTGCGGGCGGTCCTCGTGGGCCGAGGTCGGGTGGTGATTCGGCGAATGCCGGTGGCGGTCAGGGAGGCCCTGGAAGACGAGGTGGCGGCGGCGGACGTCCTGGTCAGCTTACGCATCTCAGCGGCGCCGTATATGCCGATGGCTGGAGTGGAAATGGCACCGACAGCGCGGGCAACTGGGTGACCTGGACGGCTGCCTGGTCAAAGGCTTCGGCTCCCGAATCCGACAGCAGCCGTAAGCGACCTCTTCGGGTGGGGACAGTGACCTATCCTTTTGATGGGTATGGTTGGGATTCACTGCCTGCGCAACGGGATCTTTTGATAAAGAACGCTACTGTCTGGACCAATGAAAAAGAGGGCCGGCTGGAAAATACCGATGTATTGGTGAAGGGTGGGAAGATCGCTCAGATAGGCAAGAACCTGTCGGCTGCGGGGGCGCTCGTCATCGACGGTACGGGCAAGCATCTGACACCCGGCATCATCGACGAGCATTCGCATATCGCGGCCTTCTCCATCAATGAAGGCGCTCAATCCGTCACTTCCGAAGTGCGTATTGCCGACAACCTCAACCCGGAAGATATCAATATCTACCGGCAGCTCAGCGGCGGCGTCACTTCTTCTCATATCCTGCATGGCTCCGCCAATACCATCGGCGGACAGACCCAGCTGATCAAGCTGCGTTGGGGGCAGGACGACGAAGGGCTGAAATTCAAGAATTGGGATCCCTTTATCAAGTTCGCATTGGGCGAGAATGTAAAGAGGACCACGTCTCAAAACAACAACCGGTTCCCCGATACCCGCATGGGGGTCGAGCAGGTGCTGATGGATGCCTTTACGAGGGCGCGCGATTATCAGCAGGCGAGGAAGACGGCTCCCGGCGTCACCCGTCGTGATCTGGAATTGGATGCATTGGTCGAGATACTGGAGCACAAGCGGTTCATCACCTGTCACAGCTATATACAGAGCGAGATCACGGGGCTGATGCGTGTGGCCGAGAAGTTCGGGTTCCGTATAAATACCTTTACCCATATACTGGAAGGTTATAAGGTGGCCGATAAGATGAAGGAGCATGGTTCCAACGCATCGACCTTCTCCGACTGGTGGGCTTATAAACAGGAGGTGGTGGATGCCATCGCCTATAATGCCGCGATCATGACGAAGGTGGGTTTGAATGTGTGTATCAATTCCGATGATGCGGAGCAGGCGCGCCGTCTGAATCAGGAGGCTGCCAAGAGCGTCAAGTACGGTGGGCTGTCGGAAGAGGAGGCGTTCAAGATGGTGACGCTGAACCCTGCCAAAGCATTGCATGTCGCCGACAGAGTAGGCAGCATCAAGACAGGCAAGGATGCCGACCTGGTATTGTGGACGGACAACCCGCTGAGCATCTATGCGAAGTCGGATAAGACCATCGTGGATGGCATCGTCTATTACGATATAGACCGCGACGTACAGCTGCGGAAGAAGATAGCTGCCGAGCGCAACCGGCTTGTACAAAAGATGCTGGCGGAAAAGAAGTCGGGAACGCCTATGCGTCCCGCGGAACCCAGCTTCCATGTCGAGCTCGACTGCGGCGATCATGGCCGTCATGACGGGTTGCTGACCATCGATGGGGATGACGACGATGCTAACGTTACTGATAACACTCAACACTAAGACAATGAAACTAAAATATTCTTTTATCGCAGTCCTGGCATTGCTGATGGCATCTGCTCTCCGCGCACAGGACGATGTATATCCTGCTGCGGCGTACAAGGGGAAGTTATATATCACGGGCGGCACCATCCATATCGGCAACGGGCAGGTCATCGAAGGCGGCACTATTGCCGTGGACAATGGAAAGATCGTACAGGTGGGACAGAATATCTCCGTCCCTTCCGGCAACGACGTAAAGGTCATCGATGCCAAGGGTCGCCAGGTCTATCCGGGGCTTATACTGCCTGTCACGGACCTGGGGTTGAAAGAGATCGCCAACGGTGTTCGCGGCTCCAACGACTATGAAGAGCTGGGCGACCTGAATCCCAGCATCCGGAGCATCGTGGCGTACAATACGGATTCGAAGATCATCAATACCCTGAAGGCCAATGGGATCCTGCTGGCCAGCGTCACGCCGCAGGGCGGGACTATCAGCGGCTCTTCTTCCGTCGTGCAGCTGGATGCATGGAATTATGAAGATGCGGCGTATAAATTGGATGGAGCTATACATGTGAATATGCCTTCCTTTATCGTGCGTCCCCGCCGCTTTGGCAGACGTGCCGTCGTCGAGCCGCCTACCGATCCTACCAGGGAGGCTTTGAACAAGATAGAAGAGATAAAGGGTTTTTTCCGTGAGGCAAAAGCATATCTGCAAATGCCTTCGCATAAGGAGACCAATCTGAAGTTCGAGGCGGTGAGGGGTCTTTTTTCCAAACAGCAGAAGCTGTTCGTTCATGGCGACCAGGTAAAGCAAATGCTGGTGGCGGTGGATTTTGCCAAGGAGTTCGGGTTCGATGTGGTCATCGTCGGCGGCAGCGAAAGCTGGCTGATCGCCCCTTTGTTGAAAGCCAACAATATTGCGGTCATTCTGAACCAGGAGCATGTCCTGCCTACCACGGAGGACGATGATGTGGATCAGCCTTATAAGACCCCGGCGGCGCTGCAGAAGGCGGGCATCCTTTTTGCCCTCAATGACGACCATGACGAAAGCAGGTATCGTAATCTGAGCTTCAATGCGGGTACGGCCGCCGCCTATGGTCTTACAAAAGAGCAGGCATTACAGGCCATCACGCTGAATACCGCGAAGATCCTGGGGATCGATGATCGCACGGGCTCGCTGGAAGCGGGGAAGGATGCCAATATCGTCATCAGCGGAGGGGATATCCTGGATATGCGGACCAGCCTTATCGAGCATTGCTTCATACAGGGCCGGGAAGTGAGCCTGGACAACAAGCAGACACAGCTATATCATCGCTATATGTATAAATACGGCTTGCCAACGACACCGACGCCATAACAGTGGAGTCACACTGTCAATTTTTGTTATCTTTAGCTCCGGCGCTTATTCCACGTCGGAGCTTTTTTTATGAAAAAAATGACCTCTTTCCTGCTGGCAGCAACACTGCTTTTTTCCTGTAAACACAAGGACAAGCATTTAGATCCCAATAAGCAAGTCGACGAGGGCGCGGTAAAAGGGGAGACCTATGTCAGCCAGGATATGGGCTGGACCATTACCATTCCCAAGGGCTGGACGGTCGTCAGCCGTGATCAGACGGAAGCCAATGAGAAGAAGGGGGCGGAAGCCATCCGAAAGTCCTCCCATACCCAGATCGATATGAGCGGGCTGAAGCATTTGATCAGCTTCCAGAAAGACAGGTTCAATTCATTGATGTCTACGTCGGAGCCGTTCCCCAATGCCACTCCCGACGCTTTCGATGAGAATTGCGCCGCTGTCGATAAGATGATCTATGACGCCTACTCATCGCAGGGCATCCGGGCCGATACTTCTACCAGCGTGGAGATGGTGCATGGCCACCGATTCAATCTGTTCCATGCCACGTTGTATAGTAAAGAAGGGAAAGTGATCCTTCAGCAGCTGTTGTATTCGAAGCTGATCCGTGATAAGGATTTTTCGGTGACCATCAATTACAACAATGAAGAGGATAAGAAGGTGATGATGGATGCGTTTATGAATTCTACGTTAAAGGAAGATTGATCGGGACGTTGGGCCGACCGGAAAATAAAAAAGCCCGGTCCATTTATGGACCGGGCCTCGATATTGACAGTGAAAATTGCTATTTGGTAGGATTCAATGCTTGTTTGATCCTTTCCGCCACATCCTGCAGGTGATATTTACTCAATTTGTCCGTCGTACGGGGGATGGCCGCCAGTATTTCCGTCCGGAGCTCGTTCATCTGCGCTCTGGCGATGGAGGGTACGTCCGTATTCTTGATATCGCCGACGAACAATGCTGCAAACTGCCGGGGCACACGTGCGGGCGTCGGTGCGGCGGGTGGCGGGTTGATCAGGTTGATCAATGCCGCTACGTAGGTCTTTTGCAATGCCCTGCGGTAGATATCGATTGGAGCGCCTGTAGTCAGCTCCGACCATACCGCTTTTTTCGCATCGGCCAGCATCTCATCGGGGCCGTATACACTGGTGGCGCCATATCGTCCCACGCATATCGACATGCGGAAAAGCCTTCCACCTGACAGCAGGCTGTTCAGGATATTGGTCTGTACGTTGCCTACGGCCTCCGTGGTGGCGGGGTTGCTGAATTTGTTGAGGATGTCCTTGTTCAACAGCCAGGCGGGCGTGGTGAACAGCTGTTTGTTGAGGAAGTCCATAGCCTCTTTCTGTGTGGCCTTTGGCGTGGGTTCGTATACATCGCCCGGCTGTTCGATGCTTTTGAAGGTCTCGTAGATGCCTCCCACGTTCTTGACCACATGCCCCATATAGCGATTGAACTGTCCCACCAGCGCCGTATACATCTCTTCCAGATTGTCATACTGGTCGGCTTCTTCTTTTGTCCATTCCGGCAGCTGGGGCAGGATACGTTTCAGGTTCTTTATACCATATTCGCCTGCCTTCATGCTGTTGTCGCCCAGGTCCTCTGTCTGCGCACGTGGGTCGAAGTTGTAGCCTTCCCCGCCAAACCATAGACGGGGGTTGGACTTCAGGCTGTCGATGGCCCATTTGTTCAGGATCTTTTTATCCTCCTCTTCGTCCTTTGTATCGGGAATGCCTTTATAGCCCCAGAGGATGGCCCATTTGTCGTAGTCGCCGATGCGGGGATAAAGTCCGCGGGGGGTGATGTTGTCCTCCGGCTGCGCTACGTAGTTGAAGCGGGCATAGTCCATGATGCTGGCGGTGTGGCCATTGGCTTCCACCCATGCCTTGTTACGCAAGAGCTCCACGGGGGTCTTGCTGCTGCTGCCCATATTATGACGAAGACCTAATGTATGTCCTACTTCATGGGAGGATACGAAGCGGATGAGATCGCCCATCAGCGCGTCGTCGAACTTCATCTTACGGGCTCTGGGGTCGGAGATGGATGCCTGGATAAAGTACCAGTCATGCACCAGCTTCATCACATTATGATACCAGCCGATGTGGCTTTCGAGTATCTCTCCGCTGCGGGGATCGGCTACATTCGGTCCGTAAGCATTTTCTATATCCGATGCGAAATAGCGGATCACGGAAAAGCGGGCGTCTTCCAGGCTCATGGTCTTGTCATTCTCCGGCCATTCCTTGCCGACGATGGCATTCTTGAAGCCTGCCTTTTCGAAAGCGACCTGCCAGTCGTTGATCCCTGCAATGAGGTAGGGTCGCCATTTTTTGGGAGTGGCAGGGTCGATATAATATACGATCTGTTTTTTAGGCTCTACCAGTTCGCCTCTTTTCCATTTTTCGATGTCTTCGTCCTTTGGTTCCAGACGCCAGCGATGGATGAAGGTGGAAGTTTCCACCCGCTGCTGATCGTCGCCATACATGGTGTATTCGCTGGCGAAAAAGCCGACCCGTGAGTCGAAAAGCCTTTTGCGCATGGGCGTTTTTGGCAGGAGTATAAAAGAGTTGTTCAATTCCAGCGTAACGGCTCCCGTCACTTCCGCGGCGGGCAGGGTCGTGGTTGGGCTGGGGCCGGCTGGGAAGCCACCCGGTGTGGGGTTGGAGGCAAAGGTCTTTACCGTTTTTATCTCCGTATTGATGGGATAGGTGTGGATGCTTTCGATGTAGCTCCTGTCCGCGGCGAGGCCGCTGAGGTTGTATCTTCTTTTAACACCCGGGTTCAGGCTTACCGCCTGGTTGTCGCCTTTGAAGAAATCCGTCACGTCGATGACGGTGGTGCCGGAGGAATCCGGGCCTTTGCCATATGCCTTTATATCGAAGGCGGCCGCGATGGGATTTACGTTGGAGTTGCTGACTGCCGTGGCGATGGGCTGTGTGGAGTCCGTTGCCACGTTCACGATGGTCAGTACCCGCAGGAACAGGGTATGAGAAGGGCCTTTCTCCCAATGGATGGTTTGGAGGTTCACCTGCTCGCCGCCATAGGCGTTGCCGCCGGCGGCTGTTTTGCTGTAGCGAGTGCTCACGAGGATGTCGCGGCCCAGGATGGAGTCGGGTATTTCGAAATACCATTTGTCCTCGATGCGATGCACCGTGAACAGGCCGGTGTGACTTACTGCCTTGTCGGTAATGACATCCTTATAAGGTTTTGGTTCCTGTCTTGCGGCGGCGGCTGGGCGTGCGCCGGCTCCTGCGGCGGGGGTGGTTCCGGGTGTGGCAGGAGGGGTTGTCGGTCGTTGGGCTATGGCGAGGGTAAAGGGGAAACTCAATACCAGTGCCATCCATGTTTTTTTTCTCACGATCATTTTGGCGTTTTTTAAAAATTTTGGCTGAAGCCTGTCCATTAGACGAACCGCCACAGGCGATTCTGGCAAAGAAGCGGTGAAATTAACGAACCACGCCTTTTGCGGGGGAAAAAAAGGACGAATGGGGGATTATCCCTATTCGCGTTGTTGATGGGCTTTAATGTATGGTCATGAATGATAGAAAGGATTCAATCATTGTGGTGGATGATTGAATGAAGTAAAAAATACCTGCTCCTTTCCTAGTAGCTCACAAATTTGATGGTACAACGTTGTTTGTCTGCCAGTAATGTCAGCAGGTAGCTGCCGAAACATACGCCTGTCGGGGGATTGACGAAGCATAGAAGCCGGTTTAGAGTGATGTTTGGCGGGACGATCGATGTGTGGGAATTACAGGGGATATGGGCAGACTAAAGTAAATGAAAAAGCTGCCGGTTGGCAGCTTTAATGCTTTTAATTCATATGAACGTTATTTATTATGCGG
This sequence comes from Puia sp., assembly GCA_035545935.1. Classification (GTDB taxonomy): domain Bacteria; phylum Bacteroidota; class Bacteroidia; order Chitinophagales; family Chitinophagaceae; genus Puia. The sequence continues at coordinate 11,814 of DASZXP010000003.1, read as the reverse complement.
CGTCCTTCCCGTGGCAGTTCTTGAACTTCTTGCCGCTGCCACAAGGGCAGGGGTCGTTACGGCCGATCTTGGGGCCGACCTTGACGGGTTCCTGTTTTACGGGGCCGGTGGGCTCGTAATAGTCGGGACCGCCTTCCTGTGGAGCGCCATTCTGCATCATCGGTCCGCCGGGGCCGCCGTTGTTGGAATTGGGGCTGCCTGCCAGCTCGTCCTTGCGTACCCGCAGCTTGCTCATGTCCGTCCTTTGCGGTTCCCGTCCTTCGCGGATGACTTCGGGGGCCTGCCGGCTGGTATTGGCGATATTGCTGTGGCAGAGGAAGCTGACGATGTCCTTGTTCACTTCGCTGTCCATCAGGCGGAAGAGCTCGAAAGCCTCCACCTTATAGATCACGAGGGGGTCTTTTTGTTCCAGATAGGCTGTCTGCACGCTTTGTTTGAGGTCGTCCATGCCACGGAGGTGCTCTTTCCAGGCGTCATCGATGATAGATAGCGTGATCTGTCTTTCCACGGCGCTGACCAGCTCGCGTCCTTCGGTACTCAGGGTCTTGTCCAGGCTGACGTGTACGTTGGTGCGTTTTTTCCCGTCGGTGAAAGGCACGACCACATTCTTTATCTGGCTGCCCTGGGTGGCGCGTATATTCTGGAAGGCCGGTATGGCCTGTTTGGTGATCTCTTTGACCTTATGTTCGTAGCTCTCGGTGGCCTCCTGGTATAGTTGTTCCGCCAGCGCGGCTGCGTCCCCTTTCAGGAATTCGTCCTGTCCGATCTTTGTGTCGATGCCGAAATTGACGATGGTGGACAGCTTGAATCCTTCGTAGTCATCTCCTTCCTTGAAGGAGCTGATCAGGCCTTCCGCCACGATGTAGAAGGCATTGTCCAGATCGAGCGCCAGTCTGTCGCCGAAGAGGGCGTGGTTACGTTTTTTATACACCACGTTACGCTGCTTGTTCATGACGTCATCATATTCCAGCAGGCGTTTGCGGATGCCAAAGTTGTTCTCTTCCACTTTTTTCTGGGCACGTTCGATGCTCTTGGTCACCATGCTGTGCTGGATGACCTCGCCTTCCTTATAGCCCATCTTATCCATCAGGGAGGCGATGCGGTCGCTGCCGAACATACGCATCAGGTCGTCTTCCAAAGAAACATAGAATTGTGAAGTACCGGGGTCGCCCTGACGTGCCGAACGACCACGCAGCTGACGGTCTACCCGCCGGCTTTCATGCCGTTCCGTACCGATGATGGCCAGGCCGCCGGCTTCTTTTACGCCGGGTCCCAGCTTGATGTCCGTACCACGACCGGCCATGTTCGTAGCGATGGTCACGGCGCCTGCCAGACCTGCTTCGGCGACGATCTGCGCTTCACGGGCGTGCTGTTTTGCGTTGAGCACGTTGTGCGGGATCTTTTTTGCCTGGAGCATTTTGCCCAGCAGCTCGCTCACTTCCACATTGGTAGTACCTACCAGGGAGGGTCGTCCGGCTGCCCGCAGTCTTTCGATCTCTTCGATCACCGCCTTGTATTTTTCCCGTTTGGTCTTGAATACGAGGTCCTGGTGGTCCTTACGGATGGCCGGGACATTGGTGGGGATGGTTACCACATCCAGCTTATAGATATCCCAGAACTCGGCGGCTTCCGTTTCGGCCGTACCGGTCATACCGGCCAGCTTATGATACATACGGAAATAGTTCTGCAGGGTGACGGTAGCATATGTCTGGGTAGCCGCCTCGATCTTTACATTTTCTTTTGCCTCGATGGCCTGGTGCAGACCATCGCTATAACGTCTGCCATCCAGGATACGGCCCGTCTGCTCGTCCACGATCTTGACCTGGCCCTCCAATACGACGTACTCCACGTCCCTGTCAAATAAGGTATATGCTTTTAGCAATTGTTGAACGGTGTGGATCCGATCTGCCTTTACAGAATAATCGTTCAGGAGCGCCTCTTTCAGCTGGAGCTTTTCTTCATTGGGGACGTCGCTTTTTTCGATGTCCGCCAGCTTGACGGCAATGTCGGGGAGGATAAAGAATTCCGGATCTTCCCCTTCGCGGGTGATCATCTGGATGCCTTTGTCCGTGAGGTCGACGGAATTATTTTTTTCATCGATGTGGAAGAAGAGCTCGGCGTCGACCTTTGGCATTTCCTTTTGCTGATCGGCCAGGTAATAGTTCTCAGATTTCTGCAGCTTGACCTTTATACCCGGCTCGCTCAGGAATTTGATCAGGGCTCCCGACTTGGGCAGACCGCGGTGGGCGCGCATCAGGGCCAGACCTCCGTCCTTGGGATCGTCATTGCCTTCGCCTATTTTCTTTTTGGCTTCGATGAGGAACTGGTTGGTGACCTTTCTCTGGGCCTCGAACAGCTTCTCTACCCGGGCCTTCAAAATATGGTATTGCTGGTCGTCGCCTTTTGGTACGGGACCGGAGATGATCAGGGGGGTACGCGCATCGTCGATCAATACGCTGTCCACCTCATCCACCATGGCGTAGTGGTGTTTGCGTTGCACCATCTCTTCCGGCGAGTGCACCATATTGTCACGGAGGTAGTCGAAGCCGAATTCATTGTTGGTGCCGTAGGTGATATCGGCCAGGTAAGCTTTCCGGCGGGATTCGCTGTTGGGTTCGTGCTTGTCGATGCAATCCACGGTGAGACCCAGCCATTCGAAGATAGGGCCGTTCCATTCGGAGTCACGACGCGCCAGGTAATCGTTCACGGTGACGATGTGTACGCCTTCGCCCGCCAGTGCGTTCAGATAGGCGGGGAGGGTAGATACGAGGGTCTTACCTTCACCCGTGGCCATTTCGGCGATCTTACCCTGGTGCAGCACGGCGCCGCCGATGAGCTGTACATCATAATGCACCATGTTCCAGGTGATGGGGCTGCCTGCGGCCATCCAGGTATTCTTATAAATGGAGCTGTCGCCTTCGATGCGGACATTTTCCTTTTTGACGCTGAGGGTACGGTCCAGCTCGGTAGCGGTGGATAGCAGCTCGCTGTTCTGGGTGAAGCGGCGGGCTGTTTCTTTTACCACGGCAAAAGCCTCGGGCAGGAGCGCTTCCAGCACTTCCTCGATCTGTTCGTCCCTGTCCTTTTTCAGCTGGTCTACCTGCTGGTAGATGGCGTCCTTGCCGCCGATGTCGTTAAAAGGGAGCTCTTCGGCCTTGTTGTTCAATTCCGCTATCTCTCCGTCGATATTGCTTAAATGTTCCCGGATGCGTCCTTTGAATTCTGCCGTCTTGGCTCGCAGCTGGTCGTTGGTGAGGGACTGGTAGGCCGCAAAATGCTGATTGATCTGGGCTACCAGTGGCTGGAGGATACGGATGTCCTTTTCCGACTTGTTCCCACCGAATATTTTGGATATGATACCTAACATAATCTCTTCGTATATATTTATTTATGAATGGCTAGCCCGTTCTCTCCGGCAAATTTGATGCTATCCTCTGCGGAGAGCCAAATTGACAGGGCGTAAAAGTATGGACCAGGGGGACAAATTTACGGAAAAAGCGGTGCTTGACCGCCGATGTCCAAATTCTCCCAATTTCATAACGAGGCTGACTTTTTGTAAAATATTTTGGTATTGGTAAAGAAATTAGTATTTTTATTCCTAAATATCTTAGTCTATGTCAGTAGCAGGCCAAAATCTGAAATACCTCCGTAAGTTACGGGGTTGGACCCAAGAAGAGTTCGCTGCCAAATTAGGTATCAAAAGGTCCCTTCTGGGCGCCTATGAGGAAGAAAGGGCGGAGCCCCGCATCGATGTGCTGGAAATAGTGGGGGATATGTTCAAGCTGACCCTGGATGAGCTGCTTCGGAAGGAGCTCAGCGATACCAAGGGCAATTATCTCTCCAAAAGAAGAGCTCAGAAGATGGCTGCCGCTACCAACGACATACAGCTGGTGCCGGTGAAGGCTGCTGCCGGCTACCTGGCCGGGTATGCGGATCCCGAGTTCCTGGATGAGCTGAATACTTTTACGCTGCCCATGCTGGCGCCCGGCAATTACCGCGCGTTCGAGATCGTGGGAGACTCCATGCTGCCTACCGCCAGCGGTTCGGTCATCGTAGGAGAAAAGGTGGATGACCTGGAGGAAGTGAAGAGCAACCACACCTATATCGTCGTCTCCCGGAATGAGGGGATCGTATATAAAAGGATAATGAAGAACAATAAGGCCAGGACCAAGCTCACCCTGGTGAGTGACAATACGGCCTATCAGCCTTACAATGTCAACACGGACGATGTGCTGGAGGTCTGGAGGGCGCAGATGATCATCAGCAAGGCCAACACCCAGCAACGATGGGATGTCAACCAACTGGCCAGTCTTGTCAGCAACCTGCAGGACCAGGTAAGCTCGCTGAAGAAAAAGATGAACTAGCGCTATTCGTCGCTATTCGCTTCGCAGGCCTTTTAGCGGATTGGCGATGGCCGCCAATATCGCCTGATAGCTGACCGTACCCAGCGCTATGATGATCGCTATCATTCCTGCCGCTGCAAACATCCACCAACTGACATATACGCGGTAGGCGAAATTCTGCAGCCAGCTATGCAGGAGCCACCAGGCTATAGGCGTCGCGATCAGTGGAAGAGCAGGGGTTTTACCATCCATAAATTTCTTTGGCGAGACGGAAAGTCTGGCAATGCGCCTCCACGATGACACGTACATCTGCCGAATAACCGCCGCCCATGGCTGTCACGCAGGGGATATTCTTTTCTTTCAGGCTGGTGAATACCATCTTATCTCTTTCGGCGCAGCCTTGTATCGAAACTTTTAGTTTGCCGAACTGGTCGGAGGCCAGGATGTCCACGCCGGAGAGATAGAATACGATCCGGGGGTTGACTTTTTTTAGCAGGGCCGGCAGGACATCGCTCAGCGCGGACAGATACGTGTCGTCATCCGTGCCGTCCTCGAGGGGAAGGTCGAGGTCCGATGTCTCCTTGTGAAAAGGATAGTTGTGGCGACCGTGCATGCTAAAGGTAAATACGCGGGGTTCGTGTTCGAAGATCTTTGCGGTGCCATTGCCCTGATGTACGTCCAGATCGATGATCAGGATGCGATCCGCGAGTTTATGATGAAGGAGGTAGTTCGCTGCTACGGCAAAATCGTTCAACAGGCAGAAGCCTTCGCCTCTGTCGGCAAAGGCATGGTGTGTCCCGCCCGCAACGTTTAGCGCTACGCCGTTGTCGAAGGCATGGCGGCAGCAGTCGATGGTGCCTTGTGTGATGACCAGCTCGCGTCGTGTGAGGGCGGGGGATTGGGGGAATCCGATATGGCGCTGCTCTTTGGGGGACAGGCCCTGGTGCAGCAGCTTGTCGAGGTATTCGCGTGTATGGGTGAGCAGCACTGTTTCATTCGGGCAGGGGGCTGGTGCAAACAGGTTGTCCGGAGTGATGACGCCTTCGTACAGGAGTTGTCCGGGGATCAGCTCATATTTCAGCATGGGGAACCGATGACCTTCCGGCAGGGGGTGAGCATAGATGGGGTCGAAGGCTATATACAGTTTTTTGTCGGTCATTATTGGATCTGGAGGATGGTGCCGGCCCGCCGCCGTGAGGCGGCGGATGGTGGTGCGATGGATGCTGTGCGGCCGCGTCCTCTGGGGATATGCGTTTTTTCTTCGGGCTCGGGTGGGAGAATGACGAATACGTTGGATCCGGGCGGCGGGTCGATGGCGGCTGTGCCGGTAAACCGGCTGAATGCGGGCAGCACTGCATAGGTCTCTCCAAAATAGAAGCAGGGGAATCGCAGCGATTGCCGTCCCATACCGCTGATCCATATGCCGGGGTGAATATGGCCGGAGAAACAATAGGAGCTGCAATGGGTGTATTCCGTAATGTCATGGATAAAGCCGAACGCTCCCTGTTCTAAATGTTCTTTATGCACTTCGATGCCCGCGTCTTTATACCAATCCTCTTCCAGAATGTCATGATTGCCTTTGATCAGTCGTACATCGACACCGGACAGGTCGTCCCGCCAGCGGCGGAATAGATCGAGCTCGTTATTTTCCCGGCTGTGGAACAGGTCTCCCACGATGAGCAGCTGCCGTGGCTGGAAATATTGGATCTGTGCGAGGAGCCGGTGAAGGTCCTCTTTGTAGACGGAAGGCGGCACGGCGATACCGGATTTGCGAAAATGGCCCGTCTTACCAAAATGAAGATCTGATAAGATAAGCGCTTTTTCTTCTTCCCAGAAAATGCAACGTTCGGGTGATAGCCATAATTGCTGTTCTCTGATACGGTATGAAAATGGAGCTTGCATATGCGGACTGCAAATGTACAGAATCATCGTAGTTGGGCCTGCATTTTCCGCACCCTGTCTTCCAGTTTTTCGGAGGAAAGATCTTCCCGCATGCTGTCTACCTTTAAGGGGAAGCAGAAGGGTGTCAGCTTTTGCGGCCATCGAAGGACGATCTGTCCTTTTTGTATCCTTTCCAGCATATTCCTCAGCCTTACTTCCTCCATCTGCTGGTCCATCACCTCATTATAGGCTTGACGGATCAGTAAATTATCCGGATCGTATTCTGAAAAGACGTTGAACAGCAGCGAGGCGGAGGATTGAAGGTGTCTTGTCTTCTTATGCTCTCCCGGATAGCCCTGGAAGATGAGGCCGCCGATGACGGCAATGTCGCGGAACTTACGCCGGGCCATCTCCGCGCTGTTGACGCTGCGCTGTATATCCGCTGTCAGATCGTCCGGGCTGAACAGTTCGTATACATTCGAATCATCCACGGGTATGGGCTGGTCGCTTAGCAGCTCGAACCCATAATCGTTCATGGCAAAGGAAAAGCTGATGGGCGTATGGCGGCTGATCCGGTAGGCCAGCAGTGCGGCCATGGCTTCGTGCACCAGTCTGCCTTCGAACGGATAGGCGAAGAGGTGGTAGCCGTCTTTTGTCTCGATCTGCTCGATCAGGAGTTCATTTTCCCGAGGCATGTAAGATAGCGCGGACTGTAGCTCGAACAAGGGATGGAGGACCTGCAGCTCGATGTCCCTGGGGATGCCGCCGTGAAGCATTTCGGCCGCCTCGTCCAGTTTTTTGCGCAACATCATCCCCAGATTGGCAGACAAAGGCATGCGCCCTCCGTTCCAGCTGGGGACAATGGCCTTTTTGGCGCTGGACTTACGTACGAGCGCGGTCATATCCTTGATCATGACGAATTCGAGGTTCCTGCCGGCCAGCGTGAACACATCTCCGGGGGAGAGGCGTGAGATAAAATATTCTTCGATGACCCCTATATATCCTCCTGTGACAAAACGTACTTTCAGCATGGCGTCGCTGACGATGGTGCCGATGTGCAGCCGGTGGCGCATGGCGATCCTGCGGCTGTTGATCTTAAATAACCCATCCGGCATGACCTCTACTTTTTTGAACTCATCGTATTGATGGAGGGCGGCGCCGCCTGCCGTGATGAAATGCAGGATCTCGTTCCATTCGTCCTCTGTCATGTCTGCATAGCAGTAAGTAGATCTCAGTTCGGTGAAGAGTTGGGCGGGGTAGAATCCTTCGGAGATGGCCAGGGTGCCAAGGTATTGTATCAATACATCGAAGCATAACAGCATGGGTTCTCTGCTTTCGATGAGCCCCATATCCATGGCGGACTTAAGGGCGGCTGCTTCCATCAGCTCGAGGGAATGGGTGGGCAGAAAAAAGATCTTACTTACTTCGCCCGGCTGGTGACCGCTGCGTCCGGCCCTTTGCAGAAATCGTGCAACGCCTTTTGGACTGCCTACCTGTACTACTGTTTCCACCGGCCGGAAATCGACTCCTAAGTCCAGGCTGGCGGTGCTGACCACCGCCTTGAGCTTGCCTTCGTGCAAAGCTTCTTCCACCCAGTTGCGCAGGGCCATGTCGACGGAGCCATGATGGAGTGCAATAGCCCCTGCCAGATCGGGGTTGACGTCCAGCAGCGACTGATACCATCTTTCGGCCATGCCGCGGGTATTGATAAAGATCAGTGTCGTCCGGCTGTGTTCCAGTATGGGGGTCACTCTGTGTATCAGTTTCAGGCCCAGGTGACCGGCCCAGGGATATTTTTCGATCTCCTCCGGGAGGATGGATTCCACATCGATGGGTTTATGGATATTCGCACGGACCGTGAAGAATTCCGCATTGATGGACCGCAGGGGCGCGAGCAGCACCTCTCTTGCCTGGTCTAAATTTCCGATGGTGGCGCTGATGCCGATGATGGAGCACTTGCCTTCTTTCAGTCCGATGATCCGGGAGATGGCCAGCTCTACCTGTACACCCCGCTTGCTGCCCAACAGTTCATGCCATTCATCCACGGCAATGATCCGCAGGGATCTGAATACTTCCGGGTATGCTTTTTGGGCCAGCAGCAGATGAAGGCTCTCGGGCGTGATGATCAGGACTTCGGGCATCCTGCGTTTTTGTTTCTGCCGCTCGCTCATATCGGTGTCGCCGTTGCGTATGCCTATCTGCCAGCGCATGCCCAATTGACCAATGACCTCTTCCATGGCCCGGCCGATGTCCTTTGCCAGGGCGCGTAGGGGCGAGACCCATAATAGCTGCAATCCATTCCCGCCCTTTGTCTTGTAGTCTTCCGGATGACGATCGATGAAGTCGATGAGCGCTCCGAGGAATACAGAGAATGTCTTACCGCAACCTGTAGGCGCATTTACGAGGCCCGAGCGTTCCTTTATGATATGGGTCCATGTTTCTTCCTGAAATGCAAAAGGTCTGCGGCCTTCGGCCGACAACCAATCGGAGATAACCTTATATCCATTTGTATCCTGTAATAGCATGTTCATATTGCACCATCTATCTGCCTTTATGGCCTCCCAACGACGGTAATTTAATCTGTTTTTAAGTCAATTGTTAATTTTTCGAAGGATGCCGCGTTTTTGTTGACGGATGCATCAATCGTTATTAATTTAACACAAAAATTGATCCTATGCGCCTCCTATATTTTGCCCTGATCCTGCTGGCCTTTAGCTCCTGCTCTACCACCTATCAATATCTTACCCTGAGCTCTCCCGAAGTTCCGAAAAATGACAAGAAGGAGTTCAACTGGGAGAACGACAGCATGCGTCTGACGTATAATTTCCATGGCGAAGGCGGCCCTATTGCCATGACTGTTTATAACAAGATGGACAAGCCCTTGTTTGTCAACTGGAAGAAGTCTTTTGTCATTCACGATGGACAGGCCGTTTGTCTGTTCAACAACCGGGTGGAGGTCAATGGTTATGTGGATGGGGTTTCCTATCGCGGCATCATCCCGGGTACGCGGGTCAGTTCCGGCAACCTATATGCTACCTTCGACCTGCCTGAAGGTATGGACATGATCCCTCCGGGTAGTTATATTACAAAGAGCCTGCAGGCAACGGTGCTTTCATCACCTGTCTATAATGAGCGATTCATGGATAAGACCCAGGCTGAAAAAGTTACGGATTTCAGCGGGGTAACGTATAAGTACAAGCGCTATTCTTTCGATCAGTCGGCTTCGCCCCTGCAATTCAAAAGCTATCTGACCTTTGTCGCGGGCACCAATCCTCAGGAGTTCGCCATCTCCCATTCTTTTTATGCGCAGGAGGTGTACCTGTCGGGTGAAGTACCTGATTTCTTCGGGTTTTACAAGCCTCAAGGAGATCAGCTTTTTGTTAAGAAGACGGGGGAATAGGTTTACAGCGTTTTCAGGTATTCGATCACGGCTTTTCTTTCTTTATCGGTGAGTCTGTCGCCAAAGGTATGGCCATAGTTGCCATAGCCGGGCAGGGTCGTATTATAGACGGCCGTGCCTCTGGGACCGGCTTCCCGGGTATATTTCCAACCCACTTGTTCATAGTCGTATTGGGGCGTATTGAAATCCCGTGACCAGTAGGTGGGACGTAGCTTGCTGTTCAGCAGGGCTTCGAGGGTCGGCACGGATCCGTTGTGGAGGTAGGGCGCCGTGATCCAGATCCCATCCAGGGGCGGAGCGATATATCCGTTGAAGGGTTCCAGCCTGGCCGGATGATCGCCCATGGCAAACCAGCTTTTGTTGAACCAATCGATGAACTGAGGGCTTTGGTAATTGCTCTTATAGAGAAAGGAATCTGTCGCCACGATGGACTCGGGGATCAGCAGGTTGGGATAGTCGCCGCCCTGACCGTAATGACCATGACATTTGGAACAGCGTTCGACAAAGACGACGCCACCCTGTCTGGCCAGCGACTGGTCGATGGGATGGGTGTATTTGGGCGGCTCCAGCGAATAGATATATGCCAGCACATCGTTGATATGACTGTCCACTTCCCTGGCCTCGGAGCTATCGCTCACCGTCAGCAGGTTCGAAGCCATGAGGAACCTGCCAAAATCTCCACGGCCAAAACCATTGTAGAACATGGCGTGTTTTTTCTTCAGGAGCCACCAGGGGGGCGTGTCGGTAGGAATGACATCACCGGCCGCATCGATGACAGCAGAGTCGTTCCACCGGAGGGTAGCAGGGTCGCGATGCGCTACCAGAATGTTGGCCAGTCTATCGGCGGAATTGACGCCCCTGACTTCTGTATATAGCTGGTTGCCCAGCACCTTCATGGAGTTGAGGAAAGGGGCTGCCGCAGTATATTTTTTAGGATCGCCGTGTTTTAACAATGCCTCGGCCATAGAGGCATTGCGGGCGTTGAGCTTTTGATGGTCCGTAAAGTCTATCATCGTATTGCCCAGTCCGATATACAGTTTGTCCTCGAATACCTGTGCGTGGCATTGAAGGCAGTTGGGCGCCACCACGACCTCACCATTGGGAGCTTTTACCGCTGTGTATTCATGGCTGATGAGGTTGTTGGGCGTATCTCTTTTCAGGAGATTATTTACACTCTTTCCAAATCCAAGGAGAAAATAATTATACGGAATACCGCTTTTTATATAGTCACCTGTCGTGAGGTATTTGTATCCTTTATCTATTTGTCCTATGCGTTGAGGGCTTGCGGGAATGGAGACAGGCTCTTCCTTCGAACGAACCGAAGGTTCGTTGTCCGAAGGACAGACATTAGATGAGGGTTTTCGAACAATAGTCGTGAAGGCGAAGCAAGTTCCGCCGAGAGCGATCAGGATAAGCCATTTGGTCATACTGTAAATTTACTCAATTTGTTCGACAGGGGGCTCACTTCCCGTGCAGCTCCAGGATCTTTTTCAGGTCCTCCAGGGTATTGATCTCATCCGGATTTTTGTCCTTTCTCCAACGGGCGATACGTGGAAAACGCAGGGCAACGCCGGACTTGTGTCTGCTGCTGGCCGCAATGCCCTCAAAGGCTATTTCAAATACCAATTCCGGGCGAACGGTTCTCACAGGTCCGAACTTTTCCAGCGAATTCCTTTTTACAAATGCATCCACTTCTCCCAGCTCTTTGTCCGTCAATCCCGAGTAGGCTTTTGTAAAGGTCACGAGCTTGTCGCCGTCCCGTACGGCAAACGTGTAATCCGTATAGAGATTGCTTCGCCGTCCATGCCCCTTCTGGGCATATACCATTACCGCGTCGATGACCAGCGGGTCGATCTTCCATTTCCACCAGTCGCCACGTTTGCGTCCTACCTGGTAGGTGGAATCTTTTTTCTTCAACATGACGCCTTCGCTACCTTTGTCGCGGGAGGTCTCGCGGGCGGCGGTGAGCTCTTCCCAGGTGTCGAATGGAATGATGGGAGAGAGATGAAGTAAGGGGTGTTGTATGTTATCGACAATTTTTTCCAACTGTTCCCTTCTTTGTTGTAGTGGACGTTCCCGCCAGTCTTCGCCCTCGTATTCCAGCAGATCGTACGCGATGAATCCTACAGGAGCTTCGGTGAGCTGTTTTTTGGTTACATTTTTCCGGCCGATGCGTGTCTGGAGGGCTGC
>DASZXP010000002.1:0-5539 GCA_035545935.1 Puia sp. | reverse complement strand
GGGGATGGCGATCTGGACTTATTTATCGGCGGACGGGTGTCCGGAGAATATCCTTTATCGCCGCGCAGTTATATCCTGCGGAATGATAAAGGTGTTTTTACCGATGTGACGGCCAGGGTATGTCCGGCTCTGCAAAAGGGTGGTATGATCACCTCTGCGGTGTGGGCGGACATCGACAATGACAAACAGCCGGACCTGGTGGTGACGGGCGAATGGATGCCGGTGCGATGGTTCAGGAACGAGCATGGCGTTTTGCAAGAACGGACGGATTCGATGGGACTGACCAGCATGCATGGCATGTGGAGAAGCCTTATCGCCACCGACATTGACAATGATGGCGATATCGACCTGGTGGCGGGGAATCTGGGTCTGAATTGCGACTACCGTGTGAGCGCGGAGGCGCCGATGGATCTGTATGCGGCGGACATCGATGGTAATGGGCGGATAGATCCTGTACTATTCTATTATATAAAAGATGCGGATGGCGTTCGCCGGTCGTATCCCGCGCCCAGCAGGAACCAGCTTGCCGCGCAGGCGCCCACCATAAAAAAGAAGTTCCTTCTTTATGAAGATTATGCGAAGGCGGGTTTCGAGGATATCTTCCCGGGGAAGGAAAAGAAAGATGTTTTGCATTTCTATTGTGATGAGTCCCGGAGCTGCTGGTTCGAGAATATGGGGAATGGGCGGTTTGTAAAACACGTTCTGCCTATGGAGGCGCAATTCGCGCCGGTGAATGCGATCGTTTGCGAGGACATCGACAACGATGGGTATAAGGACCTCCTGCTGGCTGGGAACGATTATCAGACGGATGTCGTTACGGGGAGGTACGACGCTTCGTATGGCTGTTTCCTTCGTGGAAGCAATAAGAAGGAGTTTGTAGCCGTGCCGCCGGATAAGAGCGGGTTTGTGTTGAAGGGGGATGTAAAAGATATGGCCCTTATCCGGGTGGCAAAGGGAAAGAGACTCGTCCTGGCTGCCGTCAACAACGATAGTGTACGAGCTTTCCAGATCAATAATTGATTGCTTAAAATAGTTGTATGCTGTACCGCATGCCGTTTTTTTTGCTGTTCTTGTTTTTTGTCGCTTGTAAAGGCAAGGACAAGCCGCTGCCTAACCAGGAGATGATCGATCTTTTAAAGGACGCCAGGGAATATGACGACAACCCGGCAAATATATTTGCGCCGGCAGCCATCGTGCGATCCTGTGATTCCGTTTTGGATAAGACGTCGGATGAGGAGGTCAGGACAAATGCGCTGAACAGGAAAGCGGGCGCCTTATTGCAATTGGGGGAAGAGCAAAAGGCGATAGGTATTTATCAGGACCTGCTTGATAAGATATCACCCGGACGTCTGGATCAAAGAGCGATGATCATGAAGAGCATGGCCAATGCTTATTTGCGACTGGGCGATCGGATGAATTGTATTCACAACCACACGGCGGAGTCCTGCATCTTCCCTATTGCGGGTGGTGGTGTACACCGGGACAAGACGGGTTCTGAAAAGGCGATAGAATTATATACAGTATTATTGAGAGACGATCCGAACGACCTGGAGTCGAGATGGCTGCTGAATGTTGCGTATATGACCACGGGAGGATATCCGTCGCAAGTGCCGCCGCAGTATCTTTTGAAAGTGCTGGATGATGATTCTCAGCATCTGGTAAAACCTTTTAAGGATGTTGCGGCGAACGTGGGGTTGAATTATAAATGTATTGCTGGCGGCACCATCATCGACGACTTCACCGGCGATGGCTATCCGGATATTGTCATGAGCAGCTGGTCTTTGTCGGAACCTATGCGGTATTATCGAAACAATGCGGATGGGACCTTTACGGATGTGTCGGATTCATCGGGGCTTGGTTACCTGACGGGCGGGCTTCATATAGAACAAATGGATTATAACAACGATGGGTTCAAGGATATATTCGTATTGCGGGGTGGGTGGAAGGGGAAGTTCGGGAAGAACCCCAATTCCCTGTTGCGGAACAACGGCAATGGTACCTTCACGGATGTGACAAAGGCCAGCGGTCTGTTGTCCTTTCATCCTTCCCAAACGGCCACCTGGGCGGACTTCAACAACGACGGCTGGCTGGATGTGTTCATAGGCAATGAAACAAATCCCGGTGAGGAAGCTCATCCGTGTCAATTGTTTATCAATAATAAGAATGGGACGTTTACGGAGATGGCGGTGCGGGCGGATTGCGCCATCGTCAAGTATGTAAAGGGCGTGACTTCGGGCGACTATGACAATGACGGCAGGACGGATATTTTTCTCTCCACGATGAATGGGAATAAGATCTTGTTGAAGAATGTCACGGACAAGGGCGGCACGGTGCGTTTTGAAGATGTGAGCAAGCAGGCGGGGTTTACGAATAACCTGACGCGGACATTCCCTACCTGGTTCTGGGATTACGATAATGATGGGTGGCTGGACATCCTTATATGTGGATACGAATTTACCCAGTCGCTGTCTTACTATGCGGCGGCGGAGGCGATACAACTGCCGGAAGGCAACGCGGGCAAGGTGTTCTTGTTCAGGAACAAGCATGATGGGACTTTTGAAGAGGTGAGCTCAAAAGTGGGGTTGAACAAGGTAGCGTTTGCGATGGGATCGAATTTCGGGGATATCGATAACGACGGCTATCTGGACTTTTTTCTCGGTACGGGTAATCCCCAGCTGCGATCGGCTGTTCCCAACAAGATGTTCAAGAATATGGGTGGTGTCCGTTTTTTGGACGTCACTACTTCGGCGCGGGTGGGGAATCTGCAGAAGGGGCATGCTGTTTCATTTGCCGATCTGGACAATGATGGTAATGAGGATATCTATGTAAAGATGGGGGGTGCATATACGGCGGATGCGTTTGAGAATTCGTTTTATCTGAATCCGGGAGAGGCGAACAATCACTGGGTAAACCTGGTGTTGACGGGGACTGTATCCAACCGGGCGGCTATCGGCGCGAGGATCAGGGTGACATTCCGGGAAAATGGGGTAGAGCGGAGTGTTTTCAGGGATGTGAATTCCGGTGGGAGCTTTGGGTCCAATCCGTTGGGTCAGCATATAGGTATCGGGCAGGCGGCTGCTGTCGGGGAGGTGGCTGTCACATGGCCAGTCACGGGAAAGGTGCAGGTGCTGCGCGGTGTACCGATGGATACCAATATTAAGATTACGGAGGGGGATAGTAGTTTCAGTACCTACCAGCTGGCGCGATTGGATCTTCGGAGGCCGGGGAAGGGATTGATAAGCTGTGTGCCGGCGAAATAATGGGTGGTGGGCGCTGCAGGACGTTGCAGCGGTCCTGGTCAGACGAGATATTTCTCCTGTAATATACGCAAATGATGCAGCTCATGTCCTGCCAGGTGGTAGAGCAGTCCCCGCACGCTGTATACATTGTTATTAGCAGTTCCTTTTCGCAGCAGGTCTTCTTCCGTGAAAGACCGGAACAGGGTCAGGGTCGCACGCCGCACGGAATCGTATTCCTTCATGATGGATCTGACGGTGCGTTCGTTGGCTTTTGAATAAGGGACATAGTCGTTCTGTTCGAAGCCGGGGAGGGGTGTGGTGTCGCCGCGACCGATCCTCAGCGCGCGGTAGGCATAGATACGCTCGTCATCGATGATATGTACCAGCACTTCTTTGATGGTCCACTTGCCGGGGGCGTAGATATAATCCCATTTTTCAGTGGGTATGTCGTCGACGAATTGCTCCGTCCTTTTTATCTGCTCTTTTAAGTGTTGCAGTATCGTGCCGTCCCCGGGCAGCCCTGTCATATACATGTCCGCGTAGACGGGGTATTCATCGGACAACGGCTTGGGAATGATGGCGGTTTTTTTGCGCATGACTATAGAATTTTCCGGCAGATGACTATATTTATACATAAAAGTACCTAACCTAATCCTGACTGACAATGAAAAAGCTTGCGGGACTTATTATAAGCCTGATGGCCGTTTCCTCCTCCTTTAGCCAGGTGGACACCGACAGGATCAATGACTCCCTCGTGGAAGAAGGTCTTCATCTGTATAAATCCGAAATGGCTTCCTGGTATGGGACGGACATATTTCGTGAACAATACAAGGGCGAAAAAAAGATCGGAGGTTATTTCTCCTACTCCGACAAGGAGGGTAATAAATGCATTTTCTTTTCGAAGGAAGATACGCCCAGGATCCTGGGGACCATCGTCTTTGACGACACGTACAATGTACAGACCGCTAAAGCCAGCCTCGAAGAAAGGGAATTGACGGGTGTGGAGCGCGACCTGTGTATGCTGCGTATGGCCGCGTCGAAAGCTATCAATGGGGATACGCTTTTCAAATCCTATCAGCATATGAACCTCAACCTGATCCCCCTCATCTCGGGAGACGAAAAAAAAGTCTATGTCCTGACAGGGCCGGAGGAGACGGGTGTTGTCGTCTTTGGGAACGATTACCTGCTGACATTCGATGGAGATAATGCTATCAAAAGTAAAAAACAGCTTCACCGGAATATACTAACCATCAATTATGGCGAGGCGGCCGGCAAAGGGCAGGAAGTAGAGGCCTCCATGCATTCGCATTCCCCGGAGACGGGTGATTTTATCACCGCCACCGATATCTGCACGCTCATGTTATATGAGAAGTACGCCAAATGGAAACGGCATTATGTTGTCTCGGCCCATTATTATTGTATATGGAATTGCGAGACGGATAAGCTCTTTATCCTGACAAAAGAGGCTATGGAAAGGATAAATGAGGACCAGGAGCAGAAGCATGGGCGCTCAAAGCACTAATGCCCTGCCTAGTCGGCCATGTTGATAAAATGGTTGATCTTGTCCGTGAAGTCGCTGACCTGGGTGGCGGGCTGATCGCCGATGATCGTAAGCTGGTATCCCCTGTTCAACACGGATGGTTTATTTGGCATTGGTCCCAACGCCCGGTGATGGACTATCGCGAATAGTTTATCATGATCGAATGCCAGCAGGAGCCGCAGAGCGCCTTTATGGTTGGGCTCGCAGGCCTCATCCAGCTGGTAGGTCTTGTAGCCGCCGCTGGTGGTTGTGGTGAAGGTGGTGGTTTGGATGAACTGAAACCCTTGCAGGAAGTCGTGGAGATAGGCTGTCGTCGGGATACCGGGCTGGACCAGGCGGTGCAGGACGTATTCGGGCATGGTCTGCGGCTTGATATTTTGTAAGGAAGTATAGCCTCGCAAAATAGCGTAGGTGTTGCTTCCTTCTCCGGCGATGTCGATGGGATCGATGGGCACCCGGGTCAGGGTCTTTCCGATCTCGCGGCCCTTCCAAAACAATCTTGTGCCTTCCCGGAGTTCGAAAGAATCGTCCTCTTTCTTTGTGATCCCGACCAGCACTGCAACGGCGCACCATTTGCCGGAGCTGTCGGAGGTATAGATGGGAGTGTCGTCATAGAGTGTGTATAGTACCCGGCCATGGGCGGTCTGCCGGATATTGGCGGGTCCGTCCACTCTTTCACTTCGGATGGGGGGATGCATCAGGGGGACGCTGTCCACGTGTTTTTTGCCTGGTTTTGGAATCACAATGCAACAATTGCCGT
>DASZXP010000001.1:0-2684 GCA_035545935.1 Puia sp. | reverse complement strand
GGGACCCTGGCGCAACGAGCTGACGCTGGTGGCGGACGACGGGGACCAGGACCTTCATTTGCAGGATGCGGAGGCTTTTGCGGGAACGATCGCCACGGCTGCTCCCGTCTTTGGACTGGACAAGATCTATCTGGACGCCTACAAACAACAGTCCACGCCGGCGGGAGGGCGTTATCCGGATGTGAACCAGGCCATCAGCGGGGGGCTTTACAGTGGTACATTGATATGGAATTATGCGGGGCATGGCAGCAATGCGCGGCTGTCGAATTCGGACATCCTGGATGCGTCCACGATAGCGGCTTATAACAATCCGGACAAGCTGCCGCTCTTTATTACGGCTACCTGCGACTTTGCTCCGCATGATAATCCGTTGGTCCAATCCATCGGCGCGAGTCTGCTGGTGAGACCGGGTTCGGGGGCGATCGGGCTCATGACGACGACACGGCTGGTATTCGCCTTTAGCAATAAGGCGATCAATAACAATTATTATCAGATAGCGCTGACGCCGCGGGCGGATGGTTCCTATTATAGTCTGGGGGATGCGTGCCGGCTGACAAAGAATTTTACCTATGTCAACCAGACGGATGCGGTGAACAACCGAAAATTTACTTTGCTGGGCGACCCAGCGTTGACCCTGGCTATGCCCGTATATAAGGTGAGGACTACGGCTATCAATGGCAGGGCGGTGAGTGGAGGAGGCGCGTCCACGGACACATTGAAGGCGTTGAATCAGGTGACGGTCACGGGTGTGATCACCGATGGAAATGGCGCTATGATGAGTGGGTTCAACGGTGTCCTGTATGCGACGGTGTATGACAAGCCGCGTATGGCAACGACGCTGGGCAATAGCCCGGGGAGCTATCGAACGGAGTTTCCGGTACAAAATAATGTCCTGTATAAAGGAAAAGTACCGGTGAGCCAGGGCAACTTTTCTGTCGCATTTGTCGTACCAAAGGATATCAATTACCAGTATGGTAAAGGCCGGATCAGCTACTATGCGGGGAATAATGGCGCGACCAGCGGCGTGGGGACGGATGGCAATGGCGTCTATACGGATGTGATCATCGGCGGCTCGGGCGGAGGGACAAGCTATACGGGCGGACCGGCGATAGCGGCCTTTCTCAACGACGAGAAGTTTGTGGATGGCGGGATCACGAATGCCAATCCTATTCTGCTGTTGCATTTGTCGGATTCGCTGGGGATCAATATCACGGGCACGGGCATCGGGCATGATATTACGGCGGTGCTGGATAACAATACCCAGGATCCGCTGGTGTTGAATAGTTTTTATGAGGCGGACCTGAACACGTTCAAGAAAGGGACGGTGCGTTATCCGTTGCCGCAAATGACCGAAGGAGAGCATGTCCTGCTCATCAAGGCCTGGAATGTGGCGAACAATTCGGGGCAGGCTTCACTGACCTTCCGGGTGGTAGGTTCGCGGAAGCTGGCGCTGACGCATGTATTGAATTATCCGAATCCATTCAGTACGCATACGACCTTCTGGTTCGAGCACAATCGGCCGGGGGAGGACCTGTCGGTTTTGGTACAAATATTGACTGTTTCGGGGCGGCTGGTGAAATCTATTAGAAGGACAATAAATACCCCCGGAAACCGTTCGAGTGACATCGATTGGGATGGCCGGGACGATTATGGGTCCAAAATTGGAAGAGGGGTCTATATTTACCGGCTGAGGGTGCGAGCGACAGATGGGTCGACAGTCGATGTGTTCCAAAAATTATATATCTTGTAACCTATTGAAAACCATAAAATAACCAAAATACAGCAGCCTATATTTCAACCTTTACTTATCTGGGAAGAGAACCCAAATTGCGTGATTACAAAAGAAAATTAAACAAACTCATGAAACGAACTTACGTGGGGGTAGCTGCTACTGTCCTATTATTTTTTGGTGGAATTCAACATTCTCAGGCTCAGGTACAACTGCATCCGACGACGACGGCGGTACCTTTCCTCCGGATATCACCCGATGCCAGAGGTGGTGGAATGGGGGATCTGGGGGTGGCGACCTCTCCCGACGTCAGCTCGAATTTCTATAATCTTGCGAAGACTCCTTTCAATAAGCATGAAGCCGGTATCGGCCTGACCTATACTCCCTGGTTGAAGGACCTGGGGTTGAACGACGTATATCTTTTATCCGCGAGTGGCTTTAAAAAGCTGGACGAGTTCTCGGCCGTGTCGGGTTCTGTCCGGTATTTCAGCCTGGGTAATATACAGTTTACAGATAACAATGGGCAGAACATCGGCAACGGCACTCCCCGTGAGTGGGGGGTGGACCTGGGTTATTCCAGGAAGCTGAGCGATAAGCTGTCGGTGGCATTGGCGGGCAGGTATATCTACTCGAATCTGTCGGGCGGCTATGCCAGTGTCGGGGGTACGACCTATCAGCCTGGTAAGACGTTTGCGGCGGATATCTCTTTCTTCTACCATGGTGCTACGGAAGAGGCCGGTGGTTGGAATTTTGGCGTGGCCATGACCAACCTGGGTGGTAAGATAGGTTATACCAATTCCGCGACGGATAAGGATTATATCCCGGCCGACCTTGGCCTGGGAACGACGTATACGATGGTGTTCAATGAAGACAACAAGCTGATGATGGGTCTGGATATACACAAGCTGCTGGTGCCGGCGGTGCCTGTGGCGACAGGAGACGCCACACAGGATTC